>CASDXP010000004.1 GCA_949285455.1 uncultured bacterium | reverse complement strand
TATGAAACAGCTAAAATGTTTAATGCAATAAAGTATGGAGGATGCTAAAATGAAGGCAATTAACAAAGTAGGACTTACCTACAAAAAGAAAACGCTATCAATTTTGCATTGCTAATCCATTAAAATTAAGTAACAAGTTTGAAAGGATACTACATTAATACAATAATTATATGCTTAATCATTAAAAATCGCATAAGGATTCATTAGATAACTATTCTTAATATCGGGTGCATTTTTATCTAACCACTCTAGTAACGCTACCTTGTCTTTTGCTAATATTTTATGTCTTATAAAAGAAAATTTATTTCCTAACACAAGAAACATCTTTCCACCGACAGAAACATAATCATAAAACAAAATAAATTTTCCTCTTTGTCTTATCATACAATCATTCGTCGGGATATCGATGATGATGAAATTAGGAACTAGTTCATCTACTATTTTTGAATAAGAAGAAAAATCGATAATGTGTGTATTTCCTTCAACATCTTTTAAATTAGATGTTGTACCTGGTTTAATTCTAGATTTTAGAACTACAATATGCATTTTAGTAATTATTTTATTAATTCGGTTGATATCTTTGCAAACATTATAATCACCAGGTAACTCTAGAATATAGACAGATGAATCATCATATAAAAATGTGCTTGGATTATTGGCTTTAATAGCGAAAGAAAGAGCAATCATATAATCACTTGTAAAATCTACGAGAGGGCTATAAGAAACAGCGTGTTGCATCCAAGCAAAGAAGTGATAATCAATAATGGTTGAATTCTTGATAGGACAACCTTTAAAAAACTTAATATATTTGCTAATCAAAGAATTAGAGTATCCCCTTTCGTTATAAAGTTCGCAAATCGAATCGATATCCAAATATAAGCCTTTTCCATTAAATGCATTTAAATTTCTAATTAACGAAGGAGAAATTTCCCAAGAAATATTTTCGTGACCGCGGAAGAAAAATAAAGAAAAACTATCTTCTTGTAAGCGAATAATGTCTTTTAAATACGTTATTTCATCATTAGAGTTTATCTTAGGTTCAAAGTTAAAATCATTATGCAAAGCTTTGTAAAGACAATGTTTCACTAATGCACGAAAAAAATTTAATTTATCCTTCTCGCGGCAAAAAATTTCAAATCCGTTAACGTCATTTTTCATGTCTAATATTATTTTTAACAATTCACGTGGGTAATCAAAATCAGTGAATGTTTCTTTCAACAACGTTTCAATGTTAGAAAGTACGACTGCTTTTTTAGACTTATTTTTGGAAATAAAAAACTATGAATATTTTTTGCATTTAAATTCTTAATGCTAAAAAAACCATCAAAATAATCAAAAAGTTTAATCATTTTAGTTTTAGCATTAATTTCAGCAGTTTGTTTTGAGTAATTAAAATTTGATAAGTTTAGCATAGACACCTTATTTTTACATTATAAAAGATAAGCCAATAATGTACTAATTTATTTGTTAATTAAAAAGGCAGAAGCAAAACTAAGAAATGGTTCGTTGCACTTTGTTTTCAATTAACAATTTATTATCATATTTGATACTAACATTAGGTCACGAACTCATCACAACCTAGCTATCTTTTTCTTCTACTTGAAATTTAATCAACTTTTTCATGTACTATAAAAGACTTTAATCTATGAAATGTAAGCAAATGTAAATGGAACAAACTAAGATGAATTAATTTAATTAATTCAATCAATAAAAGAATACTAACAATGCCAACTTACTAGAACACCTCGATGAGTTTGCCACCTAATTAAAAAACTATAACTTCTTCTTCATCCACTATCATTTTTATAGTATTGATTTTACTGCTGTATTCTAGACGATAAGAATAAGTTAAATTTTTTAAATTCATACATGATGAGTACAAAGTCTTTTCATAGTGATTATTCTTGCTTAATGCCACTCCATCGATAAAACTTACTTGTTGTAACATGTCAATAAATGTGACAATTCTTTTTTCTTCATCATCTGGTAAATTCACATACTTAGTTAAATAGGCAGCTTTTAAAAATCTTGAACGTGATGAATAATCACCTGGTAAGCCAAAAGAACCAAAGCCGACAGAATCGGGAATAATATTTAAGGCTTTAACGTGACCGTTAAAATATTCGTTCGATATTTTTGATAATTGCTTCACATTGTTTAGATGAATAGGAAATATTGGATTATTAGTTAAAACATTGACTGGATTATTATAAACATGTAATCCATCTTTATCTTGCTCTAAAACGATACATCTATTCTTATCAGCAAAAATGTAATGAAGAGGCGCGAGAGGTAAATTTTTAGAAAACGCTACATCGATAAGATTAGCGGTATTTAAAAAAGCCTCCACTTCATCAACGTTTTTAAAATGTGACAAAACATACGGCAATAATTCGTAAGGCGATAAGTTATTTTTATCTTTGATAAAATCATTAAATTTAGCATTATTTGGAAAATTTAAACCAGCACCTGCTAGACCACACTCATTAAAAGCATCAAAATATAAAGGATAGTTATCAATTAACAAACCCATACCTAAAATAGCGTAATGATGGCTAGTTTTGCCAAGATGAAGAAAAGTAAAAGAATAATTTCTCGGAATAAAAATTACTTTTCCATCAAGTGAATAATCTAAATCTAAATTTCGTCCGAATAAATTTTCCTTACTAATAGCGGTACACATAAATTTATTATAACATTTAGAAATGTTTTTGAGTTAAATCAAGACGATCAATTTGATCATGATGTTATGCAATAAATACTACTTGAAGATGAAAATATTAATAAGTTACCTATCGATGATCTTTTACCTTGGTCAGAGAAACTACCTAAATCACTATCAATTAAGCAATATTTAAAGTAACTGTTCAAATTTTCGCACACGATGTTTGAATATTCGTACACATCTAGGTGGGAATCTTTTAGGGATACATATCGTAAAGAGATAATTGAGTTAGAACCACTACTGACTGGTAAAGTTGATTTAGATAGACGCTTAAGACCAGAAAAATTACATTACAAAGTTGTCTCCTATTAATCAAAAAAAGCCCACAAATCCACAGTAAATATTGAGGAAATGTGGGTGTTTTTGTTTGTGTCAGCAATTGTATTAATTAGTATTTAAAATATGGGGTTATGTGATAGCGTATTCCGTTATCATCTAAATACTTTTTCTTTTCTAATATTTCGTAAGCGAAACCATGCGCTATCTCTTTTGGGTTGTTAATCAAATCTTTCACTTGCATGAAATTCAATCCAGTGAATCTAGATAAGGCTTTAACAACATCAAGATTGGTAGAATCGTTATCAAGCAATGTTAATGAATAAATTGTTTCATCATTATGCAATGCATCCGACTCAGTTGTCGCCTCACTATAATCACAGTAAGTGCAAACCCAAGCAACAGAACCTGGCTCATGAACTACTTTCATTGTATTGCCACATTTTGGGCATTTATTTTTTGCCATATTTTTTTCCTCCTGGAACAAATTTTATAAAATCACCTTTAATCGAATAATCTGGTTTACCTTCGCTAGTTTTACCAGCAATGAAGTGATTTCCACTAGGTGTAGCCCAAATATATTTATTTGGAGCATATACTGGTTTCCCTAACGCATTAGCTAGGTGTTGTGCAAAACCATTTTCAACGGCACCTGTATTACACGACAACAAACGAATCGATTTGCTTTGTTTGTAGCCTGGAGTCTTTCTTATAAGTTTTGCAGCTTCTCTTGCGCTTATGTTGTGCGTTTTTCCTCCGCTTTCAATTTGAATGAATGTTGATGTGCCATGTGCAATTATATCAAAATTGCCATCAACATCAATATCTTTCCTTCGTGAAACATTCTTAGCAAAAGTCGAATTGTTTCCACGACCCATGTAAGATACGTCGCCAGATGATGCGCCGTATCTAATGGAAGCAAATAATACACTCTTACCCTTCATGTTTTACCTCAGGAAGTTTGCGCTCTTTATCTTTGGCGTTTTCTTTCATCGTGTAGGAATCATACTGGTAGATAGGGATTCCTTTTAGTCTAGCATATCCGAATATTTCATCAGAAGCTGGACCATATACGCATATACCACTTGGCTCTAATTCATCAACTATTCTTTGAACCTGTTCGATAAAAATTTGTCGATTATCAAGTCTTTTAGTGAATCCATGAGTGCCAATAGCAATAAGTGTGTGGTGTGGATATGCTTCTAATGAAGAAAGAGTTCTGTAATCTCCTAATCTAACATTTGGGATAACCTTTATTCCTTGCGAACCATAATAATATGTACAAGCTAGATTAAGATATATTTGGCTCTTTTGGACAACGATGGGCATGTTATCGTACGGTGATGCATCAAGCCCAATAACGCATTGATATTGTTTTAATTTATCTACATAATTTTTAGGATTGTTCAATACTGGTTGAAATCCTGGATCTTGGCAATAAAACGATATCGCTGTCTCTTGAGAAACAATGACATCTCCTCTTCTGTCCCACTGTATGATTTCTTTGGGTGGTTCAGTGGCAACCATCCAAGCCTCAATTATCGGATATTCATCCGTTTTTGTACGCCTAGCATTAGCGATGAGGTATGCTAAGTAGACGTCCCTTAAATAGGGAGTTGTACATTTTCTTAACATATTTCAATAAACCTCGGCACGTTTTTCGTGCTACATAATTCAATTGAGATATGCTAATATATATATTTACCTGATGTGCTTCAGCATATCTCTAATCACGATTGTTCCAGCAATTGTGATTTTTTTGCACTCATTATCTGTATTTTTCGTCTTGAATTTTTTTGTATCTCACCTCCGCTGCCATTCTAGAAACGTGATATGTCTTTCTAATTTCTTCTTCATTCATGTTGACACATTCTTCATAAGGCATTAGGAACTCAGAAGCAAATGTATCTGCTTGCCATTCAGGATCACAATATGAAGGAACAAATACATCATCTGCCACTCTAGTTAGTCTTACGTCATTTTGTAAATAATGAAGAAGATAATGGCCTAATTCATGTATTAGTGTAAACGCCCCTCTTCCATATGCTCTTCTGCAAGCCTGTTCCATCACGCTCTCTTTAATATAAATAATACCCGTTGACATATCAGTATAAGCCTCCTCTTTATCGTAGAAGACTTCATGGTCATCAGGCATAATTCTATAGTCAAAGTCGAGTCCTTGCTCTGCAAATAGAATTGATAATGCATCAAACAATTTGGGAGCATGGATAAAATCGGTATTCTTATACCCTAATAATTGTCTAATCTTCATTGCATAACTTCTAATTGCTGCCCTACTCATCGGGCTGACGCGACTTTTGCTCATATTATTTTAATTTATTGAGAATATCGAGACATTCTTCATCTGAGATATCATTGAGTTTCCTTGATAGAGCAAAAACCAGTTTTCTTTGTTCAACAGAAACAGTTGATAAATCGATATCGATTTCTTTAGCAGACTCAGCCTCGGCTTGTCTCATAATCTCACTCCTTTCTTTGTTTAAGTGATATTTTTTAATGATCTTGTCGACCATTCCGCTTGGAATATTTCTATTGCCGGCTTCGATAGCTGATAGGTAAGATATCGAGATTCCAAGCTTTTTTGCCATTGTGTGGATGTTTTCATCCTTATCAATGCGTAATTTACGTAATTCCTTTCCAAAAGTGGTTGCCATAATAAACCTCCTAGTCGTTCAAACATAGCTATTGAATGACAAATTAATTTAAACACAGAAAAAACAACAAAACAACTATTTTTTGTGTGAAAATACCTACAATTTTGTGTGTTATTTATTTAAATGATTTTAATACTTTGTATTATTAATTTTTATTTTGATAACACTTTTTTAAAAGTTCCTGCCAATAAAGTGAGGAGAATCACCGAAAGGAACCTCTCTCGAAAGAAATAGCGGAAAGGAGGTTATGATAATAATTCCCTTCCTCTTTTCGCTATAAGCATTTAGTATTCAAGAGTTTCAAATATATTGACTGTCTCTGGTAACATTACTTCAGAATATTCATATTCATCTTCGTGCTCAGCTTTAAGCGGTTCTAAAAAACTTAATTGAGCAACTTCTTCTTGATATTCATCGCCAGAAATAAGCATATCGTTGATGAGTTTAAAGATTCTTTTAATTAAATCTTCTTTATCGTCTTCAAGAGCCTCTATTTCCATTCCATAATTAGTAACTAGTTTACTTGGATCATTTGCGGCTTTGGTAACATTAATAAAACCTCCGTTAAAGCTTCTAAAAGCCCGTATCCAATCTCTAAGAGTTCTTGCGTTAACTCCGATTTTTTCAGCATATTTAGAAACAGGCATACCTGCATTCATATAGCCTTTAACAGCTTTAAGCCTCTCAGCTTCAGAATAATATCTGTGGCCGTATCCCATAAAAAATCACCTCATTTACGGAGATGATAATTCAATAGGCATTTATATGTAAATGTGGATATCTTTACTTGTACTATCTAATAATAAGAAAAAGTCTGCACACCCCTAATCATTGACTAAGAATGTATCAGACATGTCCTTCTAATATGGCGCGCCTAGAAGGACTTGAACCCTCAACACCTAGATTCGAAGTCTAGTACTCTATCCAGTTGAGCTATAGGCGCAATTAAAGATGAATATTTCATTCACCTTTTAAAGATTTTAAAACTTGGATACTTTTTTCTTTACCTAATAATTTTTCTATGATCGCTAGGGCAAAGTCGATCGAATAATACATCGATTTTGCGGTGATGAAACGCTCACTTACGACCACTCCTTCATCTTTTAAGTAAGTTTCTTCATTACCGTTTTCAAAGCCGGGAAAGCAAGTAAAAGGTACTCCTTTTAATAATCCAAGTTTAATCAATATTGATGGAGCAGCGCATATAGCAAAAATTAATTTATGATGAGCGTTCATCTTTTCAATTAAACTAAGCGCTTCTTTAGAAGCTAAGATATTATTCACACCTTTTAATCCGCCTGGTAAGATGATAAAATCGTAATCTAAATTGATAGCTTGTTTTAAATTTAGATCGCTCATGACCGCGAGGCCGTGCGAAGAGACGACGACTTTACTATCATCTAAAGAAGTCGTATAGACATTTATTTTAGCCCGTAATAAAACATCGCGTGTCGTCAAGGCTTCATTATCTTCAAAGCCGTGACCTAATAACATTAATCCTAACATAACTAATTACCTCTTAATGGCTGAACCAAAGAAGACTAAGATGAGACTTAAAGCCGCTAGAGCGATACCGCATACGACGCCTAAACCATTCGAATAATAAATGATATCGCCCCCCATAGAAGATGAGATGAGTTGAGCGTTCGCATAGAAAGCGGAAGTCGAAGCCAATAAGCCAATAGAAACGCCACTGATGGCGACGACTGGCACTTCAAGAAGACGCGAAAGACGTGGAAAGAAAAATAAGAATAATAAGACGATGCCCACGACCACTAAAGCGATGAAAGCGATGAAAGGAACATAAGTTCCGTTCCCATTTTCAGGAAAATAAACTTCGCCCCACGCAATTTCTTCAACGTGTTCACCGATGTTAAAAGAAACTGGACTTAAAAAGAGCATGAAGCCAGCGACAAGAGAAGCTAGACTAGCGAATAAATAACAGATTTTTTTGACGAATTTAAGCATATATAATCACCTCTTAATAGCCTTATGATATATCAATATAGAAAGATATTAAACACTATTTTTTAAATCTTGATGAATGTAAAAAGCCGCCTTCATCCCATCGTCCACCGCTTTAGCGATTTGTTTCATACCAGCAACCATATCTCCACCCGCAAAGATGAAAGGAACATTCGTCTGATAGCGTTCATTAATTTTAATTTGTTCTAATTCATCTAAGGCAAGGCCGATCTTCTTCGCTGATTTAAAAGTATCTAGCACTCCACTGGCGATGAATAGAGCGTCAACTTCTAAAGTTGAATTATCTTTGAAGACGATTTTTTCAATCGTATCTTTTCCTTCGATGGAAGAAATTTCTTTATCTATCGCATTAGAATAATCAATCTTTACACCATTTGTTAAAACGAATAAATCTTTGGTGAAGTTTTTTAAGACGTCATATTCTTCTCTCATCAGTTCGCCACCTTCACCTAAGATAGCAATTCTTTTATTACGATATAAAAAGCCGTCGCACGTCGCACAATATGAGACACCTTTTCCTTCAAAGCTGCGTAAGTTCTTAATATTAGGTCTTCTTCTATTTCTTCCTAAGGCAAGGAAAAGTTTTTTCCCGTAATAGATATCCTTATTTGTCTTAATGACGACGTGATCTAAAATCTCAATATCCACTACTTCTTCAAACTTTAAAGGAATGTCGAGCGCTTTTGCTTGCTCGTAACCAAGTTTTAAAATATCTTCCCCACGCTGATGAAATAAGCCATAAAAATTATCGATGACATGCGCTTCTTTTAAAGAACCACCATCTAAGCCGATAGCGATCACATCGTCCCCGTAACGTTTAAGGTAGACGGAAGCGCTAATGCCCGCTGGGCCAAGCCCTAAAACAATACAATCGTAAAGATGATTATTTTCGTTCATAAGCGTTATATAAGATGGCGTAAACATCTTCCCTCGTAAGTTTTTTATAGCCCCCACCTAAAGCCGCACTATCAGCGATCTTAGAAAGTAGTTCACGTGGAACCCCAAGTTTCTTTAACGAATTAGGCATAGCGTGCGTAACGATGAAATTTTCAAGAGCATCAATCCCTGCAAGAGCGAGTTCTTCATCGCTTTTTCCGACCGCATCAATTTTAAAAACATTCACCGCAAAACGTTTAAATTTATCGATCCCAAATGGATAAATATAGCGGTAATACGCCGGAGAAATAGCGGCTAAGCCCATGCCATGCGCACAATCAGTGTAAGCACTTATTTGATGTTCGATAGCGTGCACTTCCCAATCTTGACTCTTACCTAAACCAGTTAAAGTGTTAAGCGCTAAAGTGGAAATCCACATGATGTTCGAACGGGCTTCATAATTATCTTTATCTTCAATGGCGACATCTGCCGCGTCGATTAAAGCCCGCATCAAAGATTCAAGTGAGTAATCGGTCACGTTATTATCGGTATCGGAAAAATATTGTTCCATGAGGTGAGAGAAAGCATCGAAGATACCAGATAACATTTGATATCTTGGTACAGTTAAAGTGAAAAGAGGATTAAGGATAGAAAATTTAGGATAATTATAAGAGCCAAAAACTCTTCCAACTTTAATTTTTCTATCTTCATCCGTGATGACCGAACCACCATTCATCTCACTTCCCGTTCCAGCCATAGTAAGAATTGCCCCAACTGGAACGCATTCGTTATCGACTGCTTCTTTATTTAGCCAATATCTTTCAAAAGCATCCCCGCTTGCGTAAGTAGACGCCGCTACCCCTTTTGCGAGGTCGATAACGGAACCACCGCCGACCGCTAAGATGAGATCGATATGATGTTTTTTCACTAATTCAATTCCTTCTAACATCTTATTAAGTGTCGGATTAGGCATGATGCCGCTAAATTCGATGATATTTTTATTCGTTTCTTTTAAAGCTTTGATCACTTCATCATAAATTCCATTTTTCTTGATGGAACCACCACCATAAGCAAGCAAGATATTTTCGCCATAATTTTCTAATTCATCTTTTAGATGCGTCATAGCGTGACGACCAAAATAAATTTTAGTCGGATTATGAAAGACAAAATCTTTTTCCATAGAAACTAAATTCCTCCTTGAACGTTAATATTTTAGCAAATATTTACTTGACTTTGATAAATCAAATGATGTTTTTATGAAAAATTGCAGAAATTTCGTTATAATTTAGACAAGTGAGGTATTGATTTATGCTCGAATTCAAATTTGATACGCAACTACTCATCGAAGGAAAAGGCCTCGATGAAGATGCCATCAACGACTACATCACAAATAACATCGAAGGCGATTGTTTACTCGCCGTCGGCGATGATGAATTGATCAAAATTCATTTTCACACGAACACTCCTTGGAAAGTGTTAGAATACGCCGCCAGTTTAGGAGAAATTTATGATGTC
Organism: uncultured bacterium; assembly: GCA_949285455.1. Classification (GTDB taxonomy): domain Bacteria; phylum Bacillota_I; class Bacilli_A; order RFN20; family CAG-826; genus CALVUG01. Next base: position 72,656 of record CASDXP010000004.1, on the reverse strand, counting down.
GTCGTCGAAAACATGGAAAGACAAGCTAACGGATTAAAAGGTTAACTTCATTTTTTCCCATTTATCAACACATCAAAGTCCGTCGATGAGACGGATTTTTTCTTTTAAGGTCGTAGAAGATTTAATTAAAGCCTCTTTTTCTTCTTCATCAAATGGTGTATTGATGATACGGATGACCCCTTTAGAGCCAACTTCTGAAGGTAAAGACAAATAGACGTCTTCAATCTTTCCATCGAAGTAACGTTTCACGTAAGTTGATACCGTGAGAATACTATGCGTATCATCGACGATAGAAGCAATAATTTTAGCGACCGCTAAAGCGACTGCATAATAGGTCGCCCCTTTCTTATCGATAATTTCATAAGCCGCATTTTTCACTTGCTTTAATAAAAGGTTAAATTTGGATAAGCCTTTGCACTTACATCTATTGCAGTTATTACAAAAATCTTTCAAGGGCAAACCTGCAATTGAAGTTGAAGAAAACAACGCCACTTCGCTATCACCATGTTCACCGACGACGAAAGTGTGCACATTGCGTGGATCGATACCTGTATCTTCCGAAATGAAAGATTTTAATCTAGAAGTATCTAAAACTGTTCCACTTCCGATGACGCGGTTAGAAGGAATGCCTAATTTCTTGTAGACATAATAAGATAAAATATCGACAGGATTAGTGACGACCATCACGATAGCGTTATCGCTTAAATAAGGTTTCATCGAAGCGATGATAGAATCGAAAACTTTTAAGTTGCGATTTAATAAATCGATACGACTTTCCCCTTCTTTTTGGGCCACACCAGCGGTGATGACAATAATATGTGCATCCTTGATATCGCTATAATCGCCAGCTTTTATTTTCTTAGGATTGAGAAAAGACATACCATGGATCATATCTAGGACATCCCCTTCTGCCTTATTCTTATTCAAATCGACGATGACGATGTCATTGACTGAATCTTGAAGCAATAAAGTATAGGCTAAAGTCGAACCGACCGCACCATCGCCGATGATGACAACTTTTCTATTCATTAACATATAATTAATCCTCCTTTGCCTACATTATCGCACAATGTTTGATCAAAATTGTTAAATATGCTTATAAAATAAGAAAAATGCTCTTTTTTAGAGCATTCTTCCTTAAATAATGTTTTTAATTTAAATTAGTTAATTTTGCTACAAACGTCCCAAGCACCCCAGATGACCGTTTTTAAATTGCCCACTTTATTTGCATCACCAACGATGTGAACATGTGCTTTTTTCTTCATCAAAGGATTAGGATGATAGCCGATACAAGAGATGACATCATCGCATGGAATTTTAATTTTCTTTCCATCTTTATCTAAAATATCGACGTAATCTTTTGCAATTTCGACGACTTTCGATTCGAGATAAACTGGTACTTCTTTCCATTTAAAATAATCTCTTAGATAACTTGAATTAGCTAAACAAAGTCCCGCTTGCGCCATCAGATCATTTTTCATTTCGACGATGATAGGTTTTTTGCCTTGCAAATACAAATCGTAAGCGATTTCACATCCCGTTAGACCCCCACCGATGATGACGACTTCTTCACCAACTTTCTTACCTTTTAAATAAGTTAAAGCATCCATCGCTAATTCGCTTCCTGGAACATGAAGATGATTAGCCTTCGCCCCAGTCGCGATGATGACTTCATCCGCTCCAAGATTTGTGACATCTTTTACTTCGTAATTAAGATGAACATCGATATTATTCTTCTTAATTTCACGTAAGTACCAATCTAATAATTCACGGTCTTTTTCTTTGAAAGATGGTTTAGAAGCTTCCACCCACACACCACCAAGATGATCGCTCTTTTCATAGATGATAGGAGTATGGCCTTTCTTCTTTAACACTAAGGCGGCTTCCATACCACCAATACCACCACCGACGATAGCGACAATCTTTGGATGTTTCGATAATTTTAAATTGTAAGGTTTACGATTCATCGTCATCGGATTAAGAGCGCATCTTGACATGCTCTTCACTTCTTTCAACGATTCATCGTTTGCAACACCTTTATAATGTGCCATGGAAAAGCAGCCGTTATGGCAAAGAATACAAGGTTTAATATCTTTGATATTACCTTCTTTCATCTTAGAAATCCACTCACCATCGGTGAGGAATTGTCTAGCGACACCCATACCATCAATTTCATGATTTTTAATCGCTTCACTAGCAATCAATGGATCCATTCTACCAGCACATACGACAGGAATATCGACGAATTTCTTAATATGTTTCACATCTTCTAAATTGCAGTTCGTTGGCATATATCCCGGTGGATGAGCCCAATACCAAGCATCGTAAGTCCCATTATCGGCGTTAAGCATGTCGTAACCCGCATCTTGTAAATATTTCGCTGCTTTTTCTGATTCTTCCATATCTCTTCCCACTTCTTTAAATTTCTCACCAGGAAGAGCGCCGCTACAGAAGCCTTTCGTCTTCGAAGTGACTGAATATCTTAAAGAAACTGGGAAATCTTTTCCACACGCTTCTTTGATAGCTTTTACTACTTCGACAGCGAAGCGGTAACGATTTTCAAAAGAACCACCGTAAGCATCTTTTCTAAAATTCGTATATTTTGTCGTGAATTGGTCTAGTAAATAGCCTTCATGTACAGCGTGAACTTCTACTCCATCTACACCTGCTTCTTTGCATAACTTTGCCGTCTTAGCGTAAGCTTCCACTAGTTTATGAATTTCTTTAACTTTCATCTCGCGGCACGTAATATCTTCCGCCCATCTAGAAGGCAATCTAGAAGGTGAGGCTGTAAGATAAGAAGCATTGACGAAGGGCTTACATAAAAAACCTAGTGGTTTACATTTCAAAAATAACACTAATGGTTTAGTAATAGCGAAAGATCGACCGAAACCAGCCGTTAATTGAACAAATAATTTTGCTCCTTCCTTATGGATTTCATCCATGAAAGGTTTAAGCTTTTTAAACATTTTCTTATTTTGATAAAGCCATCTTCCTAAGATTGGATCTTTCAAAGGAGCGATGCCAGGAATAATTAAACCAACATCGTGTTTAGCTCTTTCTAAGAAAAAGTTCGCGGCTGTTTCATCGAAACTGTTCGGTCTCATCCAGCCGAAAAGAGAAGTTCCACCCATCGGACATAAAACGATACGATTTTTAATTTCGACGTTTCCAATTTTCCAAGGGGTAAATAGAGGCTTTAAATTTTCATCCATAGAACATACCTACCTGTTAACTTTATTATAGATGAAAACTTTTTCTAATTAATAGAAAAATATTATTAAAGAGGTAAATTAGTCACCTATTTGTTCTTTTTAAGTTAATTTCTCATCAAGTTCATCAAAGATAAATAAGTATGCCCACCTAGAACATTCGTGCATTTAAATCCATGATTCATCAAAATGCGGCAAGAATTATAAGAAGATACACCGGTATAACAAATGACGTAAATCATCTTCGATTTATCTAATTTATCTAAATTATTTCTAAGTTCACTAAATGGAACGTTAATAGCGTTTTTAAAATGGAATTTTCTGTAATCATTTCTTGCTCTTACATCTAGGATGTAATATTCATCTTTATTCCTATAAAAACTTAATGGATCAATCACTTTTAAATTTAATCTTTTCATATTATCGAACATGAAACCTAACATATTTAAACCATCTTTTGCACTTCCAAAGGCTGGCGAATAAGATAAATCGATATCCATCAAATCTTTATAAGTCCCATTCTTGCGCATAAGTGCGCTTAAGGTATCAATCTTTCTTGCCACATCGACATTAGAAATGATAGTCGCGCCTAAGATGAGCCCATCGTCTTTAAAGATGACTTTCATAAATAGACGGCTCGCTCCTGGATAATAAGAGACATGATTGAAAGGTAAAGAATATAAAGCTTGATATTTATAACCTAATTTCTTCACTTCATCTTCGCTTAAACCAACTCGACCAATCGCTAGATTAAATAATTTAAAAATACTTGTTCTAAGCACTTCTGGTCTTCTTTCTTTTAAGTTCATGATGTTATTAGCAATAATTCTTGCATCCTTATTAGCGTAGCCCGCTAAAGGGACATAAACTTCATTATGGGAAATAAAATCTTTTGATAAAATCAAATCTCCCCCTGCGTAAATATGTGGGTGAGTTGTTCTTAAATTCTCATCAACTTTAATAAATCTATCGTCGATAAGTTCTAAACCACTATCTTTGATAGAATCGATATTAGGTCTTACTCCCGTGACGATAATTAAAGTATCAAATCGATCTTCTTGACCATGATTATCAATTAAAACTACCTTTTCATCTTCTTTTCTTACATTTGTTACGAACGAATTCAAATGGAGATGTAACCCGCTAGAAACAAGTGCATTATTTATAATTAAAGACATATCTTCATCCATATTAGCGATTCTTTCGCTCGCCTCAAAAAGATGAATTTCTTTTTCATCATCAAAAATATTATCTAAAATTTCTAAACCGATGAATCCAGCACCTACGATAGCAATCTTATTTTTATCTTTTAAATTTTCTTTTAAACTTAGTGCATCTTCGACGTTGTTCAAAGAAAAATATTCCACTTCTTCTAATCCTTTTATAGGTGGGACATTATTTTTTGCTCCCATCGCTAAGACGAGTTCATCGAAATGAATTTCTTGTAATTTACCAAAATGTGAGACGATGATTTTCTTATCTTCACAATTTAAAGATAGCATTTCACATTCCGTTAATACTTCTAAGTTATATTTAGTTTTAAGTTCTTCTACAGGTGTGACAAATAACTTATCTTTACTAGGAATAATTTCACTTAAAAAATAAGGTAGACCACAATTTGCGAAGCTGACGTAATTTTTCTTTTCGACGATAGTGATTTTTACTAATTCATCTAATCTTCTAAGTCTTGCCGCTAAAGAGGCGCCTAAAGCATTCCCACCTACGATGACAACGTGCATATAAATTCTCCTTTTTTTCTTAATACCATTAAAACATTTTTTAAAGTAAAAATCATCTAACTTGCTTTATACCTAATAGGGGTATATTATAAAAAACGAAAGAAGGAAAGACGTATGAAAGAAAAGAAAACGATTCGTGATGAAGAAACAAAAACAACTTTAAAAAATCGTCTCGCTCGTATCAAAGGTCAAATTAAAGGTATCGAAACGATGATCGACGAAGATCGCTACTGCGAAGATATCATCATCCAATTGCTCGCAGCCTCTAAAGCTTTAAGAAGCATCGCAAATTTAATGCTAGAAAAACATCTTCATTCTTGCATTAGCAAAGCTATTGAAGATGGCGATACTTCCATCGTCTTTGAAATACAAACACTTATCAATAGGTATTCAGATTGATGAAAAAACAATTTGATATCATCGGGATGAGTTGTGCATCTTGCCAAGCTCACGTCGACCATGCTGTTAGCAAATTAGATGGTGTTAAAAGTTGTAACGTCAACTTGCTCACCAATTCGATGGAAGTAGATTTTGATGAAACTAAATTGAACATTGAAGACATTATCAAAGCTGTTCAAAAAGTAGGTTACGACGCTAATCTAAAAGATGAAAATAATGTTAGCAAAGAGATAAGTTCTTCGAAGAAGAAAAAAGATTATCAATTAATCAAATTAATCATTGCTTTCATCTTCATGATCGCTTTATTTTATTTTGCCATGGGCCCAATGTTCAATTGGCCTCAGCCCTTCTTTTTCGTCGGTGATGAAAATGCTTTAATTCTCGCTTTCTCACAACTTTTATTAACTTTACCTTCTCTAATTTTCTATGCACATTATTTTACGAGTGGTTTTAAAAAATTATTTAAATTGCACCCGAACATGGATTCACTCGTCGCTTTAGGAGCGAGCGCTTCTTTAATTTATGGCATTGTCGCTATCTTCATGATTGGCTATGGTTTAGGTCATGGGGACTTAGATTTAGTACATACTTACGTTCATAATTTATATTTCGATAGCGTCGCGATGATTCTTACTTTAGTAAGCTTAGGTAAATATTTCGAACATCTCGCCAAAAACAAGACCACTGATGCTATTTCTAAACTTATTAATCTTTCACCTAAAAAGGCTAACGTTTTAGAAAACGATAAAGAAATTGTTAAAGACGTAAATGAAGTAGGTATCGGTGATATCATCGTCATTAAACAAGGCGATATGGTTCCAATCGATGGAAAGATCATCAAAGGTAATGGTTCATTCATGGAAGCTAATATTACTGGTGAATCAATACCTGTCTACAAGCAAAATGATGATGAAGTTTTTGCATCCACTACTTTAGAATCAGGTTACGTTCACATTAAAGCCACCAAAAAATATGAAGACACATCATTTCAAACAATCGTTAAACTTGTCGAAGAAGCATCGAACTCTAAAGCTCCAATTTCTAAACTCGTCGATAAAATAGCTTTATGGTTCGTTCCTATCATCTTACTTATATCAATCGCAACTTTCATCGGCTTTATTTCCGCTTCATATCCATTTGAAGATGCCTTTAATTTCGCTATCTCTACCCTAGTCATCGCATGCCCCTGCGCTCTTGGTTTAGCGACACCAGTCGCCATCATGGTCAGTGTCGGAAAAGGAGCAAAAGCCGGTTTAATTATTAAAAATGCGGAGATTTTAGAGCATTCAAGTGCAATTAAAACTATTTTATTAGATAAAACTGGCACTATTACAAAAGGCCATCCAAATGTTACAGACATCATCTATTTTGATGAAGATAAAGATTTAATCAATCAACTTATTTATTCGTTAGAAACTTATTCAAATCACCCACTTGCGAAAGCTATCACAACTCATTTTAAAGATGAAGAAACTCTACCTATCAAAAATTTTAAAATGATTGAAGGACAAGGTTTAATTGCTACTTATATAGATGAAGAAATTTATCTTGGAAATGATCGAGGTTTACTTAACTTAGACGAACAAATAAAAGAAACGTATCTTACTTTACAAAGCCAAGGTAAAACTACTTTGTTCTTAACTAAAAACAAAAAAATCTTAGCGTTACTCGCCATCAAAGATGAAATTAAAGAAGATGCAAAACAAGCGATTGCTTTATTTAAAAAACGCGGTATCGAAGTCATTATGCTTACAGGCGATAAGGAAAAAAGCGCTCGCGCGATTGCAAATGAAGTCGGTATAGAAAATATCATCGCTGAAGTAAAGCCAGATGAGAAGAAGAAAATAGTTGATGAGACGAAAGCTAAGCATTTTAATAAAGGCTTAGTGGCGATGGTCGGCGATGGCGTTAACGACGCTCCTGCCCTCATGAGTGCTGATATTGGTATCGCTATAGGAGGTGGAAGCGATGTCGCTATCGAATCGAGCGACATTATCTTAATTAAAGATTCATTATTAGATGTCGCTAACGTCATAAGACTTTCAAGACGTACGATGATCACCATTGCCTTAAACTTATTTTGGGCGTTTATTTATAACGTCGTCGGTGTCTTACTTGCCACAGGCGCATTCTATCCATCCTTCGGTATTAAATTAACGCCGATGATCGGTGCACTCTGCATGTCATTTTCAAGCGTCTTCGTCGTTTTAAATGCTTTAACTATCAATTTCTTTAAAATAAAGAAAGTTGAACATATTAATATAGAAAGAAAGGAGGAAAGACCAATGGAAGAACTTACTCTTATCGTCACCGGTATGATGTGTGAACATTGTAAGATGCATGTTTTAAAAGCAATCGAAGCTTTAGAAGGCGTCACTAGTGTCGATGTTTCTTTAAAAGATGGAAAGACTACGATCAAAGGCGAACATCTTGACGAAGCAAAGATTAAAGTTGCAATTAAAGAAGCAGGCTACGGCGTCAAATAAGTTTAACTTAAAATTTTATTAATCTAGTCAATGTTGAAATACTTAAGTGTCGTGTATCGATAACGTTTTTCAATATATTTATTTCCACCATATCTTTTGTAATGAACGTAATCATAAACATATTCTTTGTTATCAATATACGTTAAATCACTTAAATGTTCTTTTTTAATAATGACTACGGCTTTTGAAAAGTCTAAACCAGTTGATGAGTTGGTGATTCGCTTAGTGCTTTTGAATTTATAACAACTTGAATGTTTTATATTTGTGCGAAAAGGAATCGCAAAAGTCTTTTTTCTAATTTTGACGAGCAAAATAACGTAAGGTCTTCCTAATTTATATTCGATTTCAGGATAAAGACTCTGTGGATAATCATCATAAAATTTTTGCGTCAATTTTCTTAATTCTATTTTAGGCATAAATAAAAGCTTGGTTAACCAAGCTATCATTCGGGATTTCTTTTTTTAGGTCCTACCCTCGGACCATATCCGCTAGGAACTACATAGCATCTATAACATAGCGTTATTTTTATTGTCTATCAACAGAATAGAACAAATATGATACTAAATATGGAGGAAAAAAGTAGGCTCTTTAGAGCCTACCTTATTAATTCCGAAAGTCTACTTACTAAGAGTGGTATTTATTTGGTAGTAGGGAGGTATTGTTGATAAGTAACTTGACCTTCGGCCGATACGATCTTTTCAAAGAAGATAGTTTCTTCATCGCGTCCATCTTCTAAGTGACAACCGATGAGATTTTTACCATCGCGACTGGTGAGGAAGAAAGTCATTTCATATTCACTTCTTCCACTTTCCATCTCTAATGAGACTTCATGGCCTTCGATTTCTAAACTATATTCGTAAACTTTACGACCATTTTGAACGAGAGTGTAGGCAAATTCAGTTTCGCCACGTTCAATTTCTTGTTCCACTAAGATGTAAGAAGTATCGTCTAAGATGTAACGGAAGTTAACTTCGTATTCATCACCTTCTAATTCTTTTTCACCTCTCATACGGTAGGAGACACCATCGACTAAGATGACACCTTCGATGTAAGATTCTTGTTCTTGTTCATCATCCCAATCATCATCGTCGTCCCAATCATCATCCGGTATAATCGTTTCGTTATAATACATCGTGATGGTAGACGTTTGTAGATTCATATCCGAGTAAGTAATAACTTGTTTTACTTGATAATTAGGATCATCGCTCGTCATCACTTCCGTATTAGTGAGTAAGCTTTCACCTTTAAGTGCGCTTTCGATCGTCGGTAAGTAAGTATTTAATGAATCGACGAGAGTTTGATCAACTTGGATAGCTTTTCTTAAACCTTGTGGATTCGCACTGGTGTTAGCCTCACTTAATAGACCGATGGAAGTGACAGCTTCAAAAGCATATATAGATTCTTTAGCCGTATCCCCGTTGATGAAATCAGTGCCATTTGGGGAACCACAGCCGACTAAGAACGTCGCGGCTAATGCTGGTAAGATAAGAGTTTTAAGTTTTTTCATAATTCAGTTTCCTGCCTTTCACCTATATAACAATCGAACTTAGATGATTTATTGGAAAAATTTTATATTTTGTGAAATATTTTTATTTTATTTACATAGTAAATAACTTTTTTTATATTTTTTTAAATATTTTTTAATATTAATTCTTATAATAAAAAAGATCACCCGCAGGTGACCTTGTTAATTTTATTTTATTTTAATAATTATTTACGTGCGTAAGTCTTATCGTAACCAACGCTAGAATCGAGATAATGATAACTTGCACCTTCATTTTCGATAAGCACTTGCATCGAGGAATGTTCATCGCTCAATGCATAATCAATTTTTAATTCGCTATGACTAATTTTTCTGACGATGAAATCACCATCTACTTGTGAAGAATTGCGATCGAACGTTTCAATTTCGACGTAATCACCATCTTCTTCTTCGAAGCTTAACTCGATTTCACTCACTTCACGTCTATTTTCATAACGCGTATATTTATAAGATTCTTCGTATTCGTTACTTTCTTGCTCCACTTCTTTTTTCACTTCTAAGTAGTTCATACGATTTTCATCGAAGTAGATTTTTAAATTTAAAGTATATTCTTGCTCATCGCTTTCTTGCTCTAATTCGCGGCTTCCTATGACTTCGTAAGTAGAATTATCTTGAAGTAACATGAGACCATCTAATCTAAATTCTTCTTCAATTTCATCTTCGTCCCAATCATTATCATCAGGAAGTTTTGATTCATTGAAATAGAAAATAGTCGACTTATCGTCGTAAATCATCTTATATTGATAAGATTCATAGCCGACATCTTCATTATAATAAATATCGTATTTATCATCTAAACGCATGTTCGCATCGAGCATCTCTTCTGCAGTGTACATGTAAGGATTGATCATCTGAACTTTTTCATCTAACGTATCGACATCGATGACTCTTAAAGACTTACGTAACCCTAAGGGGGAAGAATTATCGATATGCGTGCTTAAATTCGCTGCACTTAAAACGCCAAATGCAATTTCATTTGAGCCCGCGAGTGTCACTGGACTAGGAGGAATAGGAGGAATGTTTGGATCTTCTCCGTTCATACCAAATTTAATTCCGACAGGAATAACGATCGCTAAGACGAGAGCAAAGGATAAAGAAGGTATCAAACCTTTAAGCAATTTAGAATGTTTCTTGCTCTTCGCTTCTTTCTTTTCTAGATAAGAAGCTAAAATTTTTGATGATTGTACGTTCGTCAACGCATTTTCATCAATTTGTTGAAGAATATCTTCTCTCAATTTCTTTTCATCCAACATATTGACCTCCTAACTTCTTTTCTAGTTTCTTCCTCGCTTCTTGATAAAGCCAGGTAAGCGTCCCAACGGGAATATTTTTCATCTTCGAAATTTCTTTGAAGGAATAATCGCCTAGGACTTTTAAAGTGAAGACCATATATTCCCTATCATTCAAGATTTCTTCGATTTGTTGAAGTAATATTCCTCCATCCGCTGGCAAGTCGAGATGATAGCTAGAATCTTCCAAAGTCTTATGGAATTCTTCTTCCCTTTTCATCTTCTTTAGATAATTAAAGGAAAGATTTTTAGCCATCTCGGTCAGAAACGGTAAGATTTTCACCGAGTGATGAATCTTATCGATCTTTTCGAGAAGAGCAACGTAAGTCTCTTGCATCAAGTCCTCAGCAATCATTTGGTCACGGAAGATGACGTAAATTGTGACGTAGATGCGTTTTTTCGTCAGATTATAAATCGTGTCGAAACCACGCATATCACCGGACTTGAGGGAGAGAAATGCTTGTTCTAAGACGAGGCTAGTTTCTTCATCTCTCACTTTATTAACAACTGAATCAGCCATTTTGTTGGAAAAAAATTAAAATATTGAAATATTCTTATTCTTAGTTTTTTTAAAACTAATTTTTTATTCTTTCAAGACAAAATTTTCTTTAGAGGCACCACACATTGGGCAAACCCAATCTTCGGGAATATCTTCAAATTTTGTACCAGGAGCGATACCACCATCAGGATCGCCTTTCGCTTCATCATATTCGTATCCGCAAAGTAAACAAACGTAGATTTTCATAATTTTAATCTCCTTTTTCAAATCTATTTTTTACATATTTTTAATTATAAACTATTTTATCGGTGAAAAGATTTCAATTGCTTGCTCAATTGTCTTTTCTTTTGCAAGCTTACCATATTTATCGACGTCATTCTTATCGCGCATTTCATGCGTTAAGCAACACGGTCCACCGATGCACCCACCGACGCAGCCCATACCTTCAACAAAGTTGACATCTAATTGGCCACGGCTAATTTGATTTAAACCATTTTTGACATTTTCTAGCCCATCGAAATTGATAGGTTTCAATTCAAAATTGGCATTTTGTTCTTTAAGCGCTTCAATAATTGCATCTTTTACTCCGCCTGCTCTTGCAAAAATTCTTCCAAAATAAGAAGCATTATCTAATGGGCTTTCTTCTAAAGTAGTCATATCGATATCACGTGAATCAATTAAAGCTTGTAATTCTTCAAAAGTTAATGTGACATCGACGTAATCACTAACTTTATCAATCGTTTCTTTCTTTTTAGAAACGCAAGGTCCGATGAACATGACTTTGGCATCAGGATGTTCTTCTTTCACCCATTTAGCGATCGTTGCCATCGGAGAAAGCTGATGGGAAATTTTATCAGCGTATTTAGGGAAATATTTTTGGACATAGGCAACAAAAGTTGGGCAACAAGATGTACAAACAAAGCCTTTATCCACAAGTTCTTTCGCTTCGTGATACGCTACCATATCCGCTCCTAACGCCGCTTCGATGACATCTTGGAAACCGAGCTTTTTAATCGCGGTAATAGCTTGACCTAAGGTCGCATATTTAAATTGCGAAGAAATAGAAGGCGCCACGATAGCGAAGACAGGATATTTTGTCAAATTATCAGAACCTTTTAAAATATTGATAGCTTTAGTGATGTAACTTTTATCCATGATAGCTCCAAAAGGGCATTGATAGACGCAAGCCCCACATTGGACACATTTACTATCGTCAATCTTAGCGGCATAATCTTCTCCCATAGAAATAGCTTTAACTTTACAAGATTGTTCACAAGGTCTTAAAAAATTTGCGATTGCATCATATTGGCAAGCTTTCGCACACATTCCGCAATTGACACATTTTGTTTTGTCGATCTTAGCTTGTCTAGTTTTTTCATCGAAACTAATCGCATGTAAACGACAAGCTTTTTCGCATCTATGGGCGATGCATCCTCTACATCTATTCGTGACTTCATAACCACCTAGAGGGCATTCATCACAGGCAATATTAATGACTTCGACGACATTATCAATATTCTTATTGCCACCGAGAGCCAACTTCATACGTTCTAAGACGATAGCTCTTTCTTTATAGATGCAGCAACGCATCGAAGGTTTGGGTCCTGGAATAATTTTCTTAGGAATTTCGTTATAATCTTCAGTTAAAGTTCCATCCCAATAAGATTTGGCTACTTCTTTTAAAACTTTATATTTTAGTTCTTGTACATTCGTATCAAATTTAGGTTCCATATCTTACACCTCTCTTTATATTTTATCTTAAAAGTAACTAACTTTAATTTTCTTTCCCATTTTTTCTAAACATTTCGCTAATTCTTCGATTAAACGCATTTTAATTTTAATATTGATGTGCATATCTTCACTTTGATGTGCCGGGTTGATAGCGCATCCCACATAAAAATCAATATCAGTCGCATCTTCGAATAAATATCTAGCGATGCGTGAGGCTCCATCTTCATGGAATGACCAATAAAAATATTTTTCATTTTTGTCTAAGACATCTTTCGCGTATTCTAAAACTCTATTGATAGTGACGACACCTTCGGTCACTAAATCGACGCCTTCAATCTTAGCGATAGGTGGAATATCTTTATCCAAATAATCTAAGGCGTAATCTAAAGGCTTATTTAAATAACGAGAAACAATGCTCGAAGTCGTACCGCCGCTGACGATATGGACGCCATCTTTTGCAAAGAATAGCGATAACATCATATTATCATCTTCTCTATTTGAAGCAGGTCCGATCAACAAAGAAACTTGTTTTCTTTCCCTAAGTCTTAAAACTGCCGCGGTCGTATCATCGCCTGGTTTTCTTGCGTAAAGTTCATCACAATGATCTACTAGCATCGTCGCTAAAGCTTTAGAAGAATAAGACTTATCATAAAGTGTCGAAACGAATGATTTAACTTCGTCCATCCCCCAGCCAAAATTTAATGTTTCACCAATGCCAGCATGCATCACCCCATCGCTCATTAAGACAATTGTGTCATAAGGTCTAAATTCAAATTTAGCCTTTTCAATTTTCTTTCCTTCGATGAGCGATGTTTCCCACCAAATAGGAAAAATTTTACCATCTCTTAAAATGATGGGAGTGGGATTATCATAATTATAAATTTCAACGTTTTTAAAATCGCTAACTTTGACGATAGAAAAAGTCGAATAGGCCACTCCTCTTACCTTACAAACTGGCAAAGTCATAGCGATAGTTTGTACGCATTCTTCAATAGGTACATTATTCGACATCATCGTCGCAAGCATCTCGCTTGTAAGGGTCGATAAAATATTAGCCTTAACGCCACTTCCTAAACCATCAGCTAAGACGAGAATGGAAGTTTTTTCATCAGGCGAAAGAATTTGTACATTGTCACCGCAAAGTTCTTCACCGACGTGATTTCTTGATAAACTAGCGATTTCTACGACGTAACGATTAGTTATCATCATCTTCCTCTAATGTCTCTTTTAAAGACGATAAAGCGACTTTAGTTTCAGCCGCACTTTCACCTAAAAGCGAAGCGATTTCTTGTACCGCACGCATATTCTTTTTAATCACTTCATCGGTAATATCCACGGATTTTTGAACAATTTCCAATCTTTTTGCGTGTTCTAACTCGCTCTTAGTAATATCTCTCATAAGAACGAATATAATGTGATATTTTTCATCGTAATTTACCGATAGAGTAACGTATTTATTATAAGCAGTAAGATACATCTTTCTTTCGTAAATTCTTTCACCACCTAAAGCTTCTGAAAATGGTGTCGGATCTAAAATCAAAGACACATCTTTTTGAATTAAATCACGAGGTGAGTGCACACCTAAAATCATGCACATCGCGTGATTGATAAGTTGAATTTTAAAATTTTCATCCAAGACCATTAACCCATTTGGTGAATTTGCCACGATCTTATCTGAGAATGATTGAGCTTTCGCCATAAGGAAAGGTAAGCACATTTCGACAACTGCTTTACCTTGGATGATGGCAATAGCTTTTTCAAGGCAAGAATCGTAACCGCACGAACCACAATTAAGACGATTTTTAGGATCGACTTTATCCATCTTTTTAAAAGTTGCCTGAATTTCTTCTTCGCTCGGTCTCGCATGCCTTACATTGTATGGTTTATAGTCATGATGAGCTTCTTCACTAGTTAAAATTGGTTCGTTAAAATCAAGTTTTCCAGCACTTTGTTTCACAAGTAAGGAAGAAGCTGCTAAGTTATGCGAATTACCATCGATAATAGGTCCATTTACGCAGCCACCATGACAAGCGTTAACCTCGATGAAGCAATGATGAATTTTGCCAGCGATGACATCTTCTAGAACTCTTTTAACTTCTTCTACCCCATCGACGAAGACATAGGAATAAGTATCGTTTTTCTTTTCCATCGTTTCTAAAACACCGCTGCTAATTGGGAAAAGACGAGCCTTAGAATGTTCTTTAACTTCAATATTTTCATCTTTTTCTAAACTAATTTCTTTCTTCGCTAAAAGATGATCTAATTCAAGGAAAGTGATGGCACCATCGATAAAATTAGCATAGATATCTCCTTCATCTTTCTTTGCAATACATGGTCCGATAAAAATAACTTTTTTATTTGCGCCTAATCTCTTCTTTATATCTTTAGCATGAGCAATCATAGGAGAATCGATCGGCGCTAGATAAGGAAGAGCTTCTTTATAATGCTTTTGAATGAGTAAATTGATCGAATGACAACAAGAAGAAATTAATACATCAGGAGCGTTAGAATCTAACATTTCATCATATGCTCTTTTCGTAATTGTCGCTCCGATGGCAGTTTCTTCAGCGTCTTTAAATCCTAATGCTAATAAAGCTTTCTTTAAAGAAGAAAAATTCACCCCGTAATTAGCGATAAAGCTTGGGGCGACACTAGCGACGCAATCATAATCTTTTAATAAATTTAAAACTTTTTCTTCATCATTTCTTACTACTTTTAATTCTTGAGGACAGACGATGTAACATCTACCACAAAGAATACAATCTTCTTGAATGATACTAGCCTTATTAGAAGCAAAAGATATAGCTTTAATTGGACAATGCCTAATACATTTATAACAATTTTGGCAATCTTTCGTCCTCGATTCTAAGCAGGGAGAAGCCATAGATTATTCCTCCTTATAAACGTGACAAAATATATTTGTTAAATACTTCATCAAAATTTTGTTTAGTCACACCAGTGATGACTTCGTCATCAACTTTGATTGAAACACCTGCTACACCACAATTCTTGAGGCAGAAGGTGGCTTTTAATTCCACCTTCTCTTCAAGATGATTGTCTTTGATGTAGCGGCGCATGAGTTCAATGACATCGTAGCTGCCTTTTAAATGGCAACTAGAACCAACACAAACCGCAATAGTCATAATAATTAGTTTCCTTTGTAAGCTTTCTTTAAAATTGCCACCATATCTTCGACCATCGGCACGCGTGGGTTAGCGGGTGAACATTGATCTTCATAAGCTAAGACAGCAATTTCTTCCACTTTTTCATTCCATGCTTTTTCATCGATGCCAAGATCGGCGAAGTTAGGACTTAAACCAATTTCACGAATAAGTTTAGTTACTGCTTCCGCTAAAGAGGCGACACCTTCTTCAGGAGTAGAAGCCTTCAAGCCGAGAAGTTGTGCAATTTGTTGATAACGCTTATCAGCGTGATAGGTATTATATTTTGGCCAGACGCTCAATTTGGAAGGAACTGTTCCGTTATAACGAATGACATGTGGAAGTAAGATAGCACATGTGTAACCGTGTACTGTATGGAATTCCGCTCCAACTTTATGCGCCATAGCGTGAACCATACCTAAGAAAGCATTCGCGAATGCCATACCAGCAATAGTTGCAGCATTGTGCATCTTTTCTCTTGCTTCTAAATCACTCTTACCATTCTTCACTGCACGTGGTAAATATTCGAACACTAATTTGATAGCTTGTAAGCATAAACCATCTGTGTAATCGTTAGCGAGAACAGAAACGTAAGCTTCCATCGCATGAGTTAAGACGTCCATTCCCGTCATCGCTGTTGGGCGAGGTGGAAGATTCGTCGTAAATTCAGGGTCGACAATTGCCACTGTCGGAGTAAGAGAATAATCAGTAAGAGGATATTTCTTATTATTCTTCTTATCGGAAATGACAGCAAATGGTGTCACTTCACTACCAGTACCGGAAGTTGTTGGAATACAAATAAGTTTAGTTTTCTTACCAAGTTCAGGATATTTGAAAGCACGTTTACGAATATCCATAAATTTTTGTTTTAGATCATCGAAATTAACTTCGGGATGTTCGTAGAATAACCACATTCCTTTTGCGGCATCCATTGGTGAACCACCACCTAAAGCAATAATTGTATCTGGGCCGAAACTGCGCATGAGTTCGACACCTTTTTTCACCGTTTCAATATCTGGATCAGGTTCGACGTCTAAAAATAGTTGCACTGTTACTTCGTTACGTCTTAGACGTAATTGATCGATAATTTTATTGACAAAACCAAATTCCATCATCGATTTATCAGCGACGATGAACACTTTATTAACATCGCGGCAACTAGATAAATATTGAATAGAATTTCTTTCAAAATAAATTTTTGATGGGACTTTAAACCATTGCATAGTATTTCTCCTTTTGCCGACTTTCTTAATATTTAATAAATTGACTGCGCTGACGTTCCCGCCGATGGAGTTATGGCCATAACTACCGCAGCCGAGCGTCAATGATGGAAGGAATGAATTGTAAACATTACCAATACCGCCAAAAGTCGAAGGAGAATTCCAAATAATACGCATCGCTTTTACTTCTTCACCAAAAGCATCTGCCATAGCTTTTTCTTTACAGTGGATGGCCGCACTATGACCTAAGCCATTAAATTCGACCATCGCTTTTGCAAATTTAAAGCCATCTTTTTCATCTTTGACTTCAAATAGAGCAAGAACTGGAGAAAGTTTTTCTCTAGATAATGGTTCTTTTGGTCCAACTTCTTTACACCAGCAAGCGATGATGGAAGTATCTTTAGGCACGCTGAAACCAGCTTGTTCAGCAATGTAATGTACGCTCTTACCAGCCACATCACCATTAAGTCTAGCGTTTTCCACTCCTTCATCACCGACAGCGTAACCGAACATAAATCTCGACAATTTCTTCTTCTCATCTTCATTACAAATATAGACGTGGAATTTTTTGAAGAAACCGATGACTTGTTCGCTAATTTCCTTATCAAAAATTGCTGCTTGTTCAGAAGCACAAACCATACCATTATCAAATGCTTTTGATAAAACGATATCGTTAACTGCTTGTTCGACATTGGCAGATTTATGGATGTAAGCAGGAACGTTACCGGCACCCACGCCCATCGCTGGTTTACCGCAACTATAAGCGGCTTTAACCATCGCATTTCCGCCAGTCGCTAAAATAGTAGCGACATCTGGATGATTCATTAAAGCGTTCGTAGCTTCCATCGAAGTATGTTCAATCCATTGAATACAATTTTTTGGTGCGCCCGCCGCCACTGCTGCTTCTAGCATAATTTTTGCTGCTGCAATCGAACAATTTTGTGCATTTGGATGGAAAGAGAAGATGATTGGATTACGAGTCTTTAGACAAATTAAAGATTTGAAGATGACAGTACTTGTCGGATTAGTGACAGGTACGATGCCACAGATGACACCAAGAGGATCAGCGATTTCGGTAATACCAGTCACTGGATCATCTTTGATGACTCCGACAGTCTTCAAATGACGCATGTTATTAACGACATATTCGCAAGCGAATAAGTTTTTCGTCGCTTTATCTTCAAAAACACCACGTTTAGTTTCATCGATGGCGAGTTTAGCAAGTGAGCCGTGATGGTCTAGACCTGCTACGGAACATTTTGCGACGATATAATCGATCTGCTCTTGATTAAGTTTTAAAAATTCATCGAGAGCTTTTTTCCCGTTTTGGACGAGGCGATCGACTTCCTCGTTCACTTTGTTGATGTCGACGGGTTCTTTGGCCATAAGTTTTTTAACCTCCTTAAAACTTAGTTTCCAATTTGTATGATAAGACGGCAAGCGAAGCCGCTAAATCGACGTTTTCGACGACGACGTCTCCGCTGACACGTAGATGGGTCGGTGCAAAATTCCAGATACCTTTAATACCAGCCTGCACCAAAACATCGCTCATTTTTTGAGCGACTTGACTAGGAACAGTTAAAATAGCGATACTCACATCTAAAACACTAATTAAATCGTTGAGACGGTCGATATGATAGATAGGGATATTATTGACGTTGTAGCCAACTTTTCTATCATCGATATCGAAACCAGCGACGATATTTAAACCCCTATTAGCGAAACCGGCATAATTTAAAAACGCTTCACCGAGGTGTCCAACACCGACGATAATAGCGTTATTAACATTCGCATAGCCTAAAAAAGATTCGAAATCTTTGATGAGAGGTTTAATTTCACGACCAAGATGTGGTTTACCTTTGATACGAGAAACAGCTTGTAAATCTTTTCTTACTTTTTCTTCTTTTAATCCTAGAGCTTTAGCTAAAGTAGACGAAGAAATGTAAACTTCACCTTCTTTCTTTATTTGCTTTAAATAATTCAAATAAAGGGGGAATCGTTCAAGCTGTCTTTTCGAGACGTTAGGTAACATTATCTTTCTTTCCTCGCTATTTCCATTCCGATAATATTAAAGCACGAAATTAGATGATAAATCAATATTTTTTTACTGAATTAATTTAAATTTTATTGAAACCAATTGTTAAATACAAAGTATTTAATTAAACTTATAACAATCGTCAATCTAATGTAAATAGGTTGTATTGCCACCAATTTGACTTAAATTTCAGTAGAAGAATTTACTAAAACGTAAACGCGGACATTGCCTTTATAAATGCTATCAGTCGTCAGTCTTTCGTTCGTCACGCGTATTTCATCGCCTAAAACGACATCGGCATAAGTGCCATTAGTGGATTCAAAAGTAATTAAAGAAGGAATAGGTTTTTGTATAATTTCTACATCTAGGAGTGGGTTCAATTATTTTAAAATTTTATTTTTATTTGTTTAAGAAATTATTTACCTCTTCGCGTGAGTGCAGCACGACAATTTCTTTATCTTGATATTTGTCTAATAATTTTAAAATAATTGGCTTACTTTCCACTTCAAAGAAGATGATGGAATGGACGAATTCATCATCTAATTCTTCTTTGAGAAAAGGTGGAAAATCCGTCCTTTTTTGTCCCATTCTTTGTTTCACTGCTTCTAAACATACTTCCTTAGGTAAATCTAAGAAAATAATCGTCGAAGCTTTGCTCAATCTTATTTCGATCGTCGATAGATAATTTCCATCGATGATAAATTCATCTTTTCTTAATATTTCTTCTTGCAAAGCGATGAATTTATCTAACGGAGTGTTAACCCAATCTTCATGCCAATAGATGCGATCAAGATAATAGATAGGGATATTTAAATATTCATGCAATTTTGTCGAAAGAAAAGATTTACCACTTCCTGGTGAACCGATGACAACTATCTTTTTATTTTTAATATCTTTATAAGTTTTCATTGACGCATGACGACACTTTCACACTTAAATAATTTTACATCGATGAGAATAAAAATAAGAGAGAAGATAATATTAGAAAGTAAAGAGAACGCTAAATACATGGCATCGACCGTGCCATAGACTATCGAAGACATGACGTAAGAGACGTTTAACACTGGAACGAAAGCAAAGCCGATATTAGAGACATCGAGGAAGCCCGGTAACATCGCGATGACCATGAAGACGATAAGAAGCGGGCCAAGATAAGAAGTCGCTTCTTTAATAGACTTAGCGAAAGTAGAAATGCACATGGCGACGTTGACAAAAAATATTACGAGAGTTAATAGCACTAAAAACAAAAGAATATAAGAAGAAGGCGGCATAGCAAAAGAGCCCATGCTTCCATATAGACGCGGTAAAGAGATAAGTAAGCCCGCGCCTGTGATCGTACCAGACACTAAAGAAACTAAAATTAAAGCGAGTATTTTACCAAGCGCGAATTCACTTCTTTTAATTGGTGTCACCAAGATAGAAGATAAAGTACCTCTTTCTTTTTCCCCAGCGATCGCTTCAGGACAAACTTGCAAAGTCGAAGAAAAAATCATCGATATCGTAAGCATCGGTAAGATGATTGCCACTACTTGCATAATCGCATAATTTTGTTCGCCAACATCAGGATCAATTTGATAATTGATAGTGAAAGATTGATAAAGTTGTTCACTTATCGAAAATACTAAAGAATAAATGTAAGTCGATTCGCCACTAGAAGAATTATAAAAAATATCAATATTAGGCTTAGAAACACTTATTTCATTAAAAATGATATGTTCAAAATTATCGTCGAAAACAATCATCAAATCTAATTCTTTTTTCACTAATTTATCTTTCGTGACACTTTCTTCTTCTAAGCTAAATTCGACGATATTGGGGGAAGCATAATCTAAATTTTCAAAGACGGAAAGAATTGCTCCTTCTAATAACGAAGAAGAATTTTCATTTTCTTTATCGTAATTATCACTTATCGCAATATTTGCGACGTAATCTTTATTAAGGTTAGATGCGAAAGAAGTCGCATATAAATCAGGTAAAAAATAATAGATTAAAAAGACGAGTAAGCCGGGCAAAATTAAAGCCATAAGCATTCGCTTATCACTAAAAAATCTTCGTAGTTCTTTTTTAAAGACCGCGAACGTCTTAGACATCTTCTTCATCCCTCACTTTTTGATATATATCAAAGAATAACTTTTCTAAGCCACCTAAATTCCTTACTTCTTCTTTATCTCCTTCAAACTTCATCTTACCGGCGATGATGATGCCGATACGGTCACTTAACTTTTCGACGAGAGGTAAAATATGCGTCGAAATAATAATCGACTTATTTTCTTCTTTAAGTTTTAAAAGGTAGTCTTCCACAGCTTTAGAAGCGATAATATCAAGACCATTCGTCGGTTCATCATAGATGATAATTTTAGGATCATGAATCAAAGAAATCGCTAAAGAAACTTTTTGTTTCATCCCACTAGAAAGTTCACCAATTTTCTTATGACGATATTCATCGATACCAAATTGATAAAATAATATTTCTTTACGACGCATTCTTTGCGTTTTATTTAAACCGTACAGTTCAGCGAAAAAATCGAATGTATAATCAGGGGTAAAAAAATTATCGAGTTTTAGTTCGCTCGTAAGAAAGCCAATATTTTTTCTCGTCTCTTCTAATTTTTTTTGAATATCTTTACCATCTAAATAAATATTTCCACTAGAAGGAGTAAGCAAAGTCGCAAGCATCCTTAAAGTCGTCGTCTTACCTGCCCCATTCGGGCCAAGTAGACCATAAATTTCTCCTTCATACAATGAAAAAGATAAATCATCCACTGCTTTTAAATATTTATCATCTGTTTTATTTTCTTTTCTTTGCTTGTAAGAAAGACGAAAAGTTTTACTTAGATGATTAACTTTAACAATTTCTAAACGATCATTCTTATCCATGTGCACTTACATTATATAAATACGTTTTAATTAAGACTAGATGGAAATATTAATCTTCAAACAATGTTATTTGTTCATCATCTTCAAAATCTTTAATATTACTTACTACTTGCATAAAAAGTTTGATGATGAGTTCGTAATCTTTTACTTGATCGTTAGATATTCTAATTAGTTTGACACCATTTCTAGCGCATATGGCTTCTTTATCTCTATCACGCTTAATACGATCGATGTCGCCAATATGCTCACCACCATCAATTTCAAAGACGACGATAGGAAAAGGCTTAGCGAATAAACTATTCTTGACTTTAACTACCAAATCAAATTCCATATAACGGAAAAATTTTTGAATAGAATCACCTTCTAAAGGTAAAGCTTTCAATAAAGGGACGTTACGCTCGATGTAAAATTTTGTTCTTTTCCTTGCAAAAAACGGTTTAATTGTCATGAAGAATTCTTCTTCCGATTTAGAATCGTTCGATAAATTAGTAATTTTTAAATGTGGAGAAGAAGATAATTTCATCTTACCATTTTCATAAACGTAATCAGAAAGTGCTCTTATATCACTATTTTGTTTATCTTTCGTTTTGATATCGATCGCAGCCTTATCGCCGACGAAAATAAAATGCTTTTTGGCGCGAGACACTGCAACGTTAATTAGCTCAGCATTTTCAGCTATCCAATCCATCGTCTTCTTCGCCGTCCTTAAAGATATCGCGCTTGACATGATGATGCTATTTTTCTCCGAACCTTGCAAAGTGTGAATTGTTCCTGCCTTCGCTACATTTTCATCTATACCTGCTTCTTTTAAAAGATGGTTGATAAGACGCGCTTGATGCACGAACGGGGTAATGATAGCCACGTCTTCGTAATGATTATTTTTGATTAAATCAACTATCGATAAAGCTTCATCAAGGTAAGCATTTGATTGACGCATTGGGCGATTTTTAACATCGATGTAAACGAGTGAGCCTTCATTTTCATTCAAAATTTTTAGCTTTTCTTCGTAAAATCTTTGGTTGACAAATTTCGCAATCTTTTTCGCGCATCGATAATGGTAATGAAGCATAATTCTTTTCGAATTTGCGTCTAAAGAAAGTAAGGATGAGAGTATCGAATTTTCGACGTAATTATATTCTTTTTTGATACTATATTTTTCCACCAAATAATCATTTAAATCTAATTCGATGACACTTACTGGTTGTAGTTGATTTGTATCGCCTACTAAAAGCAATGCTTTCGACCTCGCTAGAGGGATTAACGCACTAGCGATGTTAGCTTGCCCTGCTTCATCCATAATGCATAAATCAAATTTCGAAGAATAAGCGCTGCCAAGTTTATCGCACGATAGATTCGTCGATAAGACGATTGGAAAAATATCTAAAAGATATTCTAAGTTTTTTTCATTTCTTAGATATCGATTAAATTTTGTTACAGCGTCTGCATCATCTAATATTGCTTCTAATTCTTCATATATTGGCTTATTTAACTTTTTGATATTGAAATAATATAAATCCTTGAAGTAAGTAAATAATTGTTCGTTTTCTTTGATGGAGATTAATGAAGAAGTTAAGGTATCTGGATCTATGATTTTAAGTGACATGAGACTAGTTTCGAGCGATTTAATTTCATCTTCCGCTCTTTTAATTAACGGTTCAGCAAGAGCAATATCTTTTATCTTCTTTAGAATCTTTATCTTATCCTCTATTTCGATCCTTTCTTCGTAGAGCGATAAAGAAGTTTTTAAGTCGTGAAAATAGGAAAGTAAATTCTTCTTTTCTTTTTTAATTGAAATATTCTTATCTTTCAAAGATCTCGCTAAAGCAAAGTAATGCTTTAATAACTTTAAAGTAGCCTCAACTTCATCATTGTTGCCAAGCCTTAAAAATGGAGTGATAATTTCTTCATTTTTTTCATCTTTAAAACATTCGATTAACTTATGATAGATATCATCGACGGGATGATTGTTATTCGCACATACTAAAACTTTTTTATCGTTTAAAAGAGCGGATAATAAAGCATTGAAAATAGTTTCAGTTTTTCCAGTACCAGGAGGGCCTTGAACGTAAGTAATTTTTGCATTCATCGCATTAAAAATAACTCGCAATTGATCGATATTTACTTTATTTTTATCGAAGATAACAATGTTTGCTTCCTTCTTTAAATAAGGTGAATTTCTACTCACACCAAAAAAAGCTTTTAAAGGTGCGTTAAGCTCACCTTTTTGCACTCTTTCATAGATAGCGCCTAGCGTTTCCTCTACCCCATAAGTTAACTGCTTTTTAAGTAAGAAAAATGATGGTCTAGTGTTGATCATTTCTCCTTCTTTTTTATTCGCTTCAATAAGACGAGTAAATTCTTCTTTTTTCGTATCGAAATCTCTTACAAATTCATCTGGATTCATATCTAGATACATCGCTAAATTATATTTTCTTTCATTGATGAGAAATGATTTATTGATATTCGACTTATCAGCAATACGTATCGTCTTATTTTTGAAATTTAAATCTACTTCGCGGTAGGCAATTACGTATTGTTTATCATTGATATCGATCGATAAGATATTGAACGCTAGAATGGAATAGCGATATAACTTTTCTGCTTCGTTTTTCGATTTGACGAACACTTTTTCTAAAAAATAAATAAATTCTTCATCGCTTAATTGATATGTTCCAGCCTCTAACACTTTCAAATCGACGCCATCGAACATCGAAGCATCTTCAACAAATGGATCAGCATCGTTTTTATAACAATCATAAAGATAGGTTAATACGTTATTATACGAAAATGACGTATCGAGCATCGTATTTAATGCGATATCTTTACTAAGACGCGCAAATAAGTTATCGCTCGTCGGATAATAAGAATTATCTACTAGACGTGCATCGATAATATTATCTAATTTCAACCAGACTTTTTTATCGAGACATTCTATACCAAATTTAGGAAAATTGAAGATGTCAACTAGAAGACTTTTTTTAGCGGTATCGACATCTGCCACACCGATAGAAAAATAAGTTTGTTCTTTATTCGCATTCACGTAAGTAATATTTAGCCACTTCTCTTGACGAATAGCTTCACTTATAAGATATGGAATATTTTTAAAAGCCATATATTATAATTATACGTGTAGACGAAAGGAATTAAATTATTAGATAATTAAATTAAGGAAAACTAAGTTATGAAAATTAATATCTATCCCATTTCTTCTTCGTTACATACGAAAGCGAGTCTAGACTCCCATACGAAAGTATTATTAGAAGAACTAAAAGAAAGAAACATCACATATCATTTTATCGATGATATTACTAAATTTTATGAAGATGCGGATATAAGTCTAATACTCGTCCAATCAGGTGGAAGTGAAAATGTATTCAAACAAATATATACTTCCTTAAAAGAACCATATTATCTTCTTACTTACGGCACGAACAATTCGCTCGCGGCTTCTTTAGAAATTTTATCTTTTTTACACAATAACAATTTAGAGGGTGAAGTTTTACATGGCTCTAGCGATTATCTTTCTCGACGTCTAAAAGAAATAAACACTAATTTAACTAAGAAACTAGACATTAATCTAGGCCTTATTGGACGCCCTTCTGATTGGCTCATTGGTTTCGATATGGAAACGCTTGATAAAGCGAAGAAATTCGGGATGAACTTTACTTTTATTCCTATCGAAGAAGTCGAAAGAATATATGAAGAAATGGAAGATGTTCAACTTAATGAACAATTGAGCTTTGATAAAGATGAATTGAACGCTGCAAGTAAACTTTATCAAGCTATCAAATTAATTAAAGATCAATATCATCTAGATGGTCTAACAATCCGTTGCTTCGATTTACTCAAATCCTTAAAGACGACTGCTTGCCTTGCTCTAGCGAATTTAAACGACGAATCGATCACCGCTGCATGCGAAGGTGACGTTCCTTCATTAATTGCGATGCATATCGTAAGAAAAGTATTAGGCTTAACTTCCTTCCAGGCTAATCCTTCTAAAATCGATGTCACAAATAA
Source organism: uncultured bacterium (assembly GCA_949285455.1). Taxonomy (GTDB): domain Bacteria; phylum Bacillota_I; class Bacilli_A; order RFN20; family CAG-826; genus CALVUG01. The sequence goes on along the minus strand of CASDXP010000004.1, from coordinate 46,448 downwards.
GATTATTACTTTAGCCCACTGCACTATTCCTTTTTCAATGTGCGAAAATATATCTTTAGATACGCATTTTGAATCAGGTATTGGAATAGGAATTCACGGCGAAATTAAACCACAAAAAGCCACTATTTTTCGTCTAAACGCCAAATTAAATAAATGCTTTATTGAAGAAGGAGAAATTTTATCTAATCAATATGAAAAAGACTTATGCCGTACCCAAATAAATTGTCATTTCCCTCATCTAGATAAGATGCTCACTCATCCATTAGGCAATCATGAAATTATCATTTTAGGTCATCATAAAAAGGCCTTGCTCACTTATTTAAAACAATTTAATATCGAGAAAATTTAGGAGGAAAAGTTATGTTTGAAAAAGTCCATGGTCGCCTCGGTTTTGGGGTGATGCGCCTTAAACAAGATAGCGAACAAAATATCGACTTTAAAGATTTTCAAAAGATGGTCGATTACTTCATGGCTCAAGGCTTCAATTATTTTGATACTGCGCAAGTATATTTAAATGGTTTGAGCGAAGTTGCGTTAAGAGAATGCCTCGTTAAAAAATATCCGCGTGAATCTTTCACTATCACCGATAAACTTTCGCCAAGTTCTTTTAGTAAAGAAGAAGACATCATCCCCTTCTTCAATAAACAATTAGAAACTGTCGGGGTCGATTATTTTGATTTTTATCTTATGCACGCTCAACAACTTAATAATTACGAACAATATAAAAGATGCCATGCATACGAAATAGCGAAGAAATTAAAAGATGAAGGAAAAATTAAACATATCGGCATTTCATTTCACGATACACCTGAATTTTTAGACAAAATCTTAACGGAACAAAAAGATGTAGAAGTCGTACAATTACAATTCAATTACTTAGATTATGAAAGTAAAGATATAAGAGCAAAAGAATGTTTTGAAATCGCTAGCAAAAAACATCGTAAACCTATCATCGTCATGGAACCAGTCCGCGGAGGGACGCTCGCTCATCTTCCTCATGGAGCTAAAGCCCTCCTTTCTAAAGAAAGAAGCGAAGCAAGTTACGCTTTCCGCTTCGTCATGTCGTTCGATGAAATTTTTATGATTTTAAGTGGCATGAATGAAATGTCACAATTAGAAGATAATGTCGAAACATTTAAAAATTATAAGCCCTTAACGCCTCTTGAACTAAAAAACTTAAAAGAAATTGCGCACATCATAAGAACTTATAAAGATATCGGCTGCACCGCTTGTGGTTATTGTTTAAAGGGCTGTCCTAAACATATCGCTATCCCCTCTTTATTTAAAGCTTATAACATCTTTAACAAGGGTGAAGAACAACTAGCGAAAAACTTTTATCTTTCGACGCTAAAAGAACATAATCCCGCTTCATCTTGCATCCGTTGTGGGAGATGTGAAAATATTTGCCCACAGCATCTTAAAATTAGAGATTTACTTGGTAAAGTAAAAGAAACTTTCGAACATTAATTTTCGATAAATTTATCATCGCTTACCGTAAGCATCATCACACCGCCAATAAAAGAGACAAAGATTAAAGATAAAATCCCGGTCGCGACTAATTCATTACGACTTTTCGCGTGATTTAAAACATTAAAAGCTGCTACGCTTAGTGGAATAGAAATTATTAAATAAAAAAGTGCACCTAAAGCTTGTGGATTTCCATAGATCGGTTCAAGTAATCCATAGATTGAACCAACTACAACAATTTGGCTAATGATGAGCCAAAATTTAATCCAGCGACGCGTATAACTTCTCAAACGAATTCGTTCTTTCTTTGCTTCTAATTCTTTTATTTTATTTCCATGTGAAAATAAAACAATTTTATTATCATTTTTTAATGACGTGACATCTACTCCGTATAAAGAAGCAATTTTTTCTAATATTTCATCATTAGGAACATAAGTGCCATTTTCAATATCCATATATTCTTTGTCGCTTATTTTTAAATAATCAGCGACTCGAGAAATATAAATACCATTTTTGGATCTTAAATATTGAATTTTTCTTCCAACGTGCATAATTTTTCTCCTTCTATTCTAGATAAGATGTAAGACGAAAATCTTTAAATCCTAACAATTTATGAAGTGCATTAAACTTCATCGTAAAGTGATAATAGTCATCGATTTTTTGTGAATAATATTGATATTTTTTAATGCGATTTAAATCTAGTTCACAATATTTTCCTTCTAAAGTACAAAGTAAGGAATTATCTTGCATATCGAGAAATTTCACTAAAGAAGCTTTTTCGTCTTGCATGACAATTTGAATATATTTTTCATAACCTTGCCTTTTGTCATGCGTAATAAGTTTTAAAGACTTTTCGATATGATGATGAAAATGATCACCTAAATTATTCTTTACGAAGATATCTTCAACGTCCTTTAATGTAAAATCGCTATCTTCGATGACGTCGTGAAGTAGACATATTTCTTCTACTCCAACGTAAGGAATTTGATATCTTTCTAATATTTTTTCGTCTTTGATATGACACGTTAATCGCCTATAAAGATTTAAAACACTTAGAGGGTGCATAAGATATGGTTCATCGTTAAATCTCATTTGTTTAATATGTGCATAACAAGCGATAATGAAAGAAACTTCTAGGCTATCGAGCTTTTCTTTTTTTAGACTAGTGTCGCCTAACAATCTAACGACTTCTTCTTTCATCTCTTCAAATGATTTTTTCATTCTTTTCTCCTTTCAATCTAACCATAATTTAGCAAAGTTAAACCACCTAAAGGTCAATTGTTAATTTACTTTTGAAAAGATGCTAAAATATGAGCATGACCTTAGATGAATTCATTCGCCTACATCGAAAGAATGACACTAAATCTAGTGACTTTGTCACTTATCTTTATAAACTTATGGACGAAAAAGGAATGGACGCTCCAACGTTATATAAAAGAGCGAACATTACCAAACAAGCTTATTCTTCTATCATTTCAAATAAATCTATTCCAACGTTAAATACGATGATAAAAATCATATTTGCTTTAAGATTAAATAATCACCAATGCAAATATTTATTAAAGAAAGTTGGTTACACCCTAGCGAGTTCATCAATCTACGCTTTAATAATTCGCTACTGCATCGAAAATGAAATATATGATCTTGCTACTTTAAACGAGTATTTAACCATATATGGTTATAGCGACGCTCTCGTCTATTAATTATGCGTATTGAAGAAGAAATATTTCAACATCATTCATTGCAAGAAGATAAACTTTTAGCATATGGTTTTAAAAAAGAAAACGACTACTTAGTGTTTTCTAAAAACATTATAAATGATACTTTAAAAGTCGTTTTAAAAGTCGATAATAGCTTAAACTTAGACGCTAAAATCTACGATTTAGAATTTGGTGATGAATATCAAAACTTTCGCTTCGCAAATCAAGCTGGAGGCTACATCTTTCAAGTGAAAGAAGCGCTTAGAGAAATTTTAATTGACGTTAGAGACAAATGTTCGACGCTAATTTTATTTATATCAAATCAAGCGAATAGAATTGAACGTTACATTTTAAATAAATACGAAGATAAAGCCATCTTCCCTTTCGAAAAATTTGCTAGTTATGGTGTTTATAAAAATAAAAAGAATAATAAATGGTACGCTATCATCATGCAAATTAACGCTCGTAAGTTGGACATAAATAATGATGAAATAATAGAAATTATCAATCTTAAATTAGAGCCATCTCTCATCTCTTCTTTAATTGATAATAAACATTTCTTCCCTGCTTATCATATGAATAAAATTAATTGGCTAAGTATTATTTTAGAAGGAAATATAAAAGATGAAATCATCTTCGATTTAATCGATAAATCTCATGCGTTTACTTTACAACATAATACGTGGTTAACGCCTGCAAATCCCACTTATTTTGATATTGCTCACGCTTTCGATAGGCAAGATGAAATCGTTTGGAAACAATCGACGCATATCGAAGTAGGCGATATTGTCTATATGTATGTAGGAAGTCCTTATTCATATATCATGTATAAGACGGAAGTTACACAAACTGATATACCATATCACTTCGAAAATAAAAAATTGAAGATTAATAAATTGATGAAATTAAAACTAATAAAAAAGATGGAACCTGATTTATTTAATTTAGATAAATTAAAACAATATGGTGTCTTCTACATCCGTGGACCATTAAAAATTAATAAGAAATTAAAAGAAGCTTTAGATGAATATTTAGTCATTGATCACTAATGGGACACTAATTCCAGAAGTTTCCACTACTAAATAATATAAGCCGTCTCGGCTAGAATCTTCTTCGATTGTATTGGTGAAACCACCGACGTTCGTTCCCACCCATTCGTTTAAATATAAAGTAACATAATTATTATTTTCATCTCTTGCCCCTACCGTCAAACGGTAAGTGTGACCAACCCGATAATCAAATGCTAAGACGTCGTCTTGTGCTTCGCTTAAAAAATAAGAATTAATATCGTCATCGATCGTGTCGGTAAGATTGATAAATATATCTTCTAAACCGTAATTAGTGTTATTGTCAATTTCGAAAGTAATTGGCATCGTTTCATATAATTCTTCTTCGGGCGAAATAACTTCAAATTCCCTAATAAGCGTGCCTAAAGAAGCATTGTTAGGATCAAGATGAACGTAGATATAAGTTTTTCCGATACTTACTTTATTTAAATTTATATTTAAATATCCTCCAATAATAGCGCTGGAAGTCGAGGCTTTAGTTTCTACAAAAGTAATAGCTTCATTAGGAATGATTTCTTGATGAGAAGAATAAATTTCAGTTTCGATGGAAGTAATCCAATTTCCAGAACTTATACCGTCGAACACTAAAGGTAGTCTTTGATAGTGATCGAAACCATCATTTTTTTCTTCCTCTGTTAAAGAAATTATTTTCCCATTAACGGAATCACCCCAACTCAAATGATCGTCTAAATCATCATATTCCCCAACTTCTAGAGTTGAAGCACGAAGATAAACATCTTCACCTGGCATAATAAAAGAATAGCCTAGACTACCTAATGTTACTTCGACATCATTCGCGTAGACTTTATCAACATCATAAAATACAGAAGTACTTCTTACATCGAAGAAGACTGTCTCCCCTTCATGAGCAGTTTTTTGAATATTATAAATTTCATAAATTTCACTTACTTCAACATCTATTTGATAAGTTTTTGGATCATCATTTCCTTCTTCTCCACAGCCACTTACTAAAGGTAAAAGTAGACTTAATGCTACACACGCCAAAACGATCTTTTTCATAATTTATCCCCTTTTCTAATTTTATTTTATCAAATAATAAAGATACTGTGATTGATATTTAAAAAATATTTATTAATTAATAAAAACCCAATAAATAAAAACATCCTCATATGAGGATGCTAAATTAGAATTATATTAATTGGTATACTTATTTGTGAAAGAATCTAATTTCGTTAGCTTTAGCCTTTTCAATAACTTTGCCATTAGCCGCGGCAGCTTTAGTTAATTTATACTCAACAGAATAATTTATTAGTGAGCGTTCAGCTTTCTTGTGCTCACGCACTTCTGGCGATGTAGCTTCGAAGTTGTACCAATTTAAATACAAAATGCCAGGAATTATTCCACCAAATAATAATAAGATGATACCTAAATAAATTGATGGGTCATCCTTCACTGCTGAGATGATAGGTAAAATATAAAACACTATTTCCATACTTAATAAAACAACGACTAAAGAATAAGTTAAAATGACAGCTTGAGCTTGTTCAGCATTCAAATCTGGAAGTGGTGAAAGCATTATTACACTAGACCAAATTAATAAAATCACCATTGCCGTTAAAATCAAAGAACAACTTAGAATAATTCCTAATTTAAATTTCGACATTTGATTTTCCTCCTACTTTTATAATTATAAAATCCTAAAAATATGAAGATATTTAAGTAACCAATATAGGGACAAATTGATAGAATTTCTCTAACAACACTGATGAAAAAATATTTCCAATTTTTAAAAATCTTACTATAATGATTAAGAATCCATAAAGAGTGTGGCGAGGGACAAGCCCCGTGACCCACCGGCAACTTGCTAAGAAGTTGAAGTTAGTAAAGTGCCAAAGCTTGAACGATGGGAAACATTAAATTACTTGGTTTAAGTCGCCCCATCATCGATGGGCGTTTTTATTTTTATGGGTTCACTTCACGAGGAGAACTCATATGGCAAAAAAGAAAAAAGATCCTATCTTAGAAGTAAGGAACACTAAGGCATTAACTGGCTACGATTATAAGTTAGGAATGTCTATCAAATATTTATGTTGTTACTTGGAAGGTTATCGTAACGTCGATTACATTGAAAAACTAGACCATGAAATTAAAGACTACATCTATTATTTTAAAAGCTTTCAAATGCACCACCGCACGAAAGATAAGCAAATCATTAATGAACCACTTTATCCTACTAAACAATTACTGCTCCAATATTTAAAAGAAGAAATTCCTAAAATTTTAGATAAAGAACGAAAATTAAATAAAACGAAATACATCCGTTATGAATTATGTAAAATCAACAAGCAAATTAAATCGATGAAAGAAAAATATAAAAGAATTTATGAAAATAGAATTAATTCGCTCGTCTTACGTATCCCTCATCTTAGTCCTAGTGTCGATAAATTTGATGAGATGAAATCATCTTTTTGTATAGACAAAAGAACATTTATTACTCTAAGTAATTTCAATTCTGATCCACTCTTAGATAAACTTGTTAACGGAAAAAGATTTTCTTTCTTCGCTTCGAATAAATATTCGCGTCTATTTTTCGATTTAGAAAGGCTCATCGGAAACGATGCAAAAGAAGAAAAGGATGGTTTTTCTTTTCTACCACAATACGCTATATCACCATATGAAGAACATAAAGTTAGAATTAGAAAATTTAAATATGCTTACCAAGATCCAAATTATTTTAAAATATTACGCCAATGGATAGATTTTAATCATCAATTCGAATGCGCGGTGCAAAACGAAGCAATGAAGACTAAAAATAATTTGTTTATCATCTCGCTCCACTCCTTTGATGAATCTTATATCATCAAAAAATTTCCTCATTTTAAAAATAGAAATTTCCCTGATATTAACATCACTTTTTCATCAAATTTTAACGATGAACTAAAAAAGAAAATTAAAAGAAAAATCCATTACTTAAATCATCTTTATCACTTCAAAGTTTCTTTTAAATTTCCATACGCTGATAGTTATCACATTTTAAATAGAAGAAAAAATAACATCTATTCGATGACGATCGAATTAAACAAGAAAATATATCTTGAAAACTTCATCTTTCCATCTTGCAAAACTGAACTATATAATCTAAGAAAATATCTCGATGAATTTTTCGTCTATTTATTGAATATTAAATAAGAAGAAAATTCATTATTAAAAATTCAATTTTTTTTAAAACTTAAGTAGATTATGAATAACCTTTAACACCAATTAAATTTTAGTGTTGACGTGGATATATCTTAAGTATAGGACAATTAGCGAATACATTTATTATTTTGCCTTGTCGTAAGCTTCTTTCAATTTTGCATCATTATAAGGATTAAGATAAAAATAAAAAACCCGATTTCTCGAGCGAATATTATTATTTTGATACAAAGTATCAAATTATAAGCATAATTGGCAGGGGCGGCAGGAATCGAACCCGCAATAACGGTTTTGGAGACCGTTGCTATGCCGTTTAACTACGCCCCTAGCGGCAATTATATTACCACGAATTTAATAAACTAGAAAGGATTAAAAACGATTTAAATGAACTTTTGTTTCATCGTAACGGCTAACTTGAACTTTTTCTTGTCCTTTATGACCGACACCAATGAAGCCGGACACAAACATATCTTCATTTAGATTTAAAATCTTTCTTGTGAGTGCATCCGTTTCATCTCTTCTTTGCCCGCACCAACAAGCTCCTAAATCTAAGGCGGTGACGGCAAGCAACATATTTTCAATGCAAGCGGAAGTATCGTTCATGACGAATTCATAAGCGGGATTGATGCTTAAATCACCGATGATAGCAAAGACCACTTTCGCCTCTTTTAATAAACCTTTTCCTACGGAAAGTTTTGAAATTTCTTCTTTAAATTTACTATCTTTAATAACGATGAAATGATATGGTCTCATATTGCGTGCACTCGGGGCGCTAAAAGCGGCTTCTAAGATTATTTTAATATCTTCTTCGCTCACTTCTTCATCGCTAAATTTACGAATGCTTGCTCTTTTGAAAATAACATCTAATGCTTCTTTATTCATAATTTACTTATCCTCCATAATTTTAACGTGAACATTTCTTGTACGCGGACCATCGAATTCCATAAAATAAATTCCTTGCCACGTCCCTAAAATAATTTTACCATCTTCGATGATTAAACTTAAAGAAGGTCCCACTAAGGAAGATTTGACGTGCGCGTCGCTATTACCTTCCATATGTTCATGATATCTTTCCTTAGGAAATTTTTGATCTAATGTTTTCATGACGTCACTTTTAACGTCAGGATCAGCGTTTTCATTGATAGTTATAGCCGCGCTTGTATGCGTCGTAAAAACGACCATAATACCACTTTTAACTCGGCTTTGTTTCAAACATTCTTGAACTTTAGAGGTGATGTCATACATTCCCTCAACATCTGTATTTAATCGGATGATAGAATAGTGTCCCATAATAAAAGATGTACCTGCCTTACAACCGTCATATCCACTCGTCCTTCATAATTATTTTTAAAGTAAGACATGACATATTTCATAGATTTATCTGGAAGTTTTAAAAGAATGGCTCTAATTTCACTTCTACTTAGCATCGGGGGAGTGAATGGTTCCAAAGCCTTTTCTTGCATTTCAATTCTTTTTGCCCCAATTTCATTATGAGCTTTTAAATAACCGTCTTTTTCTTCCTTCAATTCTTTTTTCACTTTATTAATAATTTTTGCTAAGTCGACATCATCACATGCTTTCTCTTTGCTTAATAAATCGTAACGATTGATGACGACACTATATATCGCACGTTTATCTTTATCGCGATTTTTTAAAGCTTCAATATTTGCTTTTCTCAATTCATCAATTAACATAAAAACTACCCCTTTCTAACTTTTTCTTGTTTTAAATATTATAACATTTTATTCAGGTGATTTGAGCGATTCCGCCATCGAGATACGTTTAAGTTTAAAATACATGACGAAGTCGACCATTCCTAAGAATAAATAAGTCACGAGGATTGCAATAAAATAAGTATACCAATTGATCATTAAACCTATCGTCATTTCCAAAGATGAGATAGCGGAGATAATAAATACTGTAAGAAGCACTCCTGCTATTAATCCTACAAGCACACCCATAGTAGTTAAGATGAAAGTTTCTTTAAAAACATATCCACTTACTTCGCGTTTGTGATAACCAAGAACTTTTAAAGAAGCAATTTCTTTGTTTCTTTCGATAATATTAATATTAGTCAGATTATAAATAACTGTTAACGCTAAAGCTGCACTTGCGATGATGACAACTAAGACGATACCATCGATATTTTGGACGAGTAAATTGAAGTTTTTCGCGGTATCGCTCGTGAGATCATAAGCGCTGACGTTAGGATTATCGCTTAATTTATCGGCAAGAGTTTGTACTTCTTCGTTCGTTAAACCATCCAAATCGACTAAGTAAGCACTATATGTAGCTTCTTCACCAAAGGTGTCATAGTAGACATTTTCACCCATGTAAACAAAGTTAGCAAGATAAGATGTGGCTTCTCCTGTCACTACTAAATTTTCATAGGCATGGCCTTCTAAATCTCTAAAGTTAAACGATTTTGTAATACCTTCGTAAGTTTTTAATAACTGCGTCGTAAGATATAACGAATTCGCGTTGAAATCTTCATCTACTTCGACGAAGTTTTTAGCTAAAGAAGCGTCTTGAAAAGCGATGAGCTTCGCACTTACCTGTTCATTTGAATCGCTCGTGACGACGATACTTGTTATAGATACGATTGTCTTATCATACATTTCTAATTCTTGTAATGGTGAATCAATATCGTTGACGATGACGCTCATATCATATTTTTGAATCGTATTAATTTGCATATTCGCAGTATTAGAAAAAGAATCTCTTAAGCCAAATCCAGCAAGTAATAAACCAGTGCATCCCGCGACACCGATGATCGTCATCAACATATGTTTCTTGTAACGGAAGACATTTCTTAAAGCTGATTTATTTTTAAATTTCAAACGATTCCAAATGAAAGGAACGTGTTCTAAGAATATCTTCTTCCCAGGTTTAGGAGCTTTCTTTTGCATCAAATAAGCCGGTTTTTCATGTAATGCTTTATAAATTGTTAAGAAAGTTACTAATAAGACGGTAGCGATTATTAAGAAGAAAGAAATGAATGTTCCAAGTAAATTTAAAGAGAAGATAAAAGGCGGTAAAGTGAACATCGTCGAGAATGCTTGATAAATGAAGCCTGGAATCATCAATATGCCGATAGCGATACCGCCAAGCGCTCCTAAAATAGAGGCAAATGCTCCATAACCGATATAATTAAAGGCGATACTTTTCTTATTGAACCCTAAGGATTTTAAAGTACCAATTTGTCCTCTTTCTTCTTCGATCATACGCGTCATAGTGGTTAAAACCACTAAAGCGGCAATTAAAACGAAGAAAACTGGGAAGATAAAAGCAATCGTTTGAACTTTTAAAGCATTTTCCTTATATGTTCTAAAAGATTGAAAAGAATCTCTTCCTAAGGCATAGATACTAAATGGTGTATTGGTGAAATATTGTTCGAGTTGTTCAGTCACTAAATTATTAAATATGTCAGTTTCGACAAATCTCGCCACTAATTCTTCTAATATAGCATCACTAATTTCAGGGAAGTAAGTATCTCTAATTTCTTGTAGAGTAAGTAAAATTTGTTCTTCTACTTCACTAGCGATAATATTTTCCATCTCCGCTTTTCTTAAATCTTCCAATTGGCGAGATAAAGCCGAGATTTCATCGACGACACTTTCCACTAAATCGCTATAACGATTAGAAAAAGAATCTAATTCTTTCGCTCCTTCGACGATGATGTAAATATTCGTAAATATTTCTTGGTCAGGAAAATCTTCTTGATTAAGATAACAAATAACTTCTAAAAAACCTTTATCTAAACTAGATATTTGTCTCGTATTAGCGAAGAATAATGGATCGTTAACAATGCCTACGACTGTATAAGTATGACCATCGTAATCGATTCTAGATCCTACATTGATATCAAGAAGGAAAGCGTTTTCTTCGTGGACGACACATTCAAAATTTCCCGGATTAGGAATTCTTCCTTCCACTAATTCGATTTTATTAATCGTAGATGTGAAATCGTATTGAATGAACTTAGTGGCCCTTCTTTCATTGTTCACTAAAGCATCTTCATCCATACGATATTCGATTTTAACTTCTTTTACTCCATCGATGCTTGAAATTAACGCTAAATCTTCTTTTCCAACCCCGTAAGAAGTTTGTAAATCGATGTCAGCGACTTGATATTGATCATAATATGTGTCGACGCTACGCTGAATCGAAGGAGTAGAAGATAATAAACCAACTAAAAAACCAACGCCTAAAGCCGCGATGACCATGATAGCAATCAAACGCGAGATATTAGCCTTTATGCCTCTTAAGAATGATTTTAGTAAAGTTTTATGCATAGTTTATTAACCTTCGATAATATTAATAAGAAATAGTAGAAATATCTTTTGGATGTTCATTAATTGTCACATCCATAATTTGACCATTACGAACTTTGACGACTTTATCAGCAATTTTAGTAAAAGCTTGGTTATGGGTGACGATGACGACCGTCTTATTCATATTTCTTGAAACATCATATAGAAGTTGAAGAATTTGTTTACCAGTTTCAAAATCTAATGCCCCAGTCGGTTCATCACAAAGTAAAATTTTAGGATTTTTAGCAATCGCTCTTGCGATTGAAACTCTTTGTTGCTCACCACCGCTAAGCTGGGACGGAAAATTATTTTTTCTATTTTCTAAGCCGACACTTTTTAATACTTCATCTGTGTCTAGTGGATCTTTGACAATCTCGTTAGCGAGTTCGACATTTTCTCTAGCGGTAAGATGAGGCATGAGATTATAAAATTGGAAGACGAAACCGACATCGTAACGTCGATAATTCGTAAGAGCCTTTTCATCAAATTTAGTAATATCTTCACCATCGATATAAACGTGGCCGCTCGTGGCCGTATCCATTCCACCTAAAATGTTTAAAACCGTAGTTTTACCAGCACCAGATGGACCGACGACGACGACAAATTCCCCTTCTAAAACTTCAAAGGACATATGATCATTAGCCTTGACGATCGTATCACCGACGTGAAATTCCTTACAGACGTCATCAAATTTTATCATTACTATTCTATTCAGATTTTCCATCATCATTACCTCCTAAACTAGACTTAGTCATCTCAATAATTTTGATGATGCTAGAAAATAAATCTTCGCCTAATTTATGTCTTGCTTCATCGATGAAGGCTTGAGCAGCTTCCAATTTTTCTCCAAGGTAAGTTTCACCAAGCGGGGTCATTCTCACTTCCACTTTTCTTCGATCGAGACGATTAATTTTCGTTTTGATAAATTTCTTTTTCGTCAAAGATTTAATAAGCTGCGCTACTCGTCCTTTCGAAACATGTAAATCATTACTTAGGGCAAGTGGAGAAGAAATCCCGCCTGATAAATAGATACTTCTTAAGATAGCGTTTTCCCCATCTAAGAAAGTAGTTAGAGTTTCAATTCCAGGTAGTTTTAATAATCCTAAACAGGAAATGAAGAATGGATCAATTGGTGTTTCATATATGTGGCTCATAAAATTAGTTTATACCCTTCAACTATTTAATAGCATTCTTAAAGAAAGTTTGCAATAAGAAAATACAAATTTTTCCGCAAATTAGACAAATTTGAGACTAAATGTTAAAAAAGGGGCTGTTCGAAAACCTAAAAGGTGAATGATAGCTCCTTTTTATTATGTAAAAGAGATGAAATCGTAAGAAATCATCTCTTTTGCTACAATATCTCTTGTCTAGTGAGGTATTGTTATGTCTTATTTTAACACAGGAAAAATGTTTTTGGTTCCTTCCTTAGAGCTTGAGGTTAAGGAAAGAGAAAAAATAGACAAATTTCTCACTCTTTTAAACGATTCTGGAGTTGGAGAAATTATTAATAGATACATTAAAAACAACACTTCTTCTGGAGGCAGACCTGGATATAGTTATTATCGACTTTTTGCAACCATCCTTTATGGCTTTAGTTTTGATCGATATACGTTAAGAGAACTTGAAGATGCGTGTAAATATGATCTTAGATACATATATTTAATGGAACAAGAAACTCCTAGATATACTAAGTTTTGTGATTTCATAAATAAAGTTATTGTTCCTAACGAAGAAGAAATCTTCTCTTTAATTAATTTAGAAATTCAAAAGGTCACCAACATAGAATTTGAAGATGCATTTATTGATGGTACAAAATATGAAGCAAACGCAAACAAATATAAATTTGTTTGGAAACCTATTAAGCATCACAAAAATCTATCAATTAAAATAGGAAGTATCATAAAAGAACATAATTTAATTCCTAATTATAACGATGAGATAATGATTAAAAGTTCTACAGTTGCTTACGCAATTAGTCATCTAAAGGAAAAGGAAAAGGAATACGATACAATTACTTTTTATAAACTTAATAAAATACTATCTGCCTTTTTAGATAAAGTGATGGAATATGAAGAAAAAGAAAAAATATGTGGGCCAAATAGAAAGTCTTTTTATAAAACTGATCATGATGCTACTGCAATGGCATTAAAAGCTGATTATTATTCTGGATTAGGAAGCAATATGCATGCCGCTTATAATGTCCAACTATTAGTAATATTTTCTTATCATGTGTCCCAATCTAGAACCGACATTAACGATTTTATTGATGTTCTTGATAAATTTGCTAGATTATATAGTTATTTTCCTAAACGAATATGCACTGATGCAGGATATGGTTCATTAGATAATTATCGTTATCTTTATAAAAGAGGTATTGAAAACTATGTTAAACATCAATCATGGGAAGGAAATAAATCAGGAAGAAATCCGGATTGTTATCATTTAAATGACGATGATACGATTACTTGTTTAAATGGTTTTATTGGTCATGAAGTTAAATTAGAAAATCGACATCCTAGAAAGAAAGAAGCAGTATTTTATCGTATCACTGGATGCAATTCTTGTTTATGGATGCCATTTTGTAAGAAATATATGAGATTACAAAATGAAGATTTTAAAATATTTGAGGTAGTCAAAGATTTAGAAAGATATAAATATCAAGCTCAAGATAATCTATGTTCCCCTAAAGGAATAGAAATTAGAGTTAATCGTTCTATACAGGTAGAAGGAAGTGTTTGGAATAACTAAACAAAATTATGGTTATGTAAGAACTAGACGAAGGGGTATTGAAAAAGTATCCACTGAAATAATGCTTAATTCACTAGGTCTAAATATTGCTAAAGTATTTCGCTATTTTGAAACAGGAAAATTGAATTCATTTTGGAGGGCACCAGATAACCTTGAACCAGAAATATTTAAAAAACCAAACAGAAAACGTCTTGTTAAGAAGGGCAGTAAAATCAATAAGGCAATGTTGGATAATTACTATAACAAACCAAAATAAAAAGGGCTCTACTCACCATCTAGGTTTTCGAACAGCCCCTTCAGTAAATAATTTTAAAATTACTTATTTGGCGAAACGATAACGCTTGAAAGCTCTTAGACCTTCAAATTCGGCGTTTTCGCCAAGTTCATCTTCAATGCGGAGCAATTGATTATATTTAGCGATACGATCAGTGCGAGAAGCGGAGCCAGTTTTAATTTGCCCAGCATTCACAGCGACACTTAAATCAGCGATCGTCGTATCTTCTGTTTCACCAGAACGATGGCTAACCATACAAGTATAGCCATTTGTTTGAGCCATTCTAATCGTATCTAAAGTTTCAGTTAAAGTACCAATTTGATTAACTTTAATTAAGATAGAATTCGCGATGCCCATCGTAATACCTTTTCTTAAGAAATCTTTGTTAGTAACGAAAAGATCATCGCCGACGAGTTGAATCTTATCGCCGAGTTCTTTAGTAAGTTTAACCCAGCCATCCCAATCGGATTGATCAAGACCATCTTCAATTGTGATGATAGGATAAGTTTCGATCATCTCTTTATACCAAGCAATCATTTCATCGCTTGTCTTCGTTCCTTGACCTGATTTCTTGAGATGATATTTCTTATCTTCTTTATCGTAGAATTCAGAAGAAGCGACATCCATACCTAAGAAAATTTGTTCACCAGGTTTATAACCTGCTTTCTTAATAGCTTCCATGATAAGTTCTAATGGTTCAGTATTACCATGTTTACAAGAAGGGGCAAAACCACCTTCATCACCGACGCCAGTTTCATAGCCGCGAGCTTTTAAAACACCTTTTAGAGCATGGAAAGTTTCAACACCAGCACGGAGTGCTTCTTTAAAGGTTGTAAAGCCAGCTGGAATGATGAAGAATTCTTGGAAGTCAACAGTTGAATCAGCGTGCGCCCCACCGTTGACGACGTTCATCATGGGAGTTGGTAAAACTTTTGCGTTTACACCGCCTAAATATTGATAAAGTGGTAAGCCTAGGTAATTAGCAGCAGCGTGAGCGACCGCAAGAGAAACGCCAAGTAAAGCATTCGCACCTAAATTAGATTTGAAAGGTGTACCATCAAGTTTAAGTAAGACGCGATCCACTTCCACTTGATCTAAAGCGTTTAACCCAATGACTTCTGGAGCGATAATTTCGTTGATGTTATGAACAGCTTTTAAAGTACCTTTACCACCGTAACGTGCTTTATCACCATCACGAAGTTCGAGCGCTTCATTATCGCCAGTAGATGCACCACTTGGAACAATCGCACGACCAAATGTGCCATCTTCTAAATAAACTTCAACCTCGACAGTTGGATTACCACGTGAATCGAGGACTTCACGTGCATAAATTTCATCAATTATGGACATTATTTTTATCTCCTTTTATATCCAATTAAAAATTATAGAACAAAAATAAATTTTTGAATAGATAATACTTGCTAAAAATTAATTGTTAAAAATTATTTTTCAATCCACTTCTTAATTAAATCATCGTTTGAATCGACAAGATATCCTCTAATGGATAGACCGGATTTTAAATTAGAATTTTTTAAGCAAGAACGGAGTTCTAACTCTCCAATACCAAAATCTCCTTCTTCGTTCGTACAGAAAGGTTTAATTATCTTATTAGATAAATCATAAGTTTCAATAAATGTTTTGATAATTCTTGGAAAAGTACGATACCAAATAGGAAAGCCGAGATAAATCGTATCGTAAGCATCAAGATTTTCTAAAGTTTTAACAAAAGCTGGCCTTGCATTAGATTCATATTCATCTCTTGCTCTAATGTTGGTTTCTTCATAACTTTGTGGATAAGGATTAACTGGCTCTAATTTGAGAAGTTCACCGCCAGTAAAACTAGCGATTTTTTTCGCAAATTTTTGCGTGTTTCCTTCTTTAATATTTTGGATGGTATCGTTCATTAAATTTTCGCCATCCTTAGAAAAATAAACAATTAAAATTTTAGACATTCAAATTTCCTTCCTATCATTTCCAACTTAAATCATCATAATCGACGATAAGTTGATTATTTAATATGTAGTCATTAGTCTGCCCCAGTTCTTGACCCCATGATGGATTATTCACCCCATCATTAAATCTTACAAGTAGCATTTGCGTCGTATCACTTTTAATAGTGAAACTTAAAACACCATTTTGATAAGTTGTTTTAGCCCATTCACCTTGACTACCATCCGCCCAAATCCAAGCGTAAATATTTTCGTTACTTAACGCTTCTGAATTATAAATTTGTATCGTATCATCTTTATTTTCTAAACGATAAATAACAATTTCTTCTTCCTTTGTTTCGTCTTCATTAGAATATCTAACATTTATAGCATTCCTTCCATAAGGAAGAGAACTAATTATAGTAAAGGTTATTGAATCATTAAAATTAGTCCAATTACCATCATTAATTTGATAACTAGCTGAAGTGGCGTTCGTAACTTTAAGGCTAATTGGAGTAGAATCGATAAAATATTCAGGAACATCGTAACTTAAACTTAAATCAGTGGAAGGCTTACTTTTCATTAAAATAGCCACTCCCACTGAAGAGACATTTCCGCTTATTTTACCACCGTTTACACTAAAAGTATTTCCACTTAACGGATCGACATAACTTCCATCATCCAGATGACCTTCCGTATCGAAATTAGAAATATTTTTATTACCTAAAGCGACGATCATCGCCCCTGAAGTTGTTCCATCATCACGCACATTCACATAAGCATTAGAATCATGATATAAATATTCATCAACTCCGACGAAAGAATTATGATAAATATTAGAATATTTAACGATGTCAGATTTCCAACTATCAGAAGAATATTGACCTAATATCATATTGCTCGTTGGCCTAACAAAATATAACGAAGTAGCGTCGACTCTAGAAGCTTGAATAGCATACGCTAGATTGATCGAATCTTGATCGACTTTTTCAGAGATACCTCCACTATTAGCAAAAGTATCATGGCTTTCTGCCCAAAGCACTAATTTGCTCGCATCATTACCTGCTCTATAATAAAGATTGTTCGCTACTTCACTAGCGTTCCTATTAATAGCGGCGTACATAATTCCCGCCCCATTACTGTTATCAGTAATTGACATCATTTTTGTATAACTTTCCCAAGATCTTCCGTTCCCTGGAGTGTTCAATATTTCACCATAGTAATATGGTTCTTCTTTTCCTAAACTTATAGCGTATTCACTTGCCCCATCTAAAACAGTCGGCCAGAAATCGCTTGCCTCGTTTCCGTCATCTGGCGTTTCGATATGTTTCGTCGCATCGAATCTAAAACCAGAGACACCAACATCTATATATTCTTTTAATAAGGATAATGATCTTTCTTGCACTCTTTTATCTTCCGTCATCAAATCAGGATAACCACCCATGTAGCCTTTCGTCACTTGACGGACATTATTATCGTTAACAAATCCCACTCCACGATGTAATAAATTATTATCATAGATAACTGGTTCATATTCTCTTACATTAGGATTGAATGATTCAGAACCACCACCTCCTAAGTGATTACTAACCACATCGACGATAATTTTTAAACCTTTATCTTCAGCAGCGTCACACAATTCCTTTAGATCACTTTTCGTTCCTAAAGAATGATTTTTCGTCGCCACACTTAAACCGAGAGGTTGATAAAGTTTCCACCAAGAAGAATAATGTTCGTTAGGACTAAAATCTTTTTGTGGTTGCATAGGCGAAGTTTGGATGGTAGTAAATCCCGCTTCTTTTATCGCATCTAAATTATTTTTTATCGTGTCCATCGACCAATTCCAAGCGTGTAAAATTGTGCCTTCTTGCACACTTAATTCACTTGGTTCAGGTGGAGTAGGTGGGACATCTTCACCCCCACCTCCGATAGCGCTTCTAGTGTAAGTTGCTAAGGTAGTAAAATCTTCTTGTACATTTGTGAGTTCATGATCCCAACCACTAAAAGTGTAAGTGTATTCACTATCATCAGGTCTAGTGGGAGTAGGCCCTTCATAAATAGCGCTTCCGCCTTTTTCGACAGAGTCGACAAATAGAACTGTTTCATCGTAATTTAAAAATGTTACTTCGAACAATTCAGGTGTTGGAGGAATATGTGGTTCGCCACAAGAGGCGAGTGATGTCAAAAAAATTGGTAAAATTAATATAATCTTTTTCATACCTTATAATTCTATCATCTTAAATTTATTTAAGTTATATTTTTTTAATTTATTTTTTAGCAAAAAAGCCACCATCGCTGGTGACTTTAAAACTTCTTGGATTAAATATTTAAATTATTCTAATGCTTCTTTAATTTTGCCTTTGAAAACAAGATATAAAACAAGAATTGCCACGCCGATAATAAGATAGAAAATACCACCTAATGAGAACATGACTACTCCTTCCGCGCTTTCGCCTAGAGCACTACCGTTTAAAGCAGCATAAATAATAGCGATGATACCAAGTAAGATAGAACATAAACTTAAATCAATTGGTGATCTTCTAATTATCTTATCTAGATAAGCATTTTTCACAAACATTGCTACGACACTTAAAACGATGTAAAGAATCATACCAACTAAGAAGATGATAGAAAATAAGCCAGTTAATCCTTCCATGCCAACTGCGGGTTGAGAAGCAATATAACTAATTTCACCAACGGCTTGGAATAGAGTGAAGAATGAAACACCCATGCTGACGCCACCATAAGAAGCAAATGCAGCAGCACTCAATAACATCAATATTAAAAATAAAGATGTTCCAGCAATAATCCCACAATAAAGATATCTTTTATTCACGAACGTTTACCTCCTTTCGCTAAAAATCATACCCCCCCTCGCATAGATATGTCAATTCAATAATTAAGGTAAAAACTTTTCATAAAACATATACAATGTTCAAAAAAATTAAACATAAAATAAAAATAAATATACACAATGTAAAGTATAGGTGTATAATACCAATACTCTTATGTAATTTGTTTTGCATAAAAAAATCACATCGAAAGGAGTTATCAACATATGGACAACACAACTAAAAAGATTAGAAAAGAAGATCAAAGAACAAGAGTAACAAAGCTTCTTATTAGACAAGCCTATCTTGCTTTATTGAACGCTAAGCCGATGAACGACATTACCGTTTCTGAACTTTGTGAACATGCCGGTATCTCACGCGTGACCTTCTATTTACATTATCAAAACATCGAAGATTTAAATGAAAAAATTAAACAATCTTTCTACGATGAAATTAAAAATTCTTTCATGCCTTTCTTGTTAGAAGAACATCACGATTTATCTAATGATAATCTCGTCCATGCTATCTTGAAAGTTCTCTACGATAATAAAGATGTCGTAAGCGCGATGCTCGTGAATTCTCACGATAAAGAATTTGTCACTACTATTCTTGAATTCGGTCGACAAATCGTTCTCGGTTTATATCCGAAGTTATTCAATAACAAGGATCAAAAAGATTTTGAAATTTTTTATACTTACGTCGCAGGTGGATGTTTATCTATCATCAAGCGTTGGGTACGCAACAACTTCCAAGATAACGTTAGTGAATTAAGCGCTAACATCAAAAAACTCATCTCATTAAGTATCAAATATTTCGATTAATTAATATTCACCTATACCAAATTTTATTATTTTATATTAAAATAAAGACAATATGGATAGTGAACGAAGTAATAATAACAAAGGACGACTAACGATATTTTTTGGTTATGCCGTCGGAGTAGGTAAAACCTACTCAATGCTTAAAAAAGCCCAGGAGATGAAATCTCAAGGCAAGGATATTATCATCGGATACATCGAACCTCACGATCGACCTGAGACGATGAAATTAAAAGAAGGCTTAGAAGAATTACCCTTAAAAGAAGTCATTTATAAAGATCGATTATTTAAGGAATTTGATGTCGATAAAGCTATCGAAAGAAAACCAGAAATAATCGTCGTTGATGAACTCGCTCATACGAACGTCAAAGGTTCTAAAAATAAGAAAAGATACCTCGATGTCATCGAACTTTTAAATGCTGGAATTGATGTATATACGACTGCGAACGTCCAAAACATCGAAGGCTTACAAGATATGATCGATGAGATGACGACAGTCGATGTCTCAGAAACAATTCCTGATGAAATCTTCGATTATGCGGATGAGGTTTTATTAATTGATATCGAACCTAAGAATTTAATTGAAAGGATGAAGAAAGGTTTAATTTTCTCCAAAAATAAAGCCACTTTAGCCTTAGAACATTTCTTCAAAGATGATAATCTTTCTGCACTTCGTGAACTAGCTTTACGCCGCGGTGCGGATCGTATTGAAAAGAAAAATCACGATGGTGAATTAAAGACAAAAATTCTCGTCTTAGTTTCTCCTTCCCCTTCCGCTCAAAAGACGATAAGAGTGGCGGCGAGGATGGCGGAAGCATATCATTGTGCCTTTTCTGGAATGTATGTTGAGACGCAAGGTGAACTTTCCGAAGAAAGTGCAAGAAACATTAAAAAACATATGGATCTTGTCAAAGATATGGGCGGTGATATGATCGTCAAATATAGCGATGATGTCGTCGAAACTGTCGTAAGTTACGTCAAAGTCGCCGGCGTCACTAATCTCATCTTAGGTAAAACTTGGCAGACGATTGGTTTGAAAGTTGGTCTAGAAGAAAAATTTATTTCTAGATTACCAAATATAGAAATTATGATCGTGCCCGATTCTGAACGTTTCAAGATGGAAAAAGGTAGTTTGAAAGATCGCGTCAAAACAAAATTTAAGCGTAAGAGTAAAGAAGTTTATCAAGCCACCAATAAAGTTTTAGATATTACCAATCTATTAGCGAAAGTTGCACTTGAACATCACGGCTACAAAGAAGTTATCGTTAAAGAAGTAGCAGAAATTCTTGCTCAAGCTTTTGAAAGAAGCGTACAAATCATGTATGAAGGCGGTATTAAATATATTGCTAAATTTGCTGAAGAAGACATCTTGATATTCGACACAAGACGTGACGTCGAGGCGAGGAAATGGTGTCAGGCTAACGATAAAATTGCTGGAAGCGAAACGCATTCGATAAGCGATGCGAAGGCGATTTATTTTCCACTTCATGATGCTTTTTCTTTAGTAGGTTCAATTGGCTTTTTAACTACTTCTCGAAAGATGAGCGTTACCGACACATTAGTGTTCAACCAAATAAAAGAGGTTCTCTCTTTAGCGCTTGCGTCTTAATAAATTTATTATTTAACTAAAAATGCCGCATTTTTGCGGCTTTTTTTATGCTAAATTATACTTTTATTTTCCGCCATCAAGAAATTAATAAAGTTAAAGTTAACATTAATTTGTAATATAATCAAATGTATGAAATATCAAAACATCTTAGACGCTATAGGCAACACACCCTTAATTAGATTAAAAAATATCGAGACTAAATTTAATCTACCTTTTCATCTATTTGCAAAACTGGAAAGATCTAATCCTAGCGGTAGCGTTAAAGATAGAGCGGCTTATTACATCATTAAAGATGGAATAGAAAAAGGATTAATTGATGAAGAGACAACAATTATTGAAGCCACGAGCGGCAATATGGGTATTTCATTAGCGATGGTCGCTAGCGCTCTTCATTTAAAATGTATCATCGCTATGCCAAGCAATGCTTCCGTTGAACGCATGCAAATGATGAAAGCTTATGGAGCAAATTTACATCTTAGTGAAGCCACCTTAGGAATGAAAGGAAGCGTCGAACTCGCTAATAAGTTAGCAAAAAACATCGAAAATCATTTTTTAGCAAATCAATTTGCAAATGAAAGTAATATTAAAGCGCACTATGAAACAACATCGATTGAAATATTAAAAGATTTAAATGATAAACTTGATGTTTTTATAGCTGGCATTGGCACAGGTGGAACACTTATCGGTAACGCTAAAAGATTTAAAGAAATCGACGATAAGATTGAAATAATTGGTGTCGAACCTCTTAATTCTCCCCTACTTAATCAAGGTAAACATGGAGTGCATAAAATACAAGGAATTGGAGCAAATTTTGTTCCTACGATATTAGACTTAAATTTAATTGATAAAGTGCTGGACATCAAAGATGAAGAAGCTTATGAAATGAGTAAAATTCTTGCAAAAGAAGAAGGTATTTTAGTAGGCATTTCTAGCGGTGCGGCACTCGCGGCATCCTTAAAGTTAAATGAAGAAAAATATAAAAATAAAAATGTATGTATCATCTTGCCTGATAATGGCGAAAGATATTTAAGTGTCGAGGGATTATATGAATAATTTTGTAATTGATGCATTGTTTGAATCGATGCAAAAAACTGAAAAAAAGAAAGAATGGTTAAAACTTAACAAAGAAAAATTTATCGATTTTTATCGCTATTTGATGAAAGCCATGTTCCTCGATTTTTATGAAGAACATTATTCGAAAACAAAAATTGATAATTATATTGATAAAAGCGTTCTATGTTTAAAAGAAGCCTTCCAAGATAATTATGTCATCTATGAAAAAGAACTTAAAACAATCTACGATAATCTTATCAAGATTAGAGAAGACTTATTACTCGACATGAAATCGATATACGATAATGATCCAGCTTCAGATAGTTACATTGAAATAGTTTCTTCTTACCCTGGCTTTTTTGCCATAAGTGCTTATCGCATCGCTCATACATTGTACGAATTAAACCTAAAATTTCCTGCGAGAGTATTAAGCGAATACGCACACGCTAAAACTGGTATTGATATCAATCCTGGTGCAAAAATAGGCAAATCATTTTTTATCGATCACGGCACAGGTATCGTCATCGGTGAAACGACCATAATTGGTGATAATGTTAAACTTTATCAAGGCGTCACTTTAGGAGCGTTATCGTTGAAAGAAGGCCATAAATTGCAAGGTAAAAAAAGACATCCCACTATCGAAGATAATGTCACCATTTATAGCGGCGCATCTATCCTAGGCGGTGAAACGATTATAGGGCACGATTCCATCATAGGATCAAATGTCTTTATTATTAAATCTATTCCACCTCATTCGACGATTAAAAACTCAGTTTGTTAACTGACATAATTATTTATTTCTAAAATAATTCACTTTAACATAACATAAAAATTCATCACACGATGAAATATTATAGATGAACGATTAATATGCCTTCTTTTCCTGCTGGAATTTCATCGATAATTTTTCCATTGCTAAAAAGCACCGCTCCGCCTCTAGCGATTTCAAAATCATCTTTATCTAGGCGATAAGAATTTATATATAAGACATTGGAACTTAATAAGTTACTTTGTTTTGCGTATTCATACTTCGTAGAATTATTCCACTGTTCATAATTAAAATCTGTATAAACTGGCCATAAAATTACTTCTGGATTAAGAGTTTTAATTTTAACAATATTTTCGTCGTACCATAAGTCACCGCAAAGTGCGATAACAATACTTTTATTTTCAAAATTAAATGTGGAAAATCTTTCTCCTTCCTTATAATGTTCACCAGCGTTTTTAATTTTCCAACCAGTTGATATTCTTCGATAATTAAAAATGATTTCACCGAACTTATCAATTACAATTTGACTACTATAGATTGAATTATTACATAATTCAAAATAGCCAAAGGAAATCGCTACACCTTTCTTATTTGCGTATGAACAAATTTCTTCAATTATTTTATCGTTTTGTGAAATTGCTATATTTTTATCTATATTAAAATTCCAAGTAAGTGCATCAAATCCTTGTAAAAATGATTCACCAAAAAGAATCAAATCAATATTATCAGGACAATTTTTAATTGCATTAATAATTTGATTTTTATTGAATTCAATATCGTTATTTTTAAATCCGACAGCCGCTAATAAGATATTCATTTTTTACCATTTATATTTTAATGATACGTGTCTATATAAACGGTGTCTACGATATCCTAATAAAAAATGTCTGAGCACTTATAGTGGGACTTCAGACATAGGTGAATCGATATGGCGGAAGCGCAGGGATTTGAACCCTGGCTGGGCTTGCACCCACTATTAGTTTTCGAAACTAACCCCTTCAACCGCTTGGGTACGCTTCCAAAGCGAGTTAATCATAGCAAATATTTACTTATTTTAAAAGAGCAAAATACTTTGATAATCTTATAGATTAAGAAATGATTAAAATTTGTATAATGACTTCAACTTCGCTATAATGACTAACGTATGCAAAATTATGCTTATCTTTTGACGTGTATCGATTGGACGGAGCCTAGCACTCTTAGCGTGTTAATTACTTGTTCTATTCTCCTCGCCGCTCTCATTACTTTATCGATCATTTTCATCTACAATCGTCTACGAAATAAAAAATTTGACTTCTTGTTAAAAGACCAATCAAATTCTATTCGCATTTTTAAAATTGATCTTTCTAATGAGACAGTCATCTACTTTTCTCGTTCAAATTTAAAAAGAAAAATTCTTCTCACCTTAGAGCAATTTTACGAACAATTTTATTTTGAAGATCGCGAAAGATTACGCGAATGGATTGAAGACTTGCTAAGCGAAGATAGAAGAAAAGACACTCCGATGTATTTAGAAGCTGACATCAACATCTCAAAAAGTCATAAGACCAACTACTCTTTATTAGAAGTTATTTCACTAAATAAAGAATCGAAAACAATCCATATCGAATCGCATATTTTAAGATATACTCTTCCCAAAAATAAAACTAAGACGACGCGTGGATTAATTTCAGATGTTGAAATGATGAATAAATATTTTATTCAAAATAAACCAAGTGGCACGAGCTTCGTCATAAGATTTTATATCGATGAACAATCTAATGATAGTAAAGATAAGATGAACCGTATCATCTTCACTCAACTAAAAGATCAAATATTTCCTTTCGTCACATCTAAATCGTATCGTAATTTAATTGAAATTGATAAATCAAGCGTCGCTTTGATCGACTTTAGATTGAATAAAAAATCTGATGTTCGTGTCCTCGCTCGAAGTCTTAGCCACGCTATTTTGCAGTTCGCCACGCTCAATTCTTTAACTTCTCGCATCGATTTTTCCATCGGGGTTGTCGAAAATAGAACTTTCCCAAGCGATTTAGAGAAAATCTTACAAAAAGGTTTAGAGATTGCTCTGGTAGCAAAAGATAAAAGACAACTTATCTCCTTCTACGACGAAAGTAGTGATGAAGATAAAATTTCTAATGTCTATAGTCAAGAAATTAGTCAAATTATCAAAGATAAGAACATCTCTTATCGTTATCGACCAATCTTAGAAGTGGAAACGAGCAAGATTCTTGGTTACTTCAGTTACGCTAAACCTATTCATAGCGTTTTTAACACTAGTTTAGAAATAAGAGAATATGCTCAGACAAGTGGCCAACAAAAAACTGTCTTTTCCATCTTCTCTCGTAACACGTTAACGAGATTTATCACCATGCATAACGAAGACTCTAATCGTCTATTCTTCGAATGTTATTTCCAAGATAAAGAACAAATATTTAATGTGATTAAACACATTAATCGTATTAAAGAAATTAAACTTGTATTACTTTTTGATGAAAAAGATTTATCTCATCATTCTAGTGAATCTATCAAAAAGATGATTTTAGCGTTTAAAGAAGAAAATTGGGAAGTCGCCTTATCTTTAAGTGGGCATGAATTACTCCTCTCTAGCGACATCTACAAACTGTTCGATTATTTCATCGTTGGAAATAACTTCAATCAAGAATTTATGCGCTATCCATCTAAGATTCGTATGTCTTTCCAATCGACGATCGAAAAACTATTACGTTATAAAAAACCTATAATCGCTACGAATCTCATCGGATGGAACACTATTGAACTGATGATTAAATTTGGTATAAGATACATATCTAGCGATGACATCGCTAATAGTGATGAGATGATCTTGCCAATCGATCAAAGAAAGATACATAAGATTGAATCGATTAAAATCTCGTAAAGAAGGGAAATAAATTCTATGGCACATATTAAAAACGAAGCGATTACGCCACGCAATGAAGACTTTGCAAAATGGTATACGGAAGTTTGTAAAAAAGCTGAGCTAATGGATTATACTTCGATGAAAGGTTTCATCATCTATCGTCCTTATGGCTATGCCATTTGGGAAAGAATAAGAGAATATCTCGATAGAAAATTTAAGGAGGCAGGACATGAAAATGTCTATCTTCCCATGGTCATCAAAGAATCTTTATTTAACAAAGAAAAAGAACATGTAGAAGGTTTTGCTCCAGAAACATTGATCGTCACGATAGGCGGTAAAGATAAATTAGATGATCCTTTGATTGTTCGCCCCACTTCCGAAGTATTATTTTGTGAACATTACGCAAAAATTATTTCTTCTTATCGCGACTTACCAAAACTTTACAACCAATGGTGTTCCGTCGTCCGTTACGAAAAAACTACTCGTCCTTTCTTGAGAGGAAGCGAATTTTTATGGCAAGAAGGCCACACCGTACACGCCACCGCGGAAGAAGCGAAAGAAGAAGCGATAAAAATGCTTCATATCTACGATGATTTAGGAAAAAATTTCTTAGCTATTCCTTTTATGAAAGGAAGAAAAACCGAGAAAGAAAAATTTGCCGGAGCGAAAGAAACTTACGCAATCGAAGCTTTGATGCACGATGGCCAATCATTACAAGCTGGAACGACACATTATTTTGGCGATAATTTCTCGAAAGCCTTCGATATTTCTTTCCAAGATAAAGATGGTTCTTTAAAACATCCTTACCAATCTTCTTGGGGCGTTTCCACCCGCCTCATCGGAGCGTTAATTATGGTGCACGGTGACGATAATGGTTTAGTTCTTCCACCGCACGTCGCCCCTATTCAAGTCGTCATCATTCCTATCCGTTACGATCTAGATGAAAATGTGAAAAAAGTAAGTGATGAAATTTACGAGCATTTAAAACTACAAGGTATCAGGGTGAAACTTGATAACGATTCAACTCGTTCGCCAGGTTGGAAATATGCAGAATATGAAATGAAAGGCATACCTTTAAGAATCGAAGTAGGTCCACGTGATCTAGCGAACAATGAAATTACTCTCGCGTATCGATATAATGGCGAAAAGAAAACGATTAAATTAGATGAAATATCTTCAATTTCTCAAACATTAGATGACATCCACGAAGCGATGTATAGCAAAGCAAAAACTTTCTTAGATGAACATATTCACATCGCTCAAAATAAAGAAGAATTAGGTAAACTTTTAAAACAAGGTGGTTACGTCGAAGTCGGTTATTGTGAAGATGAAGCTTGCGAAAAGAAAGTGAAGGAACTATATCAAGCCACCGCTAGAGTCATTCCATTCGATATCGAAAAGGATGGAACTTGTCCAATTTGCGGCAAAAAAACTAAAAAAGTTGTGCTTTACGCACGTGCTTACTAATATCATTATTGAAAGCTTTCTTAGCTTTTGCTAATATGATTAAGCACGGAGTAGTACCCAAGTTGGTGAAGGGGTGTCCCTGCTAAGGACATAGGTCGGGTAACTGGCGCGAGAGTTCAAGTCTCTCCTACTCCGCCAAAGAAACTTATATTTGCTCGAGTAATCGGGCATTTTTTTAATTTATGAAGTTTCGCTTTTAAAAAAATGTTACCAAATATTAAAAATCTATCTTAGTAAATATTAGCTGACAAACTCATTGCAACGAAAAATAATTATTAGTCCTTTTCTATCGTTTTAAGAAATGTGTTGCATTTACCTTGTCATTTCTTTGACAAAATATAACTGATATAGACATAATATGAACATGGCAAAAGATATCGTTAGTTGAATATGACTAACTCAATGCAACGATTGAAAATTATCTGTTGTTAGTCTTCTTTGCCTGGCTATTCTGGTTAGATTATTGGTCTTAATCTAACCTTTTTGTTTGCTATTTTTCAATTAAATCATAATGTTTCTTACCGTCTTAGCGGTTCAATAAATATTGATGTTATTAACATCAATTACGTAGTAATAGTAAAAAGATAATCTAAGTTTTCTCTTAAAAGAATAAGAAAAAGGCTCTCAAGTAAGAGCCTTTTCCTATCAATGTGGTAAAGATAAATTTCCTAATTAAAATTCTCTTATTTTATACACTGCAAAATCAATAGTTTTTGCAAATTCTAATACTTCTTTTTCACTTAGGAAGCCTTTTGCGGAGCCAGATTCACCAATCTTATAAGAGACGAATATTTCCGCTAGTTTAAGTGCTTCTAAAGAATCGATACCTTTCAAATAGAAATGGATGAAGGCTGAAAACATGGCATCACGACCACCGACCGTATTAGCGATTTTTCTAATTGTAATCGCATCGATATGGTAGACGACACGTTTCTTCGCATCTAAGATCATCGCCCCTTCACGACCTTCGCCTAAAACGATAATTTCATTATGGTAAGCATTATATAAGTCCACTAGAAAATCTTCATAGATTTTACCTGTGAGACCACGCTCACTTAAGAAGACGATATCAGAATATCTTAAGAAATCTTCATTAAATGGGTCATCAATTGAACCGATGATGTGTACGTCAGTCGCAACTTTCTTACCTAATTCTTTCGCTTTTTTCAATAATGGACGATTGAAGTTTGAATTGCAAAGGACGACGAGGTCACTAGCCTCAATATTTAATTTTTCTTCTTCGAAATTAGATTCGATATCTTGGACATTTTTTAAATCGCAATATGTTTGGACATTTCTATGAGCGTCCACTAAGACGACCATGTTTGGAGTTGATTCTAAAGTCATCTTAATATTGGAAGTGTCAATCTTAGATTTCTTAGCTTCACTAACGATAGTCTTGCCTAATAGATCATCGCCGACGTAAGAAGAAAGATAAACCTTATCGCCTAACTTCGCTAAAGCGGTCGAAATATTAAAAGCTGTCCCAGAGACGGAAGAATTAATGCCGAAAAATGGGTAAGTGATGGGGAAGTAATTGATGGGGAATGATTCCACATTCAAAATAGTTTCAAAGTTCAAAAGCCCTGAAACATAAATAGTTTTCTTTGCCATGAGTTATTTATCTCCTAATACTTGTATTATAGCAATTAAAAAATTTATTCGTTATAAGAAAAAGAAAAAATTTGAAAAATATTTTCATTACATTAGTAAATTTTTTTAAATTAGTGATTAAATTCAAACTTTTCCTTAAATTGGTAAAATATCATTCCTCATATTTCCTCTTCTTTGTTAAAATAGATACAAAGGAAGTAAAAATTTATGAGTAATAATCCAGAATCAATTCGCAATATTGTTGTTTTAGGACATCAATCATCCGGCAAAACTTCGCTCGTGGAAGCGATGTATCAAATCGCCGAAGGTCTCGCTGAAAAAGGCACGATCGAAAAGAAGAACACTATTTCAGATTATCTACCTGAAGAAACTAAAAGATTATCTTCTGTCTCCACTTCTATCGTGACGTTTGAATATCTCAATCATCGTATCAACTTATTAGATATTCCTGGTAACGACGATTTTATTACGGAAGCTATCTCTTCTATCAAAATGATCAAAGGAGCAATTCTTGTCGTCGATGCTGCTTCGAAAGTTCAAGTCGGAACGATTAGACATTATCAAATGTTACGTAAAAGAAATATTCCTACTATCATCTACGTCAATAAGATGGATAAGAGCACGGAAGATTTCGAAATTGTCTTAGAAGATATAAGAGAAAAATTAGGTAAGGAAGCAGTTCCTTTCTCCTATCCGCTCGGACATGAAAATAATTTCGATGGTTTCGTCAACGTCGTCGAACTTAAAGCACGTATTTACAATGGTAAAGAATGTGTAGACGCTGAAATTTATGAAGATAAAAAACTCAAAGTATTTGAACTTCATAATACGATTTGTGAAGCTGTCGCAACGACAGATGATAAATTGTTAGAAAAATTCTTCTCCGATGAACCTTTGACCCACGAAGAAATTTTAACCGGTCTACGCATCGGTGTCTTAAATGGTGAACTAACACCAGTGCTCGTCGGTTCTGCTATTAAAAATATTGGCATTCATACGCTACTACAAATGATTATCGATTACTTACCGAAACCCACTGATTTAAAACCGTTTGAAGTGACGAATGAAAAAGGCGAAAAAGAAAATATCGCTACTTCGATCGATGAACCGTTCTCAGCTTATTGTTTCAAAGTTACTTACGATCAATTTTCTGGTTTCTTAGCTTATTTGAAAGTCAATTCTGGTGTATTAAATAATGGTGATGAAGTCGTCATTTCTAACTTAAATAAGCGTGCTAAAGTTACTAATTTATATCGTTTAAATGGTAAAAATCGTCTCAATTTAGAGACCGCTATCGCGGGCGACATAATCGCTATTGGTCGATTAGATGATTTAAGAAATGGTATGACCTTATCTAGTCCAAAACATATCGTCACTTATCCACCAATTAAACTCCCCACCGCTATTTATTATCGAGCGATCGTCACGAAGAACAAAGATGATGAAAATAAACTTATCAAAGCTTTAGATTATTTAAAAATCGAAGATCCATCACTTGAAATTCGTCGCAACGTCGAAACACATCAATTATTATTAGGTGCTCTTTCTAATACGCATATTGAATATTTGTTAAGTCGTATCAAATCAGCGTATAAAATCGATGTGACGACGGAAGATGTAAAAGTTGTCTACCGTGAATCAATTTCTAAGACCGCCTCAGCGGAAGGACGTTACGTCAAACAATCTGGTGGTTCGGGTTTCTATGGCATTGTTACGATGCGCTTTGAGCCGAGCGAAGGACAAACTTTTGAAGAAGAAGTTGTCGGTGGCGCAGTGCCAAAACAATACTTCCCGGCTGTGGAAAAAGGTTTCTATGAAGCTTTACAACAAGGTCAACTCGCTGGCTTCCCTGTCATCAACGTCAAAGCTGTCTTATTCGACGGCAAATATCATGACGTCGATTCCAACGAACTCGCTTTCAAGATGGCCGCTATCCTTTCATTTAAGAATGCTTATCCAAAATGTGGACCAATCATTTTAGAACCTATAATCCGCATGAAAATTTCTGTCGAATCTCAATTCGTCGGTAACGTGCTAAGCGATTTAACTTCAAGGAGAGGCCGCGTCTTAACATTTGAAGAAGATGATGGCGGTCGCCAAGAAATTCTTGCTCTCGTACCTGAAGCGGAAATCTTAGATTACGTCTCATCTTTAAGATCGCTCACGCAAGGTTCAGGCTTCTTCACCCGTGAATTTGATCATTACGAACAAATTCCTGAATATCTAAAAGATAAAGTTATCGAACAAAATTCTTTATTAAATAAACAATAAAATAAAAATAAATAATAGAATTATTTAATCTCTATCTTTAACATTTGAAGCAATAATTTCTAATGGATCTTTAGGCTCATCTAAACTATCGAGTGGATGAGAATTGAATCCTTTCCCACCTTCACCGTTTTTATCATGATGATTAATTTTTGGTAACGACTTAATTAAATTTAAGATGACACATATGGTTAGTAGAGCAAAACCAACGAAATTATAAATGGTAGGATTAAGCATCACGTAAATAATAAAGCACACAATTAATATGAGCATCGTAAATGGAGCAAAAGCGCGTAAAGATTTTCGACCTTCAAAGAAACCAAAGACAGTAAAATAAATAATAATTAGAGCAGAGAAAGCATAAATTAAAGGTGCTTGATCACTAGGTGCGTCGATTGCAGACATAATACCTGCGATAACTAAAGCGACACCAATGGAATTGAAAATATAAGTATAACCGCCTTGTAAAAATTTTGAATTTTCTTTTCTAAAGAAACCAAATGAAGATAAAGCTATAAGTAAACTCGCTCCACACATGACGATAAGTAAAATAGCGGTGACAAACTTTGGACCCATACCGCCATAGATAATATCAAAAATTGCATCAGTCATAATTAAACCTAAGGCTGGAAGAATAAGAATTCCTTCAATTAGAGTAATAATTTTCTTCGCTTTTTCGCTCATATCTTATTTTCATCCTTTTCTTCAATTATTGCTTCGCACGGAAATTTAGCATCATCAGTGAGAATAATTTCATCCACTTTAGAAACGTTAATATGTCCACTTCTGGGATTTTTAATCGACTTGATGGAAGAAACAATATTAGCGTTTACTTCACTATATTCAAAAGCTAAGTCACAGCTTTCCATCGTACAATTGATGAGAGTTAAATTTTTGCAGTAGCAAAATGGTTGTGTTCCACTAATTTTACAGTTGATAAAAGTTAGATTTTCGCTATACCAAGCAAGATATTCACCACTTATAATCGAGTTTTTAATGATGACGTTTTTTGCGTGCCAAAAACAATCTTTCGTCTCAAGTTTAGAACAAGTTATAGTCACATCTTTACAATATTGGAAAGAATATTTTCCTTCGAACGTTAAATTGTTGAGATGAATATCGGAAGCCTCTAGGAAAGCATACTCGCTAATAAGAGCAATATTTATAGCTTTAATATGATGACTTTTCCAACCAAATTCCGGGGAATTGATGGATAAATTTGTTAAATTAATATATTCGCATTCTCGTAAAGCTTTGATGCCATTTAACTTTGAATTGGAAATATTAATATTCTTGCTATACCAAATAGGTGCACGACAAGTTTCATTCATCTCACTCGTCGATATGCTCAAATTAGTGACGTGCCAAAAAGGATAACGCAAGTGAAATTTCGAATTGATGACTTCGACGTTACTAGCTTCTTTTAAAAAAGACTCGCCATCTTTTTTTCCATCCACTAAGCAAGAATCTATAATGATGTCTTTTGCACCATATAAATCTCTTTCATTTTCGAATGTTTGATTCTTATATATGACTCTCATAATTACATTTTATTTATTTTCTTTGAGAGCATCAATTAAGACACTTAAAGCACTTTCAAAATTGACGCCATAACAAATGTTAGGCTCCCCTAATTTCAAAGTATTTCTTATCGCTAAGTCGATAAACTTTTGAGTCGTGTCTAAAGCGATTTCATCTCTTAAGCCACGCAATGATAAAGCGATGTAACTAGAAGCGAATAAATCCCCTGTTCCATGAAAGCGATAAGGATAGCGAGCAGTCGAAGCAAAAACGTAATGTTTGGTTTTGCTATCGTAAGCGATAGAAGTAAGTTTTCCTTCTAAAAATGTTAGACCACTTAAGATGATTTTTTTAACGCCAAAAGATGATAATTTATCTAAAATAGATAAAATTTCTTCTAAACTAAAATTTTCTCGATAAGTGGTATCGCTAAGAAAACATGCTTCTGTAAGATTTGGCAAAATGACATCGCTCATCTTGATAAGTTCTTTCATTTTATTTACGTGATTCTTATCAAAACCAGCATACATTTTCCCATAATCAGCAAAGCAAGGATCGACGTAAATCAAAGTATCTTTTTGTTTAAATTTAGTAAGGATTTGCTTGATGACATCAATTTGATTCGTCGGAAGATAGCCTGTGTAGATGGCATCGAAATGATGCTTATAATCGTCCCATTTATCGACAATTTTCAATAGTTCATCTTTTAAATCTAAATAAGTCCAGGAAGCAAAACCTGCCGTATGGTTAGACAAAATAGCGGAAGGCACTCCAACACATTCAATTTGGCAAGATGAAATGACTGGCAAGGCGACAGTTAAAGAACACCTTCCTAGGCATGAATAATCTTGAATTGTCAAAAGTCTTAATTCTTCTTTCATCGTCTCTAAATTATAGTCCAAATTAGCGATGTTACAATAGAGAATTAATAAGATTAATTAATCCATAGGACGGATGAAAAATTTACCGTAAACTTGTTGTAGATTAATAATGTTGATGAAAGCATTAGGATCAGCAGTTTGAATAACTTTGACAACATGTTTTGTTTCAGACGTAGAAACGACCATGTAGATGATAATTTTATCTTTCTTTGAATAGGCGCCTGTACCGTGAAGGAGTGTGGCGCTATGAGGGAAATTGGCGATTAAAATATCGCTAAGAGTTTCTTGCTCAGTAATAATTTGCACTTGTACTTTCTTATTCCTTGCATTGATTAAGTCCACCACTAAAGCGTATGCGAACATGTAGACGACAGAGAATAAAGTCAAAGTTAAAATAGAAGAGAATAATTTTAAGAAGTCATTTGGGAAAACGTAAGTTTCGATACCAGCAAAATGAAGTTGGAAAGTATCCGGACTAAACAAAGACAAAATAGCGTACAAGCCGATGATACAAGCATTGAATAAGACGATGTAAGAACCGACGCTCTTATTTTTTCTTGCAGCGAAATAAAATGACAAAATATCTAAGCCACCTGCGGATTGATTGACTTTAAATGCAATAGCGGTCGATAGACCAGAAAAGATGCCAGCAAATAAGCCTCTTGCTAATAATTGATTAGCAAAATGTAAGGAAATACCATCGATAAAATCTGCGGGTAAGAATTGGATAAATAAAGATGTTGCGACGACGTTAATTGCAGAAAAAATCGCAAACTTTTTCCCGATTTTTAAAAACGCTAAGACGATTAAAGGTATGTTGATAATAGCGTAGAATGTCGATTGAATAGTATTGACTAAATTTTCATCCGTCACACCACACATTTGGAAAATTTTAACAATATTTTGCGATACACCACTCATCCCACCAGAAACGATACGAGGAAGTTCCCCTGCTTCGATACCAGCAATTACTTGGCTCGGGGTGATGAAAGCTCTTATAGAAAAAGCGAGGAGGAAAGCAGAGAATAAGCAAAAAATGATGCTGTAAGTATAAAAAGATGTACTTCTTAACACTGGGTGATCGAAGAAGAAATTATCGATTTTTTTCTTAATTCGTTCGCTTCTTTTCATATAGCCTCGCTACTATTATACATAAGACTTTAAAAATATCTACTTGATAAATGAATTATTTTTTTATTATTATTATAAACGTTGAATTAGTG
This sequence comes from uncultured bacterium, assembly GCA_949285455.1. Classification (GTDB taxonomy): domain Bacteria; phylum Bacillota_I; class Bacilli_A; order RFN20; family CAG-826; genus CALVUG01. Next base: position 10,860 of record CASDXP010000004.1, on the reverse strand, counting down.
TTCACCGAGTGATAATATTATTATCGCTCACAATCTAGGAGGGTCTTATGAAAGTATTACGCGCTATTGGTAATTTCTTCGTTAAAATATGGAAATGGATTAAAAATACGGCTTGGGTACAACCATTACTTATCGTCGGTGTCATCTTTGCTGTCATTTTCTCTATCCCTCCCATCACCTCTGCTATCCAAGCAGCATTAGAAGAAGATACTTACGAATTCTACGATAGTTATCGTGTTTCTCTCAATGGTGTCAAACGTAAAAATGGCACGAGCGATGTCGAAAAATTAACTGAAGCTATTTTGAATTACCGTGAAGATGGGACAAAAGATGAAGAAATCATCGATAAATATGGTGAAAAATTCTTCCTCACTTTCTATCAAGATAGCTGTGCTGGTTGCGAAACGATGAAAGGTGCGTTCGAAACCGTGCAAAAAGAATGGGGTAATGATTTATTTACGCCAAATGATGGTTTAGAATTTAAATTCCACACTGTCGATTGCTTACAAGAAGTCGATGATAAATCTGATTTGATCGAAAATAGTGCTTGGAAAACTTATTACAATGGTACTTGGGGCGGTACGCTTTTTGAAAGAGCGGCGGAAGACGCAACGCAAAGACCATATTACGTTAACGCTCCTGCCACTTATCAAGATGAACTCGATGCTATGATTAGTGTGGAGACGTTTGAAACTCCGACAACTCTACTCATCGATTTCACCGCTGAAGTGAGAACTGATGTCATCTCTGAGGTATTCTTCATCTTAACTCCGTCTGCGAATGATGACGAAAATGATCGTACACGTGCTCTTCTTATCATGGATGCATGGAATCATACCGGCATGTTCGCTGAAGGCTATCACGAATAACATTAAAAATATGAACCGCTTCAATGCGGTTTTTTAAAAGTTATATGAAACATAATATTATTAACAAATTACGTAACTCACATCTTTCTAGCATTACGACAGTCAAAGCTTTTCTAAGCGATATTCCTTTTTTATCGCAAAAAGATTATGAAAAAGAGGTATTGAATAAACTTGGCATCGAAGCAAAAGTTTACGCAAATAGAAGAGGCAATTATCCTTTACATTTAGAAGGCGACGCTAATTTAGGCATCTTACATCACGACGAATTAGTGATCATTATCTATCATCCTAAACTCGAAGTATTCGCTATGGGCTTATTCGATTTAAATGCCTCGATGAATAGAGAAGTGATAAACCTCGCAAAAGCTATTGTTGAAAAAGGCTATCATCCAGATAAATTATGCGTCTATTTTGCCCCTAGCATTCACTCTTCTAGCGTCACGATCGATGATAAAAAGAAAGAAGAATTAATCGAAAAAGGGTTCGCACGCGCTATCAAACCCGCTAATAAAGTAAATTATGTCGATATTCCTCTCATGAATGTTTTGACGTTAGAAGAAATCGGCTTCAAATTTTCTAATATGGATCTTAGCCCCTACTGCACTTATGAAAATGATAATTTATTCTATTCAGAAAAGCGTGGGGATACAAAAAAATTAAATTTAACTCTTTGTTACGTCAAAAAGAACAAAAAATAAAAACTATTTTTCTAGGATAAATATATGAGCGGGATTATGTAAATACATCCTGCTCTTTTTATAATTTAATGAAGAAAAATCTAAATCGTGATCAGCTTCGACCACTAATTTTCCTCCTTCTTTTAATAAATTAGTGAATAAGAAACTCACTAACGTCTCGTAATGAATAAATTGATAAGGTGGATCTAAGAAAATGTAATCATATTTTTTCTTACTTTGATAAATAGATTGATAATCATCAAAGATGATTTCATATTCTGCGTTTTCCACTTTTAAATCTTTCAAAGTCTTTTTTAAACAAGTGATGGAAACTTGGTAATGATCTAAAAAAGTGATGAAGTTCGCTCCTCTTGATAAAGCTTCTAATCCATAGCCACCAAAACCACAAAATAAGTCTAGAACATCCCCTTCAATATTTTGTCCTAAAGCATTAAAAATAGCTTCTCTAACGCGATCTTTAGAAGCGCGTACATTCTTATCTACAATAAAATTTATCAATCTGTGACGATATATTCCACCGACGATGCGCATATTGTTCTAACCTTTTTTAAAAGGAAGAAATATTTCCTTTTCTATTTTGTGATCAATACTTCTTAAGTACTTATATAAATAATTATATTCTTTCACTAACGGATGAGAATTAAGCGCTTTATTCGCTTCTAATAATTCTTTTCTTAATTTAACGACGTATTCATCATCGAAAGAAAAATGTTTTAAACTGTCTTCGTAAAGTATTAAACTTTTTTCTTTAATTTGATATAGATTTATCACTTCAATATTATTTTCCATCTCGCTAGTGACTTCTTTTATTCTTTTATATTCTTTTGAATTTGCGATAACGGTCTTAATAACTTGAATATCTTCATAAATTAAATCATTCATATTATTATCATTATAACCACTTTAGTGATAAAATAAATTCATGAAAATTTTTAAGATTGTACAAGATAAACAAAAATCGCTAAGGATGAAGTCCACTCCTATCGCTAAAGAGGAATTAGATAAATATAAATCGCTCGGGCTTTCGATGCTCGATTATTTAAAGATGTCACAAGATGATGAGCTCGCGGAAAAATATCATATTCAACCAGGTATTGGTTTAGCCGCACCACAAATTGATAAAAATATTCGTCTTATCGCCATCTACATCAAAGAAGAAAATAAAGAAACAAGTTACGTTCTTGCTAACCCTATCATCATCTCAAAAAGCGTCAAAGAATCTTATCTTACAAATGGTGAGGGTTGTCTTTCCGTTCCAAAAAAACACGAAGGTTATGTCTACCGCAGTTATAAAATTACTGTCGAAGGTTATTCTTATCTAGATGATAAGATGATATCTTTTAAAGCTAAAGACTTATTAGCGATCGCCCTCCAACATGAAATTGATCACCTCGATGGTATCTTATATTACGATCGCATCGATAAACTTGAACCATTTAAAATTAAAGAATCCGCTATCGCTTTATAATTTTTTTAAAATAGTAGTTCTATCGCCATAATTCATTTGAAAATAATCGCTTTCTCTTATAGACAAAGCCTAAAAATAATGGCATAATGAATTGTAAGATTTATCTTACATAAGCATGCAGCTTGTCCTCGAAAGGAGGTAAATATATATGTCGTCTAGTCTTTCATTTGAGCCGATTCGCATCTACGCTTTGGGCGGTCTTTGTGAAGTAGGTAAAAATACCTACGCTATCGAAAGTACCAATTCCATCATCTTACTTGATGCTGGCGTCAGATTTCCTGAAGAAGATTTAATTGGGGTGGATTACGTCATCCCTGACTATACGCATCTAAAAAATAACCGTAATAAGATTAAAGCGCTTTTTATCACGCATGGTCACGAAGATCATATCGGTGGTATTCCTTTTTTAATTCAAACGGTGCATATTCCAATTATTTACGCTCCACCTTTCGCGGTCGCTTTAATAAAAAGGAAATTAGAAGAGAATAAAATTAAAGAAAATGTTCGTATCGTTCCTTATAAATCTGATTCCATCATCGATGTCGCTGGTGAATTTAAAGTTTCTTTCTTTCACGTCACTCATTCCATTCCTGATTCCTATGGCATATGTGTCGATACAAAAGAAGGAAGGATCGTTTCCACTGGTGATTTTAAAATTGACTTAACACCAATTGGACCAGATATCGAACTTGATAAATTAGCAAAATTAGGTGATGAAGGTGTCACTTTACTACTTTCTGATTCGACGAATGCCGAAATAGAAGGCTACACGCCAAGTGAGACTAACGTCGTTAAATCAATTAATGACATCTTTTCCACTGCGACGGGAAGACTTATCGTTTCCACTTTCTCTTCTAACTTATCGCGTATTCAACAAATTATCGAAGCCGCTGTCAAATTTGGAAGAAAAGTATGCGTCGTCGGTCGTTCGATGGAAGCTATCGTCGAATTTTCTAGACAATATGGATACATGCGTATACCTGATGAAAAAATCGTCGATGTCGAACATGTAAAAATGGTAAGAAATAACGAATTATGTATTATTTGCACTGGTTCACAAGGTGAGCCGATGGCGGCTTTAGCAAGAATTGCAAATGGAGATCATAAACAACTATCTATCATTCCAGGCGATACAGTCGTTTTCTCTAGCTCCGCCATTCCTGGAAACGGTGCCTCGATCAATCGCGTCGTCAACAAACTCACACGCTCAGGCGCAAATGTATTAACAAATACTGTTCTAAGCGAAATTCATTCTTCTGGCCACCCAGCAAAACAAGAATTGCGTTTGATGCTCAAATTATTAAGACCAAAATATTTCATGCCGATGCACGGCGAATATCGTATGTTAAAAATCCATGGAAATATTGCTATTTCATTAGGAATACCCAAAGAAAATGTTTTCATCAATGAAAATGGCGATGTTTTAAATATGAAAAATGAATTTATCGTCAAAGACGGTAAAGTTCCTGCTGATGACGTTTACATCGACGGAAATGACTTATCTGGACTAAACGCTAACGTCATCCGTGACCGTAAAATTTTAAATGATGAAGGTCTCATCATCACTGCCGCTAACGTCGATACGGAACATCGAAATCTCATCGATGAACCAATCATCTTTTCACGCGGCTTCATGTATCTTGAAGATAATGATGTTCTAGTGGAAATTAAAAACAAGGTGAAAGAAGAGATACTACTCGCTTTAAAATCGCCATCATTTGATGAAATAAAAGTAAAGCATAACATCGAATCAACGATTAAAAAATATGTCTACAATATGACGGAACGTTCGCCGATGATCATCATTTTAATTAATAAGATGAAAGGCTAATAATTTATGTTAATTTTGGCTTCTAGTTCCCCCAGACGTCAAGAACTTTTGCATTTAATTACTGATGATTTTATCATCATCCCTTCAAAATATGATGAATCACTTCATCCTGATTTAAACAATGAAGATTTAGCCTACGATTTAGCGAGACTAAAAGCTTATCAAGTTTATAAATCACATGTCGATGATATCGTTTTAGCCTGCGATACGATCGTCTGTATTAAAGATGAAGTCTTAGGTAAACCAATCGATGAAGAAGACGCTAAACGTATGTTACGTTTGTTAAGCGGTAAGAAACACGTCGTTTTAAGTGGCTATACTATCATCTCAAAAAAATATGAGATATCTAAAACTGTCAAGACTAACGTTTATTTTAAAACGCTAAGTGAAGCACAAATTGAAGAATATATAAAAAAATACCAGCCCTTAGATAAGGCTGGAGCCTATGGCATCCAAGATGATTTTCCTTTGATTGAACGTATCGAAGGAAGTTATTATAACGTTATGGGCTTACCTATCGAAGATATTCGTCGTTCGTTAAGACTTTTGAATTTTTAAGACATCACATCTTTTTTCGTTTTCATCAAATTTAAAAATGAACTTATTTTCGACATTTTCATAATGAAAATCATAATCGTATAACTTGTGCGTTTTAACTATTTCTTTATCTTCTACTTCCACGATTAAACAATCATCTTTCATTACGACATTAACGACGTTATTGATGATGAATAATTTCATGAATTTATCGTAGCTTATCTTATGTTCCTTTTTCTTATTAAGAAAAAGAAAAATAGTAAAAACTAAGATGATAACAAAAACGACAATAGCGATTATATAAGAGTAATTAGCGAAAAATAAATTTATTTCCTCGTTTGCAAGAGTTAACATTTTTTATCCTCTTCACCTATTTTAGCGGGGCAAAAATCATATTTGACACAATCTTTACGATTACAAGCCATTTCAGCAATTCTTCTCGCTCTTGGAATGAAAGTACGTATTTCTTCTTCGTTATATCCCGTCTGCAAGCGATGATCATCGACCATGATAGGTCTTTTTAAAACGGAAGGATTTTCTTTGACGAATTTAACAAATTCAGAAAGCGACATACTATCGATATCGATATTATTCTCTTTGATAATTTTAGAACGAGTAGAAATGATATCATCCGTGCCATTTAATGATTTATTGAGCATTTCACGCAATTCATCTTCGTTTAAAGAATGAAAAATATTTTTTTCAACGAAAGGAATATTTTGTTCTTTGAACCACTTCTTCACTTTACGACATGAACTACAACTTGGGGAAACATATATCTTAATCATAATTTTTACCTCTTTAAATAATATGCAACTTCCTTATTTAAGTCAATTTAAGTTAACATTTTTTCTAATAATCCATAGGTTATTTGAAAAATGCACATATATTCATTACAATATCTAGGAAAGAAGGATTGGATTTATGGATATCTTATTAACTGGTATAAAGCCGACTGGAAAATTAACGCTTGGAAATTATCTAGGTGTCATGAAACGATTGAAAACTTATCAAGAACAATATGATTGCTACTTTTTCATCGCTGATTTGCACGCTTTAACTCTTCCTATTGAACCAGAAGTTTTAAAAAATAATACTTTGGATGTTCTTTCTTTATTTATCGCTTCTGGTATCAACCCGAAAAAGTCGACATTATTTTTGCAATCGCAAGTCTCAGAACATGCAGAACTTAACACCATCCTAATGAATTATCTCTACATGGGTGAACTTTCCCGTATGACACAATTTAAATCCATTACAGAGAAGATGAAAAATGAAGCTATCGGCTTAGGTATTTTTACTTATCCTGTCCTCATGAGCGCAGATATCGTCTTATATAACGCAAGTTTTGTTCCGGTGGGAGAAGATCAAACTCAGCACGTCGAATTAGCAAGAGATTTAGTGCACCGCTTCAATAAGAAATATGGTGATATTTTAACTTTACCCCGCACCTTAGTGAACACTTCTTCTAAACGTATTATGTCTTTATCTGATCCGAGCAAGAAAATGTCAAAATCAGATCCTAAAGGTGATATTTTCTTATTAGATGATGAAAAGACAATTACGAAGAAAGTTATGTCAGCGGTTACTGACATGGTCGGTAAGATCCAATATGATCCAACTAATCAACCGGGAATCTCTAATTTGATCAATATCTATGCTTCTTTAAAATCTATTTCTATCGAAGAAGTAGAAAATATGTTTAAAGACGCGAACTATGGTACTTTCAAAAAAGAAGTCGCTAAAGCTATCAATGATGAACTTACGCCTTTGAAAGAAAAATATGCCAAGATTCGAAACAGCGACGAATTAAATTCCATCTTAGCACTTGGAGCAAAGAAAGCTAGCGAACGCGCTAGACCTATTTTAAATAAAGTTAAGAAAGCGGTCGGCTTAATCGTCAACGAATGAAAACAAATAAATATCTAATCGCCATCGATTTAGATGGTACATTATTAAATAAAAATCATGAGATCCCTCCGCGCACTTTAAATTATTTAAAGTCTTTAAAAAAGCAAGGTCATCTTATCGTCTTAGCCTCTGGTAGGCCTTTAAGTGCGATTATAAGATATCATCTTTTATTAGACTTAGACACCCCTATTATTGCCTATAATGGCGCGGCAATCGTGGCAAAAGACCATTATTTTGATAAATTTACTTATCATTTTGATCATGAAACATGCATCGAGATCGTAGAAGATTTAAAAGATCATATCGCTAATGTTTTACTTGAAACACACGATGAAATATGGATGTTAAAAGAAGATAAAAACGTCTTAAAAACTTTCTTCCACCAAGGAGTAAAAACGCATTTTGGTAAACTAAGTGAAATATTAGATAAAGACCCTATTACTTTCATCATTAAACCACACGCTTCTTCCTATAACGAAACGATTTATAAACGTGTAAGACAAGAGAAAAATTTAGATTGTCGCTTCTGGTCATTTTTACCTTTTGATGAAGTATTCGATGTTAGAGTCTCAAAAGGCCACGCTTTAAAACACATCTTAAAATATTATCATCTTAATAAAAATCATCTCATCGCTTTTGGAGATGGCGATAATGATTTAACGATGCTAGAACTAGCGAAGTTTGGCTACATCATGCCGAACACTTCTTTAAAAGAAGAAGAATTGAAACATCTAAAATACGCTCTCGCAGATTGTGACCACGAAGGCGTCTATCAAACTCTTTTAACGTTACACGAGAAAGATTTATTTTAAATTTAGTGTCGTAAGTAAGGCATCATATAATTTCTTAGCTCTACCCTGCACTTTATCATCTTTTGCGTAAGCCATGATATAAAATTTACATTTTGGTTCCGTTCCACTTGGACGAATCGCGACGATATCGCCATTTCTTAAGAATAGTCTAAAGACGTCAGATTTAGGTAGAGTTAATTTAAATTCTTTCTCCCTTTCTTTAGCGATGCTTAGACCATAATCTTCACTTCTTATCACTTCGCTATCGTAAAGATAAGTGATAGGAGATTTTCTTAAATTAGAAAGTAAGGCTTGTAATTTATTAGCCCCTTCTAAACCTTCGAAGGCTAGAGAATAAACTTCATCTTCATGGAAACCATGTCTTTGTTCTAAGGCAAGATAAACATCATCTAAATCTAAACCATGACGATAATAATATAGAGCCATTTCAGCATACATCACGATGGCCTGCGTCGCATCTTTATCGCGAACGAAATCTTTTATTAAACAACCGTAACTTTCTTCGTAACCAAATTCGAAATGTGGCCCACCATTTACTTCGTAATGATGGATTTGTTCCCCGATGAATTTAAAACCAGTTAAGAACGATTCAACTTTGACGCCGTAAGATTTAGCCACATCGTTACCAAATGGTGAAGTGACGATGGTGTTGTAGACGACTCCATCTTTTGAAAGTAAACCTTTTTCTTGTCTTACTTTTAAGATGTAATCAAGTAACATGACGGCGCTTTGATTACCGGTCAACAATTTATACTCGCCTTCTTTTGTTAAAAAGCCAAGCCCACAACGATCGCCATCTGGATCGGTCGTGACGATGAGCTGGGCTTTTTCTTTTTTAGCTAAAGCAATCGCGGCTTCATAAGCTCTTGGATCTTCGGGGTTAGGAGTAATCGTACCTTTAAAATAAGGATCAGGATCACATTGCGATAAAACTGGATAAATTTCGTAACCTAATTCTTTAAAGACACGCATCGCATTCATGTAAGATGCCCCATGTTGAGGAGTGAAAACAATCTTATAATTAGATTTATCTAAATCTTTATTTAACCCAATCGATTTCACGAGATTAACGTATTTGTCATCGATACTTTCATCTAGTTTAACTAGTTCCCCTCTTACTTCTTCTTTTTCGTAAGTTAAATTAATTTCATCATCGAGTTTAGCGATGATATCGATTAATGGGGCGATCTTATGTGGGACGAGCTGCGCCCCTTGTTCATCATAAATTTTGTAGCCATTATATTCTTTTGGATTATGTGAAGCGGTGATCATGATGCCACCCGCTGTCCCTAATTCACGTACCGCAAAAGATAGTTCCGGTGTCGGTCTTAAGGAATCGAAGACGTAAACTTTGATACCAAAATCTCTTAAGACATCCGCACATAATGTTTGAAACTTATCGGCATCTAAACGATTGTCGTGAGCGATGACGACGCCACGACTTTTCGCGTCTTTAACATAGGTTAATAAATATTTAGCAAAGCCAATATTAGCCTTCCTTAATGTAAATACATTAAATCTATTCGTACCTGGGCCCATGATTCCTCTCATCCCCGCCGTACCAAATTCGATATCTTTATAGAAAGCATCTTGTAATTGTGTTTCTTTCATCGCACGAATTTCCGCTTTTAAATCTTCATTTACTTTCGAAGATTCTAACCATCTTTTGACGTTAATTTGATATTGTTCCATATTTCTCTCCTCGAAGAATATTTATGATGTCTTCCTCTACTTTCGGTAGAGGCGCTAGAAATATTTTACCATTTAAATATTGTAATTGCTCATCTTTAATATTTTTAAAACGTAAAGATTTCGCATGTAAGAAGATGTGACGAAGTTTATATTTTTGTTGGAAAGATTTATTAAAAGCAAAGTTTCCATACTTTTCATCCATGCAGATAGGATGACCAATCGAAGCTAGATGTACTCTTAATTGATGACCGCGTCCACTTAATAAAGTTAAAGATAATAGACTTACTTCATCAAAAGTTTCTTCGACTTCATAAAGCGTTTTAGCAGTTTTTCCTTCTTCATCCACTTTGACGAAATTAGTTCTTTCATCCTTCTTTAAATTTTTAGAAATTTCGCCTGATTCACTTACTACTCCTACTACTAAGGCAAGATAAATTTTTTCGACAAATCGATGGTCTTTCATCAAGTTAGACAAAACTTGTGAAGTGTGATAATTTTTGGCGATAGCGATTAGCCCACTCGTATTGCGGTCTAGACGATGTAAAGGATAAACTTTAGCATCTTCTTTTTTATAAGCAAAATAATTTTTCGTATATTCAATTAAAGATAATTCTCCACTTCTATCGCCTTGAGAAAGTAAGCCTTGCGGTTTATTGATAATGAGCAAATTTTCATCTTCAAAGATGATAGGAAAAGGTAGAGGCATAGCCTCCTCTACTTGATTTCTTTTAAGAAAAGATTGAAGTTTTTCATCATTTCCATAAATTACGACGACATCATGTGCTTTTAAAATATAATCTTTCTTTTCATGATGATTATTAACTTTGACATCTTTTTTACGAAATAAGGTGTAAATTGCACCTAAAGAAGCATTCTTCAATTGATTTTTCACAAATTTGAAGAGTTTGATACCTTCATCAGTTTTGTCCACTAAAAACTTCAACATACCTACAATTATCAAGTATTTTTTTCTTAAAGTCCACGACGAAAAAACTATATCATAGATAAAGTTTTAAAATGTTCACTGATTTAAGCACTAATC
>CASDXP010000003.1 GCA_949285455.1 uncultured bacterium | reverse complement strand
CTCCTTTCGAACAGGCAAAGAAGACGATTAGATTATAAAACAAAGAAAGATAACAAACTAAAAACAGTTTCGTTGCAATGAGTTTGTCACTTAACAAAATAATTAATTTTTAGATGATAGTTATCATCTTTTTTAAAATTTCATCTATAATATAACTTAACGAATGTTAAAGGGAGTTTTAATTATGAATAAAACGAAGATGAAAAAATATGCAGAATTAATTGTTAAAGTAGGGGCAAATGTTCACCCTGGTCAAGTTGTGTGGATTAATTACAATCTTGAACAATTAGATTTTTTGACGATGCTCGTCAAAGAATGTTATAAAGCAAAAGCTAAAAGAGTTGAAGTTATTTACTCTAATGATGCATTGACGAAACTTAATTATAAATACATGAACACAAAAGACCTAGGTGAAGTCTTACCTTACGAAGAAGCAAAACTTCAATATAGTGTCGATAATTTACCTGTACGCATCCATATCTTAAGTGACGACCCAGATGGTTTAAAAGGTATTGATCAAAATAAAGTCGCGGAAGCACGCAAGATGAAATTTCCTATTACCAAACCTTATAGAGATAAGATCGATAATAGATATCAATGGGTCATCGCTGCGGTTCCAGGCAAAAAATGGGCGAAGAAAGTTTATCCTCATCTTCCAGTTAATAAAGCCGTGGAAGAATTATGGAACGCTATTTTAAGGATGTCACACGCAAGTGAAGATCCAATCGAAGCATGGAAAAAACATAATGCATATTTGAAAGAAAAAATGGATAAACTCAATGCCTTAGATATCGATTATTTAGAATATCATTCCTCTAATGGGACGGATTTTAAAGTATGGATGTTACCTAAAGCAAAATGGATTGCAGGTGGCGAAGTTAATATCGCAAACGGGGTGTATTATAATCCTAATATTCCTACAGAAGAATGTTTTATTACTCCTTGGGCCGGTAAAGCAGAAGGTGTCGTTCATGCTTCTAAACCTTTAAGTTACGCGGGTGAATTAATCGAAGATTTTTCAATTTATTTTAAAGATGGAAAAGTTTCTAAAGTTGAAACGAAGAAAAATCAAAAATTGTTAGAAGTGATGATTTCTCAAGATGAAGGCGCAAAACAATTAGGTGAAGTTGCGCTCGTGCCATTTGAATCTAGTGTCAATCAAGAAAATACTATTTTTTATGAAACATTATTCGACGAAAATGCTTGTTGTCACCTCGCCTTAGGCCAAGGCTTTTCAAATTGTTATGAAGGTTTTGAAAATATGACTACCGAAGAATTAAAAGAAGCAGGCATTAATGACTCAATGATTCATGTTGATTTTATGATTGGAACAAGAGATTTATCAATTAAAGCGCATTTAAGAGATGGTAAAATTCTAGATATTTTTAAGGAAGGAACTTGGGCTATTTAATATTTGAAAGTAGCAAATAATCTAAATACGCTTTTATCATCCTATACTTGATTTGAAGTGATGAATAATTCTTGTAATTAAATGTCTATTTAGTTAAGATAAATAGACGCTGGGTCTGTAGCTCATTTGGGAGAGCGCATCGTTCGCAACGATGAGGTAGCGGGTTCGATCCCCGTCAGATCCACCATAAACGTACAACATGTCTGATACATTCTTAGTCGATGACTAGGGGTGTGCAGACTTTTTTCATTTTTAGGCTTAAATAGCCACTTTTTAAAATTAAGCCGTTGTAATCGTGCGAGCCGAAATCCCTAAAATTCGACGAAAAACCATCATTTTTAAGGCTCACTTTGAAACAACAGGTGTGCACTATTAAACGGCAACCCCTATTTTGCACACCCCTAAACACGGCAACTGCACACCCTATCCTTTTAATTATATTAATCGACCATCTGATTTTTACCGAGTTAGGTGGTTTTTTATTTGCCTCAAAAATATTTTTAACTTTTTTCACTTTTGACCCCCATCAAAACGCCTTCCAAATCTCCATATGGTGAGAAGGGTAGTGTTTGCTCTTCTCTAGAAACTATAAGGAGGAAGAAGTTATGAAACACAAATTAACCATTGGCGTTTCTAACGTATCTCCTAAGAGCAGGGTAGTTACCTATAAGTGTCCATGATTCTCATCCCGCGATTATCACTAAGGAAGATTGGGAACTAGTTCAAATCGAACTTAATAGAAGAAAAGAAATGGGTTATACGTATTCATTTAAAAATCCTTTTAGCGGAAAGCTTATATGCGAAGACTGTGGTTCTTATTATGGAAAGAAAAAGTGGCACTCAGGTACAGTTCACGAAAAGGAAATTCTTCAATGCAATTTCAAGTTCAAGCATAAATGCCATACTCCAAATCTCGATGAAGAGGAAGTGAAGTCGATGTTTCTAAAAGCCTATAACGATATGATTATGAGTAAAGATGCTCTTATTACTAATCTTATAGAAGCAGTAAGCAACGCTCTTAATACATCGCCATTAGATAAGCAAATAGAAACATTAACTAATGAACTAAATAGCATGAACAAAGAGTTTGAATTGCTTGTTAAGATGAACACGACCACGCAGCAAGATCAAACGATTTGGCGAAAAAAGTATGCAGAACTTGAAGATATTTATAAAATAAAGAAGCTGAACTTAATTCATTAATCGAGAAAAAGAATGAAGTCAAACTAAAAATAAGCAAATTTAATATCTTCATAGAAACACTTAAAAAAAGCGAACTTATTACTGATTTTGGTGAAGCAATATTCAATTTCAATCTAGAAAAAGCGATAGTGCATAAAGACAAATCAATAACATTAAAGTTCTATAGTGAGTTTGAAACGACGATAAAGGCTGAGGAGTAATGCAAAACTATCATATTTTGTCAAGACCTAATTTGCACTAGTCAAGAGAAAGTAGACACATCTAACAATATTTTTCTTTAAATTGCTTTGGTGTTAGATAGTTTAAAGCATATGCTGGTCTTTGCTCATTGAAGAAGACAATGTAATCTTCAATCGATTTTATGATGTCATCTGAATCGCTGAGATGAAAATCATTAAATAATTCTTCTTTTAGCCAACCGTTAATTGCTTCCATTGCTCCATTATCAGTAGGAGTACCTACACGAGACATCGAATGTGTGATATTATTAAGTTGAGCTAAATTGTTAAAGCTCTTGGAAGCATATACAGAACCTTGATCTGTGTGCAAGATTGATTCTAGGTCTTTACATGCTTCTTTTTTCTTTATTAGTTCTTCTAATCCGTTGAAATATGTTTCTCTATCACCTCTTTTTGTCGATATGTCATAAGCGACTATCTCGTTATTAAATAAATCCATGTAAAGAGTAATTTCATAATATGTATCATCAATTGTAATAGTGGTCATATCACTTACGATTACTTTGAGTGGCTTTGTGATGCTCAAATCAGCTAGGAGCAAGTTAGGATATATTTTCCATTTATCAGTAGTTTTATATTTTCTAAATCTTTTAGAAACGCTTCTTATACCTACATATTTGCATATCGTATGAGCGTAGTTGTCAGAAAATATTAAACCTAAATCTAATCTTATTTTAGCGTTTAACCATCTATAGCCATGAGTCGGATATCTTCTATGATAATCTAAAAATAGTTCAATATTTTTCATTCTTTCTTTGTGTTTTTGGCTAGGATTCATTTGTCTATATCTCCATTTATAAAAACTAGATCGATTTACTTCCATTAACTTACATATTTTTTCGATGGGAAATTGAGAAGATAATTTATAAACTATTTCAAATTCGCATCTTCTAAGGTAATGAATTCCTTTCCCTGACCACCTCCTTTCACGATGTAACCTTTTTTTGCTCGTTCTGCCTCAACTTTTGCTTTGATAATTTCATCAATGAGTTCTTCTTTGGATAGAGAATCATAGTCCTTGTAATCAATAGTTTTCTTTCTATTAATTGCATCAAGTTCATCTCTACCATCGCTTCTAGCAGGCAAATTATTTATTTCCTTATAGAATCTCATATAACTCCTTGCTGTATACGGATCTATTTCGTATTTTTCAGCAGCCTGATTCTGGGTTAATAGACCTGTATAAATTTGCCTTCCAATTTCTAAGCGTTCTTCTTTGGAATATTTCATATAATCTTTACCTCCTTTGATTAAAGTGTCTACTATTTAATTTATATTGTCTACATATGATGCATAAGTGACTAATAAATGAAGCTTTCGTGTTTCCTTTTATCGCCTTGCTGTCTACTTTTAAAACTAGTGTGTCTACATCTTCATGTAATTGTGTATAAAATCACCCCCTTACTGTCTACTTTCTTTATAGCAGTTCAAATTCTAAAATTATTGAAATTTAATTTTTTCGTATGTAAAATAAGGTTGCTAGTTAATAATGCCTTGCCTCTCTCGAAAGGCTCGGGGGGGGGGTAATATTATATGTTTAATAAATGTTATATCCTTCTAGGATCTAGGTGAAAGAAACTAGGTCCATTTTTGTTAGGGAGGATATTCATGAAAAGAAGTAAATTATTTGGCTTAGCCATATCGTTAATAAGTGTTTTTGCATTAACTGGCTGTAATAGTGAACCCGTCGTTGGCCCCCAAGGTCCACAAGGTGAAACTGGTGAACGAGGAGAAGATGGTGTTTCTATTGTATCCGTAGATTTAACTAGTAGCGATGGTCTAGTAGATATCTATACCATTACTTATTCAGACGGAACCACATCTAATTTTATTGTTACTAATGGTAAAAATGGTGAACAAGGTATACAAGGTATTCCTGGTCAAGACGGACATACACCAGTTATAACAATTAGCAGTGATGGTTATTGGGTTATTGATGGAGTTAAAACAAATACGAAAGCTCAAGGCGAACAAGGTGAACCTGGTAAAGATGGAACATCATTATTAACAGGCAATGGTGAACCTTCAGCTAATTTAGGTAAAAATGGTGATTCATACATTGATTTAGATACCTGGGATTTTTATGTAAAAACAAGTGGTACTTGGATTCATACTGGTAATATCAAAGGTGAACAAGGCAATCAAGGCAATGATGGTATCGATGGTATAGATGGCACAGCCGTTTTAACAGGTGAAGGTGAGCCTTCAGTGGGAACAGGTAAAAATGGTGATTCATACATTGATTTATCTACTTGGAATTATTATGTAAAAGAAAATGATGAATGGGTATTAAAAGGCAATATTAAAGGCACTGATGGAACAGATGGTGAAGATGGAAACGGAATAGTTTCTATTGAATTAACTAGTTCATCAGGCAATATTGATACATATACTATTACATATGATAATGGCGACACGACAACCTTTACTATTACTAACGGAGTTGATGGCGAACAGGGTATACAAGGTGAACCTGGTGAAGATGGTCACACACCAGTTATTACAATAGGTGAAAACGGCAATTGGTATATTGATGGTGAAGATACTGGTGTTTTAGCAGAAGGTGTTCAAGGACCTCAGGGTGAACCTGGGGAAGATGGCGTCGATGGAGAAGATGGCTTATCTGCCTATGAAATTTATATTAAATACCATCCTGAATATACAGGCACTGAAGAAGAATGGCTTGAAGATTTAGTTAATGGTGATTTAAGAGAAGAATATAAAATTACTTTTCAAACTAACGGTGGAAGTCAAATTGAACCTCAATATGTTAAATATGGTCGATTAGTTACTAGACCTGCTGATGATCCAACTAGAACTGGTTATTTATTTGATGGCTGGTATTTAGGCGCGGAATTATTCCCATTTAATAGTTATCAAGTTTATGACGATTTAACCTTATTAGCGCATTGGAAGTCGATGAATATTAATTTGACCTTAGATGCGAATGGGGGAGATGTTGAATATAACACTAAGACAGTTACTTATGGTGTTGATTATGTTTTACCTACTCCAACAAGAGCGAACTATACATTTGATGGTTGGTATTTAGATGATACTTTATTATGCCCAATGTCTGGTGTTTGGACATTCTCTAAAGTTGATATTACATTAAAAGCTAGATGGGCTGGAACACAAGCTGAAATTACTTTTGCAAGTGACGAGAATATTCAAGTTGATAGTTCACCTATAACTATAGCTTATGGTGACGATTTTACTTTGCCTGTCCCAACTATTTTAACTGGTGATAGATTTATCGGTTGGGCAGATGCAAGTGGTGAATTAGTGACTGATGAAAATGGTCAATCGTTAAAACCATCAGAATTTAAAACTAATACAGAATTACATGCTGTATATTATGTTCCAGTTACCACACTTAATCAGTTATTAAACCTTTGCACAGCAGAAGCAAATGATGAAAGATTAACTAGAACTTATGTTTTACAAAATGATCTTGATTTTACTGGTTTAGCTAATGAGTCTATCTATAACTTTACTGGTATATTTGATGGTAATGGATATGATATTATCGGATTAGAAAAGCCTTTATTTGGTAGTGTTGGTAGAAGTGATGTTACTTGCGCAGATGATATTGAAGTTAAGAATGTCAACTTAGTCAATTTTTCAGCTGAATCATTTGTTAACCAAGTACTTGAATGTAATACATTTACTATCGATAGTGTAACAATTGAATCTTTTGTTAAAGATGAATCTAATTATTGTGGAACATACGGCATTGTGAGGACAATTGGGGAGTTTAATAATTATAGACCGGCGAATTTAAGTATGATTAATTGTCATATTAACGATGAATTTTCAACGATTGAAACTGGTTTTATAGATTCGTTAGAATGGTTTAAGAATGTAACTATAGATCATTGTTCGGTTAAAGCAAATACGAATAAATGTGCTTTTATTTCTGAAGATATCTTTACTAAGAAAGCATACTTTCCTACTGAAGAATTGTCGCGTGGTGATGTAATCTCTGATTTAAATAAAATAGTAAGTAATATTCATATTAGTTTTTGTTCAAACTATGGTAATAGCTCCGCGTTAATGGATGTATCCAGTGGTGCTTATACATATAAGTCAGAAGGTAAATCGTCCGGCGATGTTTCATGGCAAATTGATGGTGGAAATCATAATGTGATTGTTGAAAACGTTGTCAATTATGGTGACCTAAAAGAGTGTTTATTTAAAAATTCTATGCAATTACTAGGTTTAACTGAATACAATACTGGA
Source organism: uncultured bacterium (assembly GCA_949285455.1). Taxonomy (GTDB): domain Bacteria; phylum Bacillota_I; class Bacilli_A; order RFN20; family CAG-826; genus CALVUG01. Next base: position 134,956 of record CASDXP010000003.1, on the reverse strand, counting down.
TACTACGATATTTGGGAGAGAGGTATATTTACTAAGAACAATTCATATGAACTTATTAATATTCTAAATTTTGGTAAAATTAATTCTTTTGTAAGTGGGAATAAAGGCTTTAAGATTTCTTCAAGTATAAATTTTGGATTAACTGAAAGTGCATCAATATATAAACACAATTATTTTAACAACTATCAATTTACTCCATTAACAGGTATTGAAGATTCTGGTGCCTTTAGTGTTACTAACTATAGTCAAATTACAAGTGATTTCTTTATTAACACAATTGGATTAGATCCTGAAAGATGGAATTTAAGTTATATCAATATTCAAGATGAATATGGATTGCCTACGATAATTTATTAAACGGGGAATAGTTTATGTGTAATAAAGATAAAATAATTACCGTTTCTAAAGAACAAATTATTCAATTGCAAGCAGATGCAAGAGCGTTTAGACTAGCGTTTTATGTTTTATATGATTCAATGATGAAACCAAATAATGGTGGTATAAAATTTGTTGATGGTGATTTAATGTCTGTCTTAGGTACAATTGGTTGTTTTTCAATCGAACTCTATCTTAAATTTTTAAGCGTCATATTATCATTTGATGATTCAAAAAAAGAAGGAAAACACATTAAGTGTCATTCTTTAGATAAACTTTTTGAAGATATTACAAATAATTATCCTATAAAGGCGAACAAAATATTAAGCGACATTCATAATTGGTACGATAAGAAAACTTTTAATTTAGTCGAGTTTTTAAGCTCTATTAAAGACGGATTTATTGATTGGCGATATGCTTATAGTAGTGGCGTGTTGAATTGTAATTTAAATGATTTGTCTTTTGTTATGAATGCTTTAGAAACTGTGAGTAATGAATTGTTTATTCCAGTTTCAAGAATATTATCTTCCATTAATTTGAATAAGAAGATTCAACAATATATGACTTTTGATAATCTTGATTCAATTAAATGTGATATATTTACTAAATTTTACGAGGATGATTAACTATGAAGAAAATCATTAGCTTTTTAAGCTTATTTTGTATAGGTATCCTGACTGGCTGCAGCCAAACTCACACCCACACACTAGGTTCTTATGAATCTATTGATAAAAATAATCATGCCTTAATATGTGCTGATTGTGGAGGACAATATGATAGTGAACCCCACGATTTTAAAAGCGAATACGTCGAAGGTGATTGCTTGCATGAAAGTTACACTTTATATACCTGTGAATTATGTGATTATAGCTATAAAGAATATGGTTCTAAAGGTGAACATACTCCAAGTGAAACATATGTAACTAGTGATAATTATCATTGGTCAAAATGTTCTATATGTGGAGCGACATATAATCAAGAAAACCACGATTTTAAGTTTTTAAAACATTTAGTAGAACCGACATGTGAACAACAAGGTACTGATGTTTATAAATGTTCAATATGTGGTTATGAAAAGCAGCAAGATGTCAATGCATTAGGCCATAATTGGAATACAACCTTATCTTATGATAGAAATTCACACTGGGAAAAATGTTCTAGGTGTGGTGAAGAAAGGGATAGAAAAAATCATAGTTTAGATAATGGCACTATTACTTCAGAGGCAACTTGTACTAGTGAAGGACTTGTTGAATATCACTGTGATGATTGTGATGTTGTTATCGAAGAAAGTATTCCAAAATTAAATCATAATATAGATGAAAATGTATTTTTACATGATGAAGAGAGTCACTGGAATGAATGTTCTTTATGCCATCAAAAATTTAATTTAGTAAAACATGATTTTTTGATTACCGAACATATAGATGCCACCCATTTTAATGCAGGAAAAGAAGATAAGATATGTAAATTTTGTGGTTATGAAGTACATAATGATTTTCCTATGTTAGATCATGTTCCTGATGAAGATTATCATTACGATGAAGAATCGCATTGGAACGTATGTAAAGATGATGGAGAGATTTTTGATTTAGAAGAGCACTCGTTTAACTTTGTTAGAAATACAATAGAACCAGCATGTTTAGATGGCGGTGAAGCTTTATATGAATGTAGTGTTTGTGGGTATCAAGAATATCGTACATTAAGTCCATTAGAACACGATTATCAATATAAATATAATTCATCTAAACATTGGCAAGAATGTTCAAGATGCTATGACATAATTAACGAAGCAGAACATCATTTGTCATTAACAGAAGCTGTTTCACCAACTTGCAGTGATGACGGCCATAAACTATATCAATGTTTATGTGGGTATGAAGAAACTGAGTATATAGATGCTTTAGGTCATAATCTTAGTAGCGAATTTCTTTATGATGATACATATCATTGGCAAGAATGTTCAAGATGTCATGAAATCTTTGATTATGAGGAACATGATTTTGATACAGGGGCTTATGATAGTCAAGATAAAGTAATGATTTATACATGTAAGGACTGTAGTTATGCTAAAACTGAAAGTGTTCCTACAGATTCATATTATTTGATGCATGCATTATTACCGATTACTTTTGAAGGCAGTTCAATTAGCTATCCTAGCTCCAATTATATCGCTAGAATTGATGATATTTGGTTAGAAGAAGATAATGCTATATATTGTTATGTTACAAATTTAACAGGCAATCCAGAAAATACAAGAGTATCTATTACAGTTAATTTCCAAATTACAGATGGTGATGCTACAAGTGAGCTCGTTTATACAAACGATAGTGCAACAACAGAAGGACTTCAAAATAACCAAAGATATCAATTAAAACTTTGGGATATAGATACTAGATTAGTTCCAGTTGGACCATTTTATATAAGAATTTTAAATGTAATTTAAGTTAGAAAGGAGAATTTTAAATGAATATAACCGATATCAAAAATGAAATCATTATACTTGTAGAAACAAATTCAAAAGAGTGCATTGATCGTATGATTAACGAAAAAGATTTTCAGGTCAATATTCAGTTAAAAGGAAGAAAAAAAGGATAATAGTTTACCTTCTAACTGTATAGCGGTTTATCTATTCTTTTATGGTGAGCATTGTCTTAAGATTGGGCAAATTGGAATAAATAGTAAAGCTAGATTTCAAAGTCATCACTATAATCCGAAAAGTTGTAAAAGCAATTTAGCAAATAGCATACTCAGTGACAGCGCTATGTGCGGTGTAGTCAGTGGGTCCGATATTAAGAAATGGCTAAAAACAAATACTGATAAACTTGATGTTATTATTAAAAGTAGTGGAGATAAACATTTAGATAAAATAGTCCTTAATTTTATAGAAGGATTATTGCAGTATAGATTCAAACCCAGATATGAAAAATGATTAAGAATTGTTTCTTAAGGAATATAATTAGAAGTTGCCGTTGTTGCCGTTGTAAGGGTGTGCAATGTATCAAAAGTGTAGTATGTAGGCATTTCTGACGAACACCTATAATGTAAAGCATTATAGGTTATTTTTTTACCAAATCTTACCGATTCGTGCTCACTATGTCTTATCCTAAAATTTTGGCATCCCATCTCAAGCACTAAAATCAGTCAAAATTTTGACTAAATCTAGCTTATACGCTCATCTTGCTCTTTTCATCTAACATAATATCTAATCATCCAAACAGAGCATTTTTTGTACGAAAAATCATCCAAAGTTATTGACAATCGTCCAAAAATATGCTTTAATTGGACGAAAAATGGAGGTGTTGGATGAAAACTTTTAATTGCGATGCCTACGCAAACAAGACTTGGGATAGTGAAATAGTATCCCTTGTTGCTAAGATACATGAGTGCAAAGGAAAACAAGAGTTTTTTTTGGCTCAAAAACCTATGGTTTTAGAAAAGCTCGTTGAGATTGCCAAAATTCAAAGTGTTGAGTCATCAAACAAAATCGAGGGTATAATCACAACCAGCACGAGAATAAAACAGTTATGCGAGGAGAAGACTACGCCGAGGAATCGTGATGAAGAAGAAATAAGTGGTTATAGGGAAGTGTTAAAAACAATACATCAAAACTTTGAGTATATCCCTATAAATCGCAATTATATCTTGCAACTACATGATATCCTTTATCAATATTCAGGGCGCAGCATAGGGGGTAGGTTCAAAAATGTGCAGAATTATATCCAAGAAATCAGAAGTGACGGAACTGAAGTAATACGATTTGAACCACTTGCACCATACGCAACGCCGGAAGCGGTAGATTCTATCTGTGAGAATTATAATCGCGCGGTAGATAATGGAATTGTAGACCCATTGATATTGATTCCGATCTTTATCAATGATTTTCTATGCATCCATCCGTTCAATGACGGCAACGGCAGAATGAGTAGGCTTTTAACAACGTTATTGTTATATCGTTCTGGATATTTAGTTGGACGATATATAAGTCTTGAACAAAAAATCGAAAAGACAAAGGATGCCTATTACGGTGCCCTTCAATCCGCATCGGTGGGGTGGCATGAAGATAAATCGGACAATACGCAGTTCATCAAATATCTTTTGGGTGTAATTCTTTCGGCTTATCGTGACTTTGAAAATAGAATAGCACTTATAGACACAAAACTTCCTGCTATCGAGCAAGTGCGCCAGGCAATCGCAAGAAAAGTCGGCAAGTTTACAAGAAGTGAAATTATGGAACTTTGTCCCTCGATTGAAAGGTCATCGGTAGCTGCGTCTTTGAAAAAACTTGTGGAAAGTGGTGAGATTTCCATACACGGTAGTGGACGAAGCACTTTCTATTCTAAAAACAGCTAAATTATAGGAACAAGTATAGCGTTGCCCTTAATAAAAATGAGCACAAATAATTTTGTAATAGAACTCACGAACGTGAAGAAATAATAATTGAATTATCAAAAATAAATACATATATAATCTATGACAAAATTGCTTTAATACTTTGAATTTCTGTAGCGACAGTGCCCCGTGCTTTTGTTTTTCAACCAACCTTAAAAAAGTATCGATTGATTTACTGCATATAAAACGTTAAAATATATGCAGAAAGAAAATCGTGTTATGCATAAATTTACTTATGATTTTTTAAAAGATAAAACAATCACCTCAGATCTTTTTTCTTTATCTAATATTATTACTGATTTAAAAAGTAAAACGGATGCAAGAAAAGACTTGAATAAATTGCTTTTCGCTAAATTAGAAACGATTGCTATCAAAGAATCAGTTGAAGGTAGCAATGCAATTGAGGGTATTTTTACAACTGAACAAAGAATTAAAGAAATCATTGAAAACAATAGTGCGCCACATACTCATAGCGAAGAAGAAATTGCAGGTTATCATGACGCAATTAAGTTTGTAAAAGAAAATTACGAGCATCTTTCTTTCAATGAAGAAACGATAAAAAGGATACATGCCCTTCTTGTTTCTAGACACGTAGGATATGACAAAGGTGGAAAGTATAAAACTAGCGACAATGTAATTGCTGAAAAAAAATTGGATGGAACTATTAAACGTATTATTTTTGTTCCAACTAAAGCTTATGAGACCAAAAAAGCGATGAATGATTTGTGTTTAGCTTATCAAGTTTATAAAGATGATTATAATATTCCTGCACTTTTATTGATTCCTTGTATAATAGTGGATTTTCTTTCTATCCATCCATTCAGCGATGGTAACGGTCGCGTTTCTAGACTACTAACATTATTACTTTTATATAAGGAAGGTTACGATATTGGAAAATACATCTCCTTTGAAAATCAAATTAATAAAAATAAAGTGAATTACTACGATGCTTTAGAAAGAAGCCAAAATCAGTGGCACAACTCAAATAATACTTACTATCCATTTATTGAATTTACATTCCAAATCCTTTATCAATGCTATAAAGAAATTAATAGAAGATTTATAAAAACTAAAAGTGGAAAAGCCAAAAAGAACGAGCGAATCGAAGCAGTGGTGTTAGATAGCATTGTTCCAATATCAAAAATAGAAATTAAAAAGTTACTCCCTGATGTCTCAGTGACTACAATTGAAGCTGTCTTAGCAAAATTGCTTAAAGAAAATAAAATATATAAGATCGGAACATACAAAGACGCGAAATACATAAAAAGATAAGAAGTTTTTTAATATTATTTAAATTTCTTTATTATGAAGTTTAATACTATTTGACTAACACGCTTTCAGCATGTAAAAATTTAATTAGGTGATGTCTATGAAACAAAATAGTTCAAATGGCTCAAATGAAGAATTCAACAATTTTGTAGTGGAAGATATTGTCGTCAATAAAGAAACATCACATGATACTGGCGAGTATAACGAAATTCAAATTACGAACGGGCTAATCCCTAACGCTGAAGAAGAATCGTCTAGCTCTAGTGATTCAACTTCTAAAGCTGTTTCAATTGGTAGTTTAGTTTCGATTTCTATCGGTATTGGCGGTATCGTGATTGGAACTATTGTTGGAGTTTCAACTTCGGTTTTATTTCTAAATGATGAAAGCATTATTGGCATTAGCCAAGCCAAGTGTTTCTTTGAACTTTCTAACATCAATTATGAAGAAATAAATATTCAATTAGAAAATGGTGAAGGGCAAGTCATCGAACTTGTCGATTTATTTCCGACGGATATAAATAATCAATACGTTGCTTCTTTTTATAATTTAACTCCCAATTCAACTTATTATTTGCAAGGTTTAAATTCTAATGGGGAAGAAGTAAGCTTAGGAGAAATTAATTCTTTTACTACTTTAGATGTTCCAACTTACGAAATTGATATCGATACAAGTTTATATGATAAGGCTAACGGGCAATATGATCTAACTTTTATCATCGATAATCCTAATGGTTATCATATCGAAGCGTTACTGGTTTGTGAAAATGATAGAACGTTAAATCAACATTTATTATCTATAGAAGGAATTTATCAATTTAGTTTGCCTAATATTTTGTCTTCTTATCGTCTAGAACTTTATCAAGAAGATTTTTTAGTGGGCCAAACCACATTTAGCGATTATGAAGGAATGAACATTGTCGATGGAACAGTGGAAATTGGAATTTCTTATCTCGATATGGGATTAACATATGGTGAAATTGATATAACTCAAATAAGTGCTTTCGTCGAAGAAGTTAATAATCCAAGTGAAAGAATCGATTTAGAAGCAGGCCCGGATGGACCGACGCTTTTTCTTAGAAATTATTCTCTTTTACCAGACACTAATTATTTGCTTAAGATTACTGATTTAAATAGACCAACATTTACTTACTTTACTTATCAATTTAATACACTTCCTATACCAAATTATGAGATAACAATCGATGATTCTAATTTTGATGTTATAAATGGCGTCTACAATCTAACATTTATCATCGATAACCCAAATGGTTATGATATCGATGCGAACTTAATTTGTCTTAATGATGAAACGTTGAATAAGACTGATTTATTCACTAGTAATACACTAGATTTAACCTTACCTATTTTACATTCAAGTTATCGTTTAGATTTAAGTCAAGAAGGATATGATGTTGGTTCTTCCAGAATATTTAGTTATTGCACCCCGATGAGCGTCATGCAAAATAGTGTCGAAATCACTAGTACTTCTTTTGCCTGCGAAGTAGATTTAGGCGATGTATCAATCGATCAAATAGGTGCATATTTACAATTAAATGATGAACCGAGTGATGAATTAGAATTAGAAATAGTACCTATCGCTAATACGAATTTAATCTCTTTACGTATGGAAGGGTTAGTATCTAACGCTAGTTATACTTTAAAAATAAGAGATAATTCTAGATTAACTCTAACCTATCTTACTTATACATTTAACACACTTGCTTAATTTACATATAATTAAAAAAAGAAAGGATGGTAAATTATGGGTAAAATTAAGAAAAATAAGAAGCTAGTGATAACGATTCATTCAATCGTTTCCGCTATCATTGTTGCCGCTTATGTACTTTTAATCGTCGGCTCGTATTATTGGAAGAATGAACATTGGTATCAAGTATTTAATCCTTTTGTAAAATTTCCAACTGAAACCACAGCGCCTGAATATGCTTTAGATATGTTCGTACGCATCGTCTCATTAAGTTTTGTTGTCATAACTATAACTTACGCAGTACGTTTGATTTTAAGAATTATTAGTCCTAAGTTTAAAAGAGGTCGCGCTTTAGCGAGTTTGCTTTCAAGTTTTGCTAAATATTTAGGCGCGATCATCTTAATATTTGCTATCTTAGGAACGCTCGGCATTGACACAACTGTCTTGCTTGCCAGTGCTGGTATCTTATCATTAATTGTTGGTCTTGGGGCGCAGCCACTTATCGAAGATATCTTCGCTGGTATATTCATCGTCTTCGAACACACTTTTGAAATTGGAGATATTATTGTCGTCGATGGTTTTAGAGGCACGGTTAAAGAGATGGGTATTCGTACGACGAAAATCGAAGATGCTGGTGGCGATATTAAAGTCATCAATAATTCTGATATTAGAACACTTATTAATATGACTTCAAAACTATCTACTGCTATATGTGATGTTTCAATTAGCTACGCTCATGACATTGAAAAAGTTGAGAAAATATTAGAAGAAAATTTAGGAAAGATTAAAGATAAATATAAATCGATTGTGAATGGTCCAACCTATGTCGGTGTCCAATCGCTTTCCGATAGCGGAGTAGTGCTTCGCATCATCGCTGAATGTAAAGAATTATTGCGTTATCAAGTGCAACGTGATATTAACCGCGAAATTAAAATTATTTTCGATCAAAATAACATTACCATTCCTTATCCTCAAATCGTCGTCCACGAAGGCAAAGTGGATAAAGAATAGAATTATCTCTACTGCACACAAATTGTGGCTTAAACACTCAGTTTGATGTGCAGTTTTTTTATTTTTAAAGTTTTTGAATTTGAATCGTCGCGGTTAGATTTTCTTCATCGATCGATAAGACTTCAAAACTAAAGCCTAATGATGAACCGCTATTAAGAACGCTGCCTTTTGGAAATTGAGATCTATAACTACTCATCGTAAAACTATCGCCAGCTTTGAAGAGCATTAAAGAATTTAGATTATCTTGCATCTCATCATCGTTCGCACAACTGTTACGAATAAGGGCTAATAAATCGTAGTTACGATCTTCGCTTACTTCTGCATAATATCCTTCTAGACCTTGATTTGCGACGTAAGTGGTATTAGTCGCGCCGATTCCATAATAATTTCCCTCTACAAAATCAGTGTAATGATTAGATGTGTCGACATATATATAATTACTAGATTCATAATATCGTCTCAATCTTGCATCAACGTGCCAAAGCCTTATTCCGATATCGTTCGGACCATAAATATAAGTGCCCGAATTATTTATATCATATGCATTTAAACCAGTAGGAGTGTATAACTCTAAAAGTAAATATTCATCGAATGGTGAACCAGTCCACTCGGGTGAAAGTAAGATGACATCGCCTGATTCTTGAAAACTTTCAATTTTGATGGTGATGTTATCAGTGGGTACGTAAGGTTCGACCCAACCTAAAGCCATTTGTGAGAATGGATCATGACTTCCTACATTGTAATCTTGCATAGAAAATCCTCCAGCAGGATTATTACCATAATCATATGCATAATCATAATAATCATCTAAGCCTAAAACGTGTCCCATTTCATGAATGAAAGTATGAGCGTCGACATAACTATCGCCACTTTCATACATGAAACTATATGAAGCCCAGAAATAAGTATTAGCGATGGGGCTATTTATGTTGTAATTATTTTGTTGCAGCCAGAAACAATACGCCCAAAGTGGTGAATCATCATCAGTCGTGTTATAAGGTGCGGCATAGATAAGAATGAGTGCATCAATATAACCATCTTTATCTGTGTCGTAACTATTATATTCACTACCTAATTGTTGTTTTAAGGAATCGCCAACTTCTTCGACGAGTAAATTCACTTGAGCATCACTAATAGTGGTGGACTCATAACTCGTCTCATACCAATCAGTGACCATCCCACTTAAACTAAGAGTGCCTTTTGATTCAGTTTCATAATAACTTTTTACTGAATGCCACGGTAAAGAAGAAGTATTAGGTTCACCAAAGTAAGCTTCTTCAATATCATTTTTAACAGAAGTTTTTTCAGCACTATTAATGTAATTACTTGAATCAGCGAACCAAATTGGGACCACTAACATTTTGCCGTTACCAGTCGAAGGCATGGCAGGGGTATTATAAATACTATTTTGTTTTAAATCATGATAATTATATTTGACATCTTGTTTTGTTAACGTTTGCGTTTCACCTTTGACTGTAATATTGAATTCATCAGTTATTCCAGCAATTGGAATATAAGTGCAGGTAATAGTAAATGTGCCCGCCTCATTTAATATCGTTCCACTTGCGGGTGAGAAACTACATTGGCCAGTTACATCAATTTCAGATAAATCTTCGTAGTAACCAGTAACTTTGATTCCAGTAAAATCTAATTTTTCACCTACGTTATATGCGTCTTTATAATCTGATACAAGAATGATTTCAGGGTGAACTTCACTTGCGTCAATAACTTTAATTGTAATATTAGCTTTAATTGTCTCATCTACAGTTGAGGTAGCGGTAATAGTTGTAGTGCCAACGCTGATGCCTTTTACAAGCCCAGCATCACTTACAGTAGCGATATTTTCATCGCTTGAAGAAAAAGTCACACTAGTGGAGAAATTAGATTTAACTTCTAAGGTAATAGTTTCATCAACTTTAATCGTCGTCTTACTAGCGCTTAACGATAATGTTTTTTCATCTTCGCCTCCGCTAGAAGATGTACCGTTACGATAAAGTTCGATAGCCTTTTGACCACTCGTATAATATCTAAATCTATTTTGATCATTCTGATTATTGAATTGTAGAGTTGCATTACTAGTGGTAACAACATCAACTGTTGTATCATTATTTAAACTTATAGTATGTTCATATTTTTGTGTTTGACTAGATGATAAGCCTTTTTCGCCAGTGCACCCAATATAATAACCACTCGCAGATTGAATTGAATAAGTATTGTTATCTAACTTTTCAATAGTGAAATAAATATCTTTTTCTTCTTCAATTGTGTCGTTTTCAATTGTGATAGTTTGATAGTTATTCACTGCATCGAGTTTCGTTAATGAACCATCGAACGCCCAACTGTTATAAACAATTAAATATTGACCACTCCAATCTTCAGGAGTTTCAGTGACTTTAGTGTAGGTTTTTACACCTGGTTCAACTCCACCTGAACCTAACACTTTTATTTCAACTGTACCTTTGATATTTGTATTTTGTGTGGAAGTTGCAGTGATAATAACTATTCCTTCACTAATTCCAGTAACTACACCAGTGGAACTAACAGTAGCGATATTATTATCACTCGATGACCAAGTAACACTTCTTGAAGCGGTAGAAGGAACGACTTCTAAATTGATAGTAGTAGTTTTACCAACTTCAATTTTATTCGGGCTAGCGCTAAGAATAATTTCACTAATTCCTTCGCTAGTAGAAGCACTTACTTCGACAGTAAAGTTTGTGCTTACACTCGTACCATTTTCGCTATATGTACATGTGACAGTTTGTCTTCCAACTGTGTTTAAAATATCACCGTTCTTAGGATCAAGAACACATTGATTTGTCACGACCTTACTTGAACCATCACTATAATTAGCGCTTAAAACTAGACCAGTCGTGTCTAATGTATTTCCAACAACATAAGTTGTCTTATGCGGTAACGAGGTAATATTTAAACTTGTAAGAGTTGTTTGTTCAACTGGTATACAAGAATAAGTAATTTTAATTTCACTAATTCTTGCGTAACTAGAATCAGTTTTAATAGAAAGATATGTATTTTGAGCATATTCACTTAAAGAATAAGTTTTGCCAGAAACAATATTGAAACTAGAAGTGGACGGATTACTTTCATTACCAAAACTAGCGATAAGATTAGCGCCTGGAACATACGAGACACTTAAAGATATTAAACCATTGATAGGAGAGGTGTTATATACTTTTCCAGTATTTGCTTGAAGTTGCAAAGAATAACCATTTTCCGTGCCTCTAATTTCATCTTCGAATTTGAATTTTGTGTATCTAAAAACTTCCTCAGTTGTGTTGTACTCGCTCTTGCTTAAAAAATCCCAATCATTCGTCGTCTCATTGTTCATCGTGATCGTATAAGTTGATAAGTTACTAGAAGTAGGGGCAATAAACCCACTTTGTCCGACAATTAAAACTGCAACAAGCCCAACAGTAACAGCGCTTAAAATGCCTAACATTTGCTTAGTGAATAGTTTCATAAATGTTTATCCTCACACCTTTATTATAAGGATAGGACTTAATTTTTAAAAACTAAAGTTGCTGCTAGTAAAGATTATACTATTGTTCTTATGCTTAGCTAGAAAAAGAATTTAAACAACAATTTGTTATTTTTCATCGTGCATTAATAAGTATTAATGTAATTGACTAAAAATAGGCTTAACCATAAAATGTAAATATGAAAAAGATTGTTGCATTATTAAATTTCTTTTTAGCGGCTTTGATGTTCTAACTACTTAACGAACAATTAGATTATTACTATGAAAATTGAACTAAGAAATATTACCAAATCTTTTGAAATAGATAAGAAAAGTAAGAAGCAAAAAGAAATATTGAAAGATATCTCTTGTGTTTTTGAAGGTAGTAAACTTTATTTTCTTACTGGTGTTTCAGGAAGTGGTAAATCTACTATTCTTTCTATCTTAGGTTTACTTGATTCTCCTACCAGTGGAGAGATTCTTTTCGATGATCAAATTATCAAAAATAAAACGAATTTTATTTCTAGTAAGATATCTTTCGTCTTCCAAGAATATAACTTATTTGAAAATCTTACAGTCTATGAAAATTTAAGTCTTTACCAAAAAGATAAAGAAGTCCTTAAAAAGCTATTAGAGCAATTTAACTGCGAAATATCTTTGAACACCAAAGTGAAATATCTTTCAGGTGGAGAAAGGCAAAGACTTGCCATCTTAAGAAGTTATATCAAAGGCGGAGAAGTATTCTTAATGGATGAACCAACTGGTAATTTAGATAAAGATAATTCTCGCACGGTGATGGAACTTATCAAAAGTATCTCTAAAGAAAAACTTGTTATCGTCGTCTCCCACGATTTAGAACTAGCCTATCAATACGCAGATGAAATCTATGACATTGATGATGGCAAGTTAACTAAAAAAGAACAAGTAGGAATAAGTTATATTCTCAATTTAAAAGAAGAGGGAAAAAGTGCTTTTAATCCTCTCATAGAAAAACTATTTTCTTTAGGCGAATTACATTTAATTATCAATGGAACAGAAGTTACTTGGACGAAGAGTAATTATCAAGATGAAATTCAACGTTTAATAAATACAAAAGATAAAGTTCTCGTCAAATTAAAAGAAAGAAAAACTGAAAAAACAAATTTTATTACTTCGGACCGTCAAAATAATAAACGTTCATTTTTACTACATTACAGTTTAAGAAACATTCTTAGTCGGGTTGGAAGAACAGTCGCATCTTTCATCGCTTTAATTTTCGCTTTTGCACTTATATTTAATGCTTTTAATTTTACTTTCTATAATGTTGGTTTACACGTCCAAGAAGAAATAAATGACGAAAGACTTCATTATTCATATTTGTATTTCAAGTGCAACAACTCAAATTGTTATGAAGGCGTGGAATTACATCAAGTCGCAGAATATGATAAGGAAAACTACTATCCACATGTTGATAGCACAATGATCGCTCCAGAGCCTGGATCTGGTTATAACACTTATTTTATAAGTCTTCTTGCTGCTCAATCCGATACAATAATTTATGAAGGCAAAGAATATCAAATTCCAGAAAATGAAATATTAACTTTTGATTTTCTTCGTTATGCTGCATCGCAGTATGGGCTAACATCATTAGAAGTAAATGATGTATTTGGTGTTCCGCACGACGTTCCTATCGCTAGCGAGACTATTAAAGCAAAAGAAACTGTTATAAATCCTGATAGTTCTTCATATATCGGATTTATATCATATGACTATTATTTTTCGTTATGCGATTTAAATAGTGTGATGGAAGTACATGCTCTACAAAAAATTGGTGACGCTCCAGCGACACAATTTCAAAAATATGCTAGTTTTAACGGACAAAATTTAATTTATGGTAGTGAAATTACTAATAATAACGAAATCGTTGTAAGCCAAAGTTTTATTACTAATTACTTAGGTGCTGTATCGCCTTCAGATGCTGTAGGGCTAACTTTTGAAATTCCTGATTTCGATACTTATCTTTCAGAAAATCGTAATAACACCGAAATTTGTTATCAAGATTTATCATCCTTTTGGGAAGAAGTAACTATCGTTGGTGTTAGCGACGATAATTATTCAGAAATATATGTTACAAGCGATATTTTCAATCAACTATTAAAACAGACTGTCTATCGCTCTAACGTTTATATTAATGTTGAAAATATTCCTAATAAAATTAATTATTTGTTTAGTCACGGAGTGCGTGTTCAAACGACAGGGCATATTGTTTACACTTTCTCGGATTTCTTTTCCGGCGGAACGGGAATTTTCATTTCTCTCATTGGCTTAGTGTTTCTTATTATAGCTGGAATCGTTCTACTGCTTTGGATAATTACTATTCTTAAAGATAAATATCGTGAAATAGCTATCATGAAGTGTTTAGCTATCGATAACAAACATATTTATACATCTTTTTTGATTACGATTATATTGCTAACTTTTGTCTCTATTTTCATCGGTGTTATGTGCGGTATGGCTCTTACCCCAGTATTAAATCAAGTAATTGTTGGTGCACTGGTGCGCAATCCAATTGCCTTCACAATTATTTCTTGGAATGTTTATTCTTTCTTACTTCCATTCTTATTTACATTTATTTTCCCTCCGCTCGTCTCGCTTACATTCATTGGTCGTATCAATAGAGTCGCACCTTATAATGCTCTTAAAGAATTTAGATAAAAAATTAATTATTTATATTGACAATTTTGAAAATTAGACAACGTCTAAATATCACAAGTATTTTTCTTTGTTGATTAATATTTACTTACTAGACTATAAGCACCTACCTTAGAGGTAATAAAGCGATGAAAGATTCAATAGAAAGTAAAATATATTTTTGTATCGATTTAAGATCTTTTTATGCGTCTTGTGAATGTGTTGAAAGAGATTTAAATCCGCTTGAAGAAAATCTTGTTGTGGCGGATGTAAGTCGAGGAAAAGGCGCGCTTTGTCTCGCAGTATCTTATCATCTTAAAAAAGAAGGGGTCAAAAATCGTTGCCGTTTATTTGAAATACCAAAAGAGAAGAAATATATTATCGCAAAGCCACAGATGAAGTTATATATCGATTATGCTGTAAGAATATATAAGTTATATCAACGATATATCGCTAAGGAAGATATACACGTCTATTCGATCGATGAAATGTTTTTAGATGTGAGCAAATACTTATCTTTATATCGTATGAATAAAGAACAATTTGCGTCTTTTTTAATTGATAAGATTAAAGATGAAATTGGTTTAATGGCGACGTGTGGAATAGGAACAAATTTATATCTTGCTAAAATCGCTTTAGATATCTATGCCAAAAAAGAACGTAATGGTGTATATTTTTTAGATGAAAATAAATATGTGAAACAATTAAACGAACACACACCTATAACTGATTTTTGGATGATCGCAAACGGCATCGCGAATAGGCTAAAAAACAAATTCGGTATCACTACTTTAAAAGCTATACGCGAAGCGGATGAATCTTTACTTTATAAAGAATTTGGGGTGGATGCAGAACTTTTGATTGATCACGCTTATGGAAAAGAAAGCGTGACGATGAAAGATATTAAAAACTATGTTCCTCAAGCCAAATCATTTTCTTCTTCGCAAATCCTTTTTAAAGATTATAGTTACGATGATGCTAAAGTGGTGATGTTAGAAATGGTAAATGAATTATCGTTACGTATTAATAAAGCTCATAAAGCTTGTCGAAGTATTTCTTTATACGTTGGTTACTCTAATGGGCTACCTCTTTCTAGCGGCGGCACAAAAGTTTTACCAATCATCTCTCAAACTTATGATAGGCTAAAATATTTTTTCTTAGAATTATTTGCGTTAAAGGTAGATAAATCTCGCACTATTAGATCGATTCATCTCGGATTATCTTCAATCTATGAAGAAAGCGATATTACCTCTAATTTATTCTTTAGCGATGAAGCGGAAGTAAAAGAAGTTCAATTGGAAAAGACGATGAATAAAATTCGTGATAAATTTGGTAAAAATGCGATTTTACGTGGTATAAATCTATTAAATAACGCGACTGGTATAACGAGAAATAAACTTATTGGAGGACACGCCAGTGGGGAAGATGCCTAATCATATACGTGCCAAAATATTTTTGCCATTCGAATCTTTATCATCTTTTCATGAGGCTTTAAAAGAAGCAGAAATTAAAAAAGACGTGCCCACTATTATCTTGGAAGAAAAAGCCCAAGAAATTGATGAAATTTTACATTTTATTCGTCCTGGGATGCGTATAGAAGTTACTTATTTTAATAAGGAAGATGAAAGGTATTATACGATTGATGAGGTCGTCACGAAAATAGATAATTATTTAAAACTTATCTATACAATTAATCATCGAATTCTATTTAAAAATATAAGAAATATTGAAATAAAAGAATGTTTTTAAAATAAGGTGATGTAAGCTTTGGCTTTCAATTCATCATCTTTTTTAATGTCGATAAAAATTTCTTTATTTTCTCTTTTAATTAAAACGTTTAATTCATCATCTAAACGACATTCTTTATGATAATTTATTTCAAACGTTTTAATGACTTCATCTTCTTTTAATTTTAGGGCATCATAAATTATTTCACCGTAACGAGAATTGTTCATGTGCATATTATGATCTAGCATAGTCATCGTGACTTTAACTGGATAATGAATATCTATTCTATCAAGTGTGAAACGTAACCCATTAACGCTCTCGAAGTTAACTTCATCTTCATATATCCCATCGCGGTCAAATATGTCATTAGGGGAAACCATTCTGCGTGTCTTGATGTTGATGACGACCCATTTAGATGTAACTTTGACGCACACCTTACCGTCTTCATCGATAATTTGATAGTCACGGTCGCAATCGAATCGCCCAGGGCGACGAGGCCAAGTTTTTACTAAGATATCAGTTGCATATTTAGGAAAATCTAATACTTCAATTTTTGTTCGTGCGATTACCCAAGTAATATCTTTTTTAATTAAATCATAAAAACCGATATTTAAAGCGTTCGCATGTCGACCAGCGATATCTTGAACGATATCTAAAATGCCACATGGGGAAAGATAATCGTAACAATCTAAGACATTTTGAATAGGAACATATTTTTTTTCGAATGTACGATAATCCATAGTTTACTAATCCTTATAATAAAATTTTTGTGGTACTTTATCTGAAGAGAACCAACGATTGATTCTTAGATATTGATCGTATAGTCCAATTATTTCGTCATTTGGATCTTCCCATTCTGCTCTTAATTTTTCCATCGCATGCATCGGAACAATTTTCTTCTCATTTCTCATCATGTTTTGTTTGAGAAGAAGTTCCCAAGGTTTGAAGATGCAAACGAGAATTTTCTCATCGTAGTTAAATGTATTTTCGTAATAATATTTTCTAAAATAGTTCGTCGGATTCGTCGCATCTGCGATGACGGTTAAATCATCTAAATCTTTTAAAGCATATTCATTTAATCTTTTTAAATACGTCTCCCAAACTTCTTTTTCCATCGTGAAGTTTTGATATTCACCAGTTAGTTCTTTACGTATTTCATCGCTTGAGACGACGTAGACATTTTTATGCGTCCTTCTAAATTGTTCTGAATAAGTTGATTTTCCTGCACCGGGTAAGGCACTTAAGACGATGAGTGTTTTCATGTATTATTCTCCCCATTTTTAAAATACTTTTAAATTATAGCTTTATTAAGAAAAAATGTTTACACAATTTTATGACTTTTTTATAAATTAAATATAGTGTAAATTATTATCAGATATATCGATGATTATAAATTATTGAAAGGTTGATGTATTATGCGTAATTACAATTATTTAAAATCGAGAGTGGTCTATCAAATTTTTCCCAGAAATTATTCGGATGAAGGAACGCTTAAAGCAGTAGAAAACGATTTAGAAAGAATTAAAGCTTTAGGTATCGATATTATTTATTTATTACCAATCCACCCTATTGGAAAACTTAATCGTAAGGGCAAATATGGCAGCCCATATTCGATAGAAAATTATTTAGAAGTATCACCTGATTTAGGTACATTAGATGATTTATCATCTCTCGTGGAAAAGGCGCATTCTTTGAAGATGAAAGTTATCTTAGATATGGTTTTTAATCATACTTCTAGAGACGCGAAGTTATATAAAGAACATCCAGAATATTATTTAATTTCAAAAGGTGGGAAGGCTAATCGCGTTGGTGATTGGTCTGACGTCATGGATCTAGATTTAGAAAACGAAGAAGTTTTATCTTACTTACTAGGGGTTTTAAAATTCTATCGTAAGTTGAAAATTGATGGCTTTAGATTCGATGTCTGTTCTTTAATACCTCTTAAATTTTTTAAGAGAGCGAGAAAGGAATTAGGCAAAAGAGTTATTTTTATTGGTGAAAGTGTCGCTCCTGATTTTATCGAACATCTCCATTCTCAAGGCTATTATTGTGAGGAAGATGTCAATTTATTCCCAACTTTTGATGCGACATATAACTACAATTATCTTTTCGACTTCATGCATTATTTTGAACATAAAGATCAAGACACATTACAGCGCGTGCTCAAAACGATCGATGAACAAGAAAAAACTTATCCTGAAGATTTCTTAAAATTAAATTGTTTAGAAAATCACGACACTGAACGTATCGCTAAATATTTTTCTGGCAACGCCTTAAAAAGTATAACCGCCTATAATTTTTTCATCAAAGGTGTAACTTTCTTATACGCTGGTGAAGAATATGAAGATGATGTTAGACCGCCTTTATTTGAAAAAAGAACAATTAAAAGAAGTGGAGATAAAAACTTCTATAACTTTATAAAGAAATTAATTCGCATTAAGAAGAGCAAAGATTATCGCAAATTAGATGAGTTCTGTTTTATTAAAACACCTCTTAAAAACTTTGTATTAGCGACAGGCTTTGCCCCTAAGACGAGATTCTATGGTCTATTTAATTTTTCTAATGAAATGCAAAAAGTTAAAATTCCACGTGGTAAATATATTGATTTATTAAATCCAACACATAATATAATTAACGTCGGCAATAATGATGAAATCGATGTTTTAGGACCGATGATTTTAAAACAAATTAGTTTATGAAAGAAAAACGAGCTTTAGTATTACAAGGTGGAGCGCTTCGCTGCGCTTATAGTGCAGGGGTATTAGATGCTTTCTTAGAAGAAGGTGTAGAATTTGATTACATCATCGGTGTCAGTGCCGGTTCCCTATGCACTTTTTCTTATGTAACTAAGCAAAAGGGACGTTCGTATCGTTTATTGAAAGATTCACTTAGCAATCATAAACTTGCTTCCATCCTAAATTTAGTTAAATGTCGTAGTTTCTTTAATTTTCAATATATGTTCTACGAATATCTTAATGATGAATGGCCATTTGATTTTGAAACCTTTAAAAATACAAAAGTAGAAATTTGTTATGTGGCAACGAATTTAAGAACAGGTGAGGCAAATTATTTTTATAATTATAAAAATGATGATATGTTTCTTGCTTCTAAAGCTTCTAGTAGCATCGCTATTGTCTCCCAAAAAGTAAAGATTGGTGATGATTATTATCTCGATGGTGGTTATGCGGATGGCATCCCTTTCAAAAAAGCGATTGAAGATGGTGCGAGTAAAGTCGTCGTCGTCTCGACACGCGATCGTAGTTATCGCGCGGATGTAGAGAAAAAACAAAATTCTAAAATGACAAAGTTCACAACTTTACATTTTGCAAAATATCCTAATTTCTCTTCAAGAATTTATAATTATCCTATCCAATATAATAAAAATCTCGAAGAACTTTATAAATTCGAAAGTGAAGGTAAGTTGTTGCTCATCGCTCCTTCAAGACCTATCCCTTCTATCAATAGCGTTTTAGCAAGCGATAAGGATGAAAAGAATTTAGATTTTACTTATGAGATGGGAAAAAATGACGCAAAGAATAAACTAGAAGAGATTAAAAAATATCTTGAGGAAGAAGAATAATTTATGCCTTTAAAACCTTGTCCATGTTGTGGTGAATTTACACGAAACGAAGGAGCTTTGACGGGATTTTGCCCAGTTTGTGGTTGGCAAGTGGATTTGAAACAAGAAGCAGATCCAACGTTAGAAAAAGGTAAGAATAAAGTTTCTTTAAAAAGGATGCAGGAGATTTATTTTCGTCATAAAGCTGATCGTCGTTTCTTTTAGTTAATGTTTACAATATATTTGTGATATGATTAAAAAATAAAAAAAAATGAGGTATTAATATGCTAAGTTTTATTAAACGAAACGGCTCATTTATTGGCTTCCTCTTCATGGAAATTTTAGCTTTAGTAGCAATTAATCTAGGCGATTTTTCTGAAATTTGGACGATATTAGGTTTCCTCGGTGCGATATTTTTAATTCCTTACGTCATCCTTTTTAAAAAGAAAGATAAAATCGCATTATTGCTATTTACTATTCCTTTTATTCTCTACATTGCATTTTCAGCTTTTTCACGCTTCTTTATCTCTAACTCTAATATTTTATCTATCCTCGTATCATTTGTTGGACCATTATCATTTATCTTCGCTGGTATTTCACTAAAACAAGATAAAGATTTTAAGATGGAAACAGCCCTGCTCGTCTTGTTTGGCGCTTTAGCGTTCATTACTTCTATCTCTTTAATCGTCACTTTAGCGAACTATGGACCATTTTACGCTCAAATATATGCGGGTCGTTATATTTATTATGATGGTGAGATGTTACTTCTTTCTGACATCGGCTTATGGATTTCTCAAATCACCAACGCTCAGATGATGGATATCGATTTCGTCAATGTCTACGCTCTCGTCTTAGCGTCTTGTCTTCCGGCTTTATTATTTATCTCCCCGCGCAAGAATTTAAAAAGGTTTGTCCTATTCGCCATCTTTGGTGGTTTAGGACTTCTTAGTCTTGTTTTTATCCCCTCTATTAAAGCTTTAATTGTTTTATTTGTTGGATTACTTTTTGCTCTTTACGTTCGCTTCGTGAAGAAAAATAATATTGGACGATGGATTGTTAATATTCTTGCTATTTTAGTCTTAGCGGTCTTCCTCATCGTTTTCGTCATCTTAATTATGAACGCTCAAACGGGAAACTCTTTTGCGTCTATCAAATCTTTTATTGCAGAAAATAGTTTATTAAACTATCTATTTAATGAAAACCGTTACGCTCAAAACATTAAATTAGTGTTAGATTTCTCCAATCCTATTTCTAATTTCAATAATGGTGGAGTCATAGGTTTCTTGTTCGGCTCAACTAGAACTTATGGTCATGGGACAGGCTCATTTATTTTCGATGTGATAAATGAAGCTGGCTTCTTCGCTTTCATCTCCCTTCTTATATTTATCGTCTTTGCATTTATTTCTTTGCAACGTTATCTAAGGTTTAATCAAGCACCTATGCACATTAGGATGATGATTGTATTATTCGTCGCAAGTTATTTTGTTTACACTTTATTCTTCTATCAAAGCATTCCATACACTGTCGAAGGACGTTATATGTCATATTCAACTTTCCCACTTACTTTGGTAGCGTTCTTCTTCATCGGTTATAGCTTTACTTATACAAGAAAAGCAAAGGAAATAGAGTTGAAAGAAGCTACGCCATTAAACGATGCAAAGCTTAATGAAATGCAAGTGGATAAAGAAGAAGCTGTGGAGATTGAATCTTCTTTAAGTGAATCTATTTTTAGCGAAATTGAGGAGGAAAAACGTGATGAAAAATAATAAAGTTATCTTTCTAGTTTCAACTTTTTCCCTATTATTAACTTTAACTTCCTGTGTTAAAACTTACAGTAATACGGATTACAATCATACTTCAGTTGAAGAATTTAAACTTAATATCTTCCAAGAAAAAGATTTTTCTAATGATACATACGATACAATCGAACATGTGCTAGAAGAAGGAACTTACTTTAAGGGTGTAAACGATCCTAATTTCTATGAATTTAATAAATACGAAGATTTAAGTTACGAAGAAGATTATTATAATAATCCATCCTATTATGGAAAAGAATATGGTGCGACGATGAAAATTACTAGAGCTCAGCCATCTTTTGCTTCGACTGGTATTTTATCTCGTCTTTTCGATGGTTATATTTTCTGCGATGGTGAAGGAGTTTTTAGACGTATTCAATTTGCCGAAAATGGCTACGTTTATGATGAAGCCTCTAACGACATGATCGAAGATGAAAATTTAGAAGGTGGCTTCAACATGAAGTTTCCAAAAGAGTTAAGTTTACACTCATCTAATCCTAGCGTTTCTGATAGCAAGTCGCTCAATAATTTCTTCGCTCTCAATTTAAGAGGTGCGACAAATACATCTAATGGAACTGTGGGTTGGGATAAGCCGTTTGTCATCGATCTATATTTTGATTTGTATGTTAGAGCGGATGCGTCATCTTCAAAGCCTTACGTGCGACATGCTTTTAAACTGAGCAATTTAAACATCAAAGCTGACATGGGCGATGTACATCGCGATTATTGCTTTGCTGGCTTTTATGCGGACGTAGCTATGCAAGAAATTTCTAGCCGTATCGTCGGTTTTGGCTTACGTTATGATCTAGTGGATGTTCCTCAAGCAGAAGGTGTCAGTTTAGATACTTTCAACATCTTAGCTTACGAAGTAAACTTCCCATTCGCAAATTGGTATTAAAATTTAAAAGAAAATAGTATTTAAAAAATGAGTCCATGTCGGGCTCATTTCTTTTTTAAAAAATTGCTTATATCAAGCCATCTTCCTATTTCGAAGTCGGCTTTATCATCATCGAAGATAAGCGTTCCTTTCGCTGGAGTAAAAGTCATCTCGTTAAAATAAATTTTCCCATTCACGTCAAATAAGTCGACACGACAAAAGACGACATTTTTAGCTAAAGTTTCAGCTATTTTCACTAATTCGTCAAAGTTTTGCGGCTTTTCTGGCGGCGTATCGCCTTTTTTCCAACCATTGAATTGGGCTCCATCAAAGCGCGACCAATCGATGTAAAGATTATCGTAACGAATATCGATACCGCGGTCTCTCACGACGTAAAGATATTTGGCCTTGCCATTAAAAACATGAATTTTATATTCGATGGGTAGCCTTTCATTTTCTTCTAAATATTGTTCGATGATAATTTGAGGTTTGATATGCGAATAATGTTTTTCGACCCAAATTTTTCCTTTATCAGTGCGAAGATATTTATCAAATCTTTTTTTCAACGCTTTTTTATCAATTTTATCTTTGTCTAAAACGATTTCATTAAAACCTGAAGCGTGTGAACATTTTATGACGAATTTTTTAGGTAACTTATCGAAATCTATATCATCGAATTTATCGAATACACCATAGATAGGAATAAGTAAATTTTCATATCCTAGTTTCTTTACGTGTTCTCTCACTAGAACTCGCCCAGCGAGATCAGAATATTTTTGATCGTTCGGATAGACAAAGAGGCGAAGGTATTGAAGTTTTTCAGTGTAACGAACAGGATTTTTTAAATCGAGTTTATGGTGCGTGATATATCGATATTGTAATTTTACATAAGTAATAGGGGATAATCTTCTTACGATTCCACGCAGTGGTAAGGCGAACGCTCTTTTAATTTTATTTTCTTTAAGATTTGGATTTGCCATACGTTTAGTATATTATTTAATGCGGTAAAAATAAACGATATGAAAACTTCTTTAAAAAATTGGAAAACGTATCTCATCGCTAGCATCTTAATTTTGGTGGCTGCTGGTGTATCTTTTGTTCAACACTTTATTATCATCTATTGTTTTCCAACTGTTAATCCTTGGAATTATATCTTCATGCTATGCGCTTTTGGCTTCATTTTTATCTTGATTGGCTTTGTGGGTGGAGAAATTATTATCGGTAAATATCGACATAAGACAAAGCAGTGGAATGAAAAACTTCCACAAGATAAAAAAGACCAAGCATGGAAGTTTCGTATGCCTTTATTTTTAGCGGCCTTAGCGACTTTAATTTTAGCTTTAGTTTTAGAAATTATAACTGCAAATAATGGTGGAAATCTTCCATTTTAACTTTAGTTAATTTTAACTATTTAACGCTTTATTTATTATTTTTTAATATTTTTTGTTGCTTCTTACATACGTAAAGTGATATCATTACGCATAATCTTTCAAAAGATTAGTTTACGAAAGGAGAAAAAACATGAAAAAATTAGGTTTAAAAGCCTCGGTTCTAGGCGTCACTATCATGGCTCTCACCGCTTGCGGCGGCCCTGAAGTTGAAACCCAAATCGTCACTGGTGATTACATGAATGGTGCGACCGCGAAGTTAACATATGATGCGTTTGACACTGTGTTATTCGACACTCTCGACTACCATAAAACTCAAGAAGCGACTAACTCTAATCACATCGCTAACTTTGTCGATGGTTTACTCACTAACGATCAATATGGTCGTTTAGTTAAAGCTCTCGCTAGCAATGTCACCCACAATAAAGACTGGAACCAATTTACTTTTACCATCCGTGAAAATGTGCCTTGGATGACTTATGATGGTAAGCAATACACCAATAGTGCAGGCGAACCACAATTTGTCAAAGCGGAAGACTGGATTACGACTGCAAAACGTGTTCTTGATTATGCGACGATGTCCGATACTTCCTTCATGGTGACGATGTTCATCGAAGGAACGAAAGAATATCAAGCATATACTTACGTTCAATATTTAATTGCGACGAATCCACAAGAAGCACAAAAATTGAGAACTGATGCTCAAAAAGCAATTAGAATGCAATCTTACATTCGCGATAACTTCCACGAAGAAGTTTCTATTTCTGCGGATGATGTAACCCCAATTGGTAATTTTGAAAGAGTTGGTATTCGTGTGAATGAACAAGGTCAATTAGTTTACTCATTAACTGAAAAAGCAATCTTTTTCCCCACGATGCTCACTTACTCTCCATTCTTACCGACTAACGCTGATTTCTTAGCAGCGCATTCTAACGATTTCGGTCGTGGTGCGGATTCTATTCTTTACTGCGGACCATACCTTTTACAACAATCTGACGATAGCCAAATTGTTTACAAAAAGAATGAAAATTATTGGAATATCGATATGGTTCACGTCGATACAGTAACTTATCACATTATTAGTACTGAACAAGCGACGAATGAAAATACGGCAAGAATCGCTTTCGAAAATGGCGAAATTGATGGTTTCACCCTCAATTCTAAAGATATCGAAGGATGGAACAAATATATTGCTGGTCCAGATGGTACCGGTACATTAAGAGATCCATATGATCCAATCGTCAACTCTCGTTTCTACGATAATATTTCCTACACTTGGTTGATGACTTTGAACATTAATCGTCCTAATTTAGTAGATGGTGGTACGAGTGCGCAAGCACAAAATTCCGAATTAAATGATCAAGAATTGCATAACACGAACCTTGCTTTATCTATTCAAGAAGTGCGTGAATTGCTCTTAAGATCGCTCGATTTCTCCGTCTACAATAAACGTCACGGTGAAATGTTAGAAGAACAACAACAAGTGCAACTTAACACCTTAGTGCCAGAAAACTTTGTTTTCGATGACACTGATACTGATTACACTGATTATTATTATGAATACTATGCTTCACAAGAAGGCATGACTGCTGAAGAAGCTAGAGAAAAATTAGCACCTGGTCAATATGATGGTGTCAATTTAACGCTTGCAGACATTGAACCTTTACGTGAAAGAGCAGAAAAAGCTATCGAACTTTACAATCAAATAAATCCTCAAGATCCTATCCACCTTCCTATCCAAGTTGAACAACTTTCTTTAGGTGGTTTCTCCGATGATAGTATGAGAGAAGATACTCTTTGGTCTAATTCTCTTAACAATCGTGCGAATGGTTGTACAGTCCGTAGTGGTGAAGTGACTGAAGATATGCCGCTTTGTGAAGGTAGCCAATATCCTTTACTCCGCGTCATCAATAACGACAACTTCACTTCTCAAGATAACTGGACACAAGCTGCAAACGCTGCTTATGGACATTTAAATGTTTGGGGTTGGCAAGCTGACTACGGCGATCCTCTATCTTACTTGAACATCTACACTACCGGCGGTGATATGGCTTTCACTACTGGTACGGATAGCGATGTTGATGGTTACCGCTTAAACGCTGATGGTACGGCTCTTGAATACATGGAAAATATTCTTGCTGAATATGATCAAATCGTTTCAGCTGGTCGTCGAGAATATCAAGACTATGTCTCAAGATTCTCTTATTTTGCCCAAGCAGAATACATGCTCTTAAACGAAATTTATATCTGCTTACCTTTATATAACCAAGGTCAAGGCTACAGAGCATCTATTTCTAACGCTATCGGCTATGAATCACCATCTGCAGGTTATGGTTTATCAACTTCTAAACTCATCGGTATGTGGGTCTTATTAAATCCACCATCTGGTCAACAACGTCAAGAGATGGTTGCCCATTTCGAAAAATTAAAAGCAGAAGCTATTGCAGAAACTGGTAACGTCTACATTTACGACTATCAATTTGAATAATTAATGAGGTTAATTGAGGGGGCTAGCGCTCGCTAGCTCTCTCTTTTCCTTGTTTATTTATCAAAATTATTTATTATAGAAAAGGAAAGGTTTAGCGATGTCATTTTATCTCGTTTCATATACTATCTTATTCTTAATCGTCGCTTTGGTGGTATTCATCGAACTTGTTGCCCACCAGGTGATTTTTAAGACTGGTCCTGTACAAAGAATATTTGGACATCCATTGCTTCGCTATTCTTTAAGACGTATTGGCTCAGCACTTATTTCCGTGCTTCTTGCTATCATCGTCACCTTCTTTTTAATTCGTGCGACTGTCGATATCGATCAGCTTTGCTTGACGACGCAATTCTCGACCGCTTGGCAAAAACTTCCTGAAGCTGTCGTCCAGTCGCGTTGTGAAATTTTTAGAGCTCAGATGGGCTTCGTTGGTGGGCCATTTGAACAATTGATGCAATTCCTTTATGACATCATGCCAATTCCTAAGACTTTATGTCAATCGACAAACTTACTTATCGATGGTGTCTATTACAATAACGTCACCGATTGTCGATTCTTCCTATTTGACTTAGGTCAAATTTATTCTCGTGATGTTGCTGATTTAACTAGTGGACCAGTTTACGTCATCGATTACATCGGTGAAAAGATGATGGTCTCTTTCCCAGTTGGTATTTTAGCGTCTTTTGTTCAAATTGTCCTCGGTTATCCTTTAGGGATGCTCATGGCGAAACGTAAAGATGGTATCGTCGATAAAATAGGTAAAGCTTACATTATTTCGATCGACGCTATTCCGGGTGTAGCTTATTATTACATTTGGATGTCAATTTTCGTCGCTGGCTTCTTCTTACCCGCAAGATATGATGTCAATAACTTCTTGACCTGGTTACCGCCTGTACTCACTATTGGTTTTACTGGTATGGCTGGTATCGCGTTATGGGTGAGACGTTATATGATCGATGAATTTAACGCTGATTATGTTAAATTTGCAAGAGCGAAAGGTTTAAGCGAAGGACGTATTACACGTATTCACGTCTTTAGAAATGCAATTGTTCCTCTCGTTCGTACTTTCCCTTCGGCAATTTTAGGAGCTTTATTGGGCTCATTCTACATCGAAAGAATTTATGGCATCAACGGTATTGGTGACATGTTAATTAACGCTAATAATGCGCACGATTTCTTCGCTGTGCAAGGAATTGTCATCGTGACGGCTTTAATTTCCATCGTCTCATATTTACTTGGTGATATTATCACTGCAATCGCTGATCCACGTATTAAATTTACTAATTAGGAGAGGAGGCAGTTATGTTAGAAAAGATGACTTCTACACATGCAAGCGGCACAAAAAACGTCGACGAACTCATTCCACATGATGTCGATGATTTGTTCACTGTCGTCGGAACGCAAGATGATGAAATTGAAAAACTTAATTCTGCACCTTATTCCTATTGGAAAATTACTTTCCGTAATTTATTTAAAAATCCTCTTGTCATCGTCTGTTTGTTCTTACTTTTCCTCATCGTCTTCTTTACGATTTTTGGACCGATGATCCATTCTTTTAAAGTCGTGCCATTTGATGAAGCAGATCGTTTTGGAGAAGCAAGTCAAGGTTATTATGTCTGGCCTAATGCCGTCAACTGGTTCGGCGTCTGTGGTCACAATATGGGCGCGGCTTGGGAAGGCTTAGATATGTGGTCAGTCGTTTGGGAAGGGGCTAGATTATCTTTACTTCTCGGCGTTGTCGTCGCCTTAATTGATACGTTCTTAGGCATATTAATTGGCTCTTTGTGGGGATATTTTAAATGGCTAGATCCTATCATGCTCGAAATTCGTAACTTTGTTAATAACGTTCCAAGTATCTTACTTAACATCTTATTTATGCAACTACTCGTAAGATATATGGATGATTATGCTTTCTTAATTGTTACATTCTTGTTGACGATGTTTGGCTGGCTTGGTCTTGCTAGCTTCATTCGAAATCAGATTATTATTATTCGTAACCGGGAATATAACATCGCTTCTCAAACCTTAGGTTCATCTTCGAAAGCGATGATTACTCATAACCTATTACCATATTTAGTTAGTGTCATCGTCACTGTGGCTTCCACTTCGATTCCAGCCGCGATTTCTTCTGAAGTTGGTCTCGCCTTCTTCGGTCTTTCCTTTAAGATTTCTAAAGGCGATATTACTTTAGGTCAAGTGCTTACGCAAGCGACCCAAGGGGCGACTGCGACAGCATCTGGGGCAAGTGCGCCTTGGATGGAATATTGGTATTTATTAGTAGCACCGCTGGTGGTCTTAGTACCTCTGACAGTAGCTTTCTTCTATTTAGGTTTAGCGCTTTCTGACGCAACTGATCCTAAGAATCATAGGTAGGAAGGAATTTTTGATATGGCAAACGAAAAAGAAATCGTCATCTCAGTCAAAAATCTTAATGTCAAATTCCTTTCGCATGGTAAGAAAGTGCACGTCATTCGTGACGTATCTTTAGATGTCTATAAAGGCGAAACTTTAGCTATCGTCGGTGAATCGGGTTCTGGTAAATCTGTTTTCACTAAAACTTTTACTGGGATGTTAGATGCGAATGGTTACATCGATAGCGGCTCGATTATGTTCGGTGATATCGATGTGACGAAATTTAAAAAGTCGAAAGATTGGTATGGTATTAGAGGTAAAAGAATTGCTACTATTTTCCAAGATCCGATGACTTCTTTAAATCCTTTATTATCGATTGGTTACCAAATTAGTGAAGTTTTAAGATTGCATCATGGTCTTTCTAAGAAAGAAGCAAAAGAAGAAGCTATCAAATTATTAGAAAGAGTTAGAATACCTGACGCACGTAAAAGATATGATGATTATCCTTTCCAATATAGTGGTGGGATGAGACAAAGAGTCGTCATCGCTATCGCTTTAGCTTGTCGTCCAGAAGTTCTTATTTGTGATGAACCAACAACGGCATTAGACGTTACTGTTCAGACACAAATTTTAGATTTAATTAAAGAATTACAAGAAGAATATGGTTGGACGATTATATTCATCACGCACGATTTAGGTGTCGTCGCTAAAGTGGCGGATCGTATCGCTGTGATGTATGGTGGTCAATTCGTCGAAATTGGTACCTCAGAAGACGTTTTCTATCGTCCTGCACATCCTTATACATGGGCGCTTCTTTCGAGCTTACCACAACTTGGCACAAAAGAAGAACCTTTGCTTTATATCAAAGGTAATCCGCCTACATTTGGTGATGAAATTATCGGCGACGCTTTCGCTCCGCGTAATGAATATGCTTTACGCATCGATTATATTCAAGAACCACCTTTATTTAAAATAAGTGAAACGCATTACGCCAAAACTTGGTTACTTGATGAAAACGCTCCTAAGGTGAATAAACCACGCGTCATTCAAAATTTGCGTGAAAGAATGCAGATGGCAGCAGAAGAGTTACAGAAAGAGTTAGGTGATACGTATGAAAAATAATGAAAAGATGACACCTAATAAAGCAAAAGAATTGGCTCATGAAATTTTTGATACTGGCACGCACTCTAATGAATCTGTCATCAATTATTTAAAAGAGCAGCACGAGAAAAAATATCGTAAAAGAAAGAACGCTCCTGAGTTTAAAGAACCAAAAGGACAAATTAAGAACGAAGATGAAATCTTAGTGAAATTGCGCGATGTAAGAATTGGTTTCAAGCGTGGTAATACGGAAAGAGTTGTCATCGATCATTTAAATTTAGATATTAAACGTGGTGAAATTTTAGGTTTAGTAGGTGAATCTGGTTCTGGTAAGACAACTATTGGCCGCGCTATCATTAGAGTCAATCCTGTTTCCGGTGGTGTCATCACTTATAATAATGTTCCTATTTCAGGTAAGATTCCTCATCACGTCGAAAGGGCCTTAAAAACTAAGATACAAATGATTTTCCAAGATCCAAGCGCTTCATTAAATGAAAGAGCGAACGTCGACTACATCGTTTCTGAAGGTTTAAGAGCATTCCATCTTTACGAAGATGAAGAAGATCGTCTTAATAAGATTACATTAATGCTTGAAAAAGTTGGTTTGATGCCTGAACACCTCAAACGTTATCCACACGAATTTAGCGGTGGTCAAAGACAACGTATTGGTATTGCTCGATGTATGATTATGGGTCCTGAAATGGTCATCGCTGATGAACCTATTTCAGCACTTGACGTCTCCATTCGCGCGCAAGTTTTAAATTTGATTAAACAATTCCAACAAGAAAATAAGATGACTGTCTTATTTATCGCTCACGACTTAAGTGTCGTCCGTTACATTTCTGATCGTATCGCTGTCATCAATTCTGGTAAGATTGTCGAACTCGCAGATGCAAATAGGCTTTTTGAAGCACCATTACATCCTTATACAAAAGCCTTACTTTCTGCTGTACCAATTCCTGATCCGCGCATTGAAAGTAAGAAAAAGATTGTAGTCTATTCGCCTGATATGCATCATTATAGCGAAGAAGATATGCCAGATTTCTATGAGATAGAACCAAATCATTTTGTTCGCGCAAATAAAGCCGAATTAGAAAAATATAAAGAAGATTTAAAAGTTCTCAATGCTTATAACGATAAAATTAAAAAAGCAACGAAAGGAGGCCGAAAAGATGCAATTAAAAAAGATTAGTCCCCAGACGAAGAAGACGATTATCAAAGCCTCTATATTCGCAGCTGTCGCTATCATTGCTCTTTCTTTAACTTATTGGGCTCTCATTGTTTTTTGGCTTAACGATATCGTTAACATTCCTTTCATTTCTTATCGTTACACCTTACAAGATCAAGATAGAGAAGTTATCATCACTGATATTGATGAAGTGAACGCACCTGAGGATTTTATCATTCCTTCGACGATCGACGGTTATCCTGTTACGACGATCGCTGATGAAGCTTTCTTAAATTTTACACGTTTAAGAAAAGTGACTTTACCTGATACTATTACTACAATCGGTGATAGAGCGTTCTATGGCTGTACGAATTTAAGTGAAATTGTTCCTAGTCAAAATATTAATGAAATTGGTGAAGATGCGTTCGTTGGTACTTATTATATTGAACATTCTTCCGATGAAGATGGTTGGGTTTATTTAGGCCAAGTTATCATCGCTTATACGAAAGTGTTCCCTACAAATACTGTTTTAGTTGCTAGCGAAGAAACGAAAGCTGAATTTGACCCTAGCGTTTATAATGTCGTCGATATTACATTCGGTAATGTTACTGGCGTCACTAATTCTTTATTCGCCGGTCAGGAAGGAGTGGTTTTTGCCGAGATTCCTGAAACTATTACTGAGATTCCTTCAGCTTTGTTTGCAGATTGCACAAGCTTAGAAGAAGTACGTTTCCACGATAACGTGCACTCGATTGGTGCGAATGCTTTCGATGGTTGCACATCGTTAACTTTAGATTCAGAAGATTTACCTAATAATTTAACTAATATTGGTGCTTATGCATTTGCAAACACTAATATTACTGGTGCTTTTTCTTTCCCGATGAGTCTTCTTACATTAGGAGAAGGTGTCTTCCAAAATTGTGTTAATTTAACAAGTTTTAGTATTTCTACTGATGCGCCTTTAGCTAGTATTTCTTCTTATATGTTCGATGGTTGTACTTCCTTAGCGACAGTTAATCTCCCACGTGATTTAACTTCCATCGGCCAATATGCTTTTAGAAATACAGCGATTAAAGAAATTCGTATTCCACAAGCTATTACAAGTATTCAAACTGGTGTCTTTGAAAATTGTCGTAATTTAGAGAAAGTTGTAGCTTATGATGTTGGTTTAAGAAGCATCGGCCAATATGCTTTTAGAAATTGTCGTTCTTTAAGAACTTTCCAAGTCTTAGATGCGAATGGCGAAGTCTTACCTGGATCTTATGAAGGTATGATTATGCTTCCAAGTAGCTTAACGACTTTTACTGCGGTCGGTTCAGATGGTTACATTTTTGGTAGCGATAGCCAAGAAGACGCTCCAAAGTTTTCTAGCGTCGTCATTCCAAGTGGTGTCAATGAGATTCAAGGCTATCAATTTTACAATAACACTAATTTAGAACATATCGAATTTGAATTAGACGTCTTCTATAGTGACATTGATAGTGAAGGTAATCCAGTAGGAACAATTACTTACGATTCGTCTTTAGAAATTATTGGTCCAAGTGCTTTTGAAAATTGTACTTCTTTAGAAGAAATTGTCATTCCTGATTCCGTCTTCAATTTCAATTCCGCTGGTTTTAGAAACGCTTCCTCCTTAAGAAGTATTAGCCTTCCTAACAATTCAAGGTTCAGCGCTATTCCAGCTTCTTTATTCGATGGTTGTGTTTCTTTGGAAAGCATCGAAATTCCTTCAAGCGTTGGCGTTATTCGTAATCGTAGTTTTGCTCAATGCGTTTCGCTTGATTACGTCGTCTTACCTGAAAATTTAAGACAAGTTGAAGCTTTATCATTTACTGAGATGGATGAAAATTTTGTCATCTATTCTTTAACTGATGAACCAACTTACAATCGTATTTGGGTCGAAAATTGGAAAGATGAATCCATCCCTGTTTATTGGGCTGGAGAATGGGAATATAACGAACAAGGTATTCCTAGCCCAATCTCCAATGTAGAATAATTTATTAATTTTTAGAAATAATTTGAAAAAAATCCACTCCAGCAGTGGATTTTTCTTTCATTTTAGAGTAAGATGGTTTTTAGAAGGGGAGGCTCCTCCTTGTCATAATTGCACTCCTTTCTCATTATTATGATATTTCATAGCCTCCTCTTTTTATTTGTTTTTTCTAAAGAAAGAAGAGATGAGGTTTTCTTTGCTGATGAATAAGAAACCAAGATAGATGATAGCATCAATTAGGACGATGAAAATGATATCTAAACTATAGATGAGAGTTTGCATCGAAGGCATAGCTTGTAATAAAGCTTTATCGATGAGTGGGTAAAGGAAAACGCTAGTGAAGATGATTAAAATACCAGCGATGAGAATTTTTAAATTATTTTTATTGAATATGGCATAATAGACATATTTCCAAGCGTAAATTAATAAGAATAACATCACTAAGATGTCACCAATCATCGTGGCTATAGCCACTCCAATAGCGGGTGCGGTAGGGAAAGCATATATACCTAAAATAATGCATAAGAGAATATTAATAATTGCTCCACCTAACATTGTCATCATATAAATCTTTTCTCTTTTTAAAGGAATGAGAATTTGTGTATAAATGAGATTTGAAATCGAAAAAGTTAAAATCATACACGCTAGAACCATCAAAACTACGGGTGCGTCTTTATAGATGCTAGCTTGATAATCGCCAGATATTAAAGCAGTGAGAGGATGAGCAAGCGCCGCCATCGTGATAATAGCGGGTACGGAAATAAATGTGACGATATTCATCGAATAAGAAGTTAAACGTCTAAAATAAGATTTATCTTCGATTTCAATTAAACGCGAAGCGCGTGGTGTAAAAACCATCGATAATGAGATGATGACACCGATGACAATTTCGATAGCTTTAACACCTACTTGATAAGATGCAACTGCTTCCATTTCCACATCGATGACACCGAGAATAAAAGTATCGCTTTTATCGTAGATTGTTACTAATATAGCGATGATAAATAAAACGATCATCGGTTTAATATATTGTTTAAAATTGTAAGGTTCAGTCTTTTTAAATGAGATATGTTTTCCGATGAATATTAAATTTGAAATAGTCGATAACGCTGTCGTTGAAATCATGAGAATAGCGTATAAGAAATAATCTTCAGGGCGAGTGATAAATTGAAATGTTAAAACGGTGACGACAGCTAAGATAATAATTGAACGGATTGTGAGATAAAAATGTTTTTCTAGAGCGATATAAATCCATTCAAAAGAGAAAACACCAATGAGAAAATTAAGCGATAAGATAAAAATTAAATTCGCATTTTCAACAAATTCGCCTCCAACTGAATACATGATGATGACCATGAGGATGAAAGAGACCATGGAAAGAAAAGCCTGTAAGATGAAAAATTCTTGGGCTTTATGAGAAAGTTTTGCTCGGTCATCTCTTACTTTAGCACATTCTCTAACAGCGATATTTGGGAGTCCAATTCTTGCTAAAGTAAGAAAGTAATAGACGAAAGTTGCGGCCCAGGTGTAAAGACCTAATGCATTAGCCCCAACACCTGGAATATTTGGTTCACTAATTTGAGTAAGAACACGACAAACGTAAGGAAAAGTAATAAAACTTAATATCATAAGGACAGCGGTCTTAATGATATTAGCGATGACATTTGCGCGAATGTTGTAATCTTTCGAATCCATGATAGAAGTAAATATATAATATTTTTTTATATATTGCTATAATTTAAAGCGTAAAAAATATGCGTATCTTAGTTGTTTGTCAATTCTATTATCCAGAAAACTTCGTCATCAGTGACATTTGTCGTGAACTTAAAAGACGCGGACATGATGTGACGGTAGTGACAGGAAAACCTAACTATGGTTTCGATCATATTTTAAAAGAATATAAGAAAGTAAAATATGAAGTGATCGATGGGGTGAGAGTTTTTCGTCTTCATCTTTTCGCACGTAAGAAAAACCGTCTCTCTATCATCTTCAATTACTTATCGTTTTATTTTTCATCACGTCGTTTTTTAAAACATTTTAAAGAAGAATATGATGTCGTCTATTCCCAATCTTTATCACCTATCATTTCCGTAAGCGGGGCTAATATTTACAAGCGTAAACATCATATTAATCACGTCTTACATTGTCTTGACTTATGGCCTATTTCTCCTGTCATTACTCACGCCATTAAAGAAAATGGTTTATTTTATAAAATCTTATATAAATGGTCTAGATCAATCTACGCTAAATGCGATAAGATATTACTTTCTTCGCCTTCTTTTAAAGACTATTTCTACGACGTTTTAAAACTCGAAAATAAATATTATAAGTATATACCTCAACCACCTTTATTTAGCAATTCGCTTGAAGAAGGAAAAAATGTTGAATATGGAAAAGGCTTTCACATTTTATATTGTGGGAACATCGGAACCATTCAAGGTATCGAACTTGTCCCTCAAGCGATGAAAGAAGTTATTAAAAAATATGATGATGTCTATTTCCATATTATAGGTATGGGTACGAATAGAGCGAAATTTGAAGAAGAAATCAAACGATTAGACATTTCTAAAAACGTCATCTATTATGGTCCCATTCCGATGAAGAAAGCACGTTTTTATTACTCTAATGTTGATGCTTTGTACGTTTCCTTATTTCCTAGCGGAGTAGTGGGAAATACTATTCCTTCTAAACTCATTTCCTATCTTACTTATAAAAAACCTATTCTTGGGGTAATAGATGGGGATGGAAAAAAAGTTTTAGAAGACGCAGGTGGAGCAATCATTTCTCAGCCTAATGTTAAAGATATCGCAAAAAATATCATCAAGATGAAGGAACTAGAAGAAAGCGAAAAAGAAAAAATGGGAGAAAATAATTACAATTATTATCAAGCCCATTTCGCTTTAGATAAAATAGTTGATCAAATTGAACAAACTTTATTAGTGAAGAAAATCTAAAATTTTAGCGGCAACGATTTCACTATCGAGCCGTGATTTGATGGCGTTATATACTTCTTTTCCTTTATTCATAGCTTTTTCTTCACTTAGTGCAATCATCTCTTTTAAGCCTTCTTTGATGCTCGCTAAATCATCACCTTTAAAATAGGAAATATGATTTCCAAAAAGTGATTCAATGATAGCGTTTTTCGTCGTGATAAGAGGCCTTTTAGCGGCTGCACATTCGATGATTTTAGAAGGGACGGAATTGATGTCCACACTCGCATCGAGTGGGCGAGGGTTGACGTTAAATAACGCTCCTGCTTCAAGTTTTAAAATCTCATCGTTAGTGATAAGTCCTAAAAAATGAATATGATGATACCTTTGAGAATATTTTTTAAGCATTTCCACTAGGTCACCTTGACCACATAATACGAGGTTAAGATTAGGAACTTCAAGTTCTAAGAAGGCATTTAACAAAGTGTCTACTCCATAACGAGAAAATAACGCTCCGCCAAGGAAGATGTAGGGGCTATATTCATTAGGCTCATAACTATAAGGATTTTCACTCATGATACCTTCAATTTGTAATTTGTCTTTAACGTTAGGAAGTAAAGTGAAAAGGTGAGGCGTTAAAGCGATAGCGTTTTCAACTTTTGGATAACGTTTTTTAAGTGATTTTGTATATCTTTTTCCACCGTAGGTTAAATTCGCGGGATCATCAGTTAACATCATAACTTTTTTATGATTGGGGAAAGAATTCACAAGAGCAAAAGTTGCCGGTCTATTTAGACCATCGTAAATGATGACATCATCCGGCATTATGATGCGTTTAATTTCTTTACGAATGTTATTTCTTAGACCAAAAAATTTGTAAAGTTTAGAATAAGAGACGTGTACGTAATGAAATTTGATACCTTCGACTTCTTCTTCAAAACGAGGAATAAATAATCTATTAGTGAGATAAGGTGATAGAGGGGGAATAGAAATAACTTCGACATCACATTTTTCTTTTAATGCCTTAATCATTTTGAAGTGAAAATTTTGGCCACTTGGGTTTAAGGCTTTCTTATTTTCTTTGTTACCTTGAAAAAATCTTTTCGGATTAATACATGTTGTTACGTAAATAATCTTCATAATTTTTGTTTTACATCCTCAAAAATAGCATAGTGGTCTTTGACCATTTTTTCAATGGTATTTTCTCTTGCGGTCTTTAAAGCATTATTCGTAAGATTTCTTTTTCTTAGTTCAAAAATGTCTTTCTTAAATGTTTCTTTATCTCCGCTTTGATAGATGTAACCATTGTAACCATTTTTTATTAATTTTAATGAAGCGAGTGATTTATCACTCGATATAACCGGTAGCCCATTTGCCATCGCTTCGTTAACAACATGGCCATAAATGTCTTCTAAAGTTGGAAATAAATAGACGTCAGAAGCTTTTAAATATTTGAACATTTCTTCTCGCGACATATGCTCATAAACTTGAATGTTATCAACTTTTTCTTTACGAATAATTTGTAGATAACGATAAGTTAAAGGACCACCCCCGATGAGTAAAAGATTGGAATCTTTAGGCATCTCATCGATGAAGAAATAGATAAGTTTAGTAAGATTTTTTCTCTCCTCAAAACGTGAGGTGGAGATGTAGATATGTTTGGTAGGAATATTTAATTCTTTGCGCAATTTTACTTTTTGATCGTGAGTTAAGGGATCTTTTAAAATCTCGCTTTCATAAATTGTGCTATAAGTGTAAAGATAGACATTAGAAGGATTAGCGCCATAGTAAACAAGAAATTTTTTGGCTTCTTCTGAAGGCGCGAAATAAAATTTTGCATGACTAATTAATTTAGTTTTTAACTCTTTTTTCCACTTTGGTTCGATGCGTGCGAAGCCACCATTAACATAAAGACTATAAGGTATATTATTTTTAATGAAATATTTGATAGTTTTCATCTCAGCAAAAGTTGAATAGCCGTTCATAATAATCAAATCATATTGATGAGTAATTACATGTTTGATAATAGCGTTTGAAATAAAATTTTCTTTGCTTATGTTTATCCCTTTTAAAAATTCATGCGAAAATTTAATTTCTTCATCATAAAATGAATCTGGTCGATTGCTTGCTTTCTTTCGTTCAAATAAAACATGTATATCATATTTTTTCGCTAGTTCATTGAACAGGCGAACTTTATATGGTGCAGGATGATTAAAAACGATGAGAATTTTCACATTAAATATTATACTATATTTGAAAAACTTATGAACGATTGGGAATTATTATTTGAAAATATTAAAAAGAAAGAATATGCCAAAAAACTTCATGAGTTTTTAGATGAAGAATACGCAAATCACATTATTTATCCTCCAAGGCATCTATTATTTAATGCTTTTAAATTAACTCCTCTTAAAGAAGTGAAAGTTATCATCATCGGGCAAGACCCATATCCGAATGAAGGCCAAGCAATGGGCTTAGCTTTTGCAACCCCACCAGGTATTAAAGTGCCACCTAGTTTATTAAATATTTACAAAGAAATTGAAAATGAATTTCATACAAAAATTGATAAGAGTAATGGCGATTTAACTTATCTTGCTAAACAAGGTGTCCTCCTTTTAAACGCCTACTTATCCGTACGTCAAAAAGCCCCTTTATCCCACAAAAGTGCGGGATATGAAGAGTTTTTTAAAGATGTCTTAACTTATTTAGATAAAATTGATCGACCGATGGTTTTCATGTTGTGGGGCAATTTTGCTAGAAAGTATAAAGTCTATATCACTAATACGAATCACCTCATCTTAGAAGCTAGTCATCCTTCTCCTCTTGCGATGGCAAACGGCAATTTCTTTGGTTGCAATCATTTTTTATTAGCCAATAAATTTTTAGAAGAACATAAAGTTTTACCTATAAACCTGACTTTCGGAGATGAAATCAAAATTCGTAATGTTATATCAAAGATATAATCATTTAATATCAACTAGAGTAATAAAATTAGATAGAAAATAATTTTTCAATCTTTGATAAAGATAATGTTTTTAAGTTAAAAGAGACTTTGTATCTAGTTTCAATTTCTTTGATGATATCTTGATAAGAGCCAGATAATAAATACTGTTCATTACTAATTGGGAAAGCTTTTAAGGTTTTCACAAAATCGATAACTTTTTCAGCATTATATTTATCATCAAGTTCTTTCTTTTGTATGAGACGAATCAATGTTAAAGCTAGATAGCAAGAGAAGAAATGACCTTTGATAGAATTTAATGAAGAAACGTATATTGGTCTAGTCTCTAATTGAGTTTTAGTTATTCTAAATGAAGCTTCTATTTCCCATAATTTACGATATATATCTAATATCTCTTTCCAAGATAAATTAGTCTCAGATGTAACTATCATATAATAGCCATCAAGTTCTGAAGCTTTATCCACCTTAGATTCGTTTAATATCAAAGAAATATCATCATTAGAAATAATCTTTCCACTTTCTTCACTTATGACATCGTAAAGAGTATGAATAAATTTAGGTGAATCTTTACTCTTAAGATTAGATATGGAAGATTGTTTATTTACTTTATCGATAGCTCTATTTCTTTCATAGGCTGATTTAAGAGCATATTTTCTTGACCATATGACGATTCTTTTCTCTCTTAATTTATAAGTGCGATTATCTTGAACGTAATCATAATTATCGATCCACACTTTAACTTTGAAGATAACTTCACCATTTTCATCTTTTATTTCTTCGAATGTTTCTCCTTCTAAAATCATCTTTTTGTCATCGTTAGATCTAATCGCTTTAGAATAGACATATCCATCCCCATTTTTATATGCATCGATAATATTATCGACTGAATTTAATCCTTTATCTGCAACTCTTATAGTTCTTCCTTTAATATCTAACGAATCTTTCATCTTTTTAATCGTTTTGTTAAGTTCTGGTTTTTCACTTTGATTACCAGGGAAAAGACTATAGTATAAAGGAATAGCATCGCTATCTAAAAGAAGTCCTAAAGAGATGATGGCTCCTTGATGATTTTCTTTACTAACTCCAGGTAGACGATAGCTATCATAATTATTCGCATCTATTTCAAAATAATAATTTGTACAATCAAAATAGACGTGAGATAAATTTCTTCCATATATTTTATTTATCTTATCGTTAAGAATGTTTAAGTAAGCTTCATCATATTCCCCAATCAATCCTAAAGCATCGTACATCTGGTCTTTAGAAAAAGAATATTTCTTGTAGAAGTGAGGGAACATATTCATATACGTATCGATCTTACTAGATGGATAGATGATTCTACTTAAAGTGAGAAACTCTAAGACATCGTAATGAGAATAAGTTCTCTTACTAGATTGATCTATCGCATTAGATAAATCTTTTAGTCTTAGTTTGTTCAATAGGTGAATTGGAAGAAAAGAACCTAAATTAATTTCATCTGACTGCCTAGGTATGAAATTATTTTCTTTCTTCCTTTCTAATTCCATCTTTTTAATTTCTTCTTTAAAGTAGGAGATAGGATCAACATAAATCTTTTCTAATTCATCTAGATAACCAATCTTTTTAATGACCTTAGGTATCGAATAACCTTTCTTTCTTGAATAAATTGAATCGACGATCTCTAAGAATACTCTTCCATTCTTATATCGACATTGCTTTAAATTATATGACATATTACTCTACCTCTAAACTATTTATAGTTTATAATATTATTACTCTAGATACAATATAAAAATTCATGAATTTTATTGACAAATGAAAAAATGACATCACTTGAGGTAAGTAATATTAATTTATTAATATTAAAAATATAATTAAAAAATCTATATTGATGCTTATTATCAATTTATGTTCTAAAAAAACGAGAGTAAACTACGAAAGACGGGCGGCAATTTCTTTGGTTGCAATCATTTTTTATTAGCCAATAAATTTTTAGAAGAACATAAAGTTTTACCTATAAATTGGCTCAAATAAATATTACAATATTAACGACGGGAGCTTAGCGCACTAAGCTGAGAGGGCTTTTAAGTCAAAGCCGACCGAACCTGATCTAGGTAATGCTAGCGGAGGGGAAATTTTTCTTTTTTGCCTCGCTAGTAACGAGGTATTTTTTATGAAAGATAAGAGAGTTTTATTCATTAGTAGTGCATTAGCAAGTTTGATTTTTGGTTTAGCTTTATTTTTTAGTGGAAACTTCATCGTGAGCAATGTCAATTACAATTCATTTCTCGTATTTAGTTTCTACGATGGAGTGTTTAATTAC
This sequence comes from uncultured bacterium, assembly GCA_949285455.1. GTDB lineage: Bacteria > Bacillota_I > Bacilli_A > RFN20 > CAG-826 > CALVUG01. The sequence goes on along the minus strand of CASDXP010000003.1, from coordinate 93,418 downwards.
TTAGGCTTCATCATGATTTTTGTTTACGTTGGGGCAATTACCTTATTAGCGTTAAGTTACAAGTTTAAAGAACTTTATAGTTACGCAGTAGGATTAATATTATTAGCCACTCTCGTCGGCTTTAGCGTTCCATCGTTTTTTTCCTCGCTTTATGACATCGATACACCGAGTTATGATGCTTTAACTATTTGTGGTCTAATATTCATTTTTTTAAGTATCGTCATCTTGTTACCTTTATTATTTGATGAACATCGTTTCGATACAAAAGATATTGTCGAGATGGCGATGCTCGTCTCCCTTGCCGTCGTTTTAGATTTATCATTTTTAAAATTTAGAGTGCAGGCTAACGGTGGTTCCATTTCTTTTGAAATGATTCCTTTAATTATTCTATCTTTACGCTTCGGGGTCTATAAAGGCTTCATCGGTTGCGGTGTCGTCTATGGTCTTGTCTCATGTCTCATTGGTGGTTATGGTTTACAATATTATATTTTTGATTACCTTTTAGCGTTTGGTTCTCTTTCGATTGTCGGCTTCTTTAGACCTTTAATTTTAAAGAAAAATCACGATACTAAATATAACGTTATAGGAGCAACAATTTTAGGTGTCTCTATCTTAGCGGCATGTTCTTTAAAATATTTATGTCACGTCATCGCTGGTGTCCTATATTGGGAAACACCATGGGTTGCTTCTTTCATTTATAGTGCGACTTACGTACCTATTTCTAGCCTCCTCACTATCGTCGTTTGCTTGTTACTATATAAGCCAATTTTAATGATCGATAAGTTATATCCGAAGAAAACTTTAATTTCATAGTTTTTGTTTTTCATGTGTGCGTGTGTTATAGTATATACACGCTTTTGAGGTGCACACATATGGATGAAAATAAACGTCAGGAAGAAATTTTAGAACAAAAAGAAGAAAACGCTACTCCGAACAACGAAGAAAATTCTACGCAAGTTTTAAATGCGGATGAAGAAAAAGATACAGACGATGTTAAGGAAGAAAAAGAGGAAGAAGTCACTATCGAAATGATCGATAAGCCAATCTTCCATCAAATCGATGATCGCCGTAAAAAATTTGTCGAACGTTATCGTAAATTTAAACTTACGCGAAATTTAGTTTTATTTATCGCCTTAGGGCTTATAACTGGCGGGATGATTGGTTTTAGTTTCATTCCTAATTTTGGTCTTTATATTGGCATTGGTTTTGTGTTCTTAGTTCTAGTTGCGGTCTGGCTTTTAAACAAATTCTTAATCGTAAAAAAAGCTGAAACTGATACGCATGATTACGTCGTTCAAACCGTGAATGATTTTAATGTCTATTCTTTCGATGAAAAATATTATAAAGAATTAAAAATTCATGATGATATGGAAATTTCTTTAGAAGAATTTCAAGCGGCAAACATCTATAAAGATTTAACTAATGTTTCCTCTAGAAACGTCGTCACGGGTAAAGTTTTTGCACATGATTTCCATACTGCTTCTTTAGCGGGATATGTTACCAAAGAAGATGAAAAAGGACGTAAGAAAAGTGTTCCTATTTTCGTCGGTAAATATATGTCGGTGAACGTCGATTTGAAGATGGATGATTTATTGCTTATTTACATCAAAGGCAAATCTGACCTAGTGGAACTTCCTAGCGTCGCGAATGACATGAATGTGTTAAGTGACACGAATGCTTATACAATCTATGGTAAACAAGAAGATAAAAAAGCTATTTTGAATAGCCGTGCTTTAAGTGTTTTAAAGAAATTTAAAGTCAATAAATATTTCTTAGATTTATCTATTTCTATCCAAAAGACCGCTATTGTTTTTGCAATCGATTACGATGATGAAGTGATGAATATTCCTTTATTTAATAATTTCACCGGTCATACGTTAGAAGCGATGAAAGAAGTTGGAGATTTAATTGGAGAATTTTTAAAGGAAATTCTTGCTTAGTAAAAGGACTGGTCAATTCTCTTGAAATGTGAACGTGTGCAGTTACAAGCTTATAAACAAGATAATTCTTTCCATCGTGCGTGGATAGATGATTGTTTGATTTATGAAGATGATGATATGTTCATCCTTGCTTCGAGTAAAGATCATATTATCGAAAACAATTATCGACGTTGGCTCATGAACGAAGCTTCTTTAAAGATTTTGATGAAACATGAATTTTATAATGTCATCGTCATGTTTCGCCAAGACGATATAAATTATTATTGCAATCTTGCTTCACCTGCCTTGAAAGAAGGGGATGTCATTTTTTATATCGATTACGATTTAGATGTCAAAACGAATAAGCATATCCAAAAAATAAAACTACTCGATGAGAAGGAATTTAAAATTAACAAGAAGAGATACAATTATTCAGAAAAACTTTGCGAAGCTTTAATGATAACACGTAAAAAAATTATTTATTTAATGGAGAATCAACTATTTCCATTTAACGATGAAAAAGTTAGAAAATTGTACGATGAATTTTTAGCTAATAAAGAGGAATCATCTAATGGCTAAAATTGAATTGCATATAGATGATGAAAAAACTTTAGAAAAAATCGCTATGCTTCTTTCCACCTACGTGAAGCGCGATGCTTTAATATTATTAAATGGTGATCTTGGCGCAGGTAAGACGACTTTTGTGAGGTATTTTCTTAAATCTTTAGGCTATCAAGGAAAAGTCACTAGCCCAACTTTTAACATAGTTAAAACTTACGAAATTAATGGCTTATTTTATAATCACATCGATGCATATCGATTGGAAGATAAAAATGAAGATATTGGTTTAGATGAATTAATTGAAAGCGAAGATGTCACTTTGATTGAATGGCCAATTTACTTAGATAAAGCTTTGTTAGTTCGCCCATCCTTAACAATTGATATTCGTATCTTAAGAGGAAATGAAAGAATGTTGAGTTTCACTAGTGAAAATAATATGTTTTCCTTATTTTTTCACGCCTTGGAGGAATTGAAAAATGTCCAACGATAGATATGGCTTATTACTCGACACCTCCAACATCAAGATGTTTATTGCTCTAGCAAAAAATAATGAAATTTTAGCATCTAAAAATCTTACATTTCCTCGTAAGCAAGCTGAAATGTTAGTGCCTGAAATTAAATCGTTACTCAGCGAAAATAAGGTGATGGTGAAAGATTTATCTTTCATTGGCGTAGGTATTGGCCCAGGTTCTTTTACAGGAATTAGAATTGCTATGTCCGTCGCCAAAACAGTCGCTTTCGCTTTAAATTTAGAGCTATTTGCCTTAGATTCACTTATGGGATACGCAAAGTTTTTCGAACCTTCCATCGTCATCTTTAACGCTAGAAGTGGTCGTTCTTATTTCGCTTGTTACGATGGTTTAATAGTTTTGATGAATTCACAAATTGTTAGTAATGAGTTCGCTTTAAAATTTATTGAAGAACATCCTAATTTTACTTTATGCGGCGATTTAAAACATCTTGGAATTGACACTAGTAGTGAGGTGGACGCAAAATCATTTTTACGTTATGCCACTAGTCAAGAAAGAGTTAATAATATTAAAGGCTTGAAGCCAATTTATCTTAAAGACTTATGATGATAGACGAAATTAAATTTAAAAAAGCCACGCTAGAAGATGAAGAGGTTATCTATGAACTTGCCTCATCTTTAGATTACACTCCTTCTGCCATTATGAACGATATCGAAAAAAATGTTTTTGCGCATGTTGAGCTTGCATTTTTTCAAGCTACCCCTATAGCGATTTTAGATTATTGGATCACATTTGATTCTTCGACGATCGCTATCATCTATGTTAGCAATAAATATCGTAGAAATAATGTTGCTTCCCACTTATTAAAAAGGATGTATGAGACGCTTAAAGATGAAGGGGTTAAGACGATAGCGTTAGAAGTAAGAAGATCTAATATCGCCGCAAAAAACCTGTATATTAAAGAAGGGTTTAAAGAAATTAATATTAAAGAGAAATATTATGCGGATGGTGAAGATGCGATTTATCTTGTCAAAAATATTGAATCCTCTCCTTTGATACTCGCTATTGAAAGTAGCTGTGATGAAACTTCAATATCGATTACACGCAATAGAAAAATTTTATCTAATGTCATCTCTTCTCAAATTGAAAGACATCGTCAGTTTGGAGGAGTCATGCCTGAACTTGCTTCTAGACTTCACATCGAAAATGTTCTTTACGTTTTAGATACAGCTTTAAAAGAGGCTAGTGTCATGTTAGAAGAAATTGATGCCTTTGCTTTTACCCGCGGTCCTGGTTTAGTAGGGGCGTTGCATGTAGGAATGGAAGTTGCTAAAACCTTAGCGTTTATTTACCATAAACCTCTCATTCCAGTTCATCATCTCGCTGGACATATCTATGCGAACGAATATGTTGCAGAATTAAAATTTCCTCTTCTTGCTGTCGTCGTCAGTGGCGGTAATACTGAACTTATTATTATGTATGATCATCTAAATTATGACATAGTGGGTAGAACAGTCGATGATGCGATAGGTGAATGTTATGACAAAGTGGCAAGAGTATTAGGACTACCTTATCCAGGCGGAGTTGAAATTGATCGTCTCGCTAAGTTAGGAAAGCCAACTTATCATCTTCCTATTCCACATGCATCATCTCGTTATGATGTCTCTTTTAGCGGATTGAAAACTCATATTATTAACATAGTTAATTCATTAAAAATGAAAGGTGAAGAAATAAATAAAGCTGACCTAGCTTGTTCATTTCAAGAAGTGGCGTTAAAAGAACTTGTAGATAAGGTCTATCAAGTTGCGGATGTATATCAAGTTAAACAAATTCTTGTCGCTGGTGGAGTTTCTGCTAATTCTAGACTCAAAGAAATACTTAAAAATAAATATGATAATTCGAATATTGAATTATTTTTTCCACCTTTAAGTTTGTGTGGCGATAACGCGGCGATGATAGCAAGAAATGCTCATCATCTCTACGCTCGAAACATTTTCGCTCCACTTGACATAGGTGTTGATCCCAACTGGGAAATTACTGATTTTAACAAGTTTTAAAACATGTTAAACTTAATAAAGTAAAATGACGAAGGAGTAATATTTATGAGCTATGTTGAAACAATTTTGAAAGACTTATTTAAAGATTTTAATAATAATTGTCTTGAAGATGGAAAATTAGTGAATTTAAAAGGTTGGGTGAGAACTAATCGCAATAATGGTTCGATTGGTTTCATCGAATTAAGTGATGGCACAACTTTTTTAAATGTTCAACTCGTTTATTCAAAAGATAATGTTACATCCTTCGATACCTATACGCATCTTTTAACTGGTTCAGCAGTTTCTATCGATGGAAAAATTGTTTTGACACCTGAAAATAAACAACCCTTTGAAATTCATGTAGATAATATTGTTCTTCTTGGTGGGGTCAGTGAAGATTATCCTTTACAAAAGAAAAGACATACTTTCGAATTTTTAAGAGATATAGCTTATCTTAGACCGCGTACGAATACGTTTTATGCTCTTGCAAGAGTCCGCAGTAGATTATCTTTCGCTATGCATTCGTGGTTCAATGAAAATAACTTCTATTACATTCATACCCCAATTATTACGGGTATCGATTCAGAAGGGGCAGGACAAGTTTTCGATGTCAATGCTAAAAAAGAAGATGGTAAGCCATTTTTCGATCGACCAGTACATCTTACAGTTTCTGGTCAGCTTCACGTTGAACCGTTCGCTCTAGCGTTAAGAAATGTCTATACTTTTGGTCCAACCTTTAGGGCTGAAAATTCTAACACTCCAAGACATGCTTCGGAATTTTGGATGATCGAACCTGAGATGGCGTTTTGTGACATTCATGGGGCTTTAAAAATTGTTGAATCATTACTTCGTTACTGCATTGAAGATTTGCTTATCCACTGTAAAGATGAACTTAATTTTTTCAATGCTTTCGTCGATAAAGGACTTTTAAATCGCCTCCATCAAATTTTAGAAAATAAATGGCGAGTAGTGACTTACACTGATGCAGTCGAAATACTTAAAAAAGCAGTTGAAGAAGGTCATCATTTCGATAATCGTCACATCTATTGGGGCATGGATTTACAAAGCGAACACGAACGTTATATTACTGAAACTATCGTCAAAGGTCCAACTTGGATTATCGATTATCCCAAGGAAGCAAAAGCTTTCTATATGAAACAAAATCCAGACGGAAAAACAGTCGCAGCATATGACTTACTCGTTCCTGAAATTGGCGAACTAATCGGCGGTTCCCAAAGAGAAGAAAATTATGATTTATTGAAGAAAAGAATGGAAGAATGCCATCTTTTAAAGGATGATTCAGCGCTTTGGTATTTAAACACGCGTAAGTTTGGAGGTTGTGTCCATAGCGGATTTGGTATCGGTTTTGATCGTTTCTTAATGTTACTTACTGGCTTATCAAATATTCGCGATGTTCAACTTTACCCAAGGACCGCGAATCAGGTAAAATATTAGTGTATGGATCCGAAAGAAATCGAAAGAAAAAATAAGTCACGATTTCGTATCTTCATGGTTTTAGCATTTTTAAATATTGCTTTAATTGGCTATTTAGCCTACCAATTATATTTAATGTTTTCTAACATCTAATTAATGATTATTTATATTGCTATTGTTATCGCCTAATAAGGCTTTTGTTTGGTTGTAATCATCTAGTGATTTATCATAAATTTGCGATGCGAGTTTGCGTATTCTAAATGATCTTGCAATAAAGGCTTGAACGACGATGAAAAACCAAACGATAGAAGTAATAATTAATGGAACAAAAATGTAACTACCCCAAGCATCGATTGAAAAGTGTGGTGTATTAAGTAAAGCTGGCCAATCTGAGATGACAGTAATACCAAAAATTTGAGTTGTAGGACAATTTTCAAAATCCCAAAGGAAGAGTAAAGTGGCAAAACCTTTTCCACCTTCGCCATTTGGAGCGCCCCAGTCGCCAAAGATATTCGCATTCCAATTTCCGCTTGCGAGATAATATATTAATAAGAATACAGTTGCAATAAGAGCGATAATAATTGGAACACGTGCTTGTTTGTATAAATATCTCCAACTTTTCTTTTTAGCAACTTTCTTAAAATGTTTTTTATCTGATACAACACCGGTGACGACAATATCGTGCATTAGTCTATCGATTGCTTTGCCTTGCTGTTTCATAATTTTCGTTACGAGCATTCCAATTAGACCAATGAGAACAAAAAGCAAGACGAAAACGATGACAAGGGCGATGATAATGCGCTTATCGTTTTCACTTAAGGCAATGAGAGATATAAAATTATTCATCTTCATCTTCACCTGCCTTTATATCAATAGTAGTGGACGCGTCGCTTTCATAGTTTTGAATAGTTTCATTATTATTATTCTCTAAAGGATTATCGAATTCATTAGAGTGATAAGAATGATCAACTTGTGGCTGTTCGTCTAGATAATTTTGCGTTTGATTATTTTGTTCATTTTGTGGATTTGGTGGAGTGATATTATTTTGTGAAACATAATTGTTTTGAGGTTGGTAATTATTCGTTTGAGGCATACTTTGATTCACAGGCCCGTTATTGACGTAATTTGGAGCAACAACTTGATTTCTATTCGCGATGTTCGCTAGTACTTCTTTAGCTTTTTTATCTTCTTCTAATTCATCGAATAATGATCTGCCCATAAAGAATAACACTACCGCTTTGAAGAACATGAAAACGATGATAAAAAATGAAAATACTGCATAAATTGCAACGAAGGCTAGTAAAAAAGGTAGTCCTACGACGTAAAGAATGCCTCTTCCTAATGATTTAAAAAAGCTAATCATCGTTTATGTCTCCTTCACTTATTATCTTACGTCTACTTGAAAAATGCATTAATAATATATTAATTACATCGACTAAAATGAAAAGTAAGGGTAAGACACTAATAGTCAAAAGTTGATTAGGGGGAGCAATCATTTCGTAAAACAAGGCAAATAAGACGATGAAGAGGAAAAACGCTCCACCTAATGATAAATAAATCCAAAGTTTCTTTTCTTTAAATAAGCTGAATAAAGTCAAAGAAATGAAGTATAAAGAACAAATAAGGAATATATAACTAGCTTCACTACAAAAGAAAGCAAAACTTAAAGTAAGAATTAAAAATAAGAGCGTTAATGTATCTGAAATATATGTTTTTAACGGACTAGTTATCAAAGCAAAATTAAATTTCTTAATCTCGGTGCTAATAGCAATGTAAGAAAACGCAGTTTGAGCGAAGGCGATGATGAAAATAAAAGCAGGGACAATAACGTAAATAAATGGTTTATCTGCTAAATTGAAAAGTGTTAAAAATTGTGAGACTAAACTCGTCTCATATATCGCATCAATTAAAGGAATCATCGCATAACTTAATAAGAATTGTAAGACTGCTGTGAGAAATAAAATAATAGCGCTATGAAGTTTAATTCTTACAAGATAGCCAAAGGCTAAACCAGTAAAAATGGCTGGAATGAGATAAAAGATTGTATATTGCATGTTATACATTGTAATAAGCAAACTTACACCTATAGTGGCAACGATATAGATAAGAAAATACCTCGGCTTACAATATAGGGCGATGATGACGCTAGTGAATGGTAAGATTATCACTAAAAATAAAGAGATAACTGGAAGCCAAGTTGCGAATAAAGAAAACAAAGCATTGATTGCTCCCATAATAGCCATCAATGTTAAATTTTCAACAATCGTCTTTCTTTCTTTAATAGTCATGTTTAAATCTTATCATAAGATGAACTCATTTCATTAAAAAAACGTGTATTAATTAATGTAATGAAAAAATTTGTTTGTATTTTTTTAACCCTCTTTCTTATAGCCTGTCAAGGCTCACCCAAAGTTTATTCTTATCAAGACGTAAACTCTAAGCATTTAACGTATGAAAATATCTTTTTTCCAACAAATTCCCATTATTTTATCTACGTTTATTCCGGGGGATGCTACGTTTGTGATTCGATAAAACAAGAAATAATATCTTATAGTTTAAATGATGAAAATTTTTATTTTTTGCTGTACTCGCATGAACTTGTTCCACCTGAGGAAAATTTTGATCAAACAACTATTTTAGGTGTGGATGATGTAAAGAACATTTATCTAATTGGAACGCCATCTATGTTAGAAATAAAAGGAGGAAAAATAGATAACTATTATTTAGGTAGTGAAAAAATTCTAACAAAGTTAGGGCTTATTTGATATAATGTTTGACGTACGAGGTTTTATAACATGAGTAGAGAACGTATTAGTTTAAATTCAAAAACAGATGAGATACTTTTTGGAAATGCTTGGACTATCAAAGATCCCATCGCTAATGTCATCATCGTCACAGGAATGAAAGAAACATCAAGTCGCTATGATGATTTTGCCAAATTTTTAAACGAGAATAAATTGAACGTTTATTGTATCGACCATTTTGGTCAAGGTGAAAATGTTATCGAGAATAAGGAATGCTTAGGTATTTGGCCTAAATCAGGTTTTAGAAAATTTGTCAATATTTTAGATGAATTGGTAGCTAAACTTCGTTTATCTTGCTTACCAACTTATATTCTTGGTCATAGTATGGGTTCATTTGTCGTTCAAGATTATATCCAACGTTACACCAAGCATATTTCACGTGTCGTCATCGTTGGTTCGGCTAAAATTTTTGGCGCTTCATTAGCCTATCGTTTAGCTAGACTTATTACGACGAAGAAAAATGTTAATAAACCTTCTAAATTCTTAGATAAACTCGTCCTCGGTAAAGTCAACAAACGCTGTCCTAAACCTTTAAAATGTGAAGCTGATTGGCTTTCTACAAACGAGGCTAATAACGAAAATTACATGATTAATCCTCTTTGTGGCGGTATTTATTCTCATGGCTTCTATCGTGAATTCTTAAAGGGCTTATCTCGTCTTTGGAAAAGACGTTTCCTTAAAAAGATTCGTAAAGATATGTCTATTCTCATCGTCTCTGGCGCGGAAGATCCTATCGGTGGTTATTCTAAACGCGTCATGAAATTAGATAAGATGTATAAGAAACTTGGTTTGAATGATGTGACATCAATTATCTATCCTAATATGCGTCATGAAATTCTTAATGAGACCAATAAAGAAGTCGTCTACAATGATATCTTAAATTTCTTAGTTGGCGATATTAAAGAAGATGTCAAGAAGGTCGATAAACAAGACCGTTCTATGTAAAAAATTAAATAATTTATTTATTAACAAGAAAAAACAATGCCATAGCGTTGTTTTTTTGTCTATAATAAATGCATGAATAAAAAAATGGTTGTCACGAACGCATTAATGTATTTAATACTTATCTTCATCGCTTATTTCGGTGAAGCGGTCGCTCTTTTCGCTACCGATTATTCGAGCAAAATTGGTAACGTTGAACATATGTTATTTTTTGCTTCTATCGTCATCATGCTTATCGTCTATTTTTTCTTAGAGCGAAAGAATCGAAATTTAAAACCTTCTTTTCTCATCATAAGTGTCATTTCTTTACTTATCATTTCAAATATCGTCGCTATCTTCGTTACCCCACTTCGTGATGTGGTAAGACTTGGTTTGACTGATGGAACTTATGTCGAAGTTTTAATTACTCATACGCATTACGACCAATTTGAAGCTCTCATTTACATTCTTTTAACCGCTTTATGTGTCTACCTATTCATGGTTTTAGTGCCGAGGAAATTTTATTCTTTAAGACAACTGAGATATTTCTTTGTCATTTTCTTAATTTTCCTATTCTTTTCTTACGCTTATTCTCTCATCGTCGAATTTGATAAATATGCGACTGCTTTCCAAAATGGTTTTTCTATCAATAGTATATCCGCTGGATCATTTTTCACTAACGTGAATGTCTTCGGTTTATTTTCCTTGATGGGAATGTTCATCGTCGCTTACTTATACACGCAAAGACATCGTTTCTATTATCATTTCTTCTTCCCTATCATGCTCTTTTTTGCTTTTGCTTCTTCTAGCCAACTTTGTGTCATCATAGGAATAGCATTCTATCTTCTTTTTTACGTCGCTATTTTCTTCACTTCTTTCACTAAGAAAACTTTAAAAAGAAACATTATCATCTTATCAATTATCTCTTCCTTACTTGTTGTTGGTATCGTTACTTTCGTCACTTGCTATTTCTTAATTCCTAGTGTCTCAACATGGTTCAACGATTCGATGAGTTTTGTTTATCATCGTTTATTTGATGATACGCGTGTCACCATTTGGCGTAAAATAGGGGACTTACTTTCTGGAAGTATCTATCTTATATTTGGACGTGGCATTCGTTATTTCAATTATCTTTTATCATTCTCTTATGGCTCAGTGAGAGCGACGACGTGGGCGCATAATGGTTTCTTAGAAGTGCTTGGTCAAGGTGGAATTATTTGGCTTACGCTTTATTTAATTTTCTATCTTTACGTCTTCTACGTCATCATTCGTCTCTTCGCGATCAATAAACGCCTCGCCTCCGTATCTTTAATAATCTTCCTTTCTATTACGGTTCACGCGATTTTTGAATCAACTTATTTCTTCGATGTTTCAACCAAAGGTTTAGCCATCAACTTCATCGTTTTAGTGCCAGTTCTTGGAACTTATTATCACGCTCGTAATAAAGAGGAAGTAAATGAACTAAAATATCACGAATTAAAGCCAAAAATTAACGTTAATCCAATGAACAATCTTTTAGCTATATCTAATTGTTTCTCTTTGTTATTTATGACAATTTTAGGTAGTTTAATTGGAACTTTACCAATCTTTTTAAACTATCAGGGTATGTTTCCTCAAATCATTTATCTTTATGCTTCTTTCTTTATTTTAGCTATTACCTCGCCTTATATCATCCACACCTTAGCGAGACTTTCTAAATATCAAAAGGCTAATTTAGGAGCAATTGTTTGTTACCTTTGTTTACTTGTTGTTGGAGTGCCTTCAGGCTATTTCATTTTCTTTAATTTCCTAGGTGTCTTTATCGTGACTTTAGGTGTAAGTTTTATATTCTTAATCATCGCTTTTTCCTCTAAATATCGTAAGATGAAAGCGAAAAGATATTTCTTTGATAACCTTTTACTACCTCTTCTTCCTTTAAGTCTTGCTCTAATTATTAACATTACACTTTGCTACACATTAAATTTATCTTCTTGGACGGCTTTATTTGCCTTGCTTTTATTAGGTAGTTTCGTTTCCTTAAGTTCGTTCTTGTTTATTAGACCAATATCAAGAAGATATCACACGATGTTCAATGATTTGATGTATACCGTATCTTTCAAAATTGTTAAATCGTATCAAAAACAATTACGCTATCAAATTAAAGAAAAAGCAAAACCAATTAAGGTCAAGCGATTCGATACCTATCTATTTAAAGAGGTCTACTAGTTTATGATCGATTTTAAAAATGAATTAAATGAGACACAATATGAAGCCGTGACAAGCGAGGCAAAATATTTGCGTATCATCGCTGGAGCAGGATCTGGTAAAACGAGAGTTTTAACTTATCGCATCGCTTATCTTATAGGAGTTAAACACGTCGATCCTTCTAGCATCGTCGCTATTACTTTCACTAATAAGGTAGCGGGGGAAATGAAAAGAAGAGTGCTCTCACTTGTCGATGTCGATGAAAAAGAGATGCACGTTTCAACCTTCCACTCTTTAGCGGTACGCATTTTAAGAAGTAATATTTATCGCTTAAATTTCCCATCTTCGTTTACAATCTTAGATGAAGAAGACCAAATGAAGATTTTTGGTGATATTGGAAAGCAAATGGGTTATTCAAAAAAAGACCCAATTTTAAAGAAGGCTATCGCTTATATTAGCAATGAAAAATGTAAGGGTCATTATCCTGAAGATATTGATATCGTAGAAGATATACCAAATCAAAAAACATATTTACAAATTTATAATTTGTACGAACAAAGAAAGAACGAAATCTATGCTTACGATTTTGACGATTTATTATTGAAAGCCATCGAATTACTCACTAATTTTCCTGAAGTGAGAGATCGTTATTTAAGAAGTATCGATCATATTCTCGTCGATGAATTTCAAGACACGAACGACGTCCAATTTAAATTTATGTCTTTACTTATGGATGCACATACTTCCTTATACGTCGTCGGTGATCCTGATCAAACTATTTATACTTGGCGTGGTGCGAATCAAAAAATTATTCTCGATGTCGGTAAATATTTCATTCCTTTAGAAACGATTATTTTAGCGAGAAATTATCGTAGCACTCAAACGATATTAAAAGCTGCGAATTCTTTGATTGCTTGCAATAAAGAACGAGTAAAGAAAGATTTATATACGGAAAACGATGATGGAGAAAGAGTGCATCTCATCGTCCAGGATAGCCCGATTGAAGAAGCTAGAAGCGTCGCAATTAAAATTAAAGAACTTAAAGATAGCGGTCGTTACGATTATAAAGATATCGCTATCATCTATCGCTCAAATTATTTAACTTTAGATTTTGAACACGCTTTGATGTCACTTCGTATCCCTTATCGCGTTTACGGTGGCCTAAGATTTTATCAAAGAAAAGAAATTAAAGATGTTCTAGCCTATTTTAGGCTACTTGCTAATCCGAAAGATGATATCGCTTTACTTCGTATCATCAACGTTCCAAAAAGAGGTATCGGTGATAAGATGATTGCTCTTTTGCAAGATGAAGCTAAGAATTTAAAACTTTCATTATATGAATATATTGCTTCTTCTTCCTTCGTTAGTTCTTTTTTAAGACCCCAATCTCTCATGGCTTTAAAAGCGATGGTATCTATCTTAGAAAAATCTAAAGTCATGCTACAAAATAATGAAAAACCTTACTTTGAAATTATGCAAAAGACCATCATGGAATTAGGCTATCTAGATTTCTTAGCGCAAGATGAAGATGAAGAAGATAGAATCGCAAATGTCATGACTTTATTTGAAGACGCGAAAAACTTTGCGACAAATGAACCGAATGCAACATTTGATGAATATTTACAAAACGTTGCTTTATTAAGCGCACAAGATGACATTAACGATGGCGATAATGTGTCATTGTTAACTGTCCACACAGCGAAAGGTCTAGAATATCCTGTCGTCTTCTTAGTGAGACTTTCCGAAGGTATTTTTCCTAATCAAAAGACACTCATGGAAGGCTTTAAAAATTTAGAGGAAGAAAGAAGATTATGTTACGTCGCTTTTACCAGAGCGAAAGACTTACTTTACATTACCTACAATAATGGCTTCAGCGCGGTTCTAGGGTCGAGACTAGCTCCATCAAGATTTTTAAGAGAAGCAAAGCTCACTAGTGCACCTGACGTCTCACATTTTAGGAAAAATTTAAAACCATTACAGGAAAAGAAAGAGGAAGAATTTACACCTATTCAATTTAAAAAAGATAATGGTATTAACGATTGGCAAGTAGGTGATGTTTGTATGCATACAAGACTTGGTCGAGGTATCGTAAGAAAAGTTAATCCCGATAATTTAATTGAAGTTGAATTTGATGAACATGGTAGGAAGATGCTCATCGGGAATCACCCCACTTTAACGCGCGTGGTGGAGAAAGGACATCTAGCATGAACTTAGAAGAAATTAAAAATCGCGTACTAGAAATAAGAAAACTTCTCGATCGTTACAATTACGAATATTACGTCTTAGATAATCCGAGCGTCGAAGACCAAGAATACGATCGCTTAATGAATGAATTAATCGAATTAGAAAAAACTTATCCGATGTTCGATGATGTGAATTCCCCAAGTCACCGTGTCGGTGGAAAAGTTTTAGATAATTTTGAAAAGGTGACGCATAAAAGATCGATGTTATCACTTGCGAATGCATTTAATGAAGCGGACTTACGAGATTTTGATCGTAAAGTTAAAGAAGCCTTAAATACGAAAGAAGAAATTTCTTACATGTGCGAGATGAAAATCGATGGCTTAGCGATGTCACTATCTTACGAAAATGGCAATTTAGTTTATGGAGCGACGCGCGGAGATGGTGTGGTAGGTGAAAATGTGACGAATAATTTAAGGACGATTAAATCGATTCCACTTCACGTCGAAGACATAGAAGAATTAGATATTCGCGGCGAAGTTTACATGCCAAAAAATTCCTTTGTTAAACTCAATAAAGAAAGAGAAGAAAATCATGAACCTTTATTTCAAAACGCCCGCAATGCCGCGGCAGGTTCGATTAGAAATCTTGATTCTAGCATCGTCGCAAAACGTAAATTAAATGCTTATTGGTACTATTTTGCAAATGCGGTGGAAAGAGGTTTTAAAAAGCATAGTGAGGCTTTAAATTACTTAGATAAATTAGGCTTTAGAACAAATCCGGAACGCCATCTAGTAAATGGCATTGAAGAAGTCTTAAAATTCATCGAAGAATATAGCGAAAAAAGAGATAGCTTATCTTATGATATTGATGGTCTAGTCATCAAAGTTGATGACATGTCAAAATATGATGTAATTGGTTATACCGCAAAGACACCTAAGTGGGCGATTGCTTATAAGTTTCCGCCTGAAGAAGTTATCACTAAGTTAGAAGATATCATTTTTACAGTCGGTCGAACTGGTAAGGTTACTCCTAACGCTGTGCTTAGCCCGGTCAAAGTCATGGGTAGTACAATTCAAAGAGCAACTTTACATAACGAAGATTTCGTCATGTCAAAAGATTTAAAAATAGGGGATTATGTCTACATTCGTAAAGCTGGCGATGTCATCCCTGAAGTTGTAAAAGTTGCTCTAAATCGTAGGGATGGAAGCGAACTACCTTTTAAGATGATCGATACTTGTCCATATTGTGGTTCGACACTAGTGAAAGTAGAAGCAATGCACTTTTGTCCAAATCCACATTGTTCAGCAAGAAATAGTGAAGGCCTAATCCATTTTGCTTCAAAAGATGCGATGGATATCGATGGGATGGGCGAAAAGGTGGTAGAGATGTTTTTTAATCAAGGATATCTAAAAGATATACCATCAATCTATGATCTACACGAACATCGTTACGAAATTATCAATATGGATGGATGGTCAGATTTATCAGTAAATAATTTACTTTCCGCTATCGAAAAATCCAAAGGCAATTCTTTAGAAAGATTGCTCTTCGGTTTAGGTATTAAAGAAGTGGGAGAAAAATTAGCCAAAACTTTAGCGAAGCGCTTCAAACATATGGACGATTTGATGAACGCTGATTATGAGACATTAAGAAATGTGAGGGACGTCGGTGAAGTGACAGCCTTATCTATTACAAATTTCTTTTCTGACCCACATCATGTTAATATAATTAACGCCTTGAAAGAAAAAGGCTTAAATATGGATTATCTAGGACAAGATGAAGTTATCAATGCTTCTAATCCATTCAATCAAAAGACCATCGTCTTAACTGGCACTTTATCGCTTTTCGGTCGAAAAGAAGCGACGACATTATTAGAAAATTTAGGGGCTAAGGTCACGGGTTCAGTTTCTAAAGCGACTGATATTGTCATCTATGGCGAGGAGGCCGGTTCTAAACTTAGCAAAGCTAAAGATTTAGGAATTCAAACGATGGATGAAGAAGAATTCAAACAAAAATTGATAGAAAGTGGTATTGATTTATGAAAGAAGAATTGGATTTAAAAACGATCAAGGATGCTGCGCATCGTCTTCTCTTCGATATGAGTGAAGAAGAATTTCTTACTTTGCAAAACGAATTTAAAGTTACTTTGAAACAGATGAAAGTGTTAGGTGAAATTCCCGGCATCGATGAAGTTTCTCCGATGACTTTTCCTATCGAAATGAATGTTAGTTATCTAAGGGAAGATGTCGCAGAAGTTCCGCTTACTAACGAAGAAGTTTTAAGCAACGTTAAAGAAAAGCAGAGCGGGCAAATTAAACTTCCAAAGGTGGTGTTATAATGTCTTATTTAGATTTAGATATTTTAAGTATTCATCAAGCCTTATTAGAAGGTAAAACTAAACCATCTTTACTTTGTAAAGAAGCACTAAAACGAATTAAAGAAGATACGAATAATGCATTCGAATTCGTGAATGAAGAAGAAGCATTAAATCTTGCTTTAAAATTAGATGAAGAAGAAGTTCCAGTCGACAATGTGTTTTTTGCGATTCCTTACGTTTTAAAAGATAATTATTCGACGAAAGGCATCAAGACGACAGCAAGTTCAAATATCCTCAATGATTTTGTTCCACTTTACGATGCGACCGTCTACAAACTTTTAAAAGACGCGAAAGCAGTTATGGTCGCTAAAGCAAGCATGGATGAATTAGCGATGGGTGGGACTGGTACGACTTCTCATATCGGCACAACTTTTAATCCTTATGATCCAAAACATGAACGTATGGTCGGTGGTTCTTCTAGTGGCTCTGCTGCTTCGGTCAGCGCTTCAATTGTTCCTTTCGCTATCGGTTCAGATACTGGTGACTCAGTAAGAAAACCCGCTTCTTATGCTGGCTTAGTGGGCTTTAAGCCCACGTGGGGATTAATTTCTCGTTTTGGTTTATTTAGTTACGCTCCATCTTTGGATACTGTCGCCTACTTTACTCGTACAGTCGATGACGCAAAATTATTGCTTGATCTATTGATGAAACACGATTTAAATGACGCTACTTCGTTAGATGTTACTTTAAAGGATGATGAAAGCAAAAGCGAAGAAAAAAATATTACGCTTTTAGTCTTTAAAGATTTAGACGTCAATTTAAAAGATGAAGTAACATTGAAGGCTTATCATAATTTACTAAATAAATTGAAAGAAAATGGTGTCACTATAAAAGAAGTTTCATTTGGTCACAATTTATTAGCAGCCATCTATCCATCTTATAACGTCATCTCTTTTGCCGAAGCAACGAGCAATAATGCAAATCTTGATGGTGTTAAATTCGGGCCTAGACCAGAAGGCAAGACTTATCAAGAAGTGATGATGAATGCTAGAACTCAAGGATTTTCCAATTTAATTAAACGTCGTTTCGTCATCGGAAGTTACGTCTTATATAAAGAGAATCAAAAGACCTTATTTTTAAGAGCTAAAAAAGTGCGTAGAAAAATCGTGGAACGTTTAGATGAATTATTAGCGGATGCGGATGGTTTCATCTCTTTAGCGGCGCCTTCTATTGCTCCTAAATTTTTCGAGGCAACCGATAAATTATCTGATGCTTACGTCATCAACGATAATTATCTTGCTATCGCTAATTTCTCAGGTGGGCCTTCGATTACTCTCCCGCTCGGCTTGAAAAAAAAGATGCCTTTTGGTGTTAACATTACTGCTAAAACCTTCGATGATTTGAAACTTTTACGCATTGCTAAGGTCATCGAAAATACGACCGGAATGAAAGGTCTTTCTTATCCGGAGGTGAATAAATATGAATAACGTCATATATGAAGCTACGATTGGGCTAGAAATTCATGTTGAAACTAAATCTAATTCAAAGATGTTTTCTAGCGCTCCTAATGTCTATGGTAAAAAGCCTAATACTTCTGTTTTGCCTATCGATTTAGGAATGCCTGGCACTATGCCAACTGTCAATAAAAGAGCAGTGGAAAATGCGATAAAGCTTTCGCACGCTCTTCATATGGAAATTGATCATACTTTGTATTTTGATCGTAAGAATTACTTTTATAGTGATTTACCAAAGGGCTATCAAATTACTCAAAATGAAAGGCCTATTGGTAAAAATGGTTACTTACTTGTCAAATTAGATGGTAAAGAAGTGCGCGTGGATATTGAAAGACTACATATGGAAGAAGATACGTGTAAACAACTACATTTCACAGATTTTACTTTATTAGATTATAACCGTGCAGGCGTTCCACTTTGTGAAATTGTTACCTTACCTTGCATTCACGATGCCAAAGTAGCGAGACTATACGTCGAAAAGATTAGAGAAATTTGTGTCTATCTCGATGTGAGCGATGGCAAGATGGAAGAGGGTTCTTTAAGGTGCGATGTCAATATTTCTATCGCTCCACAAGGTAGTAAAGAATTTGGCACGAAAGTCGAAATTAAAAATCTTAACTCGACCGCAAATGTCGAAAAAGCTATCGCCTATGAAATTGAAAGGCAAAAGGCATTGATTACAAGTGGAGAAAAAGTAAGACAAGAGACGAGAAGATTTGATGAAAGTAAGATGGAAACTGTTCTCATGCGAGTAAAGACTGATGCGGTGGATTATAAATATTTTAGCGAACCAAATATTTTACCTATTTCATTAAGCGAAGAGTTTATCAAGACAACAATCGAAAGTTCATTTGAACTCGCGGACGTCAAATTTGAACGTTATACGAAGGAATTTAAAGTGAGTGATTACGATGCTTTAACTTTGTTAAAAAATCGTTCATTGGCTTTACTTTTCGATGAAGCTGTCAAAACTTGTTCATATTACGATTTATTAATTCATTTCATCAACGGCGATGTTTTAACTTATGTAAGTGGATTAAATTCAACTTTCAATTTATCAGCTAAACATCTAGGTGAACTTATCAACTTAGTGGGGGAAAAACAAATATCTAATGCTCAAGCAAGAGATATTTTTAAGCAAATTGTCAAAAGTGATGAAAGTCCAATTGATATCGTAAAGAAAAATGATATTTCGCAAATTAGTGATGAATCGACCTTGCTATCTCTCATCAATCGTTTGCTTGATGAAAATCCTATTGCTATTCAAGATTTTAAAAATGGTAAAGGTAGAGCCGCGTCTTTTCTAGTTGGCCAAATTATGAAAGAAACAAAAGGTAAGGCTAATCCTGCTTTGGCGTCTAAATTATTAAATGAAGAATTAAAAAAGAGGTAAAAAAATATGAAAAAAATGATACTTACTACTGGTGGTTTAGGTTTTATTGGCAGCCACACTGTCGTCGATTTATTAAATGAAGGTTACGATGTTTGCATCGTTGATAATCTATCTAATTCACATATTGAAGTTTTATCATATATCCAGCAAATTACCGGCAAAATGCCTAAATTTTATCAAGGCGACGTTAGAGATAATGCCCTTTTAGATAAGATATTTAGCGAAAACACCATCAGCGGTGTCATTCATTTCGCGGCCTTGAAAGCCGTCGCTGAATCAGTCGAAAAACCACTTCTATATTACGAGGTGAATATCGATGGTACAATTGCTGTTTTAAAAGCGATGAAAAAACATGGAGTGCATAATATTATTTTTTCTTCCTCTGCTACTGTGTATGGTGATCCAAAAGTGTTACCGTGTACTGAAGATACGCCCATTGGTGAGATTAAAAATCCGTATGGTGAGACTAAGTTAATTAATGAAATGCTCATCAAAGATTTCGTTAAGGCAAATGATGGGATGCACGCTATTTTATTAAGATATTTTAATCCTATCGGCGCGCATGCCTCTGGTCTTATTGGTGAAGACCCTAAAGATATTCCTAATAATCTAGTGCCTTACATATTGCGAGTAGCGGCGAAAAAAATTGATCATCTTACTATCTTTGGCGATGATTATGATACTCCTGATGGAAGTTGTATTCGTGATTATATTCACGTTTGTGATTTAGCTCATGGTCACGTTCTTGCTATCAAAAAAATTTTAACGATGGATGAGCCACTTAAAATTTATAATCTTGGTACAGGCAAAGGTACCTCAGTATTAGAATTAGTGAATTCATTTAAGAAAGTTAATAACATTGATTTGCCTTACGTCATTGGACCACGTAGAGCAGGGGATGCGACTGCATCATTTGCATCCATTGATTTAGCAAGAAAAGAATTAGGCTTCACACCCAAATTTAGCGTCGAAGATGCTTTGAAAGATGCTTATCATTTCTTAATTAAAAATGAAGAAAGGAGTAAAAACTAAATGGAAAATAATAACTTACGAATCGCTCTATTAATTGATACAGAAAATGTTTCTTCTAGTTATTTTACTGAACTTTATGAAAAGTTAATTACCTTTGGTAAAGTGACTTATAAAAGAATGTATGGAGATTTTACAAGTCGCTATGAAACAGGTTGGATTAAATTAATTAACGTCCATTCTATCACACCTGTTCAAGAATTTTCTTATACGAAACAAAAGAACGTCACCGATTCAAGACTCATCATCGACGCAATGGATATTTTATATAGCGGAAATGTCGATGCCTTTTGCATTATGTCGAGCGATAGCGATTTCACTGGCTTAGTTAAAAGATTGAAAGAATCGAATATGTACGTCATTGGAGCAGGCGAAAGTAAAACCCCACAAGCTTTCGTTAATGCTTGCGATCGTTTCTTTACTCTTAAAGCAAAACCAGTGCATAGAAAGTCTACAAGCAAAAAGAAAGTTGAAGAAGTAAAGGAAGAGATTGAAGACTCTAATGAACAACCAGTTTATGAAAGCGAGCCGACGTTAGACATGGTTTTAGATTTAGCGAGCAATATTTTAAATTCTAGCGAAAATTCAAAATATCCATTCGCTTTACTCGTTTCAAAACTTTATCAAGTTTTTCCTTCAATTAATTTTTCTACCTACGGAGTTAAAAAGCCGATGGATATTTTTCCACCTGATAAATTTAGTTTTGAAAGAGGAGAGGGGCCAGAGGTTTATATCTCTTTGAAGTAAAATCTTATGAAAATATTATTTTGTGGTTATTTTTATTCGGATGAAGATGATGTTTTAAAAGGCAACGTCTATAATGTTTTTGATGAATCGATCATCGATTTATTTAAAGAACACGAACTCGCGGTTATAGGATTACATTCACCTTTGGTGGAAAATAAAGATGTCTATAAGACTCAGCGTGCGATGTCAAATGATGTCGCAAAGTTTTTAGGCAAGATTCCAAAGACCATTCTTGTCACTCTCGCGAACGAACGTCTTTTAGATTGTGGTGAGAAAGGTTTAATTAATACTTTAGAACAACTTGATCAAAATGATTTATATCATCTTGGAGCTGGGCTAAAGGAAGAATCTTTGATGGAACCGTTCATCTTTGAAAATATTGCTATCTTAAATTACGTCGACGATAGTGCGACGTATGATGATGATGAAGATTATGGCGCGAATGTCTTCTCTAGCGATTATAGTTACGAAGAAGTTAAGAAAGCTAAAATGGAATATAAAGACGTTATCGTCGTTTTAAAAACTGGTTTATCAGATATTAAATATCCTACCCCATCCATGAAGAAAAAAGCTCATAGTCTTGTAGACGCTGGTGCGACTTTTGTGCTCATTGAATCTCCAGCTTTTGCGGGTGGTTTTGAAACTTATAACGGTGCGAAAATTATCTATGGGCACGGTGATTTAATGCTCGACACGAAGGCTTTAAAAACGCATTTAAATAAAAAAGATGCTTTCTTAATTTCTTACGATGTGAAGACGAAAGAAACTGTTTATTATCCAATCATTTTAAAAGACCATAAAGTTTACGTTTCAAATAGTCGCACTAGTTTAGATAAATTTTACGCGAGATCAAAAAAGATTTTAGATGATGATTTAATAAAAGAAGAATATGAAAAATTTGCGCATCATTTCTTCGCAAGATATCTTACAGTCTTAAGAGGTTATTCAAGATTTAGAACATTCATTTCTTTACGCATTTTCAAAGGCTATTTCATTTTGAAACGTTATAACATAGCTCGTCTTAATTCTTTATCCCATCTTTTGAATTCTTTGGAGCGTATGGATGCTTTAAAAAAGGGCATAAGATTGAGACAAGAAGAAAAAGAAAAGTATTAAATCTTTAAAATTTTAATTTTATTTATGTTTATTAGTGTATAATCTATACGCTATGGCAAACAATACATCGCACAAAAAAATTATCGTCAACAATCGTAAAGCTCGTCATGATTACTTCCTCGACGATTTTTTAGAAGTGGGCTTAGTGCTAACTGGAACAGAAATAAAATCCATTAGATTAAATCACGTTTCTTTAGATGATAGTTACGTCGTCTTCCGTCAAAATGAAGCTTATATTTTAAACATGTATATCGCTCCATACGAAAAAGGTAATATCTTCAATCATGAGCCAAGAAGGACGAGAAAACTTTTGATGCATAAAAGAGAAATTCATCGTTATGCTCAAAAAGTGAAAGAAAAAAGATTAACTTTAGTGCCTCTTGAACTTTATTTGATCAAAGGTAAAGCTAAATTATTGCTCGCCCTTGGCAAGGGTAAAAAACTTTATGATAAACGCGAAGCTTTAAAAGAAAGAGATAACCAACGAAATTTAGATAAAGCGATGAAGAGCCATATTAAAGATATTAAATAATATCTTAGAGGTGACAATATGCACATCGATTCTTATCTAGCTTTAGAAAATATTTTAAAAGAACATGATCATCGTGAACTTTACGATAACGAAAATCTTTTACGCTATGTAAAAAAACATCCAATTCATATATCTTGTCCAATCATTCACATTACTGGAACGAACGGTAAAGGTTCAACCTTACATTATCTTGAGATGATTTATCGTTTGATGGGTTACACTGTAGGGAGTTATGTTTCCCCGTCTCATTATAAATATAATGAAATGATTAGAGTGAACGAGATAATGATCGATGAACAAATCTTTTTAAAATTATTTCAAGAACGTATCGAAGATTTCATCCAATATGATTTGACTGCATTTGAAATGATTACTATTGTGATGTTCGCTTATTTTTCTAGCATTAAATTAGATGTTTTACTTTTAGAAGTAGGGATGGGTGGAGATATTGATGCGACTAATATTATCGATACTTGTGCATTAGCCATCATCACTAGCGTCACCTTGGAACATACTTCTTACCTTGGTAAAACCATCTCTGAAATTGCTTATCATAAAGCTGGTATTTTAAAAGATAATAAACCTTATTTAATAGGTGAAGAAGTAAATGAAGAGGCAAGGACTGCGATTGCGATAAGAGCGAAGAAGTTAAAAGCAGAAGAGCATGTTATCTCTTCTTATAGACAAAGCGATGAAGATGCTTTACATCATTCTTTAACATACGCTAGTCATACATACAAGTATTTAGGTCCAAAATATGGTTATCATAATCTTTTAATTGCCTTAGAAGCTAGTCAAATTTTAAAAGATATTTTACCTGTCGATTATGATAAGTTATCAACTTATACATTTAAAGCTTTAGATCGAAGGATGGAAGTAGTGCAAACTTTGCCTCTTATCATTCTCGATGGCGCGCATACACCTGATGCTGTCTCTTGCTTAAATGAATCAATTTCTTTATTTGATAAACCAGTTCATATTATCTTCGCTTGTTTAGAAGATAAAAACTTACCTTTGCTCTTAGAAGAATTTGAAAAAATTTCGCATGATATCGTCTTAACAACTTTTCAAAATAAAAGAGCGAGAGGAGAATTTGATTATTTCTTGTACTTAGAAGATTTCCCTTTTAGCGAAGATTATTGTTCTATTTTAAATCGTTTCAAAGAAAATTATCCTGATGACATCATCCTCATCTCTGGCTCTATTGCCTTCATCGACGAAGTGAGAACGAAGTTATGAATATTATCAAATTAAACCATGTACAAAAGATTTGTTTATCTGGTATTTTGCTCGCCTTAATTATCGTTTTTACGAAAGTCTTATCTATACAAAATTTACCAGCTTTACCTTTCGTAAGAATATCTATTGGTCCTGCCTTAATCATTTTTACAAGCATCATCTTAGGACCAATTTATGGGGGAATTGTCGGTGGTTTAAGTGATTTATTAGGTTACTTTATCGTCGATTTTACTGGTTTACCGCCATATTATCTTTTCACTTTACAATATTTCTTATTAGGATTTTTTGCTTACTTTGTCGTGAGATTATTTTTACTTATTAAAAAGTCTTACATTAGCCTAATTATTAACATCGTTCTTTCTAGTTCAATTTACGTTGGTTTGCTCATCTATTTAACTTACACAGATAGTTTAGATTTTAATTCCACAACTTTCATTTTAGAAAATTGGTTGAAGATTACTCTCGCTATTGTGGCGTTCCTTCTTTTTGCTTTGCTATATCTAGCGGCTTATTTTATCAATCGTTATTTTAAAAAGAAAAATAATCATGTGCCTTTATTTTCTTTTTTAAACGCGATTACGGTGTTGGAAATATGCTTTGCTTTGTTCTTAGGAAGCGGATTAAAAACTTATTATTTTGAAGTGCCTTTCTTACTCATTTTTATGGCACAGGCTATCGTCTTTTTCATCGACGTTCCGCTCTATTTATTTATCCTCTTACTTTTGCTTCGCCTCGTAAAAAGTTATTATAAAATAAAGGAAGTTTAAAAATGCGACAAAATGAAGAAGAAAAAAATATCGTCATATTAGAAGATACTTCACCGAATAAAGGCGAAGAAGAATATCGTCCAACTAAACAACTTAAAGCTGATTTTTCTTATCTCAACGATAAAAATGCAAGCAATAAAAAATCTATTCCATGGCTCGCTATTTCTATCATTGGTAGTTTACTTCTTATCATCATAATTTTAGTCATCGTTCTTTACTTCTATTTTGGAGGTGAAAAATAATATGCCAGCTTTGTACACTCATTATTTATTCGCTTTAGATTTAATAAAAGAGGAAGAAAAACATCCTTCTTTATATCTTTTAGCAGCGCAAGGACCAGATGCTTTTTTCTTTTATGGTTATTCTTTGAAGATGAGAAAAAATAAAGCCGCTAGACAAGGTTTTGGACGCATGCTTCATAAAATTGATATCGCTCAAACTTACGATGCGATGCTAAGATATGCGAATGGTAAAGAAGATGAAGAAAAAGAAATATTGTTTTCTTTTATTCGTGGTTTTATGTTCCATTACTGTCTAGATCATATCGCTCATCCATACGTTTTTTATCGCACGGGTTTCGTCATCGAAGGAAAAGAAAATCAAAAAGATCATAAATTTTATTCTTTAGCCCATACGGCGTTTGAGACGAACTTAGATGTGCTACTCAAAGAAGAAAAAGCATTCTTTGCCCAACCTAAAGATTTAGTAAAAATCAAACGTAAAGAAGGTAAAATGGTCTCTAAGATGTTCGATGCGGTAGCGAAAGAAGTATTCGATATCGATTTAGGCAAAAACACATATTATCAAGCCTATAAAGATTTTAGATTCGTCGAGAAATTTTTAAATTCTAAGAAAGGTGGTAAGAAAAGATATTTCTCTAAACATATGCATAATTCAATCATGAATGCTTTATCTTATCCATTAGGACTTAATAATGACGATATTTACGATTACTTAAATTTAAAGCATAGCGAATGGCTTTATCCTGCGACTGGGGAAAAATCGTATAAGTCTTTCTTAGATTTATTTGAAGAAGCAAAAAATAAAGCTAAAGTTGTCGATGATATTATCGTTTGTTCTCTTGTGGGACAAGATGTCTTAGATGATTTAAAGACTCTCACGAATGGAATAAATCATGATGGAGTAAAAGTAGGGGAGAAGATGCGTTATATGCACTTCTTATGTGAAGATGGAAACTTATTCTATTAAAAAGAGGACATATCAAATCATCTCGCCTATCGAAAGCGATTATGAAATTGATGAATCTTATCTAGCCATGCGTGAAGATAAGAAATATGTTTTGACGTTTGTCAAAGATGATTTTGATTACGATTTAAGTGGGACGAAACGTTTCAAATTAATTAGAAGAGATATTAAAGATTTAACACATTCTTCAATAGAAGTGCCAAAACTTATCGACTTAGATAAGAAAAATAATGTCTACGTTAAAGAATATATCGAAGGTCATACTATCCTTGATGAAATTATCGAAAAAGATTTAGATGAAAAAATAATCGAGACAATTTTCGATTATTCTTTTTATGCGAGAATGTTTAATAAATCGCTAGATTTTCATCCTAAAAATTTTGTCATTTTAGAAAATGGAAAAATAATTTATAAATATTATCGAGTGAGAAATTACGATGCGAAGAAAAATTTTGAATTTACTTATCTTCGTTATTACCTCTATAGCGATGAATTAGTGAATTATTTAAAGAAAAATAATTTACCTTATGACATAAGAAGAAAGAAGGAAGAAAGGCGAGTCAATAAAGAAACGTTATTATTGGCTTGTAAGTATCATCGCTAGGTGAAAAATATGGACAAAAAATTACCTTTAGTCATTCATCTTTCTGCCTCGAAAAAACTTGCAGAAAAAGTTGCTGCCATTTTATCTTACCCGCTTGGCGAAGCGGAAAGTTATACTTTCTACGATGGTGAAGAAATGGTCAAACCTATCAGCGAAGTTAAAGGAAGAGATATCATTCTTGTCCAATCGACTTCTAGACCAGCTTCTAAACATCTGATGGAAGTATTAATTTTCGTCGATGCATTAAGAAAAAATGAAGCAAAAAATATTACCTTAGTGACACCTTATTTTGGTTACGCTAGACAAGATAGACAAATTCATCATAACGATCCTATCACCGCTTCCTTAGTGGCAAGATTAATTGAATCTTGCGGGGTAAATGATGTAATTTTTTGTGATATTCATACTTTAAATACACCTAAATTCTTCCATATTCCTACCTACAATATTGAAATGACTTCGCTATTTAAAGAAGCCTTTTTAAAAGAAATAAATGATAATCATTATTCATTGAAAGATGTGATGATTTTTTCTCCAGATCATGGTTCAGAATTTCGTGGTTTAAAACTCGCTCAAGAGCTAGGAGTAAGTTTTGGTGAAATTTATAAAACTCGCCCGAAAGTTGACGAGACAAGAATTAAAGATATCGAAGGTTCGCCAAAAGATAAAATTGTCTTCATCGTCGATGATATCGTCGATACTGGTTCAACTTTAATTGAAGCAGTGGAAGCCTTAAAAGAATTAGGAGCAAGAGCAATTTATGTCGGTTTCACCCACGCTGTATTAAAAGAAAATAATTATCGAGAATTATTGAAGCACGACATTAAGAAAATTTATTTTACTGATACGATCGAACTTACTTTTCATTACGATGAAACAAGTGTATTATCAGTAGCGTCGCTCATAGCGAAGAAGATAAAGGGAACAAGATGAAAGAGAAAAAAGATTCATTAAGGACACCAAAAGAAGAAAAATCGAATTTAAAATCACGATTTTTAAGTGCTTTAATTTTTGTTTTTGTCTTTTGTGTTCTAGTTGTCGGTGTCGCTCTTTTACTTTATTATTTTGGACCGAAAGGATAGCTATCTATGAACGTTCGTTCCATCACTGTCAATGCTCTTTTAGCTGCCCTTTACATCGTCATTACGATCGTGACGACTGCTTTTAGTTATGGTGGAGTGCAGTTTCGTATCGCTGAAGTTTTATTAATTTTCATTTTCTTTAGAAAACAATACGTCATCGGTATTACCATCGGCTGTTTCATTGCAAATATTATCGGTCCGATGGGCTGGGTAGATGCTGTCTTTGGTACTTTAGCTACTTTACTTAGCGCAATTGCTTTAATGTTTTGTCCGTTTTTGTTAATTGCTTTACTTGCCCCTGTCGTCGCGAATGGTTTCGTCGTCGGAGCGGAACTTTATTTTGTTTTACAAATGGATTTTTGGATCAATGTTGGTCTCGTCATGATAGGCGAATTCACTGTTTTAATTTTAACTTATGCCTTAGCGATGGCGTTTAAAAAACGTAAAGGCTTCCTCAAAGTTATTGGAGCGAATCAAAATATCGATTTTAAATGGTAAAAAAATATGAAGAATTTTTATTTAGAAATTAAACATGTCGATAAAAATAGCAAGGCTAGGTACGCAATTTTACATACTCCACATGGGGATGTAGAATTACCGATGTTCATGCCTGTTGGCACTTTAGCGACGGTCAAATCTTTATCGCCTGAAGAAATTAAATCATTAGGGGCTGGAGTAATATTAGCTAATACTTATCACCTGCATATTAGACCGGGCGAAGATATTGTCGCTAAGCACGGGGGACTACATAAATTTATGCATTACGATGGTCCTATCTTAACTGATTCGGGTGGTTTTCAAGTTTTCTCTCTTGCGGATAATCGCCAAATTAAAGAAGAAGGGATAACTTTTAAATCGCATCTCGATGGTTCGAAATTATTCTTTTCGCCTGAAGTCGCTATCGGGATCGAAGAAAAATTAGGAGCGGATATCATCATGTCCTTCGATGAATGCATTCCTTATCCTACGACTTATGAATATACCAAAAATAGTACGGAAAGAACTTTAAGATGGGCGAAAAGAGGGTTAGATGCAAAAACGCGTGATGATCAAGCTTTATTTGGTATCGTACAAGGTGGAGCCTACGAAGATTTAAGAAAGATGTGCGCTTTAGAATTAGCTTCTCTTCCTTTCGATGGCTATTCCATCGGAGGAACTTCGATTGGTGAACCACGTGACGTCTACGAAAAAATGATCGATTATAGTGTGCCTTATCTACCTGAAGATAAACCTAGATATCTTATGGGTGTCGGTTCCATCGATTACATTCTTGCTGGTGTTGAAAGAGGGGTCGATATGTTCGATTGTGTCCTCCCGACTAGACTCGCTCGTCATGGGGCGTTATATACATCGCATGGAAGAGTTAATATTCGCGATGCAAAATATAAAGAAGATTTGTCGCCATTAGATGATCGATGTGATTGTTATACTTGTAGAAATTATACGAAATCTTATTTGAGACATTTATACGTTTCAGATGAATTGTTAGGAAAACGATTACTCACTATTCATAATGTTCGTTTCTTAATCTCTTTTATGGAAAAATTAAGAGAAGCTATTAAAGAAGATAAATTCTTAGAATTTAAAGAACAATATTATGAAATGTTTGGAAAGGATAAAGGTTTCTAATATGGACGTGAAAGATTTCGATTATTATCTAGATGAATCTTTAATTGCTCAATCACCTTTAAAAGATCGCCCAACGTGTCGTCTTATGTTAGTGAACCGTGAAGATAATTCGATCGAGGACAAACATTTTTACGACATCTTAGATTATTTGAAACCAGGGGATGTCTTAGTAAGAAATGATACGAAAGTTATTCCTGCAAGATTATTTGGTGTCAAAGACGAGACAGGCGCGCATGTCGAAGTTTTAATATTAAAGCAACTAGAAGATGATATTTATGAATGTTTGTGTGGGAATGCGAAAGCCATCAAAGTTGGTTCGACTATCATCTTTAAAGAAAACGTGTTAACAGCGACATGTCTAAAAGTTTTAGATGAAGGAATTAGACATTTAAAATTTCACTATCATGGCATCTTTCTAGAAGTTTTAGAAGAAGTAGGAGAAACACCCTTACCTCCTTACATTCATCAAAAAGAGCAAGAAGAAGGGGCTTATCAGACAGTTTACGCAAAACATAGCGGCAGTAGCGCCGCGCCGACGGCAGGCTTTCATTTCGATGATAATCTTTTTAAGAAATGTGAAGAGAAAGGAGTCATCATCGTCGATATTACTTTGCACATTGGATTAGGTACATTTAGACCAGTAAAAGTTTCTAAAGTAGAAGAACATAAAATGCATAGCGAACAATATGAAATTAGTGAAAGTGCCGCAAAAATCTTAAATTTAGCGTTAAAAGAACATCGTCGCATCATTCCAATTGGAACGACGAGCATGCGTACACTAGAGGCTAATTATAAAAAATATGGATGTTTTGTTTCTACAAAAGAAGCGACAGATATTTTTATTACACCTGGTTTTAAACCGTTCGTTTCAAATGCTTTAATTACGAATTTTCATCTCCCAAAATCGACATTACTGATGCTCGTTTCAGCTTTTTCTTCACTAGAGTTAATGAAGAAAGCTTACGTTCACGCAACGGAGGAAAAATATCGTTTCTTCTCCTTTGGAGATGCGATGTTCATCTATGGATAAAAAAAGAAAATTTATCGACGATTATCACGAGATGCTAGACATCTTAAATTCATTACCGAAAAATGGTAAGAAACCAACTTTATTATTGCATGCTTGTTGTGGCCCCTGTGCGACTTATCCTCTATTTTTCTTACATAAATATTTTGATGTGACAATTGCGTATGCAAATTCGAATATCTACCCTTTAAGCGAATATGAAAAAAGAAAAGCTACCATCTTAGAGATGTTAGAAAAATTTAATGAAGAATATCATACTTCCATAAAGATCATCTTTTTCCCTTATGCATACGATTCTTACATGGTTGATCTTATTCCTTATAAAGACGATAAGGAAGGTGGACCTAGATGCAAATTATGTTACGAGAAGAGGATGGATGAAGTATTTAAATATGCGAACGAACATCATTTCGACTACTTTACGACAGTCATGTCCGTCTCGCGTTATAAGCCGACGAAAGTTCTAAATGAAATTGGTGAAAAATTAGATGAAAAATATTCTCACACACAATACTTATTAAGTGATTTCAAACGTGGCGGTGGTATCCAAATTGATAAGGAAATGACTAGACGTTACAAACTTTACGAACAGAACTATTGTGGCTGCGAATACTCTTTAATTAATCGAGAAAAGTTCTCTCACTGAGAGTGGATTCTATAAAAAAAATAAGATAATTTAAAGTAATTAAAATGAATTTTGAAATAATTTTTTCTAGTCTAGTTCTAAGATTTTTATTTTCTTTTTGACACGCGTATGTATATGAGGTAATATTTCACACGGCTGCAGCGTGGACTCGCGAGGTTGCTGATACACCCACAGGCGTTGTCATGAATGGGCATCAGGTAATTCGTAGATGAGCTAGCAGTTAAAAAGCCTGCAAAATATAAGGAGGAAAAAATTCATGGCTAAAACAAACAAGAAAATCCGTGTTCGCCTCCAAGCTTACGAGCATGACATCTTAGACTTCTCAGCCGCGAAGATTGTCGCTCTTGCGAAAAGGACGAAAGCCGGTGTCGTAGGACCTGTTCCTCTCCCGACGGAAAAACAAGTCTATACGATCTTACGTTCCGTGCACGTCAACAAAGATTCACGTGAACAATTCGAAATAAGAACGCACAAGCGTCTCATCGATATCACTAATCCTACTAAGGAAACGATCGACCAATTACGCCGTCTCGATTTACCTGCTGGAGTGGATATCGATATCAAATTATAAGAAGGAGGTAAAACGAGATGAAAGCAATCATCGGACAAAAAGTTGGCATGACGCAAGTCTACACCGAAGATGGTGCGATGTATCCAGTGACTGTCGTCTATTGTGATCCTAACGTCGTCACCCAAGTTAAGACCTCTGAAACTGATGGCTATAATGCCTTACAAATTGGTTACGAAGATTTAAAAGAATCGAAAGCCAACAAATGTGAAAAAGGTATCTTTAAGAAAGCTGGTATTACTCCAAAAAGACATCTTATCGAACTTAAAGGCGATGAACTTATGGATAAGAAAGTAGGGGAAACCTTAAGTGTCGAGATGTTCAAGGCTGGCGACATCGTCGATGTCATCGGTACGAGCAAGGGTAAAGGTTATACCGGCACGATTAAAGCTTACCATCACGCAATTGGCCCAAAAGGACATGGTTCTGGTTACCACCGTGGCTCTGGTTCCTTTGCGAACAATGGTCGTACGAATAACCGTGTCATCCCTGGTAAGAAGATGCCAGGAAGAAGAGGTAACCATTCCGTCACTATTCAAAACTTACTCATCGTCGAAGTGGATGCGAGCAAGAACGTCATTCTTGTGAAAGGCGCGATTCCTGGTCCAAAGAAAGCACTTGTGACGATTAGAAGTGCGATCAAGACGCAAAGTGGTGCACCTATCGAAATTAAACCATTATTAGACCGCCGTCCAAAAGTGGAAGAAAAATCCGCTGAAGCGGCTGTGGAAGAAAATGCCTAAGGAGGAAAACGAGCATGGCTACAGCAAAATCAATTAAAGTCGATGTCTATAACATGCAAGGCGAAGTCTTAGAGACAAAGCTTACTCTCAAAGGCGAAGTGTTCAACATCGATCCGCATAAGCAAGCGATGTATAATGCTGTCCGCGTCCAACAAAGCAATGCAAGACAAGCGACAGCTAAAACAAAAAAGCGTGACGAAGTATCTGGCGGTGGTAAAAAACCATGGCGTCAAAAAGGAACAGGCCGCGCGAGAGCCGGTTCCACTCGTTCACCACTCTTCACTGGTGGCGGTACCGTCTTTGGCCCAACTGGTGAACAAAATTATAAGATTAAGCAAAATAAGAAAGAACATGACTTAGCCTTAAGAAGTGCACTTTCTTACGTCGCTCACGAAAAAGATCGTCTTCGCGTCTTAGATGAATTAAGTCTTAAAGAAGCGAAAACAAAAGAACTAGTCAGCGTCTTAAAAGCGCTCAAAGCAAGCGATAAAGTCTTAATCGTCTACAAGGAAGAAGATGAACATGTTCTTCTTAGCGCGCGTAACATATCTAATTTAAAGACATTAAACGCACGCGACATCAATGTGTATGACCTACTTAATGCAAAGACGGTCATCTTAGTAAAAGATGCTGTCAAGGTCATCGAGGAGGCGTTAGCGTAATGGCAGAAGAAGTAAAAGCTACAAAGAAAACTAGACGTAGCAAAAAAGAAACTAAAGCCGTCGAAAACAAACGTTTCAAAGAACCAACTTTAAAACAATTCGACGTCATCATCGCTCCGATCATCACCGAAAAGTCGATGGCAGCGATGCAAAATCTTAACAAAGTGAGCGTGAAGGTACTTCCTACTTCTACAAAAGTGGAAATTAAGAAAGCCTTCGAATCGCTCTTCCAAGTGGAAGTTAAGAGCGTGAGAATTATCAACGTTTCAAGCAAAGAAAAATCACGTGGCGGACGTTATAAAGGTAGCGTTCCAGGATACAAGAAAGCCATCGTCACCTTAGCGAAGAATGAAGCGTTAGACTTATTCAAAGAATAAGATTAGTAACTAAATTATAGGAGACTGATAAAAATGGGAACTAGAAGTTATAAACCGACGTCACCGTCACGTCGTAACATGATTAGTTTGACCAATGAAGAAATTAGTAAAGTCGCTCCTGAGAAAAGTTTGCTCGTCGGATTAAAAAAGACCGGCGGACGTAATAATCAAGGGGTCATCACTACCCGTCATATCGGTGGTGGCCATAAGCGCAAATACCGTCTCATTGACTTCAAACGTAACAAAGATGGCATTCCCGCCATCGTCAAGACGATCGAATATGATCCAAACCGTAACGCGAACATCTGTCTTGTCACTTACTTAGATGGTGAAAAACGTTACATCCTCGCCCCTAAGGGTATCAAAATCGGGGACCGACTTATCTCCGGCCCAGCCGTCGACATCAAAGTCGGAAATACGATGGAACTTAAATCCATCCCAGAAGGTACGCTCGTCCACAACGTCGAACTTGCTCCTGGCAAGGGCGGTCAAATGGCGAGAGCCGCTGGTGCCAGTGCACAAATTCTTGGTAAAGAAAATCGTGCTGTCATCTTAAGATTACAATCTGGTGAAGTAAGAAAAGTCTTAGAGAATTGTCGTGCGACGATCGGTGAAGTAGGTAATGAAGATTATAGCTTGATCAATCTTGGTAAAGCAGGCAAAACTAGATGGTTAGGTGTCCGTCCGACAGTGCGAGGTTCCGTCATGAACCCAACCGACCACCCACACGGTGGTGGTGAAGGTAAATCGCCAGTTGGTCGTGATGCACCAAGAACGCCATGGGGCAAACGTGCCTTAGGCGTCAAGACGAGAAATACGAAGAAAGCTTCTAATCGTATGATCGTCAGAAGAAGAAAATAAGGAGGTTGAAGTATGGCACGTAGTTTAAAAAAGGGTCCATTCTGTGATCCATATCTACTCCGACGCGTGGAAGAATTAAATAAGAGTGGCAAACGTGAAATCATCAAAACATGGTCTCGTCGTTCGACCATTTTCCCCGCCTTCGTCGAACATACCTTTGCTGTTTATAACGGTAAAGAACACATCTCCGTCTTCATCACGGAAGATATGGTCGGTCATAAATTAGGTGAATTTGTGCCGACGAGAACTTATAAAGGGCATACCGGTCATACAGCTGAAGATAAAGCTGCCGCGGCCGCAGCCACGAAGAAATAAGGAGGATAGGCTATGGCACGTAGTAAGAAAAACGAAGATGTCGTCTTAAAAGAAAAAGCCGACATTAAACGTGGCAAAAAAGAGAAAAAAGCGAAAGCCGAAGTCAAGGCCGCTCCTCAAAAACCACAAGTAAGTGAAGCTAGAGCTATCGCTTACAACGTAAGAGTTACCCCACGTAAAGCAAGACTCGTCATCGATCTTGTACGCGGTAAAGATGTCAAAGTTGCCTTAGGTATCTTAGCAAACGTCAACAAAGCCGCGGTCGCTCCTGTGAGCAAGGTTATCAAATCTGCTGCGGCGAATGCGACCAACAACTTCATGATGGATGAAAATAAACTTTACATCAAAGAAATTTATGCAAACGATGGCATGAGAATGAAAAGATACATTCCACGCGCTAAAGGTAGTGCCTCTGGCTTAGTGAAAAGAATGTCGCACATCACTTGTGTCGTCAAAGAAAGGTAAGGTAGTGGTATATGGGTCACAAAGTTAATCCAGTTGGTATGCGTATCGGCGTGAACCGCGGGTGGAATTCCCGTTGGTTTGCTGAAGGCAAAGAATACGCTGTCTTATTAAATGAGGATCGTCGCATTCGTGAATATATCGAAAAGCATCTCGATCCTGAAGCCTTACTTTCTCATATCGACGTCGAAAGAGTGAAGACGGAAAAAGAAGGATACGATGTAAAAATTGCTATCCACGTCGCTTCTCCTGGTGCCGCTATCGGTTCCAATGGCGACCGTCTCAACAAAATTCGTAAAGATTTAGCAAGTCTAGTCAATGCGAGCAAAATTAAAGTCGACGTCATCCCAGTGCAAGTTCCATATCTTGATGCTCAAATCGTCGCGACGACGATCGCACGTCAACTTGAAGCAAGAGCTTCATTTAGAACTGCACAAAAGAAAGCTATCCAACAAGTACGTAAAGCTGGCGCGAAAGGTTGTAGAACCTTAGTGAGCGGTCGTCTTGGTGGAGCAGATATCGCTCGTGGCGAAGGTTATAAAGAAGGTAGCGTCCCGCTACACACGCTTAAATACGATATCGATTTCGCGATGGCGGAAGCAAAAACGACCTATGGTCGTCTCGGTGTCAAAGTGTGGATCTTTAAAGGCTTAGCCAAAAAAGAAAAACTCAATGAAGATGAAGGAGGGGAACAATAATGTTACAACCGAAGAGAACAAAATATCGTCGTCCTCATTCAACTAAATATGAAGGTAAGTCTAAAGCTGGAAACGAAGTTAGTTTCGGCGATTATGGCTTACAAGCGCAAAGCGGTGATTACATTACAGCCCAACAAATTGAAGCGGCGCGTATCGTCTTATCCCGTTTTACGAAAAGAAGTGGCAAAGTGTGGATTAGAATCTTCCCACAACTTGCTAAGACGAAAAAACCTGCTGAAGTCCGTATGGGTTCTGGTAAAGGTAGCCCAGAAAGTTGGGTGGCAGTGGTCAAGCCAGGCCGTGTGATGTTTGAAATCGGTGGAGTCGGAGATGAAATGGCGAAAGAAGCTCTCCGCCTAGCGGCTTACAAACTCCCAGTCAAAACCAAAATTATTGAAAGGGGCAAAGGTGAGTAAAGATGAGAGTTAATGAAATCAGAAGTCTTAGTCAGACCGAATTGAACGAGAAGATTTACTCGCTTAAAGAAGAATTATGGAATCTTCGTCGTAAGAAAGCCGTCGGACAATTAGAACATGGTGAAGATGTCAAGCGCGTGCGTAAAGATATCGCTAGATGTCTCATGGTCCAACGTGAAAGAGAATTAAATATTGGAGGAAATAACGATGGAAAGTAGAAATAGACGTGCGACGTTCCAAGGTGTCGTCATCAAAAATAAGATGGATAAGACGATCGTCATCGCTATCGAAACCCATAAGAAACACCCGAAGTATTTAAAACGTCGTCAATTTACGACGAAGCTCGTCGCTCACGATGAAGAAAATGTAGCGAAAGTCGGTGATGTCGTCACCGTCATGAAAACTAGACCCCTTTCCAAGACGAAAAGATTTCGCTTAGTGTCGATCGACAAGAAAGCACTCGAATCAGTCAAGGAAGCGGAAAAAGAAATTAAAGAAGAATTAGCGGAGGAGGAAAAAATAGATGGTACAAAATGAAACTAATCTCGTCGTCGCTGATAATAGCGGGGCAAGAAGCGTAAGAATCTTCCGTCTCTACGGTGGCTCCTTCCGCAAGTCGTCATCGATTGGTGATATCGTCCAATGCGCGGTGAAAGACGCTATTCCAAACGGTAAAGTAAAAAAATCTGATATCGTCAAAGGTGTCATCGTCCGCGTCAAGAAACCTTACGTTCGTAAGGATGGAACGACCATTCGTTTCGACGATAACGCCATCGTCTTAATCGATGATAATAAGATGCCTATTGGCACGCGTGTCTTCGGACCAGTAGCGCGTGAATTACGTGAATACGGTGAAGAAGGATTCATGAAAATTGTTTCCCTCGCGACCGAAGTTCTCTAAAGGAGGTAACTATGCGTATTAAGAAAGGTGATAAAGTCATCGTCATCGCTGGTGATGACAAAGGTAAAACTGGTGTCGTACAAGCAGTTTATCCAAAACTTAATCGTCTCGTCGTCGAAGGCGTGAACGTTCATAAGAAGCATAAGAAGCCTTCACAAGCTACACCCGAAGGTTCGATTCAAGAAATCTATGCTCCAATCGATGCTTCTAACGTCGCTTTAATCGATCCAAAATCGAAGAAAGCCACACGTATCCGCGTCGATTACGATAAGAAAAATAAAGTTAAAGTGCGTCTCGCCGCCAAAAGTGGCGAAAGGATATAAGGAGGTAAACTTATATGCCAGAAGAAAAGAAAGTAACTACGAAGAAAGCTACGACCACGAAGAAAACGACTTCGACGAAGAAAACTAGCACTCCAAAGGAAGAAAAAGTTAGCAAAGTTGAAGAAGTGAAAGAAGTGAAAGTAGCCACTAAAGCAAAAAAGAGTAGCGGCGAACACAAAGTAGCGAAAGAAAGATCAAGATTACAAGATCGTTACGAAAAAGAAGCTGTTCCAGCTTTGATCGAAAAATTTAAATATACGTCGACTATGCAAGTGCCAAAGCTTGTCAAAATCGTCGTCAACATCGGCGTCGGTGATGCGACCGTCAATGCGAAATATATCGATGAAGCAGTGAGTGAACTCACTGACATCAGCGGTCAAAAACCGATCATCACGAAAGCGAGAAAATCGATTGCTACCTTCAAATTGAGAGAAGGTCAATCCATCGGAACGAAAGTAACTTTAAGAGGAGTAAGAATGTATTATTTCCTCGATAAGTTAATCTCTATCGCTCTCCCTCGTGTGCGTGACTTCCGTGGTGTTTCCAAGACTAGTTTCGATGGTCGCGGAAATTACACCTTAGGTATCAAAGAACAATCGATTTTCCCAGAAATCGAATACGTGAAAATCGCTCGTGTGCGTGGTATGGACATCGTCATCGTCACCAGCGCGAAGAGCGACGAAGAAGGGCGCGAGTTACTCCGTTTACTCGGCATGCCTTTCCAAAGATAAGGAGGAGATACGAATTATGGCAAAAACTAGTTTGAAAGTTAAACATGCTCGTCCACAAAAATTCAAAGTTCGTGAATATACGCGCTGCGAACGTTGCGGTCGTCCCCATGCCGTTTATTCAAAATTTAAACTCTGTCGTATCTGCTTACGTGAATTAGCCTACAAGGGCGAAATTCCAGGCTTGAAGAAATCTAGTTGGTAAGGAGGAAAGTCATCATGTTAACAGATCCAATCGCGGATATGCTCACACGCATCCGCAACGCTAATGCATTAAAACACGAAGCACTTTCGATGCCTTCTAGCAAGATGAAAGTCGAAATTGCCCGCATCCTTAAGGATGAAGGTTTCATCACTGATTACGTCGTCACAGGAGATGTGAAAAAGACTTTACATATCACACTTAAATATAGCGAAAATGGCGTGCGTTTAATCTCCGGTTTAAAACGTATTTCTAAACCAGGTTTACGCGTGAATGTCGGCGTGGAAAAACTTCCACGTGTCTTAAGTGGTTTAGGTATCGCTATCATCTCAACTTCCAAAGGTGTCGTGACCGATAAGGAAGCACGTCATCTTGGCGTCGGTGGCGAAGTATTATGTTACGTCTGGTAAGGGAAGGAGAAGTAAATTATGTCAAGAATTGGTAATAAACTAATCCATGTCCCCGCGGGTGTAAGCCTTACAATCGAAGGTAATAAGATTGTCGTCAAAGGACCAAAAGGTACCTTAGATGTCCCAGTCTTAGCTCACATCGACACCCATATCGATGGCGAAAATGTCAGTTTCACTCGTCACGATGAAACTAGCGCCGCGAAGACAAATCACGGCACCCAAAGAGCACTTGTGGCCAACGCGGTCATCGGTGTCTCCGAAGGTTTTAAAAAACAACTTGAAATCGTCGGTATCGGTTACCGTGCGATGATGAGAGGCGATAACCTAGTGCTCAACGTCGGTTATTCCCATGAAGTCGTCATCATCCCCGAACCAGGCGTCAAGATTTCTTGCCCGAGCCAAACCGAAGTGCACGTCGAAGGTATCGATAAACGTGCGGTCGGTGAGACAGCGGCGAGAATTAAACTCACTAGACCACCTGAACCATATAATGGTAAAGGTATTAAATTCAAAGGCGAACATATCATCCGTAAGGAAGGTAAGCGCGCCGGTAAGAAGTAAGGAGGCTAGGACTAAATGATTAATATGACTTCACGTAACGAAATGCGTAAACGTAGACACGCTCGTGTGCGTAATAAAGTAAGCGGCACAAGTAAAATGCCACGTCTTTGCGTCTTCAGATCAAATAAACATATCGAAGCACAAGTGATCGATGACACGAAAGGTCTTACTCTCGCTAGCGCATCTTCTACTTCTTTAAAATTAGAAAATGGTTCAAATGTCGCAGCAGCGACGACAGTTGGCGAAGCTTTAGCCAAAGCTTGCTTAGCCAAAGGTATTACGAAAGTCGTCTTCGATCGTGGTGGTTATCTCTACCATGGGCGCGTCCAAGCTCTCGCAGAAGCGTGCCGTAAAGCCGGACTTGTCTTCTAGGAGGAAATAGCGATGGAAGAAAAAGTTATGAATAACACTCAAGAAGTGGAAACGAAAGCCCACGAAGAACATGGACCAGAAGTCGTCCAAAAAGCCGCTCGTCCTTCCCAAGGTGAAAGACGTCCGCGCTTAGAAAGACCAAACGTCCGTGGCGAACGTCACGGTGGTCCACGCCGTCGTGGCGATAACGACCGTCAAAAAGAATTTGAAGAAAGAGTCGTCTCCATCAAACGTGTGGCGAAAGTTGTCAAAGGTGGTAAACGTATGCGTTTTACTGCTCTTGTCGTCATCGGTGATGATAAAGGTCATTATGGCTTCGCTAGCGGTAAAGCTGGTGAAGTACCTGATGCTATTAAGAAAGCTTTAGAACACGCTCGTCGTAATTTGCATCGTATTCCTATCAATAAGAAAGGAACGATCCCACACGAAGTGATGGCAAGTTATGGCGCTTGTAGCGTCTTCATCAAACCAGCCCAAGAAGGTAAAGGTATCATCGCTGGTGGTCCAGTG
Source organism: uncultured bacterium (assembly GCA_949285455.1). GTDB lineage: Bacteria > Bacillota_I > Bacilli_A > RFN20 > CAG-826 > CALVUG01. The sequence goes on along the minus strand of CASDXP010000003.1, from coordinate 52,948 downwards.
CGTGCTATCTTAGAACTTGCTGGGGTGAAAAACGTCGTCTCGAAAGTTTATGGCTCTAGAGCACCAATTAATATTATCCGTGCCTTATCTAGCGGCTTAGATTCTCTCAAGACGCGTGGCGAAGTGAAAGCCTTACGTCAAGTAAAGGAGGAAAGTAAATAATGGAACTCCATAATTTGAGCGCTACCAAAGGTAGCATGACTAAGTCTTACCGTAAGGGTCGTGGTATTGGCTCCGGTAATGGCAAGACGGCTGGTAAGGGCCACAAAGGGCAAAATGCTCGTAGTGGTGGCCATACGAGACTTGGTTTCGAAGGTGGTCAATTACCCTTATATCGTCGTATTCCAAAAAGAGGTTTTACCCACATTCAAAAAGTGCGTTATGCCGAAGTGGATGTGACAGCTTTAAACGTCTTTAAAGATGGTGAAGAAGTCACCCCGACAAAATTATTTGAAAAAGGTCTTATCAAAAAGGACCTCGATGGTGTTAAAATACTAGGTAATGGTGAACTTAAAGTAGCTTTGACCGTCAAAGCGCATAAATTCACCAAAGCTGCGCAAGCTAGCATCGAAAAAGCGAAAGGTCAAGCATTGGTAATTTAAGATGAAAACGCTCATTTCCGTCTTCAAGAACAAAGAAATCATGTCGCGTATCTTTTTTACGCTCATGATATTATTCATTTTCCGCCTTGGAGCGGCAATTACCATCCCTGGCGTCTCATTATCGGACGATTTGGCGAACGAGATGAATACAACTTCTGCCTTATCACTCATCAACTTATTAGGCGGGGGAGCCTTGACGAATGTTTCCATTTTCGCTTTAGGTGTCTCTCCTTACATTACATCTAGCATCATCATCCAACTTCTTTCTAGCGATGTTTTACCAGCTTTAAGTGAACTTAAAAGACAAGGTGAAACTGGTCGAAAGAAAATGGAGATGGCGACGAGATATTTAACTTTACTTCTCGGCGCAGTGCAAGCCTATGGCATCATCATGATGATGTCTAACCAAGGTTTAATTACGATCGAAGATACGTCCTTCTGGAACTACGTCTACATCGTCGCTATCATGTTAGCGGGTGGAATGATCGTCATGTATCTTGGTGACCAAATTACATCTAAAGGTATCGGCAATGGTATTTCCGTCATCATCTTTGCCGGTATCGTGGTGAGCTTCCCACAACAAATTCAATTAGCGTTCCAACAATGGATCGGTTCTTGGTTCGGTAATACGGAAGCAAGCAATTACATTTTACAAGGTGTATTCCAATTTAGCGTCTACATCTTAGCGTTCTTACTCATCATCGCTTTCGTCGTTTTCATCGAATTAGCGAAACGTAAAATTCCTGTTCAAAATGCTGGTAAGGGTGGTGGCCACAATCCACGCATGTCACAAGCAAGTTTCTTACCAATTAAAGTCAATGCCTCCGGTGTTATTCCTGTCATCTTTGCAAGTGCAATTTTGATGGTTCCTTCCATCATTGCTTCCTTCATGGGTGTGACGGAAGAAAATGCTTCATGGCTTACCATATTTAATATTTCAGCCTGGAATCCAATGCCAGGTGTGAATGGCACAACTTGGTACATGTGTTGGGGTTTAATCCTTTACATCATCCTCATCTTCTTGTTCTCCTTCTTCTATGCGAACATGCAAATTAATCCAGCTCAACTCGCCGAAAACTTCCAGAAGAATGGATCTTATATTCCAGGTATTAGACCCGGAAATGAAACGGAAAGATACGTGAAGAAAGTCGTCAATCGCGTCACTTGTATCGGTGCGTTTGCTCTCGCTTTCATCGCTGCTTTACCTAACGTTTTAACCTTGACTGGCGTGTTCGGTGAAAATTCATCGCTCGCCATCGGCGGAACTGGTTTAATTATCGTCGTCGGTGTCGCGCTTGAAATTTCTAACCAAATCAGCGGTCTATTAGCCGGTAAGAGTTACGAAGAAGTCGTCGCCAGTGCCGGTAGAAGGGGATTTTAAAAGATGAAAACAAATATTATTTTGATGGGCCCACCCGGAGCAGGGAAGGGTACCCAAGCTAAATTAATTATTCAAGAATTCAATTTGCCACATATCTCGACTGGCGATATGTTCCGCGAAGCGATGAAAAATGCAACTCCTCTTGGTTTAAAAGCCAAATCATATATTGATCAAGGTCATCTCGTGCCTGATGATGTCACTATCGGCATCGTCGAAGAAAGATTAGCGCAAGATGATTGTAAAGGAGGATTCCTACTCGATGGCTTCCCCCGCACGATTCCCCAAGCGGAAGCGTTAGATAAGATGATGGCAAAGATGCATCGCAAGATCGATCTTGTCATCGATGTCGAAACGCCGAAAGAAGAACTTATCCGTAGGATTTCTGGCCGCCGCGTCTGCAAATCTTGTGGCGCGCCATACCACGTCGATACGATGAAACCCAAAGTAGATGGCGTTTGTGACATCTGCGGCGGTCCATTGATGCAACGTAAAGACGATAATGTGGAAGCTTTAGAAGTTAGACTAAATCACTACGAACATGAAACTAAACCACTTCTTGATTATTATAAAGAAGCTGGTAACTTAGTGACTTTAGATGGCTCAAAAGGTAAAGATTTGCTCTTCGTTGAGGTTAAGGAACTCATCCGAGGTGAAAGATAAGAATGATCATCATCAAATCTCCCCGCGAAGTGGAACTTATCCACGAAGCGGGTTTGATCATCGCTAAAGTATTCAAAGGTTTAGAGACATTCATCAAGCCGGGTATCTCGACTTATGATATCTCTAAATTTTGCGAAGAGATCATTCGCTCTCACGATGCTTACCCCACTTGCTTAAATTACGAAGGATTTCCTGGCGCTGTGTGCGTAAGTGTGAACGATACTTTAATTCATGGTATTCCTTCGCGTAAAGAAATCTTGAGAGCTGGTGACGTCGTAAGCGTCGATTTAGGGGTGACGAAGAAAGGCTATATCGCGGACGCGGCTAGAACTTATCTAGTCGGGGAAGTGAAAGAAGAAATTAAGCGATTAGTGGAAGTGACTAAGGAAGCATTTTTTCAAGGTTTAGCCCAAGTCAAACCTGGTAATCACGTCGGTGATATCTCTCACGCGATCGAAAGTTATTATAAAAAATTCGGTTATTCTTCGCCTAAAGATTTTACGGGTCATGGGGTAGGCCTTTCCTTCCATGAAGACCCTTACATTCCTAATCAAGGAGTGGCGGGTACAGGCGTGAAATTACGCGAAGGTATGACTTTAGCTATCGAACCGATGATTTGTCTAGGCTCAAGCGAATACAAAGTCTTAGGTGATGGCTGGACGATTAAGATGAGAGATAAATTAGCCACAGCACACTACGAGAACACAGTCGTAGTGACTGCGGATGGCGCAAAAATTCTTACTATGGAGGACGAACATGGCCAAGAATGACGTCATCGAAACACAGGCGGTCGTTTTGGAGAACTTACCGAACGCAGTGTTCAAAGTTCGCCTTGATAACGGCATCGTAATCATGGCCCACGTTTCTGGTAAAATCCGAATGAACTTCATTCGCATCCTACCAGGTGACAGAGTTGCGATAGAAATCTCGCCTTACGATTTAACACGGGGCCGCATCACATTTAGGTACAAATAGTACCATACGGAGGATTTTAAAATTATGAAAGTTAGACCATCCGTTAAACCCATCTGCGATAAGTGTAAGGTTATTCGCCGCCACGGCAAAGTCATGGTAATCTGCGAAAACCCGAAACATAAGCAGAGACAAGGTTAGGAGGAAAAAGAATATGGCACGTATCGTTGGTGTTGATATTCCAGATGAAAAAAGAGTCGTCATTTCTCTTACTTACATTTATGGTATTGGAAATACGACAGCGAAAAAGATTTTAAAAGACGCGAACGTCAGCGAAGACAAACGCGTCAAAGATTTAACTGACGATGAATTCGTCCGCATCCGTCAAGAAATTGCCAAATATAAAGTCGAAGGTGATTTACGTCGTGACGTGGCGCTCAACATCAAAACTTTACAAGAAATTGGCTGTTACCGCGGTATGAGACATCGTCGTGGCTTACCAGTGCGTGGTCAAAGAACACGTACGAACGCTCGTACACGTAAAGGTAAGAAGAAAACGATCGCTAATAAGAAGAAAGCGACCGCATAGTGAGGTGTTAATTTTATGGCTACAAAAGTAACTCGTAAGAAAAAAATTAAACGCACATTTACTAAGGGCGTCGCTCATATTCATGCGACCTTCAATAACACTATCGTCGCTATCAGTGACGAACAAGGTAACGTCTTAACTTGGTCTAGCGCTGGTGTGCTCGGCTTCAAAGGAGCAAGAAAATCTACTCCTTATGCTGCTCAACTCGCTAGCGAAGCCGCAGCGAAGAAAGCTTATGATCAAGGTATTAGAACGGTCGATGTCGACGTCAAAGGTCCAGGCCCAGGCCGTGAAAGTGCGGTGCGCTCCTTAGCGAATGCTGGTCTTGAAATTTTATCTATTCAAGATTCGACACCCATTCCACACAATGGTTGCCGTCCACCCAAGAAGCCAAAAGGCTAGAGATAAGAAAGGAGTAATGAGATGGAACACAAATTAGTTAATCCTTTTGAAAAGATGGCCTTCAAAGTGGCCAAGATTGATGAAAACGATCATTATGGTCGTTTCGTCTTCGAACCTTTAGAAAGAGGCTTTGCGACGACGATCGGTAATGCTTTAAGAAGAGTCTTATTATCCGCTTTACCAGGCGCGAGCATCTTCGCTATCGAAATCGAAGGAGTGAAGCATGAATTCTCTTCTTTACCTGGCATCGTCGAAGACGTCACCGAAATCATTCTCAATTTGAAACAACTCGTCATCGACATCGCTGATATTAATGATTCGAGTCAACGTAAACTCACCTTAGAAGTTTCTTCTAAAAATGGTGGAGTGGTCAAAGCGGGCGATATTAAATGTCCAGCCGATGTAACGATCATCAACCCAGAACTTGAAATTTGTCATCTCGCTGCGGAAGGTAGCATCAACATGACGATGTATGCAAGAAATTATCGTGGTTACGTCACAAGCGATAATAACATTGCTGGTCCAAACGATCCTAAACATATCGGCTTAATTGCCACCGATTCGAATTATTCTCCAATTGAAAAAGTTAATTGGACGAGTGAACAAACACGTGTCGGCAATTCTTCTAAATTTGAAAAATTGGTGTTAGAAGTATGGACGAATGGTTCAATTGAACCCGAAAATGCTGTCTCTTTAGCGGCTCAAATCTTAATTACTCACTTAGAACATTTTGCTCGTCTTAGCGATATCGCACAAGATATGAATATGTACAAAGAAGAAGCGCCGGTGGAAGAAAATAAATTTGAAGACACTCCAGTCGAAGATTTAGATCTTTCCGTCCGTTCCTTCAACTGCTTAAAACGTGCCGGTATCACGACCGTTGGTGAACTTATTCAAAAGACGGAAGATGAGATGATGAAAGTGCGTAACTTAGGAAAGAAATCACTTAAAGAAGTGAAAGATAAACTTGAAGAAAGAGGTCTTAGTTTCTTAGAACACGGACCGAACATTGATTAAAGGAGGTTAATACATATGCCAGCACAAGGACGTAAAAACGTACATGGAAAAACTGGTGTGCGCTTCAAAGCGGCTTACACCTCTAGCAAACGTAAAATGATGCTTCGTAATACGGTCACCCATCTCGTCTTATTTGATCAAGTCAAAGTGACAAAAGCAGTGGCGAAAGATTTAATTCCTTTAGCTGATAAGCTCATCACCTTAGCCAAGGCTAACACCTTAGCGAGCCGTAGAAGAGCACTTAGTATCCTCACCGATCAAAAAGTGGGTGAGACGAAAGCTATCGACAAATTATTCGACGTGTTAGGTCCACGTTTCAAAGATCGTAACGGCGGTTATACGCGTGCTTTAGATTTAGCGGCGCGTCGCGGCGATAACGCTCCCATGAGCGTCGTGAGTTTCGTCGAATAAGGAAAGGATAAAAAAAGTAAGGATGAAAAATTTAGTGAACATGCTCGACAACCAATCTCGCGTTGTCAAAATTATCTTAGCGATCATTCCAATTGTGAACATTATTTGGATCGTCTATCGTATCGCTCGTTCAGTCTTAAAAGAAAATATGTTGCATACTGTTCTTGCAATATTACTATTCTTCGTTTTCTTCATCGTCTGGATTATCGATATCGTTACGATGGTCATCTACAACAAAGTTCTTTGGATCGACTAATTATTATTCATTAAATCTTAATTTATTATAAAAGGGCTTCTTGCCCTTTTTCTTTTTATTCAAAACTTACCTACGAAAAATTGCATAAGTAAGTTTTAAATATTTAAATGGTTTTTTCTTCGCTTTTCTTCGTTTCTGTTCTTAGAAGATTTTTTAATCTCACATTAATATCGAAATAAGATTCATCTAATTGTAAAGTTTCTAAGAGATGAGCGATGACCCATTCTTCACCTTGACTATGATAACCTTTATAACAATCGAGCAGTAATTGGGTAGGAAAAGTTTTGTAGACGAATATAGAACTTACCTCTCTTGTATAACATATATATCTTGTGATATAGCCAATCCAATAAAGCTCATTTTTATCATATTTTACTTGGCCATAATTTGTCTTTCCAAATTGTTTTTCGATGCTTTCGAAAGCTTCATCGACACTAAGGTTAAGTTGACTAAGATAACCTTCATCTAATTTCATCGCAAATTTGCTACGGTAGAAGCGGCGTAAGAAAATTTTGCTCGAACCTTGAAATTTAGCGGGAGAAACTTCAAAAATTTGAGCTTGGTAAGCACAAAGTTTTAAACCATCGTTATCAAGTTTCTTCATTCGAACACCTCATCAATATATTTTCCTTCATTTCTAAATTCACGTTTAGATAGTTTTAATTTATTATCTATTTCAACTTTTCTTTCTTCGGTATTTTCAAATGAATTTTTTCTTTCTGAATTTGAAACATAAAGTCTTTCTATAAATTTTAACTTATCGATAGCTTTTTTAGTTTTAAAGACGTATTGATTTCCTAATCTGCTCGCTGATAGAGCATGAATTGCTTGTTGATCTGTAATATTACCTTCTCCAAAATCACGCATTATTTGGAACATGCGATTGTCCGCAATCGGAGCAATTATGACATCTTTATTTTTTAACATATTCAAACATTTTTGCATTAGAGGATGAGTTGCATATTGATCGATCATTCCGCGAAAATAGCAAACAATTAGCATCCATTCTCGAGAAGGTTTTATTTCGATGATAGACAAATCTTTTTTATCCAAAGTGAAAACATAAATCGAAGGACTTTCGTTCATTTCGATGAACGCAAGGCTAGATTGATATGATGTAGAACAATAAAAGCCGTTACCGAAATCAGAATTATATCTAGAGCCGCTTTCATCTATTTTTTCAATACCGTTTTTTGAGCCATGAAACAATAAATATTCGTCTTTATTTAAATTTTCAAAATAGAGTTCAGATTTAATTTTATTTAGACGAATACGAGCGCGGTAGATAGTAGAATAAACTTTTTCTAAGACTTCATTGTTATTACTATCTTCGTAATTATATTGTAAAGTACGAAGGTTAATGTTCGCTAAATCAGCAAAGCTAGCTTCGCTTAGTTTTAATATTTCGCACGCTCTTTCGACGTCTTTTTTTAGTTCAAATTTTCCTAACATGGTTACATTTTAACACGAAAGTATTCAATATTCAAAACTTACCTACGAAAAATTGCATAAGTAAGTTTTATGATGTTACATGTGTCAAAAAATATTTTTTTGCAAAATGAATTTATGGGGAGTTCGCATATGAAAAAGAATATTAGCGCCTACTTTATCGTTAGCGTCTTGTGATGGAACTTCTATCAGCGCGAGTGAGGCTAATAGGATTGCTAAAGATATTGATAATTACATTCTTACAGCAACTGAAAATCCTGCTTATACTTATTCTATGACTAGTAACGCTAATGACGTTAATGTCCTAGATGTAAAAGGGGCGTTCGATTTCGTTAATTTATATGCCTACAATCAAAATCCTACGAATGATGAAGTTATCGATGTATGTTTGTATGTTCAAGATCTTAACTTATACCTCGTGGAAGCAAATGGCGAAAATGGAGCCTATCAAGTGATCGAAGTTACAAACGATGAAGAAGCGGAAGCGATGTTTATTCAATACTTTAATACATATTTCACCAATTCTTCCTTAGCGGCTAGAACGAAAGTATTCATCGATGAAGTTACCTCTTTATTAGATGAATTAGAAGTTTATGAAGCAGGTGATATAACTTATACGGATGGATATGATTTTCATTATTCTATTACTTCGAATGGTGAAGGTAATTTAGGTATCAGTTACGAAATTGTTACTCCGAGCGAAGAAAAAGAAAAATATGTTCGTAGTTTCGATAAATATTACGTCTCTCATTGTAAACAAGAATTTAAAGATAAGACGCATAATGAAGTGTATGAAATGAGTGTCAGCCTAGAAAATCCACAATTAATTTATCCAAATTTATCCAATTATGTAATTGTTAACAATTAATAGTCTAGTTGTTAAAAATTTAATTATTTTATTACTTAAAATTGCTTGATTTTAATTTTGATGTTATTCATACTTTATTTAGAAAGATTCGGAGGCAAAAAAGTTTATGAAGAAAATCTCTCTATTAGCCTTATTACCTGCTTTCGCACTCGTATCTTGTGGCGGAACTGGTATTAAAGCAGCCGATGCGTGGGAAATCGCTAATGATATCGCTACTCATTTAACGACCGCAGAAGAAACAGCTTATCACGGAGATATTGAAACTAATACGGTTGGTTCATCACCGATAAAATCTGAAGTGGATGTAGATTTAGCAAATTATTATATTCATCAAAAAGCAACTTCAGATGGTGCGACATCTGAAAGCTGGATCTACGTCGATGATACGGATTTCTATGTAGTTTCAAATTTGGCAGGTGAAAAACAATATATGGTTACTGAAGGCGCGAGTGTAGAAGAAGCTCAAGCTAATTTTGATATGTATATCGATTACATTGAATCAAATGGTGGAGGCGGGAGTTTAGTGGCTTTAACTCAATCTGGTCTTGAAGTAGGTGCTTCAATTTTACCAACTTGTATGTTACTTGAATCTGGCGAAGGACAAGTTCCAGAAGGGATAAATATCTCTTATCATCTTGGTTCGAGTGGCGATGGTAATTTATCTATTTCTTTTAGCATGAGTCAAGGCGGAGAATCTGAAGCCGTTGAAGTTAGGATCGATAATTACTGGCTTACGCATATGAAAGTTAGTGCCAAGCAAGGTGAGCAAAGTATGGATTCAATCGTCGATATCCAAGTGAGAAGTATTTCGCGTAATATTCCAGATTTAAGTGATTATACTTTAGTGACTGGCGCATAATTTAATTTTAAAAATCTCCTTCTATTTAGCGTAGCGGGCTATGAGCTCGCTACGTTTATTTTTATCTAGGTTTAGTTTATAATGGAGTAGTCTTTTTTTAAGGATGATTTAAGTATGAAAAAAATATGTATACCACTCTTGTTATCGACGTTAATGTTATCATCTTGTTTACCTATTCCTTCAGCGGAAGATACTTTACTAGCGTTAGATAATATTGAAAATTACCTTACTAAGGTTTCTTCTAGTCCTCTTTTTACAAGAAATATTATCGTTGAAGAAGAAGGAAAGGAAAGTAAAATTTTATTAAGTTATGATCCTTCTAATTTCTATTTTCATATGAGGAAAGAAAGCTCTAATATCATCGAAAATGAACTATGGGTCTACGTCGATGAGATGAATGTTTATTATTTAATTGACGTGGTGGGTGAAAAAACCGGGGCAGTCGAGTATTTAGAAGACGTCAGTAGCGCGCAAGCGAAATTTATGGCCTATATGGATTCGCTCGATGAAACTTATAAACAATCGTGGGTCGATGCTTCTAAATTAGCGTTAACAGAAGCAAGAAGCATCGTCAATAATATTATCGATTTTGAAAATGATAATAATAGTGATTATGAAGCCTTAGAAGAATTATCTTATTCAACATCTTTTGATGAACATGGAAATTTTTCTTTAAAATATAAGGAAATGAACGATGGCGTTAGCGATGAAATTAATATCGTCTTCAACGAATATTATTTAAGAGAATATAGTCTCATCATCCAAGATGAAGAAGATAATTATTATGAGATGAGTGAAATTTTCACTTTAGGTGTCCCGCTTGAATATCCGGATGTTAAAGAATTTATCATCGAAGAGCCGATTACTGTAAGTAAGGCAAATGCGTTATTAGATGCGATGGAAGCTTATCTAAATGGAATGACTTCTAGACCAGCTTACACGAATTATATTTTCGTGAAGCTAGGCGAAGATATAACGACACAAAATCAAAAGATCGATTTAGATAATTATTACTTCTACGAAGAAAGAACAGGTTTAGATTCTAGCCTAACTTATGCTTACGTCGAAGGAAAAAACTTTGTACAAATAAAAGATAATACTTACACTTTGACTGAGTGTGCGAGTGTTGAAGATGCAAGAGCATTATTTGATACTTATATCTTAGAATTAGAAAGTGTAACGCAGGGCAAAACTAGTTACAATTTAAATACTTTGACGTTAATGACTATCGCTTCGATGCGTAATTTATTAGAAAGTGCATCTAGTTTAACTTCGCGTGGCGAAGGCTATCTTAATTTAATTTATGAAGATACCTCTAATGACTTAGTGATGCATATCGAACTTGAAAATAACTATTTAGCTTACGTTCATCAGACGATGATAGTTAATGACTCTAATTACGTTAACGAATCAATTATTGAAGTTGGTGCATTCGATTTAATTTATCCTGATTTAAGTGCGTATGAGAAAGTGAGTGAATTATGAAAAAATATTTATCCTTAACTTTACTTCCTTTACTTCTTCTAAGTGCTTGTCATCCTTCGACTGGCGAACCCGCCAGTGAGATGATGCGCGTTTTAGAAAATATAAAGGCGCATTTAAATAACCCACTTTACGTTAGTCCTTCCTTCACTTCTAAATTGACTACGAGCGAAAATAATTATCAAATTGTAACAAATGAAGTGTTCGACTTTAATAACTATTATTACTATAACTTAACGCAAGTTTCGAGCGATATTGAAGAAATATGGTTCTACGTCGAAAACAATGTGTTTTACGATGCAAGAATTAGTTTCGATAAAACCGCCACTTATTATCGTTACGAGTTTAGCAATAATGAAGAGGCAAAAGCTTATTTTAATGAATATGTTAAAACTTACGAAAATTATATGGGAGCCTCTAATGTAAAAGAATTTACTTTATCGACGATTGAAAATATTATCGCACCAATGTTAGAACATTTCGTCTTATTGGAAGCCGGAGAAGAACAATTGAAACCACAATATCGCTTAGATTATTATCTTTCGAGCGAGGGAAGTGGGGATTTATATTTCTTTTATGATCTGACGGATGGAAAAGCAAGAGATTATTATAATATTCTCATCGAAGATAATTTAGTGACGCTTGCGTCTTCTTTAATTCAAAGTCCAGAAAGAAATGTCTCTAGCGACATCGAAATACAATTGGTGGCTATCCAAGAAAAACCTAATTTAGATGATTTTGTGTTGATGAATTAATTTTTATAAATATCTTTCTAATTCGAAAGGTGTGACGATTAAAGAATATTTTTTCCAAGCTTGTTCTTTGATATAAATCAACTTGGAATAAACTGGTTCACCGAGGACATTTTTAAAGAAAGTGTCCTTTTTAAATTCTTTCATCGCATCGTAAAGATTAGAAGGAATACGTTTTATACCTAATTTCGTAATTTCCTCTAAACTTAATTCAAATAAGTTTTCTGATATAGGTGGAATGATATCTTCATCTTCGATATGTAAAATGCCATCGAGTCCTGCGGCAAGAAGACAAGAAATCGCTAAGTAGGGGTTAGCCATACAATCGACGTTACGAATTTCTGTGCGCGTAGCCGCACCTCTTTGTGCGGGAATTCTAATCATCGAAGAACGATTCGCTTGACTCCAACTTGCGTAGATAGGAGCTTCGAAACCCGCGACTAAGCGTTTGTAAGAATTGATCGTCGGATTAGTGATGAAAGAAAGAGGCCTAGAATGGCTGATGATGCCGCTTATCCATTTCTTGCATGTTGAAGATAGACCATCTTTGCTATTGGCATCGTAAAAGACATTTTCCCCATTTTCATCCACGAGCGACATATTCGCGTGCATCCCAGAGCCAGGATAACCTTCGATTGGTTTCGGCATGAAAGTAGCGAAATAGCCATGTTTTCCAGCGATAATTTTGACGACTTGCTTCAAAGTTTGAATGCGGTCCGCGGTAGTTAGAGCATCGTCATATTTAAAATTGATTTCATTTTGACCAGGGCCTACTTCATGATGATTAGTTTGTACTTCAAAACCTAGATGCTCTAAGGCAAGAGCGATATCTCTTCTTACATATTCCGCTCCATCGATAGGGGAAAGGTCAAAATAAGAAGCTTTATCGATCGAATGTTTTAAGATAGGTTTACCTTCCTCATCAGTTTTAAATAAATAAAATTCTGGTTCGAAACCGACATTTAATGAAGAATAACCTAATTCTCTCATCTTACGTAATGTTTTCTTTAAGATGTAACGTGGATCACCTGAAAAAGGCTTACCATTATTCATGTAAACATCGCAGATAAGTCTAGCGACTTTACCATATTTTAAATCTTCGAAGTCTAAGATGAGCCACGTATTGCGATCAGGGGATAAGTACATATCTGCTTCTTTGATACGCGCGAAGCCTTCGACAGATGAACCATCGAAAGAAATTTTATCATCTAAGGCATCTTTTAATTTAGCGACAGGGATTTCGACTGCTTTATTCGTCCCTAAGATGTCAGAAAATTGCAATCTTACATATTGAACATTTTGTTTTTTAGCGATATTTAAGATATCTTGCTTAGTATATTTTGCCATAATTTTTTACCTCACGGCTCAATTTTAGCGATAAATTATATAAAATCAAGTTAAAATTAAAGAAAATTTATTCAAAAGATTAAAAAATGGTTCATTTTTATTCAATATTATTATTTAATTGAGCGAAAAATGAAGAAATGATAATTAAAATGCTTTAAGTTTTATAAATTTTAATGTGTAATTAAATGAAAATTGAAAATAAGTTTTTTAGCTCCTTTAGTGAAAATTAAAGTGATGAGAAGAAATTATTATTTTCTTCTAGTTTTTTGTATATGAATGGTTTTGTCAAAGCGATGAAAAATAGTTAACAAATGACTTTTTCTTTGTTCAAAAAAATTCGTTGACAAAATTAAACGGGGGGGGGTATTATATTTTTGAATTATTTATCGAAAGGTCATTTTATTGTTATATGGCAGTGGAAGTTATTAAATTGAATTGTCCTGGCTGCGGCGCGCCGGTATCGATTTCGCAAAAAGAATGTGAATATTGTCATTCACCAATTAATGTGAGCACTTTTAATAGTGTCATCGATATGTCCTTACCTCTATTGAATAAATACGCTGGAAGCTATAAGAAAGCTTTAGATGCACATCCTGATGATAAAGACGTGAATGCTTCGATGGGTATGTGCTATTTAAAACTTAAACTTTTCGATAAAGCTCTCGCTTGTTTTGAAATTGCTATGCAAGATAATTTCGATAATGGGGATATCTTCTTTGCCGCGGCGATTGCGACTTTGAAAGGGAAGATACCTTTTTTACATACGAAAGATGATATCGATAAATGTGAACAATATTTAAATGCGGCGAATATGATTACTCCTAAAGGTATCTATTACGTTTTACTTAGTTACATTAAATACGATTATTACGAAAGAAAATATTTCAATACGGTTCCAAATTATATGGAAACTTTATCGCAAGCGAAAGAATATGGTTACTCCGACATGGATGTCAATTCCTTATTTGCTATGTTAGGAGTAGCGAGACCAAATTGGCTTTAAAAGAGCAAAATCTTTTCTATATAGGAGGTATTATTTATGGGCTTATTTGCTAGTCAAAAAGAAAAGAATTTAAAAGCTGGTCGCAGCAAAGAACAAAAGAAAGTCATCGACTATTTCTTAGGCACTGGTGGTTGTTTTGGTGGTAAACTTAACGACAAAAAATATGATGAACTTGTGAGTAAAGTCGTTCATTCGATCGATCATAAGAGCGAAGGCTTAAGAAAGATTGGTCTCGATCCCACACAAGTGAGCAAAGTTAAAGCGATTTCTTTTGAAGGTTACAATTTTAGCGACCGTAATATCTTTACTAAACTTGGTAAAGATTTATTGTGGCGTTCTTCTTCTTATCAAGTGACCTGGGTTTTCTTCACTGACGAAGAATTATTCCTTTATCAATGGACGACTAATCTTGATGAAGATGGTAAGAGTGTTAAAACTGCAGAATATTTCTACAAAGATATCGTAAGCATTTATACGGAAACTGGTTCGGAAGAACGTGAAGTTTTAAAGAGACGTGGTTTGAGGACGAATACTTATCAAAGAATTCTCATGGATTACAATCAATTTATGATCGTCGTTCCAGGTGATAAATTATCGATTTCTGTCACCAATCCTGAAGCTTCTGAAAGATCGATTCAAGGTCTCAAGGCCTTAGTGAGAGAAAGAAAAGCTAAATAATTTCTATGGTGTTTGATAAACAAGAACATGGTTACGTCTTCAATTATGTTTTAAATCATCCTCTAAGTAGACCTAACACTACGCTTACAAAATGTATTTGTTATATTATCACGTTCTTGTTTCTCATATCGTCGCTAGGAGTGGGATTATATTTCTTGTTGAAGAACAGCGATTGTTTAAGTCCCGCTCTTAGCGAATTATTAGATGAAAATGCTTGTTTAAGTATCTTCATCCTCATCCTCATCATCGGTGGTTATACTTTCTTAATTTTATCCCCATCTATCATCGTAGGACTCGTCCATCTTTATCAGCATTATGCGAAAGATGAAACGCGTAGAAAATGTAATTTTAAGCCAACTTGTTCAGAATACGCCTTATTAGCAATAAAAAAATATGGCGTCTTCATCGCTTTAATAAAAATTGTTCATCGCACTTATTTCCGTTGCCGCGGACAAATATGTCGCATCGATTATCCTTAAAATTTAGGAGGAAAACATCATGTCTTTATTCAAACGCAGTGAAGTGAAAAAAACTTGGACTGAGGTCATTAAAAATGAATCTTCACCAGATTTTTTAATCTTTAAATATCCAAGCGAAGATTTCAATACGAATTCTACTTTAATTGTGCAACCTGGCGAAGAAGCTATCTTTGTCGATGGAGGTATAATTAAGCAAGTATTTTCTAATGGTACTTATAAACTTTCGACGAAAAATTATCCTTTCATCACTAGTTTAAGAAATTTATTTTCTGGTGGCGTTTCGATTTTTAATTGCCGCGTCTATTTTGTTCGAACTACCCATAGTGTCGAAATAAAATGGGGAACGGATTCACCTATCCAAGTAAGAGATAAACTATTAGGTATCGCGACGAAAATTAAATGTCGTGGAGCTTATAAAGTGCAAATTAAAAATCCTCAATTATTCTTAGAAAAATTGATTGGTAATAATATGGATTTTGAAACGGAAGTGGGACTTAATAAATATTTTATTAGCCAATTCCAATCGAAAATTAAATCAGTTATTGCAAGAGCTTTATTAGAATCGAATATGGAACTTTTAGGTATCGATGCAAGGCTTGATGAATTTAGTGAAATTATCGAACCTTACATGGATGAAATCTTAAAAGAATATGGTTTAACTTGCGTGCGTTTCGTCGTTTCCGCTTTAGATATTGAAGATGATGAACTAAGAAGAAAATATGATGAAGTGGGCATCGAAACGATTGCAAAATTAAGACACGCTCAGGCAGATAAAGCTGTCTTTGAAACATTAGGTGACAATTGGCAAAGACAAAGACAGGCCGAAATTTTAAAAGCGGCTGCAGAAAATGAAGGTAGCGGTGGCGGAGCCGGTATCGGAGTTGGCCTAGGCGCGGGTCTAGGTATGTTTAATGCGATGCAAAATAATAACTCTAATAATATGGGTTTAGATAAACCTAAAGGAAATGAAGATGTCGCTTCTAAACTTCAAACTTTAAAAACTTTGTTTGATCAAGGTTTGATCGATAAAGATGAATATGACGCGAAAAGAAAGGAACTCTTAGCAAAATTATGAAACTAAAAAATAAATTATTAATTGCGACGATCGTTTTAGATTTAATATTTGTCATCGTCTTCAACCTCTGTTTCTTTTTGATTGCTGGTGTGACACACACGGATTCAACTTGGGTCGCGTATGCTTTTATTCACGTTTCATATCTATCTTTGATTTTAATTCCATTACTTAAGACGAATACGATGGGAAATCATATTTATCAAATGACTCATTATCTAGTAAGTGTTTTCTACTTCTTATCGTCTTTTATCGCAAATGTTGTATTTTTATGCTTGGAATTAATTGATATTGTTCCTTCCATTGCCACGAACGCGGTATTGTTAGGCTTATATATAATTATTTTCTTAACACTTTATATCGTTAATCAAAAAAGTGCGGAGCAAGAAAGAATTGATCACAAAGAAGCTAGAGTCATCAAAAATTATGCAGGTCGTATTGCTAGGCTTATCGAAGTAGTGGAAGATAGAAATGTAAGAAGACAACTACAAAATATTCATGATGAAATTCACTCCTTACCGAGCATGGAAGCTTTAGGCACGAAAACTTACGATAGTAAGATCGATGCTTCTATCGATGAATTAATGCTCGCTGTTAGTGAACAAAATAACGATGAAATAGTTAAACTTTGTAAGAAAATTCATCTTCTTCTCGTAGAAAGAGATGCCTATAGGAAGGAAGAATATTAATTGTGATTTCAGAACTTATTAGTACAATAATTGAAAATAAGAAAATCCATCTTTTATTATTTATTTTATGGACAATAATCATATCATACTTTTGTAGTGGTGTTATCATTTCATCGCACTTTCATCTAGGTATAATAATTCTTTCTGCTGGATTCATTTTAGTTCTTCTATTGACTGTTTTTTACATAATTAGATTTGGTCTTGAAAAGAAGTGGCTCGCTTTTGTCCTTGTCGGCTGTCTCCTTAGCTTTTATCTCTCTATGTTTTTAACTACTTTTTTACCCATCGATCCAGTTTATCTTCCACTTATTTCGCTAGGCGCGATGGGTATAGTTCTTATCTCTTACGTTGTGGTTAATCACTTTTCTACACAAGAAAATTTAATTCCAACGTTCATTATTTTCTTCTTAACTGCCGCCATTTTTATTGGCCTTGCTTACTCATTATTATTTACTGTTGGTTTTCCATTACCGGTTTTTTAGATGAATAAAATTGTAAGAAAATCCATCTTCTATTAATTGAAAGAGATGCCTATAGGAAGGAAGAATATTAATTTTTTATGTTATCAGGACTTATTGGATCTATTTTAGAAAATAGAAAATTAAAGATTATAATTGTTTTGTCACTCATCTCATTAATTTTTTATTTTATTTGCCCAGTCATCCTTCATCCGTATAATGATGGTGAGAATTCAATGATAATACTTATTGTTATTGGAGTGCTTTTCTTAGCAACGCATGTTGGAATTTCTATTTATTTAAAACGCTCCGGGGAAAATATGCTTTGGGTTCTATATTTCTTTTTCGCTATTGTAATATTTTTTGCTTCAGCGTTTATAGGCACGGTGTTATTTTATGTGTTTTTTTATAGGATGCCTGATTTTTCAAATATGTATGTACCTTTAATTTATCTTGCTGGATACGTTGTAATTTTTTTACTTTATTTTGCGTTCAATATGGCTACTGATAGGGATCCTATGGGGCCAGTCATCATCGTCTTCGTTGGCTTCATGGTCGTTTCTATGGCGGCAGCGTTCATCGCTTCATTTGCTTTTAATTATCCAAGTAGTCCTTATTATTCTATAAGTATTCCACTTAACCCTAGTAATTCATCAAACTAAGTACATTTAACTTTTAATTAAATAAACTAATCTTTTATGGCATAATATCTATTACAAGGAGAACTATCCCCATGAAAGATTATTTGAAAGAAGCGGAAGAGGCTTACACTCCTCTTTTAGCTATCGAAGAAGCAAGTAGGTGCTTGCTTTGTCATGATGCCCCATGCTCTAAGAATTGTCCCGCTGGAACAGACCCCGCTAGATTTATTCGTGCTTTGCGTTTTTTAAATGAAAAAGGCGCAGCGGAAATTATTAGAGAAAATAACGCCTTAGGGGCCATATGCGCAAGAGTGTGTCCACAAGAAAAATATTGTAAATTAGGTTGTTCAAGAAGTGGTATTGATAAACCAATTGAAATTGGCAAGATTCAACGTTACATCACTGATTTTGAAGCTAATTTAAAGATGGAAATTTTAAGGAAGCCAGAAGTGGAATTAAAACAAAAGGTTGCCATCATTGGTTCTGGTCCTGGTGGTTTAGAACTTGCGGCTTTATTGCGTATGAAAGGTTATCAAGTGACAATCTTTGAAAAAGATGAAAAACTTGGTGGTTATCTAAGATATGGCATTCCTTCATATCGTTTACCAAATGATGTCTTAGATTTAGAAATTAAGCGTATCTTAGATTTAGGTGTTAAAAATTTAGTGAATCATCCAGTGGACGATGATGAATTTAAAAAATTAAAGGAAGAATATGACGCGGTCGTCGTTGGAACTGGTTACGAATTAGCGAAGACCTTACCGATGTTTGAAGATGATGCACACGTTGAACTTGCGACACAATTCTTAAGAAGAGTCAAAAATGAAAGAGGCGATATCGACGTCTATAGTGATACTTTAGTCATCGGTGGCGGGGACGTAGCGATGGATGTCGTTACGACTTTAAAACGTATCGGTACACCGCGTGTCATCGATGTTGTTTATGAAGAATTTAATGAATTTAGAGCCAGCCAAAAAGAATTGAATGAAGCTAGAGCATTAAACGTATCCATCATCGATGGTTATGTTCCAATGAGTTACGATGGAAAAGTAGTGACATTTAAACATCGTCATTTGCCTAGTGTCATTTCTATCGAACCAAAACATATTATCTTAGCGGTTGGTCAAGTGGTAAGACCACAATTTGGTTTAGATTATAATCTAGGTGAAGTGGTCGCGAATAACTACCGTGTCGGTGACTCTAATGTGTTTGTCGTCGGCGATATCGCTAAGGGTGATAAAACAGTCGTCGGAGCGGTCAAAACCGCAAAAGAGGCATCTTACTTTATCGACGCCTATTTAACGAAAGCGAGGACAAAATAATGATTAAGAAAGATTTAAGTATCGAATTCCTCGGTGTGAAATTTAAAAACCCTTTCATGCTTTCTTCTTCGCCTGTCGGCAATTGTTACGACATGTGCGCGAAAGCTTTTAGATCAGGTTGGGGCGGAATCGTCTATAAAACTTTAATTAAAGATCCATGCGATGAATGTTCGCCACGTTACGATATGTTACAAAAAGAAGCGACACCTTTCGTCGGCTTTAAAAATATGGAACAATTGACAGAACATCCTTTAGAAGATGATCTAAGAGATATTAGACGTCTAAAAGAAGAATTCCCCGATTGTGTTTTAGTCGCTTCTATCATGGCGGGAAGCGATGAAGATTGGAAAATTTTAGCTAAACAAGTCGAAGATGCAGGAGCGGATATGATCGAACTTAATTTCTCCTGTCCTCAAATGACCGATACACATCTTGGTTCGGCGATCGGACAAAATCCTGATCTATGTCGTCAATATTGTAAAGCTGTGAAGAGTGCGACTAAATTGCCAGTCATCGCTAAGATGACACCTAATATTACTGATATGTGCGAAGTCGCACTTGCAAGTATCGAAGGTGGAGCGGATGCAATCTCTGCTATCAACACGATCAAATCTATTTTAAACGTCGACTTAGATAAAGAAGTGGGGCTACCTATCGTCAATGGTAAATCTTCGATTTCTGGTTATTCTGGTAAGGCTATTAAACCAGTGGCCTTAAGATTTATTCAACAATTGAGAGATAATCCTAAAACGCGAGATATTCCAATTTCTGGTATTGGCGGTATCGAGACTTGGCGCGATGCGGCAGAATTTATTTTACTTGGTGCTTCCACTTTGCAAGTGACGACTGCCATCATGCAATATGGTTATCGTATCATCGATGATTTATGTAATGGTCTCATGCACTATATGGAAGAAAAAGGTGTCGATCGTCTTTCCGACTTAGTAGGAAGAGCTAATAAGAATGTTATTCCTGCGGAAGAACTTGACCGTGACTTCAAAATTTATCCAAAAATAGATGATGATAAATGTGTTGGTTGTGGAAGATGTTACATCTCTTGTTACGATGGTTCTCACCAAGCTATGGAATGGGATAAGAAGACGAGAAGACCAACTTGTAACACTGATAAGTGCGTCGGCTGTTTACTTTGTTCCTTAGTCTGTCCTGTCGGGGCAATTTCTAAAGGTGAAGTTGTCTTTAAGCCAGGTCGTGGCAAAGGAAGAAAAACAAAAGACGTTATCATCTAATATTTATCAATTATTAACTTTGAGTTAAAAGCACCTCCGAGGTGCTTTTTTGTATGAACATTAATATTATTGCCTATTATATTTATCTTCTTACCAGCATTTTATTCTTATACTTAAAGAAGAATTTTATATTATCAAGCGATAATCTTTATTTTATTTCATACATATCTTTAATCGTGCCCAGATTAAAACTGATAGCTTACTTCTACAATTTTCTATGATAAATAAAATTAGTGTCTTTTATTATAATCTATTGCATAATTAAGTCATGGCTAAGAAAAATAATCCTTTGATCGAAGATAATTATCAAGAAGAATTATTGGATTTAACTCAAATTCAAGCGGAGGCAAAAAGATGTCTCAATTGTAAAGCTCCGCGTTGTTCCTTGATGTGTCCAATGCAATGTGAACCACATCGTTTCATTGCTCTACTTAATAGTGGAAATATTGAAGAAGCAGCAAAATTTGTCTACGAGAAAAATCTTTTAAGTTATATATGCGGCCACATATGTCCAAGTGAAAAATATTGTGAGAAAAATTGTTTAAGAGGTAGGATTGATCGCGTTGTTAAAGTAAGAGAAATTCATCGATATCTTGCTTCATTAAATAGAAGAGACGAAGAAGAATTTCAACCATTAAATAATAAACACGCTTTGATTATCGGCGGTGGTCCAGTGGGCTTAGTGATGGCTCATAAACTTGCAAAACGCGGGTTAAAATCCACTATTTTAGAGAAAAGCTTATATTTAGGAGGAGCTTTAAGACAGCAAATTCCTGCTTTTAGATTACCTTCTAGTGTCATCGAACATGATTTGAATCCATTATTGAATGAACGAATAGAAGTGAAACTAAATACGACGTTTGGAAAAGATGTTACTTATGAAGATATTAAAGATAAATACTATGCGACCATTTTTACAACTGGTTTAGATAAAGCAAGAACTTACAACTTCATGAAAAATCACCCTAAAGTCGTTTTAGCGCATGATTTCTTAAAGATGTGTCGACATGAATTAGATGTCGATACTTACGATAAGATCGTGGTCATCGGGGGAAGCGATACAGCGATGGATTGCCTCGCTTCTGCAAAAAGTATCGCTAAAGAAGTCGTAGGAGTGTATCGAAGAGAAAAAGAAAGGTTAAGAGCGAATAAAGAATCTTTAGAAATGGGTTTTAAAGCTGTAGATGATTTTATCTTTAATCGTACACCTTTAAGATTTGATGAAGTAGGAAATATGGTTTTTAAAAATTATTATGGTGAAGAAGAAGAAACTATTCCAGCGAGTTTATATGTTTTAGCTATTGGCGTTCTTATCGATGATAGTTATTTAAAAAATTTCTTTGAAATTGTAGAAGGTATTATCAAAGGTAAAAAAATGCCTAATGTTTTTTATGCAGGGGATATTTCTTCTCCTGATAAGACTTTAGTAAGCGCACTTTCGACAGTGGAAGAAGTCGTTAAAGAAATTTTCGAATATTTGAAGTTAGATTGACCTTAATATTTAATAAATTTTTCTATTAGTAAATCATTTATAAATACTTTATAATACTTTTGTTTAAGAACTAATTTGTTTCTAGGAGGAAATAAGTGCATGGCTTCTTTATCAGCCGGGGCGAAAAAACGCATTTTGGAAATATGTGCGGAATACAAAAATGAACCGACCCCATTAATTATGATTTTAAGTGAAGTACAAAATGAATTTGGTTACGTACCACTTGAAGTGCAAGAAATTATTGCATCCGAATTAGATATCCCAGTTTCTGATGTTTACGGTGTGGTAACTTTCTATGCTTTTTTCTCATTAAAACCAAAAGGAAAATATGTCATTGGTGTCTGTCTTGGTACAGCCTGTTACGTCAAGGGTTCACAACAAGTGATAGATAAGTTTGCTGAACTTTTAAATACGAAACCAGGCGGAACTTCTGATGATGGTTTATTCTCACTTGATGCTTTACGTTGTATCGGTGCATGCGGTATTGCACCAGCAGTGAACGTCAACGGAAAAGTTTATCCTAAAGTTACAGTGGATCAAGTACCTCACATTATCGAAGAATATCGTAAATTAGAAGGAGAAAATTTATGATCGACTCAACGAAATCTTTAAATGAGAAAATCGCTCATTGCTCACAATGTCTAAAAAATAAAGTCGAAGGCTTAGATGGGAAGCGGGCTGTCGTCGTCTGCGGTGGGACAGGATGTATGGCTTCGCATTCGGAAGAAATTCTTGATGAATTTAAGAAATTGATCGAAGAATACAATTTAGAAGATAAAGTAACCGTTAATCACGTCGGTTGCTTCGGCTTTTGTTCACAAGGGCCATTCGTCAAAATTTTCCCAGAAGATACTTTATATCACGCAGTGAAAGTCGAAGATGTAAAAAAGATCGTCGAAGAAGATTTACTTAATGGTCACGTCGTCACTGAATTATTTTACGAAGATCCAGCGACGCATCAAAAAGTGCAAAGACAAGATGATATTAACTTCTATAAAAAGCAAGTGCGTTTAGCGCTTCATGGCTGTGGTCATATCAATCCTGAAAACATCGATGAAGCTTTAGGCTATGGGGCATTCCAAGGCTTAGAAAAAGCATTATCTATGAAACCACAAGAAGTTATCGACTTAATTTTAAAGAGTGGTTTAAGAGGTCGTGGTGGGGCAGGTTTTCCTACCGGCCGTAAATGGCAATTTGCTTACGATCAAAAAAATGAGACAAAATATGTCGTTTGTAATGGCGACGAAGGTGACCCAGGTGCTTTCATGGATCGTTCCATTTTAGAAGGTAACCCGCTCAACGTCATCGAAGGTATGATGATTGCTGGTTACGCAATTGGAGCAAAGAATGGTTATTTCTACGTGCGTGCGGAATATCCAATCGCTGTCAAACGTTTAAGAATCGCTATTAAAGAAGCGGAAGAATTAGGTCTTATTGGCGACCATATTTTAGGTACGGATTTTTCATTCCACGTCCATATTAGATTAGGGGCAGGGGCGTTCGTCTGCGGTGAAGAAACAGCCTTGCTTAATTCAATCGAAGGCAAAAGAGGTATGCCTCGTCCTCGTCCCCCATTCCCTGCGATTAGCGGTCTATGGGGTAAACCTACGATCATTAATAACGTCGAAACTTTAGCTTGTGTTCCTTACATTTTAAGAGAAGGTTTAGAAAATTTTACCAAGTATGGTACGGAAAAATCTAAAGGAACGAAAGTGTTCGCTTTAGGTGGAAAAATTAATAATGTTGGCTTAGTGGAAGTGCCGATGGGTACGACCTTAAGAGAATTAATTTATGATATCGGTGGCGGTATCCCTAATGGCAAGAAATTTAAAGCTATTCAGACAGGTGGTCCATCTGGCGGTTGCTTAACTGAAAAAGATTTAGATACTCCAATCGATTTTGATAACTTAGTGGCAAAGGGTTCGATGATGGGTTCTGGCGGTGCGATCGTCATGGATGAAGATAACTGTATGGTTGACGTCG
The DNA here is from genome assembly GCA_949285455.1 of uncultured bacterium. Classification (GTDB taxonomy): domain Bacteria; phylum Bacillota_I; class Bacilli_A; order RFN20; family CAG-826; genus CALVUG01. The sequence goes on along the minus strand of CASDXP010000003.1, from coordinate 28,897 downwards.
CTAAATTCTATATGGAATTTATTTGCGATGAATCATGCGGTAAATGTTCACCTTGTCGTATCGGTACGAAACGTATCTTAGAAATTTTAAATAAGATTGTTAGAGGTAATGGTACGAGACAAGATTTAGAAGATTTATTGCATCTTTCTAAGACGATTAAAGCTGGTTCGTTATGCGGTTTAGGTCAAACGGCGGCGAATCCAATCTTGTCTACTACATCTAACTTCATGGAAGAATATTTAGAACATATCGATGAAAAGAAATGTCGTGCGCATGTTTGTAAACATCTTATGCGTTATGTCATCGATGCGGAAAAATGTAAGAAATGTTCTTTATGTGCAAGAAATTGTCCTGTTAACGCTATTAGCGGTGTGGTTGGTAAAGAACCATTTGTCATCGATCAAAATAAATGTATCAAGTGTGGTATGTGTTTTAGCGCTTGCCGTTTCAAAGCTATCAATAAGGAATAAGGTAGGAGGAATTAGTCATTATGGCTTTAGTGAATATTAAAATTGAAGGTCGCCCTTATCAAGTAGAAGAAGGGTTAACTATTTTAGAAGCTTGTCGTTCTGTCGGCTATCGTATTCCTTCATTATGTACTTTTAATAAAGGACAATGTTCAAAAGCAAGTTGCCGAGTTTGCTTAGTGTCAGTAAAAGGAGCGAGAGGTTTACTAGCTTCTTGCGTCTATCCAGTGAATGAAGGTATGGAAATTTCTATTTCTAATATCGATGCAGTGGAAGCAAGAAGGGCGAACGTCGAATTACTTTTATCTAATCACAACATGAACTGCCAACAATGTGATAAAAATGGTCATTGTGAACTTTTAGAAGTGGCTAAAATTGTTGGAGCAAGAGAAGGGATGTATCAAGGAGAAAAGACTCCGACAACATTTGATAATCTTGCGCCTTCATTAGTGAGAGATACATCCAAATGTATTTTATGTGGAAGATGTATTGAAAGATGTAAAGACGCGCAAGGTATTGGTATCCTCGGTTTTGAAAATCGTGGTTTCAATACGATCGTCGCTCCGAGCGGTAATAGAAGTTTTGCTACTTCGCCTTGTATCCAATGCGGCCAATGCGTGAACGTTTGCCCGACAGGTGCTTTGATGGAAAATAGTGAAATTCATCTCATCGATAAAGCATTTAAGGAAGGTAAGAAAGTTATCGTTCAAACCGCCCCGGCGGTAAGAGCCGCTATCGCTGAAGAATTTGGAGCTAAGATTGGCACTGTTGGCACTGGTAAGATGGTTGCAGCGCTTCATCGTTTAGGCTTCTATCGTGTCTTCGATACGAACTTTGGGGCGGATTTAACAATTATGGAAGAAGCCTATGAGTTATTAGGAAGAATTAAAAATGGTGGCGTTTTACCACAAATTACTTCTTGTTCTCCTGGTTGGATTAATTATTTAGAATATTATTATCCTGAAGTTATTCCTCACGTTTCTTCATGTAAATCTCCTCATGAAATGGTTGGCGCTATCATCAAATCTTATTATGCGAAAAAGCATGCATTAGATCCGAAAGATATCTTCGTCGTAAGCGTCATGCCTTGCGTCGCTAAAAAGTATGAAAAAGATCGTCCTGCTAATCGTGCAGTAGATGGTTTAAAAGATGTAGATGCAGTCATTACGACGAGAGAACTTGCTAAGATGATCAAACGTGCTGGTATCGATTGGAACTATTTACCTGAAGAACAATTTGATGATGATTTACTTGGCGAATATACTGGCGCAGGTGTCATCTTTGGCGTCACTGGTGGCGTCATGGAAGCAGCGCTTAGAACTGCTTATTTTGCTCTCACTGGAAAAGAATACCCGGCTATTGAATTTAAGGAAGTAAGAAATGTTGCTTTATTCAAGGAAGCTAGTATTGATATCGATGGTAAAGTTATTAAGATTGCTGCTGTTTCAGGTATGAAGAATGCAAAACCATTACTAGAAGATGTGAAAGATGGTAAGTCTCCATATCACTTCATCGAAATTATGGGTTGTCCTGGTGGTTGTATCAATGGTGGTGGTCAACCTTACGTCCATCCAAATCTTCTTCCAAATGAAGAGGAAAATATTTTAGATACCTACATGCAAAAACGTGCTTCCGTCCTCTATAGCGAAGATGAAAGAAAAGTTTTGAGACAATCGCACAATAATCCTGATATTAAACGTCTTTACGAAGATTATCTTGGTGAGCCTTGTTCTCATCTTGCGCATGAACTACTACATACGCATTATGAGTCTCACCGCGAAAAATATCCTCAGGTGAAAAAATAAAAGTATGATTAAACACGTCATCTTCGATTTAGATGGAACACTTCTTGATACGATGAACGATATGCTTTTGGCACTTAATTTGACGACTAAGAGCATCTTTCCTAAAAGAAGAATGCACCAGTTCAAAAAATCTGATGGCGTGTTTTTATATGGAAATGGGCAAAATGTTCTAGTGAATAGAGCTTTAGAAATTCTCGATGTAAAAGACGAACAATTAAGAGAAGAATTTAGGAAAACTTTCTATCGAATTTATGAAGAAAAATCTAACACTTTAACTAAACCTTATCCTTGCGTTATCGATACTTTATTAGAACTTAAAAGAAGAGGCATTAATTGTTTCATTCTTTCTAATAAGCCAATGAGAATCTTATCTAGAGCAGTGACTAAGTATTTTAGCGATTCGCTCATCTTAGATTTTGTTGGCTATACGGGTGAAGAACATAAAAAACCTGATCCACTATGTTTTTTGCCTTTAAAAGAGAAGTATTCTTTAAAAGAAGAAGAATGTCTCTACGTCGGCGATTCGCTCGTGGATTATAAGTTTGCAAGGAACGTGAACATGCATTTATGTATGGTGATGTATGGTTATGAAAGCAAACAAAATCTTGATGTTTTAGATAATACTTTTTTCATCACTAAGATGGATAAACTTCCACAAGTCATCGATTACATCAATTCTTACGTCCTCGCAAAATAAATTACATTTATTACTAATTTCGCTAAAATATAGATACTATGAAAGATATTTATTTATATAATTCCATCTCCAATGAAAAAGAAAAATTTGTTCCTTTGAAAGAAGGAAAAGTTTCGCTTTACGTCTGCGGTCCAACAGTGTATAACGAACCACATATTGGCAATTTAAGACCACCTATCGTCTTCGATGTTCTCTATCGTCTTTTGACTTATTTAGGAAACGAAGTAACTTACGTTTCAAATTATACGGATGTGGATGATAAGATTATCAACCGTGCGAAAGAATTGAACGTCGAACCTTTAAAACTTTCTTCTTTTTATATTGATGAATTTAAAAAGATGCGTGAGAAGATGAATATCTTACCTCCAACTTTTACCCCTAAAGTGAGCGAACATATCGAAGATATTATCGCTTACATCGAAAAATTGATCGAGAAAGGCTACGCTTACGTAAGCGATGGCGACGTCTATTTTTCCGTCGATAAAATTGAAGATTATCTTCTACTATCGAAGATGAAAAAAGAAGATTTGATCGCTGGAGCAAGAATAGAAATTAACGAGAAGAAAAAGTCACCTTTAGATTTCGCTTTGTGGAAGAAGACTGATGAAAATTTTAATTGGTCTTCACCTTGGTCCAAAGGTCGACCTGGATGGCACACGGAATGCGTCGTCTTCATCGATGAAATTTTTAAGGCTCAAGATGGTTTAATCGATATCCATGGTGGTGGTTTCGATTTAAAATTTCCTCATCACGATAACGAGATGGCGCAAGCGCTAGCGATGCATTCTCATCATCTTGCTAATTACTGGATGCATAATGGCTTTATTACCTTTGGTAATGATGAAAAGATGTCCAAATCTTTAGGCAATGTCATCACTATTTCTGATGCTTTAAAACAATATGAACCAAACGTTTTAAGAACGTTTATTCTTTCTAGTTCTTATAGAGCTCCAATTAGTTTTAACGACACTAATTTAATGAACGCTAAAAACAATTTTGAAAAGATCGATAATACTTATCATGCATTGTCTTTAAGATTGTCATTTTTAGATGATGATTTGAGTTATCAAAAAAGTGAAGATATCGTCTCTTTTGTCGATGCTTTAAAAGATGATTTAAATACACCGAATGCTTATAAAGCTATCTTCGATTTGACGAAAGAAATTAATACTTATCTACATAGAGGAATGGATGATATCGCTACTTTAAAAAATTATTATGCTAAATTTAAGACGATGTTAGATATCTTAGGTTACGCTATGAAGGCACCTAATGTTTCCAACGAAGATAAATTACTATATAATAGTTATATAACGGCAAAAAAGAATAAAGATTTTGCTAAGAGCGATGCTTTGAGGGCTGAACTTTTAAAAAGAGGCCTTTATTGATAAGAGGTTAAAATTATGAGCATTGATACAGTTGATAACATTATCGTCCAATGGTTCAATAGCAGTTTTAATACTGGTGCGGATCCTTGGATCGGAAATTTAGTCTTATGTTTTCTTTGTATCTTGATGACAATTATTCTTTCAGGCCTCATCGGATTCGAAAGAGAATATAACGGCCACGCAGCAGGCTTAAGAACGCATATTCTCGTTTCCCTTGGTTCATGTATCATCATGATCATTTCTATCTATGGCTTCAATGTCATGCCTGGAAATGAAGCTTTCGCTAATAGGGATCCCGCAAGGCTTGCTGCTCAAGTAATTGCTGGCATCGGTTTCTTAGGGGCTGGAACGATCATTCAAACTGGTATTAGTGTGAAAGGTTTAACGACTGCGACGACTCTATGGCTTTCGATGGCTGTCGGTCTTGCTTGCGGTAGTGGAAATTTAGTTATCGCCACTTTAGCGACGATCATCGCTTTAAGTATATTGACGATGTTACGTAAATTTGAAAGATTCGCTGCAAGAAAAAATCCTATTATCACCCTAGTGGTGAATGCTGGTACACCTTTCATTAAAGAACTTATTTCCATCGGTTCAAGGTTTGGTGTGAACATTCGCGATGTCGATTCACAAATCGTACAAATCGATGGACAAGAAGCTTTAAGAGTGAACATTCGTTGTTCAAAAGTTTCTAAAGCTTCGATGACGGCTTTCGTCGACGAATTAAGACAAGCTATCAAACCTCTTGAATTGCATATTTCTACCGGCTTAATTTAAATAAAATTTGAGACCAAAAGGACTTGATTTTATGTCAATATATATCTATGGGAAAAAAGCTTGTGAAGAAGCTTTGCGTAACGAGAGTCAAATTCTCGAAGTTTTTCTTAACCAACGCGTTCTTAAATTATATGAAAGTAAACTTGGTCATCTAAAATATCAAGTAGTAGAAGATAAAATATTAGATAGTTTAAGTGAAAATCACGTCCATCAAGGTATCGTCATCAAATTAAAAGAATATAATTTTTATCCTCTTACCAAATTGCGTGATGAACTTAAGGATGAATCGACATCGATCGTCCTTATCTTAGATGGTATTTTAGACCCTTATAATCTCGGTGCGATTTTTCGTAGTGCGGCGGCTTTTAATGTTAGATCGATCATCTTAAGAGCGGATAGACAAGCTCCGATTACTAACGTCGTCTACAAAGTGAGTGCAGGGGCGATGGAACATTTAAAAATTTGCCAAGTGAAAAATATTAATCAAACAATCGATATATTAAAAGAAGATGGTTTTTGGGTTTTCGCTTCTAGCGATCACGGGGCGACATCAATGTATGAAATTGATTATCCAAATAAAGTTGCCTTAATTGTTGGAAACGAAGGTAAGGGCATTGCACATCTTACGATGCGAAAAGCCGATTTTAGCATCAAAATCCCGTTAAATGGACCACTTCCTTGTCTTAATGTCGCGAGTGCGACAAGCGTCTTATTATCTTATATTTCACACTTTCTTTCCCATTAGAAAGAGGTTTTATGTTCCTAAATGATGAATATTTGCTCTTCCTAACTAGGAAGAACAGACAAGATGCTTTTAATGTGCTTTACTTACGTTACATTGCATATGGTTATAGCTATTTAAGACAAAATTTTAATGATTTAAATAATTTAGTTTCAAGCGATGAATTAGCGTCGACTTTAAGACAAGCGTTCTTCGTTTCTATATCGCGTTTTGACTTCCATAGTGGTTATCTTTATCCTTATTTTATCAAAGTATTAAGAAGCCATTTTTTCAACATTTTAAGAGCGAAGAAGAGTTCGAAAAGCGTCGAACATAATTACGTCATGCTCTCGCTAGATCAAAAGATATTTGATGAATATGAAAGTAAAACTTTTCACGATTTAATCTACGTCGATGATGATTTTAAAGATCACTTCAATAGCGTGAACTTTTTAAACTTAACTTTAAATGAAAAAGGCATCTTTTCTCGTTTAGAAAAAGAGATACTAATGTATTATTTAGATGGTTATCGAAGCGTCGAAATTGCAGAAGCTTTAAAGATGAGTGCAAAGAAAGTTAGAAGCATCATAAAAAAGTTGAAGGAACGTTATAAAAAATTAGAAGATATTGCTCAAATTGCTTAGGTGTATTTTCTTCTGAATTAATCCAATTAAAAGCATCTATTTTCAATTTATAAATTGACAATTATTTTTTGCTTGTGGTATATTCTTGTAGCGAGTACATTTTATATGCGTGGAAAAGTGATGATGATCTGTGAAGAATGCGGTAGCAGAAATTACTCCGTTCACAAATCCCAAAATGTAAAAGATAGACTCACGTTAAAAAAGTATTGTTCTCATTGTAATAAGATGACGATACATAAAGAAAGTCGATAGGAGTGAGAAATATGGGTATTAGAAAATATTTCAAGGAAGTCGTAAGAGAAGGTGCGAGAGTACGTTGGCCAAACCGCGAACAATTATTACCTGCTCTTGGTGTCGTACTTCTCATCGCTATTTTCACCGCCTTATTCTTGATGCTTGAAGATTTAGCTTCCGGCACTCTCATCCAACAACTTCACAATGCTTTTTCAAGCATAGGAGGTTAATTTGATGGAAGAAGAAAAGAAATTAGGTGAGAAGGCGTGGTACGTCGTTTCTACCTATAGCGGAAACGAAGAAAAAGTCGCGGATGCGTTAGAGAAAAGAAGAGAATCATTTAACCTTCAACCATTCATCTATCGTATCATCGTTGCGACGCAAGAAGAACCTGTCTTAAAAGATGGTGTTCCGACTGACCAAATGAAAAAGAAAAATTTATATCCTTGTTACGTCTTCATCGAAATGATCATGACAGATGAAGCGTGGTACATGGTAAGAAACACTCCTGGAGTGACGGGCTTTGTCGGTTCATCTGGTGGCGGCGCAAAACCATTCCCAGTTCCACCTGAACAAATTGAACCAGTACTTAAACGTATGGGTATGGTCGATAGTGCGATGTATGATCGTTACAATGTCGGTGATAATGTGAAAGTAATCCATGGCGCCTTAGAAGGTACGGAAGGTAAGATTACGAGCATCGATCGTGAGACAGGCCAAGTGAGAGTGGAAACAATCTTCTTCGGTCGTGTGACACCAGTCGATGTCGATTTCTCAGAAATTGAAAAAATTTAAAAAATGAAGGCCTTTAGGAAAGATAAACCTAAAGGTTTTTTCTTACTTTAATATTGAATATGAATAATCATTCATTTTTATGTTGACAAATATGAATATACGTTCATATAATATTGTCGAGGTGAAAATTATGATTGCTCAAATTATCGATGATGAAGCGATTGAAGAGATGGAACAACTATTGAATGTTGCTTCCGATTTCACTCGTTTAAAAATTTTACACGCTCTTTTAAGCGGCGAAAAAAATGTCGGCGAATTAATTGAAATAGTAGGGGCATCTCAGTCCTTAGTGTCTCATCAACTGCAAGTGTTAAGAAATCATCGGCTCGTCAGCGTCCGTAAGGATAAGACGCGCGTCTATTATCGTTTAAACGACGAACATATCAATAAACTATTTGAAGTCGTTTATGAACACGTGATGGAAAAGAAATCGAACAACGAGGAATAAATGTATGGAAGAGATATTTATTTTGCGTGGCGTAGATAATATAAACGTTAGAGAGATTGAATCTACTTTCTTAAAATTAGATAAAGTCGCGGACGCGCATTATGATGAAGAGACGAAACATCTTAAATTATCTTACGAAGGTAAGTTATCGAATTTAAATAAGTTAAATAAATACGTTAAAAAAAATTTAGGGAAAGATTGTTCAATTGAATATTTATCTTCGAAAGAATCGAAGAAAGAAAAAGTCATTGGTAAAAGTGAGATATTTCTAATATCTCGTATTATCGTTTCTTTATCGATTTTACTTCTTTCGATGTTTTGGCTTACCCCAACTTATGAAAGTACAGATTTATATTTTATCCCGATCATCACTTACGTCATCGGCTGGTTTATTATCAGTTACGATGTCTTATGGGAAATAGTAGAAAATATTATTCACAAAGAAAATTTCTTCGATGAAGCTTTGCTTATGTCTATCGCTTCGATTGGGGCGTTTGCAATCCAAGAATATTTTGAAGGCTGTTTAGTGATGATCCTTTCCCAAATTGGCGAATTATTCGAACATATCTCTTTACATCGTTCAAAGAACGCGATCGTCGATGCGACGGATTTAAGAGCCAAAACCGCGACTGTCTTAAGAAATAATAAATTAGTGACTTTACGCGCGGAGGATGTCAAAGTTGGTGACATCATCTTAATTAAAGTAGGCGAAACCATCGCGTGTGATGGAGAAGTAGAAGAAGGGGAAGGAAGAGTTAACACTTCCTCTTTAACAGGTGAATCTTATCCAATTTTATTAAAGAAAGGTTCGAAGGCGTTAAGCGGATACATTTTAGAAAGCGGAGAATTGCGTGTCAAAGTTAATAAAGCTTACGAAGATTCGACGATTGCCAAAGTGATTGAACTCGTTTCTAATTCGCAAGAAAATAAGTCTAAAACTGAAAGTTTTATTTCTAAGTTCGCAAAATGGTACACTCCGTGTGTAGCTTTCTTAGCTGTCTTCGTTTTAATCGTCGGTGGATCTGCGACTGGTGATTGGCTACAATGGATTTATAATGCCTTAAATTTCTTAGTTATTTCTTGTCCTTGCGCAATTGTCATCTCCATTCCTTTGTCTTATTTTACCGGCATCGGTTTAGCTTCTAAAAACGGTATCATCATCAAAGGTGGGAATTATTTAGATGCTTTGAATTCGATGGAAAGATTGTATTTTGATAAGACTGGTACGATTACACAAGGAAAATTCTCACTTGTACGTTACGAAGCAGTGGAGATGAATGAAAAAGAATTTTTAGAGATGATTTATCGTGTCGAAAAAAGATCGAACCATCCGATCGGTAAAGCGATAGTGGATTCTCTTGATTTGAAAGTGGAGAGCGATTTTAAAGGTAAAAGCGAAGACATTCCAGGTTATGGTTTAAAGGCAAATTATAAGAAAAATGAAGTATTAATTGGCTCGAAAAAACTTATGGAAAAAGAAAGCGTGAACGTGCCATTAATCGAAACGTATAGCACTTTAATTTATGTAGCTATTAATAAAGAATATAAAGGTTATCTCATCTTAGATGATAAGATTAAAAATGATGCATATGATTTCGTGACAAATTTAAAAAATAATTACGTTAAAGGCATCATGCTCACAGGTGATTTAAAAGGGAGTGCGGAACGCGTTTCTAAAGAACTTGGTATCTATGAATATCATGCAGAATTATTACCAAATGATAAATTGAATATCTTAGAAAATGATATAAAAGATAATCCGAAACGTGTCATCGGCTTCATGGGCGATGGGGTCAATGACGCACCATGTATTGCTAGGGCGAATGTCGGTATTGCGATGGGTGGCTTAGGAAGTGATGTGACTGTGGAAAACGCAGATGTCGTCATCATGGATGATTCCCCAGAACGCGTTAATGATGCAATCAAAGTCGCTAGGGCGACGAGACTTAGAGCTATCGTCGATATCAGCGTAGCGTTACTTGTTAAGGTCATCATCATGATTTTATCTTTGCTAAGTCTAGTGCCGATGTGGGTAGCAGTTTTAGCAGATTCAGGTCTTGCTGTCGTCTTAATTATTTATAGTGTCTTACTTATCAAGAAGAAAATTCATAAGAAAAAAGAAGTAGTTTTATGAAGAAGAGCCGTTAGAGATCCTAACGGTTTTTATTTAAATTCATATATTTTTAAAAAAATTTTTTTGTTGTTAGTTTCACTTTAAAATTTTAATTTTTAAATCCTTTTAAAAAACATGACGTTTTTACGGCAAAATTGTGCTTTTTGAAAGTCCATTTTCCAACATTATCCATTATTTTTAAGTGATAAAAGGGTAAAATAATTTTAAAAAAAGTGTTACTGTTTCACATATAAGAAATAAAGTTCCTAGTTCTTTTTCATAAAAAAATTCTTTGCGTTATTACGCCTATTTATATATAATGTGCAAAGCGTGTTTATTCACATACATGTATAAGCACATATGTTTGTGGGAGGATATAGCGAGTATCCAAGATTATACCACAACCACACAAAAATTACTTTAGGAGGTAAGTCACGTGGCAAAGAAAATCGCAAAAGTCGTGAAGATGGAACTCGAAGGCGGGAACGCTAAACCGGGACCAAAACTTGCTTCAGCTGGTATCGTGATGCCAAAGTTTTGTACTGATTTCAACGCTAAGACGGCTGATCGTCGTGGTGAAATTGTACCTGTCATCATCACTGCTTACGAAGACAAGTCATTCGATTTCGTCATCAAGACATCCCCAGTAGCGGGTCTATTACTTAAGGCTGCTGGTATCGAAAAGGGTTCGGCTAACCCTAAGACGACCAAAGTTGGTCATATTAGCCGTGAACAATTGAAGAAGATTGCTGAGTACAAACTTGTCGATCTCAACTGCGACGATATTGAAGCAGCGATGCGCATCATCGAAGGCTCCGCCCGCAATATGGGTATCGTCGTGGATGATTAAGTGGGAGAGTAGTTCCGCTCGATTGGACCACTGGAGGAATTTATGAAAAAAGGAAAGAAATACGTCAAGGCAGCCGAACTTGTCGAAAAGGGTAAACTTTACACCCTTAATGAAGCTGCTAAATTAGTGAAGGAAACTTCGACGACGAAATTTGATGCAACTGTCGATATGTCCTTCCATCTTAACATCGACCCGAAGCAAGCTGATCAACAACTTCGTGGGACGATTAATTTACCCCACGGTAACGGTAAAGTTGTCCGCGTCTTAGCTATCACGCACAAAGTGGATGAAGCTAAAGAAGCAGGTGCTGATTTCGCTGGGGGCAAAGAAATGCTCGAAAAAATCCAAAAAGAAAACTGGTTCGATTACGATGTCATCGTCGCTACCCCAGATATGATGGGCGAACTTGGTAAACTTGGTCGTATCTTAGGTCCGAAAGGTTTGATGCCAAACCCCAAGACTGGTACGGTTACCCAAGATATTGCTAAGGCGGTTAGCGAAATTAAAGCTGGTAAGGTGCAATATCGTAATGACCGTGATGGTAATATGCATGTCTCCGTCGGTCGTGTTTCATTCGAAGAAACAAAACTTGTCGATAACATGCGTGCTGTCGTCGATCATATTCTTCGTATCAGACCTAGTGCTGTCAAAGGTACTTACGTCTTAACTTGCGTCGTTCATACGACTATGGGTCCTTCTATTCCATTACTCGTTAATGCGAAATAATCGACCTAATATTCCATTGTTGGCGAGCATTCAATATACCTTAGACCGCAACGGCAAAAATGCTTAATCATGTTGCGTAGGAAAAGAATGTAAGACATTCATCTCACTACGTGAGATTGACCACTAAAAGAAGTATATTGAAAGCCTCATATAAAAATTTAAAGAAGGAGGTGAACACTTAACGATGAATCAAAACATATTGAAAGCTAAAGAAGAGCTCGTCTCAAAGATTGCCGAAGATGTTAAATCCCACCAAGCGATGACGATCGTCGAATATCGTGGTTTATCAGTCTCTGAGATTTCTGACCTTAGAAAGCAGCTTAAGAAAGAAAATGCTTCTATGGTCGTCTTCAAAAACTCGCTCGTCGAAAGAGCGATGGCTAACTTAGGATACACTGATTTTGATGAATGGCTCACTGGCCCAAATGCTTACGTCTTCCTAGACGAAGTGACAAGTGGGGCGAAAGTCATCATGAAATATTCACGTCGTAATCCCAAACTCGTCGTTAAAGGTGGTGTCGTCGAAGGCCAAAAAGTCGATGCTGCCAAATTAAAGGAACTCTCTAAGATTCCAGGCCGCGAAGGTCTCATCTCGATGTTCCTTTCCGTGCTTCAAGCACCAGTCCGTCAATTTGCGTGTACTGTTAAAGCAATTGCGGAAAAACAATAATCAATTAGCTGAATTTAGGAGGAAAAATATTTATGGCTAAATTAACCAAAGAAGAAATCGTTGAATCCTTGAAGGAAATGACGGTTGTCGAACTTAATGATCTTGTCAAATTATGTGAAGAAACATTCGGCGTGACCGCAGCTGCTCCAGTCGCTGGTGTCGCTGTTGCACACGAAGAAGAAGAAGGCCCAGCACAAGGACCAACCGAAGTCACTTTAACCTTAGTCAAACCTGGACAAAGCAAAGTGGCTGTCATCAAAGCTGTTCAAGCTATCACTGGCTTAGGCTTAATGGATGCGAAGAAATTAGTGGATGCTGTTCCAGCAGTCATCAAAGAAAAGATTTCTCCAGTCGAAGCTGAAGAACATAAGAAAGCTCTCGTCGAAGCTGGCGCAGAAGTCGAAATTAAATAAGCATAAATTTATTATTTCAAAAGCTCTTCTAAGGGGTAATATTGCCTTCTTAGAAGAGCGTTTCCATTTTAAATTTGCTAGTTACACTATGTAATAGTGTGAACATAAATTAACCCATCATTGTTGGCTGGCGCAGTCACATTAAAATAAATTGCGCAACTTCATAAGTAAAGGAGCCATTACATGAAAAATATAGTTGAAAAACCATTGTTAAATAATGATCGTCTCGACTTCTCTAAGATTTCTGGTAAATTACCTTTGCCTTACTTAGTGGAAATTCAAACTGATTCTTATAAACATTTGATGGATGAAGGAATCGATGAAGTATTCAATGATGTCTTTCCGATTTATAACAACTATTCGGAATCGATGCGTTTGGAATACGTCTCCCACGAATTTGAACCAGCGAAGTATAATTTTCTTGAATGCAAAGAAAGAGATTTAAATTATAGCGCACCTCTACGTGTGACTTTAAGGCTCGTTCTTCCCTCTGGTGAATATAAGGAAGGAAAAGTCTTCATGGGTGAATTCCCTCTCATGACTGATTCTGGTACTTTTATCATCTCCGGTGTAGAAAGAGTTATCGTCTCACAAATTGTACGCTCCCCAGGTGCTTATCTTTCTAAAGATTTAGAGAAGACTGGTATCTATCGTTACGAAGCGGATTTAATTCCGGCACGTGGTACGTGGTTACAATTTGAAAGTGATACCAAAAATCTTTTAAATGTTCGTATCGACCGTCAAAGAAAGATGTTCGCGACGATTTTACTTAAAGCTTTAGGAATGGAAAAGGAAGAAGATATCATCGAAATATTTGGTGATCATCCGATGCTTATCAACACATTATCTAAAGATAAACAAACCGATTCCAAAATTAAAGCCCTCACCGAAATCTTTCAAAAACTTAAACCCGGTGAACCTGTCACTGTCGAAGGGGTGAAAAATTTCTTATTCCAAAAATTCTTCGATGAAAAACGTTACGATTTAGGTAATGCAGGTCGATTTAAATATAGTAAGAAACTTGGTATTTATAATCGTCTAGTTGGAAGAATCCTCGCAGAAAATCTAGTGGATGCGGATGGTGTACTTGCTTTTAAAGCTGGTCACTTATTGACTTTAAATGACGTGGATGAATTAAAAGCTAAACGTTTCTTTGAAACTGGGGCTCATCAATTCGTCTTACCAAATAATCCTGATTTAGATAAAAATAGTATCGTCAACATCGTCAAAGTTTATGTAGATGAAACGAAGAAAAGAGTCGTCAACATCGTCGGCACAGATTTAAATCTTGAAACTAAACATGTGACAACTTCCGATATTTATGCGACGTTCTCTTATTTCATGAACGTCATCGAAGGTTTTGGCGATACGGATGATATCGATCACTTATCTAACCGTCGTGTACGTTGCGTCGGTGAACTTATCCAACAACAAATTCGTATCGGCTTAACGAAGATGGCTAAAGCCGTTCAACAAAGAATGTCCATCGCGGACGTAGACACGATTACGCCTGCATCCTTAATTAATATTAGACCTTTGACTGCAGCGATTAGAGAATTCTTCGCTTCGAGCCAATTATCACAATTCATGGATCAGACTAACCCGCTTGCGGAACTTACCAATAAGCGTCGTATTTCTGCTTTAGGTCCAGGTGGTTTAACCCGTGACCGTGCCTCGATGGAAGTGCGTGACGTTCACTACACTCACTACGGTCGAATTTGTCCTATTGAAACGCCAGAAGGACAAAATATTGGTTTGATTAATAACTTAGCGACTTACGCTAAAGTTAATAAATATGGCTTTATCGAAACGCCTTATCGTCGCGTCGATAAGAAAAAACATGTCGTCACTGAAGAAAATGTCTACTTAGCGGCGGATAGAGAACGTAACGCTATCATCGCGCAGGCTAACGTCCATTTAGATCCTGTGACGCATGAAATTTTAGATGAACTTGTCATCGCTCGTCACAACGGTGAAAATATCGTAGCGAGAAGAGAAGATGTCGATTTTATCGACGTCTCACCTAAACAAATTGTTTCGGTCGCTTCCGCTTGTATTCCTTTCCTTGAAAACGATGATACGATGCGTGCTCTTATGGGTGCGAACATGCAACGTCAAGCTTTACCTTTACTTCGCCCGCATACGCCATATGTTGGAACAGGCTTAGAACATCTCATCGCTCGTGACTCCGGTCTTGCTGTCGTCGCGACAGGGGATGGTAAAGTTACTTACGTCGATTGTAAGACGATTAAAGTTAAAGAACCAAAAGTGAAAGAACAACGTGTTTACACGTTACAAAAATTTGATCGTTCGAACCAAGGAACTTGTATCAATCAAGTGCCTGTCGTCAAAGTGGGCGATGAAATTAAACGTGGTCAAATTATCGCGGATGGTCCAGCGATGGATCATGGCGATTTAGCTTTAGGTCAAAACGTCACTATCGCCTTCATGATGTGGAATGGTTACAACTATGAAGACGCTGTCATCATGAGCGAAAAATTAGTGAAAGATGATGCTTATACTTCCATCCATATTGAAAAATATGAAATCGAATGTCGTAGCACGAAAATTGGTGATGAAAGAATCACTCGTGATCTACCTAACGTCAACGAAGATGCGAAAGCATTCTTAGATGAAAGAGGTATCATCATCCCTGGTTCTAAAGTCAAAGAAGGGGATATCTTAGTGGGTAAAACGACACCAAAAGGTGCGACAGATCCTACCCCAGAAGAAAAATTACTACAAGCTATCTTTGCTGATAAGACTAACGATCAACGTGAATCTTCTTTAAGAGTGCCTCACGGTGGTGCTGGTATCGTCTTAGATGTAAAGATTTTCTCGAGAAAAAATAAAGACCAATTGCCGGCTGGTGTCAACGAAGTTGTGCGTGTTTACATCGCGCAAAAACGTAAGATTTCCGAAGGTGATAAGATGTCAGGTAGACATGGTAATAAAGGTGTTATTTCCCGCATTTTACCAGTGGAAGATATGCCATTCTTACCTGATGGTACCCCAGTTGATATCATGCTTAACCCACTCGGTGTTCCAAGCCGTATGAACATCGGTCAAATTTTAGAGATTCATCTCGGTATGGCTTGTAAAAAACTTTCAGAAAAATATGGTAAGCCATTTAGAATTGCGACACCTGTCTTCGATGGTATTTCTAATGAAGAAATATTCAAGTTGATGGAAGACGCTAATCTTTCTAAAGATGGTAAGACGATACTTTACGATGGCCGTACTGGTGAAAGATTCGACGAAAGAATTTCTGTCGGGGTCATGTACATGATTAAACTTGTCCACATGGTCGATGATAAGTTGCACGCTCGTGCGACAGGCCCATATTCCTTAGTCACGCAACAACCATTAGGAGGTAAGGCTCAAAATGGTGGTCAAAGATTTGGTGAGATGGAAGTTTGGGCACTCGAAGCTTATGGTGCAGCGCATACGTTACAAGAAATTCTTACGATTAAATCTGATGATCGTATCGGAAGAAGAAAAGCTTACGAAGCCATCATCACGAATAAAGAATTACCAGAACCTGGTATTCCTGAAGCCTTCAAAGTGCTCACAAAAGAACTTCAAGGCCTTGGTATGGATGTCAAACTTCTCAACCACAACGGTGAAGAAATTAATCTAGAAGCCATCGCACGTGAAGCCCAAAAAGAAGAAAGACACGCGAGAAGAAAAGCTATGGAAGAAGAAGTGCAGGAAGAATACGTTCCTGATGAAGAACTTTCCATGCGTTCTGAGCGTGAACTTGATTAATAGAAGAGGAGGTTAACTAGATTATGTTCGATGTCAATGATTTAGCCGCCATCAAGGTGGGACTTGCCTCGCCGGAAACGATTCGTTCCTGGTCACAAGGCGAAGTGACGAAGCCAGAAACGATCAACTATCGTTCCCAAAAACCAGAACCAGATGGTTTATTCTGCGAAAAAATCTTTGGTCCAAGTAAGGATTATGAATGTCATTGTGGCAAATATAAAAAGATTCGTTTCGCAGGTACGGTCTGCGAAAAATGTGGTGTTTTAGTTACGACAAAAGACGTTCGTCGTGAACGTATGGGCTCCATCACTCTCGCTAGTCCATGTACGCATATTTGGTATTTGAAAGGTGTGCCTAGCCGCATCGGCTTGATTTTAGATGTCTCGCCAAAACATCTTGAAGAAGTCGTCTATTTTGCAGCGCATATCTGCTTATATCCTGGTAACTCCAAAATTTTATACAAAGCGCAATTCTTAGATGAAAGGACAGCGAGAGAAGTCTTCGTTTCCGTCATCGAAGAATTTAAAGAAAAACTAGATCCTAATTCTTACGATTTTGAACTTGCGGAAAATTATATTACTAAGATGCAAAATCGTTACGAATCTTTCGATTTCCAAACGATTTCAACTTTCATCGCTAAACATACGGTCGATGAAGATGGACGCGGTGCGGAATTCGGTGAAGGGGCGGAAGCGATCAAACGTCTTCTTAGCGAAGTCGATTTAAACGCTGAATTTAACGAAGTTAGTCGTAAGATTAGAGAGGAAGCTAACAAAAATAAAAAGAACAATCAAGTGTTCGAAAAACTTAAGAAGAGACTCGAAGTTATCGAAGCCTTTAGACATTCTGGCAATAAGCCTGAATGGATGGTCTTAGATGTCGTTCCAGTCATTCCACCTGATCTACGTCCAATGTTACAACTAGATGGTGGAAGATTTGCGACGTCTGATTTGAACGATTTATATCGTCGTGTCATCACGCGTAATTCTCGTCTACGTCGTCTCATCGAAATGAATGCACCTTACGTCATCTTGATGAATGAAAAACGTATGTTACAAGAAGCAGTGGATGCACTTATCGATAATGGTCGTAGAAATAAGGCTGTCACTGGTACAGGTTCACGTCCATTAAAATCTCTTTCTAGTGCCCTTAAAGGTAAGCAAGGTCGTTTTAGACAAAACTTACTTGGTAAACGTGTCGATTTCTCCGGACGTTCCGTCATCGCCGTTGGACCAGATCTTAAGATGTATCAATGCGGTCTTCCTCGTGAGATGGCGATTCAACTCCTTCGTCCATTCATCGCTTCTAGACTTATTCGCGATGGCGTTTGTAATGCGCATAAAATCGCCGATAAGATCATCGATCGTCGAGACGAAAAAGTTTTCGAAATTTTAGAAGAAATCATTTCTTCTCACCCAGTGTTATTGAACCGCGCGCCGACGTTACACCGTCTCGGTATTCAAGCTTTCCAACCAAAACTTGTCGATGGTCGTGCGATTAGATTACATCCTCTCGTCTGTACTGGTTTCAACGCTGACTTCGACGGCGACCAAATGGCGGTCCATGTACCGCTTGGTAAAGCCGCACAAGAAGAAGCCTTAAACCTCATGCTTGCAAGCAATAATATTCTTGGTCCAAAAGATGGTAAACCAATCGTTACGCCATCGCAAGACATGGTCCTTGGTATTTATTATTTAACCTTAGAAGCAAGTAAGGAAGACTTCCTTAAAAAAGCCCAAAAACTTCGCAATTTAGGTGATGAAGAAGAGGCGGAAAAATATGAACTTTATGCAAAAGAAGAAGGTAAAGTCTTCGCGAGCGTGAACGAAGTTTTACATGCCTATCAAACAAAAGCTATTCATCTCCATAATCGTATCGCTTTATTAGGGCGTTCTTTACTTAAATCATCATTTGATGAAAATGAGAATAATTCTTATTTACTTACAAGTGTTGGAAAAGTTATTTTCAATCAAATTTTCCCCACAGATTTCCCTTATTTAAATGAACCTAGCAAAGAAAATCTTCTTGAAAATATCGATAAATATTTCGTCCCACGCGGCACGAATATCAAAGAAGAAATTGCTTCTCGTCCCTTAGTGGAACCATTTAAGAAATCTGATATCGGAAACATCATCAATCAAATTTTTAAGGTCTATGGAACTTCTAAGACAAGTGCAGTCTTAGATAAGATTAAAGACTATGGTTTCCAATATTCGACGATTGCTGGTATCACCATCTCCATCGACGACATCAAAGTCTTACATAACAAAAAAGAAATTATCGCTGAAGGTGATGAACAAGTTAATCAATTCGAACAACTTTACGAAGAAGGTCTACTTACCGATGAAGAAAGACATAGAAAAGTTATCGAAGTTTGGGAGAAGACAGGTAAAATTATTCAATCTGAACTTTCGACACAAATTTCGAATGATAAACGTAATCCAATCTTCATGATGAAAGATAGTGGTGCACGTGGTTCCGATTCGAACTTCCGTCAATTAGCAGGCTTCCGTGGCTTGATGTCTAACCCGAAGGGTGAAGCCATCGAAATTCCTATCAAATCATGTTTCCGTGAAGGTCTAACGGTCTCTGAATTCTTCATCGCTACGCACGGTGCCCGTAAGGGTGGTGCGGATACAGCCTTGAAGACTGCTGACTCTGGTTATCTTACTCGTCGTCTCGTCGACGTCTCTCAAGACGTCATCGTCCGCGAAGTTGATTGTGGTACGGACCATGGTTACATCGTCAAAGATATAATGGATACGTCACGTCAAAACGTCATCGTTCCTTTAAAAGATCGATTAGTGGGAAGATTCTCTTTACGTGCAATTGCTGATCCTACAACTGGTGAAGTCATCGTCCCACCTAATACTTTAATCGAAGAAGATATGGCTGATAAAGTCGTCGCAGCAGGTATCAAAGAAGTAGAAATTCGTTCTCTATTTGGCTGCGAGACGAAAAATGGTGTCTGCGTCCATTGTTATGGTCGTAACTTAGCGACTGGTAAAGTCGTCGAAGTTGGTGAAGCGGTCGGAACGATGGCAGCACAATCGATCGGTGAACCTGGCACGCAGCTTACGATGCGTACTTTCCACGAAGGTGGCGTCGCGGGTAGCGATATCACGCAAGGTTTACCACGTGTGCAAGAACTATTCGAAGCCCGTAATCCGAAAGGTAAAGCTCTCATCTCCGAAATTAGTGGAACGGTCGAACTTAAAGACAAAGATAGTCATGCGATCGTCACGAATGATAAAGAATCGAAAACTTACGATATTCCGTTCGGCTCGCGCCTACGTGTTAGAAATGGTGATTTCGTCAAAGCTGGTGGCAAGATTACTGAAGGGGCTATCTCACCGAAAGAATTGCTCGAATGCGCAGGGGTGGTCGCGGTAGAAAATTACCTTATTAAAGAAGTGCAAAAAGTCTATCGTGCCCAAGGTATTGGTATCTCTGATAAACATATCGAAGTCATCGTCCGTCAAATGTTACGTAAAGTCGCTGTCATCGAAGGTGGCGATACTTACATGCTTCCAGGTATGCGTGTGTCCGTCGAAGACTTCACACGTGAAAATGAACGTGTGATGAAAGAAGGTAAACGTCCAGCCATGGCTTCACCATTAATTTTACGTATTACCGAAGCCGCCTTACAAACTGATTCCTTCTTATCAGCGGCCTCTTTCCAAGAGACGACACGTGTCTTAACCGATGCCGCTATCAAAGCTAAAACTGATAGTCTCCACGGTCTAAAAGAAAACGTCATCACCGGTAAACTAATTCCTGCTGGTCGAGGTTTATTAAACCGTGAACAAGAAAGTGAACTTTTAAAAGATTTCGACGTTTTAAAACGTATGGATGAAGTGAAGGCGCAATATATCGAAGCGCATGATCGTAAGGACTAAGACTTTCTTAAAAAATTAGTTAATATCACTTATTAAGCCTACTTTATGTAGGCTTTTTAATTATAATTACTTTTATTAATATATTTTATTTGACACTTTTTATCTCATGAATATAATAGATGCATATCTAAAATAGATATAAGTCAAATTTTAAATTTGAAAGGAGAAAACATATGGCAAAATTACGTTACGCAACACTTGCTTTATCCCTTGTTGCGATGTTACTTGTCGCTTGTGATCCGGGAAATGATCCCACTGAAAAAGGTATCACATACAATGATTTGAACATTGCTAGTAATTATCGTAGTTCGAAAGATTTCTTCATCAATGCGGATGGTCTTGAAACTTATACGACTACTTATATTTCCGGGGATCCAGCGACGATTGGTGAAGTGGCGGTTTTCGTCTTACCTGTTGAATTTGTCGACGCTCCAGCGAGCGAACTTCCTGGCGGTGCAGATTATCAACTACAACAAATCGAACAAGCATTCTTTGGCGATCCTGAAACCAATCCTGCTCTCACTGAATCGCTTGCCTCTTATTATGAAAAATCAAGTTACGGGCAAATGAAAGTTGTCGGCGAAGTCAATGATTCGTGGTGGAACTGTGGCTTAACCGTCGATGAACTTGCAAAAATTTTCGAAGATGATTATAACAATGGTCAAGGTGGTTCTGCTCCATTTAGAATTCTTCGTGACTTCTATCGTCAAAAAACTGGTATTACCGATTATGGTTACATTACCGAAGAAGGTTATAAATGGGCGATGAAATATGATAAGAACCAAGATGGTTACATCGATTGTATTTCGATGATTTATTCTTGCCATTCTTATCCTAACATGAGCGGTAATGTTTCTAGCGCTTACCAAGAAACATTCTGGGCTTTCACCCATAGTGATTTCTATCAATCTCCATGGCTTGAAACTGGTGCGAGCGAAGCTTACGATGGTTTACCAAGTCGTTATGCTCCACAAAGATATCGTTTCGTTTGGATGAGTTGGGATCAACTATATTACGAAGGTTATTACAATGATGATCACACTTTCGTTGGTCTCTCTTGGAAAGATTCTGCGGAAGCAAATCAACTTTCACAAATTATCGCTAGGGATGATGTAAGATTAGATACTCATACTGTCATCCATGAGCACGGTCACGCATTATGCGCGTACGAAGATTATTATACTTACGATCAAAAGGACTGGTACGCGGCTGGCTGGCTCGATATGATGGATCATAACTTAGGTGATCATAATGCTTATTCCAAGATGCTTTCACAATGGATTACTCCAACAGTCGTCGATAAGCCTGGTACTTATACATTAAATGCGATGCAAAGTGGTAAAGATGGCGTTGCTCTTTTAGTAAAAGCACGTGGATTAGAATATCGTAACACTCCACTTGATGAATATATCTTACTTGAACTTTACACACCAGATGGATTGAACGCTGTCGATTCAACTGAATCATTAAATGGTATCTATCCTCTTCTTTATACGGATGTCGGTGTCAAAGTTTATCATATCGATTCAAGATTTGGATTATTCTCATATAATGATACTTCTAGTTCTTATGAATTCTCACGTTACGCGACTGCCTTATCGATGGGTGATCGTCAACGTACACAAATTGTGGCGTCTAATACCGCTTCTAGAAGCGCTGCTAATTCAGAATTTAAACTCATTCACTTACTTGAATCTAGCGGTCAAAATACGTTCATCACTGGTGGACACGCAAATAATGATACGTTATTCAAAGCTGGTGATAGTTTCGGCGTAAGAACGTTTAAAGATTTCACGATGAATAGCGAAGACCCATTTGGTTGGACCTTCACAATTGATGCGATCGAAGATGGTGTCGCTACCATCACCTTCGCCTACGCTGAATAATTATATTCAAAATTAAATTTTAAGAGCTCTAGATGGAAGTCTAGGGCTTTTTTATTGAAGAATGAATAAAGATGAAGTAGCGGAATCTATTGACAATCAAGTTTTTGTTTATATATAATTAACCCCGCTATGAATTTGTTAAGTTTAGTTTCCGATAGCACTACAGATCCGCTGAGTAGCAACGAATTGCTAGGCGCTTTCGGTATGCCCTTTTGGGCTTCTTGGCTTTTGATTGCCATCCTTTTAGTATTCTCAGCACTTTTTTCTGCTTCTGAGAACGCTTTCTCCAATTGTAATAAATATCATTTTAAAGTTTTAGCTGACGAAGGTAAAATTACTCCTAAAATAATCGTTCGCCTCACGGAAAAATTTGAATCGACTTTAGTGAGCGTTCTCGTCGGTAACAATATCGTCCAAACTTTAATTTCGACCATCTCCGCTATTTTGTTCTACAACATTTGTAATGCGAATGGGTGGGGGGAATCGATCGAAGTCGTCCTTTCGACAGTCGTCGTCGCTTTCGCGGTCTATATCATCGCTGATACATGTCCAAAAATCTTATCGAAAGCTATTCCAAATAAGATGGTTTACATCTTAGCCTGGCCCGATTTCATTTTCTCAATCATTCTTTTTCCTATCATCATCTTATTTAAAGGTATTTTAAAACTCGTTCACAAGATGTTTAAAATCAAAGACGATAATATGCTTACGAAAGAAGATTTTATCGAAAAGGCTGACGAAGCTGTCACGGATGAAAATGTCAATAATGAAGAAGAACAATTATTTAAGCCGGAAGAGATGAAAATGTTCGATAGAGCGTTCATCTTCGATCAAATTAAAGTTGAACAAGTATTAACTCCAAAAGAAAAAATCGTCTCTTTCGACATTAACGATTTGACGAACACGACACTTAATAGTCTCATCATGTCTTCTAAATTTTCTCGTTTTCCTATCTACGATGAAAATAAAGATGACATCATCGGTATCTTAAGCGTTAACACTTATTTTAAAGAATATAATGAAGATCCTCATCTCGATATTCGTTCCATTCTTCTTCCACCTATCTATTTTTCTAAAGATGCGAAAGTGAATGAAATTTTCGATAAATTAAATGAAGAAAAATTGCACATTGGCCTAGTTAAAGATGAAAACGATAAATTGCTAGGTATGGTGACGATGGAAGATATTTTAGATGAATTAGTAGGGGAAACTTCCCATCTCGAATCAATTTATCAAATGAAGAAAGGGGTGAAGTAAGACGATGGCTATCTTTTGGGTTTACATTGCTTTAATCTTTGTCTTACTTTTCTTATCCTTCATCTATTCGAGTGCGGATATGGCTTATGGTAGCGTCTCTCACGAACGTATTTTAAGAAGGCTTAACACTCATCCTTCTAGCAGCTTAAAAAGAGCGGAAAAGTTGACGAGAAATTACGATAAAACTATCTCCACCATCTTATTATTTAACGATACGATCAATGCGGCATTAGATACGATTGCAACGATGTGCGGTGTCTTATTAGCGACGGAATTTATGGGGATTTATGATCCAAAAATCACGAATACTTTTGGTCTCGCCGCTTCTTTGATTGTCTTAGTTTTAAAAATTACGGTCGGTGAAATTATCGCGAAATCTATCGGTAAAATTTATAACTATAAGTTCGCAAATTTCTATAGTGCACTTATTACGATTTGTTATTACGTCACCATTCCTATCACTTTCTTAGTGGGTGGTTTTGGAAGTTTAGTCACTTATCCAGTTACCAAGAATGTTAAAGATATTAAAATAAGCGATGAAGAATTGCATGAAATGATCGATGAAGGGGAAGAAGAAGGGCTCATCGATGAAGATAAAGCTGAACTTCTAAGGGGAACAGTCGATTATGCCTCGACGGAAACTTATGAAATTATGACCCCACGCGCGAAAATTTACGCAATCGATAAAAACGATAGTTTAGATGATATTTTAGCGAGTCCAAAAACTTTCAATTATTCAAGAATTCCAGTCTACGATGAAACGATTGACAACATCATCGGATACGTTCGCTCTAAAGCGTTGATTCGTCTCAAATTAGAAGGACGAACGAACGATATTAGCGACGTCATCGAAGATATTCAATTTTTCCCACGTACGACAGAAATAAATGATGTCTTAAATTATTTTAAAAAAGAGCATGAACATATCGCTATTATCTTAGATGAATATGGTGGAACCGAAGGTTTAATTACAAGGGAAGATATCATCGAAGAAATCGTCGGTGAGATTTGGGATGAAACGGATGATAAAGATGAACCTTACATCGAAAGAAATGATGGCAGTTACATCGTCGATGGAGGGATGAATTTAGAAGATTTCTGCACTTTATTTGATATCGATTATGAAGAACTTGATACTGAATATGTCACCATCGGTGGTTTCATCATCGAACTATTGGATGATAAATTCGCAAATAGGGGTGACGAAGTCATGTTCCAAGATGTGAAGATGAAAGTTCTCGCCTTAGGTAAACACCACACGGTGAAAAAGATTATCTGCCAAAAAGTAGAAAAAGAAGAAGAATAATTTTTCTTTAAAAAAGATTTGATTATTTTTATCGCATCTTATTTTCTCGATGGCAATTTAAAATTTAATTGATAATTAAACTTAAGTGTATATTATATTATTATTACGTTGGCAGGTGAAAATTATGAAAGCAAAAAAATTAATCTTAATTCCATTACTAAGTATCGCTCTACTAAGTGGCTGTGGTCAGGAAGAAGAGACAGTCGTCGGTAGCGAATTTAACTATACTTATAACGCAGATTTACAAACGTATTCTTTCACCGCTTATGGTGGGGATGATGAAACGATTACGATCGCTGGTGAATACGATGATGGTACGAATGGTCTTCATCCTGTCACGACGATTGAAACTTTTTGTTTAGAAGGTAATGATGCAGTTAAAAATGTCATAGTGGAAGAAGGGGTCATCGACATTATGAGCGATGCTTTTACTGCTTCTTCGATCCAATCGATTACTTTACCTGCTTCTTTACGTAATATCGAGATGAATGCTTTCGCGAATTGTAGTGCTTTAAGCGAAATTAATTTTGCTTCAAATTCCTCCATCACTATTGGTGATGGTGCTTTCCTCAATTGCACTTCCTTAGAAGAATTTGTCTATCCCTTCGTCATCGACCAAGAAGCTGGCTTATATTTTACTTCTATTCCTGCGAATGCTTTCTCTGGTTGTACGTCGCTGAGGAGTTTTACTTTTAGTGATGCAATTATCGAGATAGGCGAAGCGGCTTTCTACAATTGCTCATCTCTTACAAATTTAATCAATTTTAATACGAACACGATGTTAGTGAGCATTGGAGCGCGTAGCTTCTACAATTGTTCTTCTTTAACGCAAATTAATTTTGCTCCGAACATTCAAACTATCGGTGCATATGCTTTCTACAATTGTAACGCCTTATTAAGTGTGGCCTTGCCTACGGCTTTAGGTTCTATCGGCGATTATGCTTTCGCTAATAACGATGCTTTAAGTTCTATTACTTTGAACGCAAATCTATTAAATATTGCTTCGACTGCTTTCTTAAATTTGGAGGCTTTGGAAGCTTTTACTATCGATGAAGAAAATGAACATTTTGCTGTCGTAGATGGCGTTCTTTTAAACAAAGATTTAACGACTCTTATCGCTGTTCCAGCTGGTAAGACTAGTCTCGATTTAACTTCTTTAGCGTCTAGCCTTCAAACGATGGAAGAATATGCTTTTTATGGCTCCGCTATCGAAGAAGTGGATTTAAGTGCATTAAATATTGAAGAAATTCCTTCTTCAGCTTTCGCTTCATCTAACATTAAAGAAATTACGCTTCCTTCTACTTTAAAAGAAATTGGGGAATATGCTTTCTATGATTCTAAACTTGTCTCCTTAGATTTAAGTGCTTTAACTGTAGAAAAAATTGGTGCGTATGCGTTCGCCAATTTGACGGATGTAACTTCTTTAACTTTTGCTTCACCAAGTTACGTTGGTGGTTATGCCTTTAGCGGTCTAACAAGTAGCGTCAATCTCACTTTCAATTGCTTAGAATCTCAGAGCGAAAATTGGAGTGCTGATTGGCGAATGAATTGTCTTGCGAACGTGACCTTTAGCGCTTAATAAATATGAAATATTCTCGTCTTGGTTTCCTTTCTTTATCTTTATTATTCATCGCTTCTAGCGGTTGTCAATTTTTAGGAATGGAAAGATTTGTTCCTTACGTCCGTCTATATTTCGATGAAGATAATTATGAAGAAGTAGTGGGCGAAGGTTATTATAAACCAGCGAGTTATAAGTCTCTCCCTTATTATGATTGTCGTAGTAAATCTTGGAAAGAAATTACGACTTATGACGAAATGTTTCGTACACGCACTAGTGCGTATTGGCGTAGTTCATTAATTAGTACGAACGAAAACGACCAATCGCGTACGATGTTAGTGATTCCCATCAATTTCAAAGATGCATCTTTTAGCGAAGCGGGAATAAAACCCGCTAAGGTTAAAACGAATTTAGAAAATGCCTTTTTTGGTGAGAGCAAAGCGACGAGCTGGGAAAGCGTCGCAAGTTTTTATAATCGGACAAGTTATGGTAAATTTTCTTTGACTGGTAAAGTCGCGGATGCCTTCACACCTTCTAAAACGTACGAACAATTGAAGAGTTCTTCACGCGCTGAAACATATAATGTCGCTAAAGAAGCAGTAGAAGATTATTTTGCGACGTATCCTCAAAATAAAGCCTATTTCGATCAAGATAACGATGGAAGAGTCGACGCATTATATTTAATTTATTCTGCGGATGTCATCGATCCTAGACAAGATGATGATTCAGTCTTCTGGGCTTTTACAACTTTCCAAAATAGTGGCGATTTGATAGGAAATTTTTCTTGGACCAGTTATTTTCAATTGAATGAAAATATTGGTTATACTGATACGCATGTCCTCGTACATGAGACAGGCCATCTTTTTGGACTACCTGATTATTACAACACGAAGGATGGTAAAACTACTCCGACAGGAAGACTTGAGATGATGGATTATTCTATTGGTGATCATAGTGCTTTAACAAAAATTTTATTGAACTGGACGAGACCTTACGTCGTCACTGGTGAAGCGAGCATTACCATTCGTCCTTTAAGTCAAAGCGGTGATGTCATCTTAATTCCTCATCCGCGTGGTTGGAATGGTTCGATGTTCGATGAATATCTTTTAATTGAATATTACGCTCCGACGGGATTTAATTATCCTTCTTCTTACATTTCTTTCACTAATCCGGAAGGGGAAGTTGAAACAGCTTCGATGCCTAGACTTCCTGGCATTAAAATTTATCACGTCGATGCGACTTTAGCCTATTATCATGTCACCGGAGCAGGTTCGATGAATTTACTCCATGCTTTAGATGACACTTACGTGCCTAACGATAATGCTTATTGGCTCGATTTGATGTACGATAACAATTCTTCCACTCATCCCTTCTATTTACTTTTAGAACATAGCGAATCTAATCGTTTCTTAAATGGTGGCGGGACATTTGATAATTCATCGTTATTTTTAGAAGGCGATAATTTTGGTCTTACGACTTATGACGATTTTACATTTTACGATGGAAGTGCTCTTAATTTTACAATTTCTATCGAAGATATTAATAATTTTGACGCGACGATAAAAATCTCGACAAAATAAGTTGTTATTTTGCTTGTATCTTAGTTAAAAAACTTATAAAGTTTATGGCATGAAATTAGCCAAACTTGAACACGCAAATTACACCTTAGCGCAGGAATTATGGAATTCTATCAGCCACGGTCTCGGGGCTATTTTTGGTATCGTCGTCCTCATCTTATCTTTATTGAAAATTAATGGTGTTTATCCTTACGTTTCTTCTATTAGTTACGATACGATGTACATCGTCAAAACTATCACTTCTATTTTTTATAGTGTTTCGATCATCGTCTGCATGACTATTTCTTGCGTCTATCACGCGCTTAAGAAAAACAAAGGTAAAAAAGTTATGCGCATTATCGACCATGCGATGATCTATCTTTTAGTGGCGGGGAGTTACGCTCCATTTTGTTTGGTAGGGATGATCGAACATGAAGCCTTGTTATGGAACATTCCAAATACTTGGTGGAGTGGCTATCTCATCTTCGCCATCAGTTATACATGCCTTATCATCGGCGTGACTTTTTCTAGTATCAACATGGTTAAATTTGAAATTCTTTCGATGGTCATGTATCTCGTCGGTGGGGGTGCAATTATTTTAAATGTCACGGGAATTTATCAAGCTCTAGGCTTAAATGGATTTTTATTTCTTGCCTTTGGCGGAGTGTCTTTTTTCATCGGAGCGGCTCTATATGGTGTCGGTAAACATCAATCTTTATGGTGGCACACAGTTTTTCATTTCTTCATTTTAGTAGGTATCATCTTGCATTTTTTAAGTATCTATCTATACGTCCTCTAAAGGCTATTTATTTATAAATACAATTTTTGTTAGGTGACAAACTCATTGCAACGAAAAATAATTATTAGTCCTTTTCTATCATTTTAAGAAATGTGTTGCATTTACCTTGTCATTTCTTTG
>CASDXP010000002.1 GCA_949285455.1 uncultured bacterium | reverse complement strand
AATCAATTTAGGAATTCTAATTCCTGTTTTAAGAAGTCGCTGATAGTCATATAATTCAGCTTCAATTTTGTTACCAAATTGGTAATAAGAACAAGGCTCATGATGAATTTGTTTTAATACATATTTTTTATTATCAGTTGTTGCTAGATATGAATATCCACCTTTACCATGCCCTAAAAGTTTTACGATTGTGTATTTAATATCGCTGATTGATATTTCATCGTTAACATTAAACATTTCTATACTCCTATAAGTTGTTTCGAGTCAATTTCATAAGTGCATAATCCAATATATTTTCTTTACGTAATTTTAATATTTTTTTAAGAAATAATTTTTGTAAATCACTTGCTTGCTCCACTTCATCAATTAATGAATTAATCTGTTTAAGATTGATTTTAGGAACGATTCTTTTGATTGCTTCATTACAGTCACTGTATTCCAAGGATGTTATTATTTTAAAATAGTTGGCTCGTTTTCCTTTTAGTAATACTGCAGAAGTTGGCATATCAAAAACGCGAGCGTCCATCTCTGTCTTAGATGACATAACTTTTTTAATTAGTTCATCGTCAATTTGAGGAAATAACGATGAGCCACAATCAAAGATTGGGGCAATTTTCATTTCATCGTTTTTCTAGTAGAACTAATTTTTTAAAATCCGTCGGTTTAAACAAATTTTCATCCGCTATTGCAATGTCAAAAAATTAAAAAATGCCCGATTTCTCGAGCAAATATGAGTTTCTTTGGTGGAGATGCGGAGAGTCGAACTCCGGTCCAAAACTAGCCCACTAATGACCTCTACAGCTTAGGTCGTATTGTTTGTCAACGCCACTTAGATACGATCAGAACTCATGACGTTCAAGGCTAATAAGTCTTATATCCATCCCTTAGCCAAAGGATGAATAAGTACACCTACAAAGGGCGCCTTTTAGTCACGTAGGTGTCACATGACTAGAGACGAGCCTGCTTAGCGATGCTAATTTAAGCTAAGATTAAGCGCAGGCGTAAGCAACACGGTTGTTGCTTGCATAAATAGGATTGCCAGTTATTCTAGCTAAGGCGATTACGTCGCAACTCGGCTGCCATCAATAGCAAATTAATCCTGTCGAAACCATGACATCCCCAATTTCAACGTTAATTATTATAGCAAATCTATGTTAAAAATGTAAGGATAAATATATTTTAATACTAGTATTAAATATGTTTAATTATCTATTTTTTTGCGTATTTACGATCGTAGATATAAACGAAAATAAAGCTGACGATAAGTAAGATGAAGACGATAAAATCGAAGACGATAGTAAGAATTAAACCTAGACCAAATGATAAATTATTCGTCACTAGGAAAGTCGATAACGAAAGAAGTTGAATGCTAAAGCATAAATCAATTGCGCTTGCTAAAGCAAGAAGGACACCAAGAGCAATTAAACTCTTAGAGTTATAGCACATAAGAGCAATAAGCGCACCTAAGATGGCTAGAAAATAAAGAGGGATTAAATATATCGATGGGGCGAAATCGATACCAGTCAAAGCATCGTGCCCACCGAAGATAATCATCCACAAGGGATAAGTATGATGAAAGTCACCGCTAGTCTCAACAAAACCATCTAAAGGTAAAAATGTTAGAGCGAGTAAAGCGATGAATAAGGCGATGGATGAAAATATGATCGAAAAACGTTTAGATTTCATAACCCTTATATTATATCAATCATCTTTTATTAAAAAGTATAACTTTTTCTAAGTAGTCTTAAGGTTTTTAATTTTAATTGAAAATAAATATAAGTTATTTTATAATCATTCACGCATTGTAATTATGGCAAAAGTTGAAAAGAAAAAGAAAAATAGCAGAGCAAAAAATAATGTGAAATTGTTCTTCAAAACCTTGGTGAACAATAGCGCGTGTATTCAAGCCGGAAGAGAAAAGCCTTGGTACGCCGCTCTCATTATCTTTTTTCTTTCCGTCATCATCGCTGTCATTCCGACAGTCGTAAGTCTTGGTAATGCTTATGGTTCGTCTTTTATTCCTACCACAAATTACAACATGGATGTTGCGTTGCAAGATTTTGTTAAAGATATCAACAATCTAAAAGTTAATGAAGAAGGCACTCCTCTTCATACTGGTAAAGTATTACTTACTGTCGCTGAAGATGAAGAATATGGAAAAAGATTAGAAAATCCAGTCGAAGTTGAAGGTGAAGAAAATTTAATTTCTTGGGCTGATGCTTATGGAAGCTCTACTTCCCCTTACGTTCACACTTATTCGCGCGTTTCCGCTCCTGAAGAGGGTGAAGAGGAAGGTGAAGAAAGCCAATCAACAAGCGGGCTTCCTACCACTTATAGAGATTTTGAAATCTATTTCTTCGCAGATGCGGACAATGCTGAACTTCATCGTTATTATTCTAATCTCGCTGCCGGGCGAGATCCTTTAAGAGACGAAGAACAAGAAGGCGATGTTGCAAGAAGTATTTCTTTTATCGCCTTTGGTCGCTATTCCTTTAGAGCACAGCTCTACAAACCTGGTGATACAAGTGCATTATCATCTTATGCTGGTGATTATCTTTCGTTAGAAACTGGTTTTACTTTAAATGATTTAGGTAATGTCACGATTACAGTCGATGAAAAAGATATCGCCTTAACTCCACAAGATATGATCGATCCAGAAGGCGAATACGTCATCTATTTTAATCAATGGAAAGAAGGCGTCTTCGACAATTTTAAAGAGATGTTCGATTTAGGCTATATCACTAATAAAAACACTTCCTGGTGGATGACTACTGTCATCACTTTATCCATCTTCATCATCCTCGGCTTATTCATGGGCTTAGTGGTCTTCCTCATCACGCGTGGAAAACGCAATCCATTCAGATACTTTACTTTCTTCGATGCTTATAAGATTAACGCTTGGGTGATGCTTTCACCTAGCTTGCTTACACTTATCTTTGGCTTCATCATGTCGCAACTCGCTCTCGTCGGCTTCGTCTTATTCTTCGGTATGCGTATCATGTGGATGAGCATGCGTAGTTTAAGACCTACTGCTTAATAAATAAATTTATTAATACAAATAAAAAAAGGCCAACTGGCCTTTTTCTTTTTGTTTTAAATCATTATTTCTTATTGTCCATCCCAGCAAAGGTAACAAATGCCAGAAATAAGACCGACGAAAAGTAAATTTAAAATGCCGATAGCGAGGTTTTTATTGCCTTGCATCACTGATCTAATTGTGAAAGATCCAATAATAGCGGAAGCGATGAGACAAATAATGAGCGCAACTAGCATACCAATATACATCGATTCATAAACATCGTAAGGAACGCCTGCACCACCTGTATACATACTCATAATTGTTTCAAATGAAACTCCGACAAAGATCGTCAACAAGAAATATAAAACCATCGGTATGATAGTGAAAGCAATAATGACACCTTTCATAATTATTCTCCTTTCTTTCTAATAAATCATAAATTAAATGAGATAAATAAACAATGTTGTTCACCTTTGTAAAGAATAAAAGTAACCTAAAGTGAAACAAAAAAGAGGACTTAGAGTCCAATGAGACTAAAAAATTCCTCTCCACTAATGTTGAAAATTGAGCATAGTGACATCGCTGTCACAAGCCACATCTCGCTATGGTTATTAAGCAACTTATTCAAGTGCTTCCGCGAACATTGTAAGACGCTTGCGAGTTCTTTTTGCGTCATACCGCGGTCTTTGATTCGCTCTTTAATCTCCTCCGTGAATCGCTTGGAAGAGAACCCAGTATTTAAGTACATTGACGAGTACCTCCTCCACCGTCACAAAGGACAAGAAGATACCTACTGGATGCGTCTATTATATCATTTATTCATTTCTAACAAAAGGTAACGTAATAATTCGATTGAACTTATTAAATCTAATTCATCGACACTAAGATGTTTTTTAGGGTGATGAAAATAATTACGAATATAAGAAGGTAAAGTTTTACTTCCTACATTTTTATTTTCGCTCTTCCACACTCTTTTATATTTATTTTTATTTTCTAAATAATAGGGGTGATTTCTAATATAGCGATCAGCGACTAAGATCGAATCATTTTCATCCGTTCTTATTCTTTCTAATAATTCATTGAATAATAAATCGTGATAGATAAATGAAGGTAAATGATAAATTAAGTAATTAATTTCATCATCAGATACGTAAGATAACGCTAAATCGAGATGAGTGATACGTTTGATATCGATGCCTTCTTCTAATCGTCTCATAGCGATGATTAAGAAATCATTTAATTGAAGACAAGATTTTAAAATGAAAGGCGAATGTGTAGCGATATAAACTTGTCTATCTTCATCATCCGTTAATATCTTTTTTAATAAAGGAATAATTTCAAGTTGCCATCTAGGGTGTAAAGATGTCTCAGGTTCATCAATTAAAACGGAATTGACGGATTTTTCTAGGTTTTTTAATAAAGAAAACTTCAATAACATCTCTTGTTCACCGCTAGAGAAATTACTTAAGTCTAAATCGTATTCTTTGTTCGTGATAAGTTTCGTGACCGCGTGACCGCTAGAAAGATTGAAATGTTTTTGTTTGTTACTTACTTCATAAAGTCTATCACTATGCAAAGAAGCAAAGATTTTTGCTAAGTCAATATCTAATATTTCTTTCGTGTCAGAAGTAGAAAAAGGATATGGTACTTTGTCTTTAGAAATGAAAGCAGATATTTCATTTAAAGCGTGAGAAAATTTAGAATCTTGTCTTAAAAATAAAGCTTTATGTTCACCCTCTTCTTTGTTCTCAATATAAGAAGATTGTTCATAATTATAAATTTCATTTAGTAATGTTGATTTACCGACGCCATTCTCTCCGATGAGAAGGATGTAATGATATGGTTTTCCTTCTTCATTTAAAAATGACACGTCGATATTTTTTAATATGGGGTGATTTTTAATTATCAAATATTTTAAAGCCATAACTAACGATCTAGTTTTTCTACATATATTCTAGGATATGTCTGATAAATTAGATAGGATTTATCATTTATTAATATGTAGGTTCGATACATTTTAAAATCGATGAGCAAACAAACGATACAAAGTGGAGCAAGGAGACTGATGAATATAAATAAAATAAAAGAAACTAAAAGAACGATGTTATCGAACACTGTTATTTCGAGGATAAAAGGTGACAATGCACCAAATAAACTAAGGAGCAATAAAATGATCGTAATGCTTAAGAGGATAAATTTACTTATCCCAAATTTTCTTACCACTTCTACATCATTTCTTACGATGTAAAAATCGATACGTACGTAAGATAAAAAATGATTAGATCTTATAGTTTTAGGAAGCGAACTTGTAAAAATAATTGAAGTGATTGATAAAATAAAAATTCCTAAAGCAAAAATAAAGTTTGAAATAGCAAACTGCACGAAAAAATATAAGATGAGATTAATTAAAGATAATGAAGCGATGAAACTAAATGATGTGGTGAGTTTAATTTTAAAATCGTGTAACCTTTTCTCACTTTCTTCACTCACATATATCTTGGATTTTTCTAAGTAGTGTTCAAATGGTTCACCGACGACTTTTGAAAGGCTAATAGGTGTTTTAGAAGCATCTAGTTTTTGTTCGATATTAACTAAATATTCTAGTAAAGATTTATCCCCGTTTTGCATGTTTAAATCTAAATATATACAAGGTTTCTTATATAAAAGATAA
This sequence comes from uncultured bacterium, assembly GCA_949285455.1. Lineage (GTDB taxonomy): Bacteria > Bacillota_I > Bacilli_A > RFN20 > CAG-826 > CALVUG01. The sequence goes on along the minus strand of CASDXP010000002.1, from coordinate 99,995 downwards.
TTTGTAACTCAAATTGGGACAAAGAATAACGAAAAATAAAATGGAAAAATATTACTTTTATATTATAAAACGATGAAAAATCGCTCTTATATTATTCTTTTTCTTGTAACCGTTTGGTTAAATGAAAAACGTTAATTAAATTAAGTATTTCCTTTTCTCTGGTTACAATCGTGACATAATGTTTGCAAATTATCAAAGGTTGATTTTCCACCCCTTGCTATTGGAATTATGTGATCAATTTCTAAATTATTTTTGCTCCCACAATTTCTACATCTATAACCATCTCTTTCATAGATTTTAAATCTGATTCTGTTGCTGACTTTGCCCCGCTCTACTCGAGAAAGAGCATTCCAAATACCTTGGTCAGTGTAAAATTGACCTATTTTTTGATTCAGCCTAAAAATAATATCTTTGATTTCTTTAGGCGAAAAAGTTTCTGATTTAGATTCTTTATACACTCCGTTAATGTTCGTTAAAATTAGTTCTACATTGATGCCAAATTTAATTTTCTTCGTTTAAATATTGAGCGAACGCTAGTTTGTATTGCTCTATTTTTTCTATAGCTTCTCTACCATAGTCACAAATATAAACTTTTTCTAATGAGGTTGGCTTATATTCACTTATTACTTTTGCAGCGATAGCAGCAGCTTCTTCAATAGGATAACCAAATATACCAGTTGAAATAGGTGGAAAGGCAATTGTTTCAAGTTTTAGCTCATCCGCAAGTTTTAAAGAGTTTAGATAACAATTTTCTAATGTTTTAGATGGGTTAGGATCAGAAGTGTAACGAGGTCCAACCGTATGAATAATGTATTTATTATCTAACCTATAAGCTTTCGTCACTTTCGCTTCTCCAGGCTTACAACCATGTAGTTTTTTACACTCCTCTAAAAGTTCTGGGCCAGCCGCACGATGAATTGCTCCATCGACTCCCCCTCCACCTAGCAAGGATTCATTCGCGGCGTTAACGATGGCGTCAGCCTTCTTACCAATTTTGGTAATGTCTTCAATGATAAATTCTACTTTCATGATTTACTCCTTTCTATTTTTTTAAAATAATCCATGAAATGCCGTTATTAACATCATTTTATTATTAAATATTCGTTTTATACACTACTTTAGAGCCAACATCTGCTCTTTTAATTTCTAGACCATAAGGAATATATTCTTTTAGTTTTTCAACGTGAGAAATAATAGCCACTGTTTTGTTATCATCTCTTAACGTCTCTAAAGCTTCCATTGCTGTATCAAGATAATCTTCGCTTAAAGAACCAAATCCTTCATCGATAAAAATTGATTCAACTTGAATTAAAGCGTGGTTTGTTTCGATCATATCACTCATTCCTAACGCTAGCGAGAGGGCTGTTACAAATTTTTCACCACCACTTAAAGACACTGCAGGTCTTTCTTTACCAGTTTGAATGTCATAAACATCTAAATCTAAGCCTTGTAAACCATTGCCAGTAACTTTTTTACTTCTAAGTAATCGATATCTTCCACCGCTGATACGAGAAAGACGTTTGTTCGCATGCACGATAATCTTATCGAAATAATCAGCGAGAATATAGAGTTTAAAATTTAGATGCATACGATTGTTGCCATTCGCAGTCTTATACAATTCCATGATGGAAGTGAATTTATGAATGACGTCTTTACATTCTTCATACACTTCTTCAATAGAAGCGACATCTTTACTTAAATTTAGCATCTTATTATTTAAATTATTTTCTTCTTTACTCAATGCATCAAAATTAGCCTTGTTAACATTAACTTCTTCCACTAGCGTCGCTTCATCAACTTTTTCTTTTTCGACAAGCTCTTTTGGCGTGTTATTGATAATTGCTTCTGCAGACACTTTCTTATTAGCAAATTCTTCGATTTCTTTTTCGACTTTATCTATGGAAAGTTTGTTCGTTGTGCCTTTAGTGTTTATAAAGTAATCATCTTTTGTTTTGATACGAACGTTCGACTCTAATTTATCTTCAAGTTCTTTTTTCACTTTCTTTAATTCTTCTTCGCTATGAGCGATAGCGTTCTTTGCACTTTCAAGTGCTTGATTAAATTTAGATTCATCATTGGACACTTTTGTGACTTTACTTTCATAATCTTTGATAAATTTATTAACATCATTTAATTCGTTTCTAACTTCACTAATTTTATTATCTAACTTATCTTCATAAATTGTTCGTTCATCCGCATCTTGAAAATCGTTTTTCTTCAATAGCTTAATTAAATCATTTTCTTTCGTTTTAAAACTTGCTCTCGCTCTATCTAATAAATTCTTTTGTTCGTTTAATTTTGTAGTTAAAGAATTATATTCTTTTTCTGCTTTCTTATATTCTTCTTCACTAACTGGATCGCTTTTCTTAGCTTTGCTAGGGTGATGAATTGAGCCGCACACTGGGCAAGGCTCACCCTCATTTAAATCATTCGCAAGATTATAAGCAGAAGAAGCAAAGAAACGTTTCTTTAATTCGCTAAATTCATCTTCTTTTATCTTGTATGTTTTTAACTGTTCATCATAATCTTCGCCTAAACTACTAAGATGCTTTTTATCATTTAAAAGTATCTTTCTATCATCTAAGATACGTTCTAGATTAGAAATAATTTTATTTAATTCGATATTTTTAGTTTTACTATTTTCATAAATTGCTTTCTTATCTTCTAAATCTTGTTTGCTATCTTTTAGTTTCAAAAGTTCATCATTCGTCTCTTTCACTACTTCTTCATTCTTTTTGATAGTAGCATTTAAAGAATTAAGATAATTAAATAAAGGTTTAAGAGTTTCAACTTCTCTTTGTACTTCAAGCCATAATTTGTGTTCTTCAATCATCTTTTCTTGCTCACTTAATTGTTCTAAAGTTTTTAAAGCATTAAGATAAATTTGCACTTGCTTATTGTTAGCTTGAATGACGCTAAGATTTGTTTTAGAAGTCTCATATTTCTCTTGAGCGCTTTTACTTTCTTGTCGTTTTTCTTTTATTTCTTCTTTTAGCGTTTTGATGAGTTCTTTTACATTATTCACGAATGTAGGAATGTTAGAAGGATCTTCTAAAGCTTCCTTATAACCGATAATATTTTCTTTTTCATCCACCTTATTAATCAAAGTATTTATAGAAGTTATGACTTTATCTTTATCATCTTCTGCAGCGTTTTTAAGTTCTGTTACTTTCTTTTGAAATTCATCGTAAATTTCTTTTTGGAAAATGTGTTCTAAAATATCCGCTCTATCGTTTGAACTCGCGGTGACAAGTTGCGTGAATTCACCCTGCGCTAAAAGGGCAATATTTTTAAACTGCTCGCGGTTGATAAATAAAATGTCATTAATAATTTTATTATCAACTTCTTTTAATTTAGAAATAACTGTACCATCAGGCATATATAGTTCTACTTTTGCAGGTTGTTCAGTGTAGCCGTCACCTTTCTTTGATTTTCTTTCATAAGATGGCTGGCGTTTAATCCTATAAATTTGACCGTTCGCTTCAAATTTTAATTCGACGTAGCTATCTTCATCTTTTGCGTAATCACTTCTTAAAGATTTTGCGTCATTTCTATCTTTTCCACTTCCCTTACCATATAAAGCAAAGACAATCGCGTCAAATAAAGAAGTTTTCCCAGTTCCCGTCGGGCCATTAATTAAGAACATACCTTTATCATTTAGATTAGTAAAATCGATATGTTGTGCGTGTAAGAAAGGTCCAAAAGCTTGCAATTTTAAATCTAAGATCTTCATATCTATTCACCATCCTTCATAAGTGATTTCATCACTTCTTTCACTGCGTTATTTTGAATTTCATCTAAATCTTTATTGTTAATAAAGTGAAAAAATTGATCAAATTGTTCGTCCATCGATAATTCTTGAAAACCTTTTTCTTTTTCTAAATCAGTTTCATCTTCATCCACATCTTCTTTAATATTGATGTAAGTTAAACCAACGTAATGCGGATATTTAATTTTTAATCTCGCCGCGGCATTTAAGACATGCCTTTCATCGCTGAGTTTAAAAAAGACGATTCGATAATCTTTTTCTTCACTATTTTTCGTAAGTTCATCGACGCTTCCTTCTAATTCGACAAATTCGAAAAGAGGAACGATATCTCTTTTTTCAATTTTGATATGGCCTTTTCCTTCGACGTTAATGATGGTAAATACTTTATTTTGTTTAATTTCATCTACGCTATAGCGAAGGGGTGAACCAGCATATCTTATCTCTTCTCTTCCGATATGTTGCGGACAATGTAAATGACCTAAAGCTACGTAATCAAATTTATCAAAAATTTTATAAGAAATTTGTTCGATCGTTCCAACGCTGGTGCGCATTTCACTATCGCTTCTAATAGGCGATTCATTTCCGCTAACAAAATAGTGTGCATTTAAAATATTAATTTCATCTTCATTTAATTCATTTGAATGCAAAATCTTATCGACTGAAGATTCAAAATCTTTGATTGTTTCATCTTGGCTTAACACTCTTACTTCACCTGGATAAATGTAAGGAAGTGCATAGATGTTAATGATGAGATTATTTTCATTAATAACATGTTTTGACATCTTTAAGTTTTTATCGATGCCGCTATCGATGAAGAGGCCTTGCTTTTCTAAAATACCATTGAAACAAGCGAGACGTTCTTTCGAATCGTGATTACCAGAAATCATATATACCTTAATTTTTTCATCCAAGATAGCGTTAGATAAGAAATTATTAAGTAAACTAACCGCTTCTTCAGGGGGAATAGAGCGATCGTAAACATCACCAGAAATAATAATATGTTTAATATTTTCTTTCTTGCATAAATCGATCGCTTGATTTAAGACGTATCTTTGATTATCTATCATAGATAGACCAACGACATTTTTTCCAAGATGTAAATCTGCAAGATGTAATATTTTCATAATCTTCCTCCTCTTATTTTTAAATGATTGAATAGATAACTTATTTATTAGTCATATATTGACGAACAAGTTCTTTTAAGAAATCTGATTTGCTAGGAAGAGAGTTTAAGAATTCTAAGATATCATCATCTCTACCTTGTCTTAATTTAAATGAAACAGTCTTATAAGTTTCTTTTTGATAACGCTTAATATACGCACTTTTTCTTTGTAAATATTCTTTAGAAGGCATTATTATTTCTCCTTTACGTTAATATATCTATATTAAAATTATTTTTAATTTGTCTAATATAATTATAACTAAAGTACGTTAACTTTGTTTTATTAACGACTATTAAATAAATAATTAATAAAAGTTGCTTTTCTAACTTTACAAATTAAGAAAAAACAACGAGGAAGATTATCAAAAGCAAACCAATTATGATAATTTCAAAGAGCAATAAAAGTATAAAAACCGCGAATGATGTTTTGCCTAAATAACCATAACGAGTATATTTTCTTCCCTTATTAGTGTGCAAATACAAGCAATAGAAGGTAAGAGGAAAAAATCCAAGATTCAAAAGAAACCAAGCAATTATTCCTTCTCCTACAGTTGAATTTTCAACTGAAGTAGAAGTAAAAGTTCTAGCTTTCAATTCAATTGTGCAATCGTCGATCTTTTTCACGTTATTAGGGTTGTTAGAATTGTTATAATCCATAAATTCATTTTCCTTTCTTTTTTATTCAAAGCGGGTTACGCTAGGTTGACTATTTTAGTTTTCTTACGATTTTTATTTTCTATTTTCTCCGGCATTTCCCAATAAATACCTACGACATCTTCTCTTTTAACAGGTAAGGCGTAAGCATAACCCCAAGCAGGATAGGGTTCATATTTCTTCGCTTCTAAGAAGATGGGATCACCAAAATCAATCTTAATTGGAAGCCAAAGATCTTTACCGTTTAAACGTATAGGTGTAACTTCGTAAGTGCTTTTCGTAAAAACATTATTTTCACGTATCACAAGAGGCTTTTTTGATGCTTTAATTTGATCGGTAAGCATAATTTTATTATCGATAATTTTGGTTGCAAGCTCGATTAAATAAACGCTCTTTTTTCTCGTCTTACAAACTTGAAAAATTACTAAGACACCATAATAATCTAGCATGTAGTAATCGCATATAAAGATACCATCTTCATTTAGTTCATCTGTCATAGTTATTCCTCCTTTTTCTAGGCTCTAAAATATATTGTTCTTCTAACGCTTTAGCGTAACTTTCGACCACTAATTCGATATACTTCATCATCTTTTCATCATCTTCTAAAAAACCTAATTTTTTCGCTTTATCAAATAAAGCTTTTATGTCTTCTTCGTGCGTATATATGGGAAGTAATCCGGGATGAAAGCTAGAATAAAAACTCATGAACTCAATAATAAATTCTGTCGGAGCATCTTCCTTAATTAACTTAAATGACATAGTGGAAGAATATTCCACCGATGCATCTTCATCTATAAATACAAGTGGAATATTTGGAATGGGGGGATTTAAGAACTTATCACACATAGAATGACTACCTTCTCTATATTTTTTTATTGTCTTAGTAGCGTATCTATAATAATTTTTAACAAACTTTGCGTAATCCATTTCTACTTCCTCCTCTACTTGAAAAATATTTGGTAAATGTTTTCCTGTTCTCCATTCATATCCCCAAGCGACATAGCGATAAATACCATTAAGCTCATGTAACGCAAGCGGCGATAAAGATTCAAAATCACCAGTTTCGCAGTAACGATCAATTTCATCCGTGGCTTCAGGTAAACACATGAAATTCCAGCCAGAAATTTCATTTATGCTTGCTCTTAGTGCTTCTTTATCAATATCATCATTTAATTTCATACTTTTATTCCTTTCTTTTTTAATTATTTACTTATCGTAACGACCAATGTTTTTAGCAAAGTTGATAAATTCTTTACTAATTTTTATCTTCGCTGATTCTTTAAAATAACGATAATCGAAGCCTGAGATGAGCCCATCTTCCCACATGATGTCTAATTCCATCCCAAGATCTTTAAGATTGATGCCTTTGCTTAACTTATCTTTACAATATTCTTTCACCTCTAAGTAATTCATCGTATTAATGTCTTTAAGTGTTAAGCCCCTTCTAACTTTGATAGGAATTTGATTGAGATAGATGAGCTTTTCTAAATCGTTTCCTAAATAAGAAGGTAGTTTATTTAGACATTCGTAAGGCGTTATTTCTCTTTTCATCAATTGTTCTAATAGTTCTTTAATTTCACTCATGCTTGCGATTCCTAATTGATTTTTTTAAATTCTAGGCCTAGCCAAGCCACAAACTAGGCCTAGAAATAGTAGATGTAACTAAAGGAGGATTAAGAAATGACGTCAGGATTTAACAATTTCCATCTACCAGTAAAATTGTCATTCCTTTTGAATTTCAATGTCGATTTTTTTGTTTCGACACCTTATATTTTAAAGATGAAAAAAGATGTGTAAATAAATTCGAAGAAATTAGGTTTCCAATAAAATTTATTTAGTTGTTATATAATATATACTTTGTATAATTATATAAAATGATGAAAAATTTTAAGAAAAAGATATTGATTTTTCTCTTGTTTACAAAACTTTAAAAAGCAAAGAATATCCCCAAGGTCTATCTTGTTCAGGACTATTTTTATAGAACTCTTTTATCTCCTTTAATAAGTCTTTATCGATAAGTTTTAGATATTTATTCAATTTCTTAGAAAATGAAACATCATAATATTTTTTATTTCCACGTTCTAAAAATATTTTAGGAGTGATACCAAACGCAACTTTGATTGTATTAACTTTAATATGGCCATTTCTAGGATCAGCTTTTTCAATCGTCCAAAGAAGATATTCCATATCTAACCAAAATTGCATGTATGAAAGTTTGATATATTCTAAACCAACCTTTTCCCCTGCATCCATGATAATAGAATAAATTTCTTCGCCTTTATTTAATGATTCGAACATCAAATCACGAAAATTTTCATTCGCGTGTAAATTAATCCAAGCATTCGAATTAGGTAATATTTTAAGTTCAATTAAATATTTTACTTTAAGGGCATAAAGGCTAATGAAAGTTAATCTATGGTCTTTGACATCGTTTAAAAATTTAATTAAATCTTTTGTCTTTTTTAAACTTTTTGAAGCGTTAGTGATTAAAGAATTATAAGCATTAGCGTCAAATTTTTTAATTTTCTTCGTCGGAACTTCAAATTGAAAGCAATAGCCACGATTATTTACGACATCATTTACCGCCCACATGTAATCGATATCAAAATCGTGATTTTTAATTAATAAAAGACATCTTTGATAAATAAGTTTTTCACTTAAGTGTTGCTCATTTTCATAGACATCAAATAAAGTGGAGATTTCTTTATAATAATCGATCATTTTACATCTCCTTTTCGTTCGCTAAAAAAGCATAATAGAAGGCCATATATCCATTTGGATACATTCCGTCTAATAATTCTGGGAATTTATCGACGTGTTCTTTTATAGCCTTGATGGCTTTAGATGGAAAATAACCTTTCGCCATATAATCTTTTAAAATCCACTTGGCTGGTTTATCTAAATCGTAATAGTCTAGTTTTCCTCTTAAATGTTCTTTATTAAGAATTAAAAATTTTACTTTCAATGTATTAGCTTCTTTTCTTGGAAGAAAATTTAATAAACATTCGATTAAGAAATAAAATTTTGCATTGGCGTTCGTGGCTAAATCGATACCAAGAAATTTCTCGCTAGCGAGTTTTTTAATTAATAATTTTTGTAATTTGGTTTCTTCACTATTGTGTTTATTGCCTATGAGGTCCATCGTCAAACTGTATAAGTCGTTAAAACCTTTCTTATCAGCATAAGCCATCAAATGATCAAACAATCTTAAAGGACTATTATGAATCTTAATATATTGCATACCTAAGAAGATAAGATTGATATCTGTTAAATCGAAAACGTATCTAATTAATTTATCCGTGTAACTTATCGTCTTTCTCGCATGCTCCGCGAGCGTATAAAAATAAAAATTATTAAAAATGACATGCGCTTCCGCTTCTTCATAATCTTTATCGTAATGAACCGTGACTGCGACGTGTCTTGCAAACTTTTTTTGTTCAGGCTTGCTCAATTTAAAAAATTCATCCGGTAAGATGATATCTTCCGCTTTTAAAATTTCATTTAACTCATTTACATCAATTTGATTATCGATAAAAAATTGGAACGCTCCATCGGAGTACATTTCATTTTGATTATCTTTGAGATGTTTAATGATTCCTAATAAGTTCCTTGCCATACATTTATTCGATTAAAGAAAATTATTTAAAAAATAAGATAGATAAGAATAAATCTTAACTCTATTAAACTGATAATTTTTATTTTTGTAAATGTTTTTTCATCACTCTTATATTCCAAAAAAATCGATTTCATTTTTAATGTAAATGATATTATTCATTACATTGTTTTTAAAAATAATTTTTATGGAAACAATTTCCAATAATTTTTGCTTTTACACTATTTAACGTTTCAATAAAAACTTATTTTAACTATTTTTTCTTCTTTAATTGATTTGAGATGGGAAAGCTTAGTAAACAACCGACGAAGGTCTAATGGTTTTAATGTATCTTTATCTTAGAAATAGGAGGAATATATACAAAAAATAAACATTTATAATGTCATGGCTTAAGGCAGGCAAGAGGAACGATATAAACACCATTTTCATCTTTTGTCGCTACTTTAGAGGATGTAATAATCATTAAAAATGCTGGTTTAGGGTTATGTTTCTCGTCGATATCAGCAGCCAAGGCCACTAATTTACGCGAAGCTTCTTTAATTTCTTTTTCATCGCTAAGTTTTATTTCGACAAGTGCCCAGGAACCGTCATCAAATGTAATGACAGCATCAACTTCCCTATCTAATTGATCACGATAATGATATAAGGATGCTCCTATATGTTCACAATAAATTCTTAAATCTCTAATTGCTAAAGATTCAAATAGCAAACCAAATGTCCTCATATCAGAAAAAATGCTTTGCGGAGTAATATTTAATGCAGCGGTAGCAATGGATGGATCAACAAAATGTCTAGTATTCTTTGTCCTAATTGCGCTTTTACTGCGTAAATTAGTGTTCCATGCTTGTAATTCTTCAATCACGTACAGCCTTTGCAAAACTAAAAGATATTTAGTAAATGTATCTTTGTCCATTTCTTCGCCACTATCTAGCAAATCTCTTTTAATAGATTCGTTAGAAGCTTGTGAAGAAATAAAACGAGAATAAGATCGCATCAACTTTCTCGCGCGTTGTTCATCTTTTCTTAGAGGAATATCATTTAATGAAAATATATCTTCGCTTACTAAGCCGTTATAAAAAGTTTTAGCCTGCTGTAAAGAAATTTGATAATCTACGTCGATAGCTAGAGGCCATCCACCTCGACAAATGTAATATGCATAATCATCGATCGTTCTATTACAAATAGTTGGCTTAAAAACGCCTTTTTTCAATTCAATCAAAGATACACTTCCATTCGAATCTTTGCTTTCATATAAAGACATCGTTCTCATCGTCTTTTTAATGATGCGGCCAGTACCTGTATGTTTTTCGTTAATTTCACCAGCCTTACCATCGTCTTTCATATTATCGGTAACGCTACCGGTTAGAATGTATTGGCCAAAATCGCCAGTCTCATCAATGGAATATTTCAAAGAATTCCAAATGAAGGAAATAACTTGCCACTCATCGATTAAAATAGGTTTATCACCGAATGATAAAAGTAAACTGGGATTATTTCTAGCTAATGAAATATAATTTTCTCTTTCATCATACTTCGCTAAATCAATCACCGTTTTAGCGTGTCTTTTTGCTGTCCTTGATTTTCCACACCACTTCGGTCCGACAATTTGAATCGCTCCTACACTTTTTAGATAGAAATCTAATTCATCATCGAATAATCTTTTAATATAGTCTTTCGCCATAATTTTTCCTCGATTAAATAATATATTAAAATAAACAAAACCGCAAGAATGTAGCGAAATAAACCGCAAGTTTGTATAAAGATAAACCGCAAGAATGTAGCGAAATAAACCGCAAGTTTGTAGAATACATTAGTGATTAATAATTTTATTATTAAGATTAAAACTTTGGTGATATTAATGTAAATGATATTCATTACATTTTTTTAAAAATATTTTATGGAAATAATTTCCAATAATTTTTGTTTTCGACACTATTTAACGTTTCAATAAGAACTTATTTTAATATTTTTCAGCCAGGTGATATTTTTCTTTATCATAGTAATATCCACTAAGGCACACCATCGCGTCAGTGTCATTTTCAGTTTCGATAAGAAAATTGCACGCCTCTATAAAAGGAATTCATCATCCTTGGAGGGATTATCATTGTTTAAGTGCTTTTTAATAATACTTTCTGCTTCTTTTTTATCCATATTTTTTAGTGCTTTATTATGAATAAACTATATCAAAAATTATGCTTAAGATGTAGAAGAAAGATGCAGCAGATTTACATTGTTTGTTAACTTTCTTTTCTTTACATCTAGAATTTAAAATATTAATTGAGGTTCAGTTATTTTTATCTAATTCTTCGATTAACTTATCTTTATCCAACAATAATCTTTTAAAAAATTGGCGATATCGTCTTTCTTTGATTCATCTTCATAATATGCAATTAAAACTTCTTTATAACTGTTCACTTTTTCTGCTGGAACAACAATTAATCCAAGAGCGTGTGAAATTAAATAATGATTAGCGAATAAAATTGCCGTTCTTTTATTGCCATCTAAAAATAATTGTTTTTTCGTGACGTAAAGCACTAAATCGATAGCTGTTTCAATATCTTCTTCTTTTCTAGATAAAATATCGGATAAATCTTGTTTTACTTGTTCTTCAAAAGGCATGGGTGGAATATAACTTGATCTTCCAATAGTAACGGGCACGTTTCTTATCTTCCCTGCCGTCAGAGAAAAACCATCTTCCACAATTCGATTAATTTGACATAGAACATAATAATTAGTGGGATAATTTATTAAATCAATAGACATAATAAATTCCCAGGCTCTTTTAAGATTGATAACTTTATTGATATCGTAAGCATTCATATTATTAACTTTTCCGCCGTTTACGATGGCTTCCGTATCGGCGTAAGTCGTAGCGATTCCTTCTAACATTGCTTGTTTATAAATTGATTCAACAAGATATCTTCTCGCTAAATCAATGTTAATAGCAACATTTTCATCGATGCCTTTAGTTTCAACATATTTAAGTTCTTTTAGAACTTTATTAATTTCTTTAAGTCTTTTTTTAAGGACTTTAGCCGCTTTATTGTTGTTAAGAATTAGATTATATAAAACATCAGAATATTCACCGGCGTATTTAGTAGTTAAAACACCATCTAATCTAAGATGAACGTAGATGTATTGCTTATGATTGTTTTCTCTTATTTCGATAGAACCATATAACAAAGAATTTAATTGTTCTAAAATTTGTTTCTTTTCAAGTAGCAACTCGTGAATGTTTGGCATAATTACTTCTCCATCCGCTCTTAGTGTAGCATAATTTAATCTTATGTGAAACATTTTTGATAATTTTATTACACATTGTTAATATTATCAATGCAAAATTTTTGATATCCAACTAAAAAATGTATCAAATTTGAACATCTATCTTTAATTAGTTCTTTGTTATGCTGATAAGATTTGCGTAATAACGCAATCAATATTTGGTTTAATCGAATCAATGTTCTCAGCAAGTCATTCAATAAAATATTTTAAATATGCTATCAAAGATTTTTATTTCATCTTTAATATTTCTTATCACTTATTAATAAGGGATACCAGCGTTTCCACGTGAACTGGAACAAAAAATGAATTGTAGTTTTTGACCCTGACGCAAAAGAAAAACATACCTTTTCAATAGTCGAAACAAATGTTGAGTGTAATAAGTAGCATTTAAATATTATAGGTTATCTTAAATAATCTTCATTTAGAAGGAACTCAACCGCCCCAATGGTTTCAATACCTTTTTCATCTCTTCTTAATTTAATAGGATCTCTAACAATAAGGATTTTTTTATTAAAGTCATTAATTTTGCTTATTGACTCTTTTTCTCTAAAATATGTTTCTTGTGAAGTAAGCGAAAATGCTGATTGAATATAATATTTTTCGCTTCCTCTTGTTGCAATAAAATCAACTTCACGTTGTTTTCTAACATAATTTCCGTTTTTGTTTGGTTCGTTTGTTTCAACAACACCCACATCCACATTAAATCCGCGATATATTAGCTCATTATAAATAACATTTTCTAATGAAAAACCATCATCGGAATGTAAAAAACTCAACAGCGCATTTCTTAAACCTAAATCAGAAAAATAATATTTGTATTGGGCTCCTATTTTTGCCTTGCCTTTAATGTCGTATCTTTCCGCTTTTTTAATCAAGAAACAGTCTATAAATGAATCAATGTAATTTTGGACTGTTTCATCATCTATTTTTTGTTTTTTCACACTTTCGAAATAATTAGATACATTGCTTGAATTAATTAATTGACCGACACAGCTTGAAAGAACATTAAGCACTTCTCTAACTGCCTCTTCATTTCTAAAACCTTTTCTTTCTATAACGTCTTTTATATATGTTTTTTTAATCAATCCTAATAAATACTCTTCTTTGCCTGCATCAGTTTTTTCATATAATGAAAGTGGCATCCCGCCATGAAACATATACTCATTTAATGCTGTTTCCGGCTCCAAATTGGCGGCATCAAGAAACTCCTCGAAGGAAAGCGGTTCAACTTTAATCTCTGTTTCTTTATTTCTTAACTCTGTAGCAATATCACTTGATAGCATTTTTGAATTACTGCCAGTAACATAAACATCTAAATTATTCTTTTTTGATAAACCAAGCACTACATTAACAAATGAAATAACGTCCTCATCATTATCCTTCGCTTTAACATGTTCACCATTTGTCAAATTTGGATTAAGAATTTTATATACATGTTGTATTTCATCAATGAAGACATAAACAACACCATCTTTATCTTTCGAGGCATTTAAAACATAGTCATACAAATACAAAGGATCCCAGTATTTATAATTCAAAGCATCTTCTAAATCTATATAGAGAATATTATCTGGATTAACACCATTCTTTTCTAGATACTCCCTATAAATTGTATCTAGCAAATAAGACTTTCCACATCTACGTATTCCGGTAATGACTTTAGGAAATCCATTTTCTTTTGATTTTATTAATTGATTAAGATATTTATCTCTGTTGAACTTCATTACATATTCTCCTTTTTTGCAAGAACTTGCATTTTTTTCGATTACATTATACAAATTTTGAGTCTAGATATCAACGAAAGAACAAACAAAAATTGATACATTTCCGTGACCTATTCAACTTGATATTTTTATTTTATTATATGAATATAACAAGTGAAGGAAACCTATCGCTCTTTTAGTCGTAAACTAACGATAGTCTCCACGTGCGATGTTCGAGGGAACATATCGAAAGGAATAACTTCTTTAACTTCGTAAAAGTCTTTTAATAATTCGACGTCTCTTGCTAAAGTCGCAGGGTGACAAGAAATATAAATAATCTTCTTAGGTAAACTTTCTTTTATTGCGTTAATGAAGTCTAAGCTTAAACCTTTTCTTGGCGGATCGACGAACATTACATCAAACTTAATATTTTTGTGAGTAAGTAAGTACTTACCAGCGTCCCCTACTTCGTAATAAGCATTTTTAATGCTATTAAGCTTCATATTTTCTTTTGCATCTTCAATTGCTTCTTTAACAATTTCTACACCATGAACACATTTGACGTGCTTAGCAAGGCATAAGCCAATCGTTCCAATACCGGAATAAGCATCTAAAACAACATCATCTTTAGTTAAATTTACAAGGTCGATTGCTTTCTTATATAAGTTTTCGCATTGATCGTGATTAATTTGTAAAAATGATTTAGAAGAAACCTTAAAATTTAATCCTAATATATTTTCCAAAATATACGGTTCGCCGTATAATAAAAATTCCTTCTTTCCTAAGATGACATTAGTGATCTCATCATTCACATTTAAGATGATCGATTTAATTTTTAAATCTTTACTAATTAATTCATTAATAATTTCATCTTTATGCGGTAGGCTTTTTTCACTTGTAACGATCGTGAGCATTACTTCATCATCTTTATTACACCTTATGACAAGATGTCTTAATAAACCTTTATGCGTCTTTTCTTCATAAGTTGAAAGATGGTATTTATTAAAAACTTCAATGGAGGCAAATAAGACTTTTTCTAAACACGGTTTAGAGATATTACAATGACTAAAAGGAATAACTTTATGAGAGTTTTTGCGGTATAATCCGCCTAAAATAAGGTTATTTCTTAAATCTTTACTTAAAGGTATTTCAATTTTATTGCGATATTCATAAACGGAAGGTGAAGCATTCACATCTTTAACTTCTATATCCATATGTGCGAATTTTTTAAAAACGTCTCTTACTTTTTCTTTCTTAAATTTTAATTCTTCTCGATAATCTAATGTTTGAAATGAACAGCCTCCACAGGCTGTATGAATAGAGCATAAAGAAGAAATTCTAAAAGGGCTTAATTTATGAATTTTAACTGTCTTTGCAAAAGCGATATCTTTACCTTTTAAATAAGTAATTTTAACGTCACCTACTTCCCCTTTTAAAAGCGATTCGATAAAAAGAGTGTAGGTTTCAAATTTAGCGATAGCAAGACCTTCGCTAGAATAATCAATAGCGTCAATATTATTTAAGACATCACCGATTTTTAACATACATAAAGTATAATTCAAAATGCGCAAAGTTAAAAATATTGGATGAGTATTATTTTACTTTTAATTTTTTTGTTTATAATAAAGGCATATTTTATATGCAGAACTTTATATTCATCTCACCAAACTTTCCAGAACTCTACTACAAATTCGTTAAATCGTTGAAGAATGTTGGCTTTCGCGTCCTCGGCATTGGTGATGCCCCGTGGGATGAACTGCCCCCTTCATTAAGAGAAGATTTAACTGAATATTATTGCGTTTACGGTAATATGGAAAATATTGAAAGAGTCGCGGAAGCAGTAAGATTTTTTGAAGAAAAATATGGTCATATTGATTATTTAGAATCTAACAATGAATATTGGCTTGAACATGATGCCATTTTAAGAGAAAGATTTAATATCTCTACTGGTCTATATCCGAAGGATATGGAGCATATTAAATTGAAATCAAAGATGAAAGAGTGCTTCTTAAACGCGGGGGCGAAAGTCGCTAAATATCATCTCGTCGATAACTTTGAAAATTGTAAGAAATTCATCGATGAAGTAAATTATCCAGTATTTGTTAAGCCCGATAATGGGGTGGGAGCAGATCTATCGTTTAGAATAAATAACGATGATGAATTAAAAGATTTTTTAGCTAAGTATGCCGCTACTACTCAATTCATCATGGAACAATTTATTAAAGGTTCACTCATTTCTTTCGATGGTATATGCGATGATGAGGGTAATGTCTTAGTAGCGTTCAATGAACATTTTCCCACTCCTGTCGACTTAGTGGTCAATAACGATTTAGATGATTATTATTATGCCTCTTTAGCGATGCCGAAGGATTTTTATGATCTAGGCGTCAGAGTTGTTAAAGCTTTCGCTATTAAGAAAAGATGTTTTCACATCGAATTTTTTAAATTAGATGAAGATATAGAGGGTTTAGGAAAAAAAGGTGATGTCTTCGGTTTAGAATGCAACATGCGTCCACCTGGAGGAGACACTCCTGATTTATTATCTATCGCCTTAGATGATTCATTTTACGATGCATACGCACATGTGATGATGTTTAATACTTTAAAAAATCCTATTAAAGAAAAGACGTATCTTTCTATATCTGTCGCTAGAAAAGATCATTTTTCTTACGTTCATACGCACGAAGAAATATTGACAAAATTTCAACCTTACATCGTCGAATTTGGCCGCTATAAAAAATCTATCGCCTTAGCGATGGGCGATAGTTATTATTTTGCTAGATTCTCTAATGAAGAAGTTGAAACCGCTATCGAATTTGCAAAATTTATTCAAGAAAAAGTATCGTAAATAAATATTATGATTGTTAATCATAAGAGACTTTGAACTTACTTCAAAAAGACTTTGAAGTGACTTTGAAGTAGACATTGAAGTAAATGAGAAAAAGTGTGCATTTTATTTATTCTTGCACACTTTTATTTTCCTCTTCATCTTCTTTTATTTCTTTTAATTTAACATCTTTGTTTTTACGTTTTCTAAACTTACCTAATAAAGTTCTTTCAAGTTGCTTATTTGCAAATAAGAAATTAAGTAATAAGTAAATTAGAGTGAATAACACTAAAGCGAGACACATAAAATAAATATTTACTTCGTGATCGAAGAAATTTAAATTCATTGAGAAAGACGATTCTAAATCGGTTAGTAAAGCTTGGGCTTCAGCTTGGTAGCCAGAGGCATTTAAATAATCGAATAAGTTATTAAATTGCCCTTCTAGGAATAAATTTCTAAACATACCTGTCGAATAAGTGCCGGAGAAAAACATCGTCACATATTGTGCGCCTTCAGGAAGCATCGAATTAGGTAAATACGCTCCTATTAAGAAACCAATCGCTGCGCTTATAATAGCGATCATGGAATTGAAGACTTGGCTAGAAGTAATAAAACTTGCAATAAAAATCGTAAGTAAACAAGCGGAAAGAATCGAAATAATCATCGTCCCGATAATACCCATCACGTTTGCAAAACTAATATAGAACGCTCCCATCGCGCCTAAATAGATAAGGCAGAATAATAAAATGACAAAACAAATAATAAAAGTAACAATGAAATTAAATAAGAAATAAGAAGTAATAATCGTTGCTCTAGGAATTGGTGCACTTGCGAAATCTCTATTCGCTCCTGATTCCCTATCCGCGACGATAATGTAACAAGTATTAAACGAAACGGAAATGCAAGAAACCCCGATGATACCTGAAAGCATCCACGCATCCACAAGCGCATGCGCTCTTGAAGTGATGCCACTATCGATACCATTCGTGAAATAAGTTGCTAAAACATCATCCACTGCCGCAAGTTCAATATTTCTTAAGAATATGGCATAAATAATGATGATGATCGTCGGAACCATCAAAGAGAAAAAGAACGCTAATTTATTGCGGAAAAACATCTTAAGATGTCTTCCAGTCAAAGTTCTTAAGGCAACAAATCCTTGTTTAATTTTTTGTCCTTTTGTTAGTGATGCACTCATTTGTTAGCCTCTTCTTCCGCGTGGATAATATCTTTACCAGTAACGGTTAAGAAAACATCGTCCATATCACCTTTTTTCACTTCAAAATCGGTGATAACTTTTTCATTATCTTTTAAAAATTTCATCGCTTGTTCGCTCGTTTTAAATGCGACTTTATAAGCTTCTTGGTCTTCGTTATAAATAGCGTTAAACGGTTTAAATAAATTATCTAATTCTTCATTCTTTGGTGAATACACCAAAACATAGTTTTTCGAATATAAATTCTTTAATTCTGTAGGCGTTCCTTCAGCGATAATTTCGCCTTTATCCATGATGACGACATCTGTCGCTTTTTCCGCTTCTTCTAAGTAATGAGTGGTTAAGAAAACAGTCATCTTTTGTTTTTCTCTAATATCAGAAATTAATTTCCACACATCGATTCTCGTTTTAGGATCTAGACCTGTCGTCGGTTCATCTAAAATTAACAGCTTAGGAGCGTTTAACATCGACCTAGCGATATCCACTCTTCTTCTTTGCCCGCCGGAAAGTCTACGTACTTGTTTTTTATAGATAGGTTTAAGATTTAACATTTGAATTAAGACTTTAATCCTTTCTTGAATTTCTTTCTTGCTTAAACCATAGAAATTAGCCCTAATCTTAAGATTTTCTTCCACCGTCAAAGATTCATCAAGCGCACTATTTTGGAAGACGATACCAATTTCTTTTTTAATCTCATCTCTTTGCTTATCTAAATCTTTGCCATCGACAATAATCGTGCCGTAGTCTTTATTTAAGATAGATGAAATGATATTGATCGTAGTGGATTTACCCGCCCCATTCACACCTAAAAAAGCAAATAAGGAACCCCTTTTAACTTTGAAAGAAATATCATTTACAGCTTTATAATCACCATACGATTTGATGAGATGTTTTATTTGAAGAATGTATTTATCATCTCTTTTTTTCCATTTAGTAATGTTTCGAATGTTCATCTTTTCTTTCACTTTTAAGTAATAATCAAAATCTTCATCAAATTCATGAATCTTTAAAACTTTATGGACGTCATCGATATGCCATTGTTTGATATTATAAACATGGAAGAAAGGGAAATATTTAATACCACCATTAAAGTGTTTTAAAACTGTCTCTTCTTTCACTCCTCTTTGTTCATTAAATTTATAAGGTAAATATTTAAGACGCTTCGCTAAGATGTTAAGTGCACCTTGATCAGGGAAAAGCATCTTATTATGTTTTACCATGTCGATGGCCTTATCAAATAATTTCGTCTTACGGCATTCTTTTAAATTGATGAGCATGACGCCAGAATTAAAGTAATCTTTCGACATCCAAAAACGACCTAAGAAGTCTCTTACGACTCCTAGTTCGAAATCAGCCATATCGACATCGTAAAATTCTTTGACGTCACGATAAAACATAATATCGCAATCTAAGTAAATCATCTTATCGACATCTTGCATGACGTCTAAATATGGGATGAGTAATCTTAAAGCCGCATAAGGAGAAAATCTATTGCCTTCATTAGGATTCCCTTGAAGATATTTTTCATACATTTCTTTCGTATCGATCGTCTTAAATTTCACTTGAGGATTAAGTGGTTTTAAAGCATCGTTAATTATTTTTTCTTGCTTTGCGTTAAATGGTCTAAATTTAGGATCAACATGCGTAAAATCCATCGTTAAAAGATAGATGTTTACAGCTTCTTTCGTTCTTCTTGCTAAAGATGTTGCAAGAAGGAACACGCCATCGAACATTACATCATTTCCAGTTAAGACAATATTTATCATAGACGGCTTATTATAACATGTTATCTAATTTAGATAAATGAGGATTGGAATTAAATAGTTTAAATTCTAAAAATTAATGAGGAAAAACAAGGTAAAACCCACTTATTTTTGAAAAAGATGCTGAATATTTTTTAATTCTTCTAAAGTATTAAAACTATAAGATTTAATACCTTTCATATCTAATATAGAAGCGGGAACATGTACTTCATTAAAGATATCTAAAAATTCCATTTCGTTTCCATGCTTATGTTCATAATGATCTTTCTTCCAAATTAAAGCATGCAATTTATTTAAAGCTTCTTTTATTACATTCGCATTTCCGTAAAATAAGGAAAGGTCATGATAACCTTTGGTAATCAGTTCATGAAATTTAGAAAAATAAACTTTTACTCCTTCTCCATCTTCTTTGATTTGGACGTAAGGACTATCTTCTAGATTGCAAGGAATAATAATTTTATCTTTGAAATGAAAGACAACTTCATCATATAATTTTTCATCTTGTAAGGCATCGCCCCAAGCGATGAAACACGTATCATCTTTTTTAAAATTAAACTGATTTAAAGCTTTCATCGCAGCATCGCCAGAACCGAAGCCAGATACGATGATAATTCTTTTATAATCTTTAAAATAATGTGCGTTTTCTTCACTACAGACGACGTATACTTCCTTACAATATTTTTTAAGATGAGCGATATTGATGTCTAATAGACATGTATCGTCAATTTTCACTAAGGCTTTAGGTAAATCATCTTCGAAGCGTTTTTGTTTACCAGCGGCGATGATAAAAGCGAAAGCACTCATAGTTCACCCTCAAATTTTTCAATTAATATCTTTAAGATAATATTAGCTTCTTCAACATCTCTTGCTAAAAAATGATATTTCGCTTTTGCTGCAACTTCTTTATCATTTCCATCGTCAACTTCATCCCCGATGTAAAGCGTATCTAAACCGTCCAATTTTAAATAATCGTAAATCAAAGCTTTATTGTTTTTGATATTTAATATATCGATAGAAGTTCTTCCTGTCATATGAGCTTTAATATTTAAATGTTTTGCTCTTGCAACATTATTAATATCTTTACTAATAGCAATTCTTTCTTCTTGTCTTAAAGGTTTAATTTTAAGAACGCTTATTTGATTTTCATCTTTGCTATTAGTTTTGAGCATAAGATTATATTTATCTTTTAGATAATTATCGATGTAATGATAATCTTTAGGATCGATTAATAAATCAGTTTTAACTTCCACAAGAGTATTTTCTTTATAAAGTTTTGACGTTGCGTCCGCCCAAATATCTACTTTAAAATCTTCTGGCCTAATAAATGCAATATTTAATTTCTTTAAAATATCTTCGTAATTTGAACCGCTGAAGATGACTGATTTATCTGCGAGATGTTCATTTAATAAATGCATGTTTTCTAACGATTTTAAATAATCAAAAGTATTGATTTTATAATCTCTTGACCAAAGGGTACCATCAAAATCAAAAATTAATTTATCTAGATGATCGATAAAATCTAGACCATAGTAGATAGAAAATATCGCTCTCGCTAGAGGTAGCTTCTCGTTTTTTCCATCCGTATTACCAAGATGTTTATAAACAATATGATACTTATCATTTTTAAGTTTTAAAATTGGACTTGCATCTAAATTTTCTAAGATGATGAAATCATCAAGATTTAAGCCTAACTTAGAAACGATATCGATAAAGTCGTTCGAAGATACACCCCAAGCATCGTGGTCTTCTTTCGAATTGATGACCCAAATCTTTTTCGCTTTGGCTTCATTAATATATTTATAAAAATCTAAATATTCTAAGCTTGGATAAATTGAGCTCCAAAAAGTACCAGTAGAAATAATAATTAAATCTGCTTCATTTAAAGCTTCGATCGCTCTTGGATTAACGCCATAATTATCTTCGGTATGATAACTTAAATGATCAATTTTATTATTAGGGTCATCTAAGACGACAATATCCCCTTCATCACTTAATTCCCGCCCATCTTTTAAATGCGCATGAATATAGACATTATCAAAAGAATTTAAGATGACAAAGTCATCGATATCTAACATATCACAAAAATATTTATTAGTTTGTTCGTAACCTAAATCTTTAAACATTTGAGCGTAGATAATATTTGCGACACTAAAATCATTAAACGTTTCATTTTTCGTTTCCGCGTTCGCAAAAAATTTCTTCGCATAAACATCGAAAATTTTTAAGCCCCACTCATCTAGTTTTGTTAAGATTTCTTCTAATTCATGACCTTTCGTAAAATCGTAACGATCTTCATAAAAAGAAACGATGTGAGGATTTAAGTGACTGCGATGAATGGCCTTATACATTCTTATATGATTCTTACGAATATCTGATACCCCTAAGGTATTAGTGAGCCTTCGACAAACACCGGTAGACTTACCTGAATCGTAAGCGTTGATGACAACTTTAACATTGGAATGAGGATATAAAGATTTAAGACCTTTAATTAGCGAATTATCGCCTGATCCCCCTGAAATAACAGTGATAGATAGATGTTTCATAAGTTACCTCTACTTTTAATAGTTTAACTTAATTTAAGTTACTTTTTAAGGGATAAAAGAGAAAAAGATAAATTGGCTTTTTTACTTCCTTAGTGATTATTTTTATATGACTTTAAACTTTCTTCACCTAAAAAAGAGGCTAATTTATTAGCGATATCGTAAGAATGAATATTTTCGATGATAGAAACTTCAATAACCGTCTTTTGAAAACTATCCTTTGCACGAACGCATTCTTCGATAAAATCAAAGCATTTTGTAATTTGTTCTTTTAAGTTGTTTTCAACGCAATAAATAATATAGGGCATAAAAATATCTTCAAAGACGACAATTGCACCAGTGCGGATTCCTTCTTACCAAGATGTTTCTTCTTCAAACGCATCCTTAAGGACTGGAAATCGCTTTAGTAATAAACTATTTAATTCGGCGGAATTCATTAATATTCTCCTTTCAATGATTTTTTCATTTTTGACATCAGCTCATTTGCATACTTTAAATCATCCTCATTTAATTTTTGATTTTTAATGATGTTACTAAGATTTGTAATTCTTTGTTGGATTTTCATAACATGATCTCTTCCTCCAACAAGGATTCCTATGCTCACTTGCATACTTGCAGCAGCCATGGCACTCCCATCACCGATAATAGCACCTTTTCTATATAACTCGCCAACTAATTTTAAGTTTTTGATTAGTTAATGCACTTTGTATTTTTATGCCAGCATCTGATATATATTTCGATGCAAAAAGTTGTATGTTCAACTTAAATAATAATTTTGTGCCGATTTTGTTAAATAACTCTGACCTACCTTTCATCTTTACATTCCTCCGAAAGAAGACGAATTTTATCCTTCTTATTTTCTTTCATAGTGTAGGAATCGTATTGATAAATGGGAATCCCTCTTAATCTAACATAACCAAATATTTCATCATCTTCAATTCCATATACAATTATTCCGAATTAAGCAAAAATTCATCGTAAACTAAAAGTTATATTATTGTTTCTTTGATGCGGTGTGTTTTTAAGACTCTTTTGTTTTGCAATCTAAAAGATGGTAATAATTTAAACGATTTCTACATTCGTTAATTCTTCGATAAATCTTTTATCATTGTTAGGGTTAATATAAAAAGCATCTTCAGCGTTAATTATTTTACAACTGATAAGCACATCCACATATAAATCTAAAAAACGATCATAAGGAGTATCAAATCTTTCATCAAGTTCATCATTGCTAGTTTTATCTAATTCTAGTTTCTTGTAAAGAAGGACTAAAAACGGATACGGATTTTTAACTTTACAATTTCCAAAACCATATATGAATAGCCAAGTAGCAAAATTAAATGCTTCTTTTCGATTGCTTACACTAGTTTCTAAATACTTATACCATTCAGCGACTAATGTTTCCCAACCATATTTTGAAATAAGAGTGTTTACTAATTGGATTAGGTGTTCTTCATTATTCAATTTATCACCACTTATACAATTTTGATGAAATAGAACATAATTCAAACTTTTATCGTAATTATCTTTATTCATACTTTACTTTTTCTCCATATATTTTTGATATTTTGCAAATGCCTCTTCAACATATTTCATTGATTTAATATTTGGTCTGTAGTGTCCGCTTCTATCATCGAAGCGAACTATTTTGCCATTTCTAATATAGAGCATGCCAGCCATTTTAACTTTAGGATCATAACCTCCAATCAGTGTTGGATGTGGCGTCTGTGGGCCGCTTTTACCATAACCATTTCTTTTTCCGATTATAACATCACCATTTGAATTAATAACATAAGGCATTCTTGTTGTTAAATCTTTTCTAAAAATATAATCGCCTTTGACAGCTCTTTCTAATAACATCGAAGTTGGATTAAGATTATAACCACCATTTTTAATGTCGTAAATCCCGTGTTTAATGTCTTTTTTCTTCATTTTTGAATAAACAGAATATTGCTCTTGAAAAGGCTGCGAAGCACCATTCAAAGGCAATGAATAATTATATTCAATAATACCTAAATACGATGACTTTTCATAATCATTTATAAATAAAGGGCTATTACCTTTCATCTCTACATTCCTCAGAAAGAAGACGAATTTTATCCTTCTTATTTTCTTTCATAGTGTAGGAATCGTATTGATAAATAGGAATTCCTCTCAATCTAACATAGCCAAATATTTCATCATCTTCAATTCCATAAACAATTATTCCAGATGGTTCAAGTACATCGACAATTCTCATCACTTGATTAGCAAAAATATAGCGATTATCTAATCTTTTTACGAAGCCATTCGTACCTATAGCAATGAGTGTATGTTTTGGATAAGCTTCTAAAGAAGATAATGTCCTATCATCACCTATTCTTACATTTGGAATGATTTTGATTCCTTGTTTTCCAAAATAATAAGTGATGGCTAGATTAAGATATATTTGACTCTTTTGCACCACTAAGGGCATATTATCGTAAGGACTTGCATCTACACCTATAACCATCGCGTATTGTTTTAGTTTATCAACATATACTTTTGGATTACCTAAAATAGGTGTAAATCCATAATCATGGCAATAAAAGCATATAGCGGTAGTCTTTGGATCAACTACATCTTTTCGCCGATCCCACTGAATTATTTCTTTTGGTAGAGTAGTAGCAACCATCCACTCTTCGATTATCGGAAACTCATCAGTTTCAGTTCGTCTAGCCCCATCGATAAGGTAAGCTAGATAGATATCCCTAATATAGGGTGTTTTTGATTTACGTAACATTAGCAGTTACTCCTTTCTCCTACATTTCTTGTAGGTAAAAATTTTTGAACATGCTAATATATACGTAGAGGACGTGCTTCAAGCATGTTCGTCCCGAGTCATTGCCGTGATTCGGGCTTTTTAAAAAAATAAATTAATATTGATAAAGTAAACTTTATCTACTCTTATTATAATCACTTCAACATAGAAAAGTGATATAAGATTATAGCGGCACTACTAGCGACATTTAATGAATCAATATTTGACATCGGAATTTTAATTTTAAAGCTCGCTAATGACGATAATTCTTCACTTACGCCATGTCCTTCGTTAGAGAAGACGATAATGTAAGGTTTTTTTACTTTATCTAAAGCATCTTCTAAAAATGATGAATCTTTACTTAATGTCGCAACGATTAACTGATAACCTTTTTTAATTAATTGTCTAATTTTTTTAAATTAACTTTGCCAAGTTAAATCAATGCGTTTTAATTAAGATCATTAGTGATACATAAATTAAATGAACTGCATTTTGTTTAAAAATCTTTAATTATTATATAATTAACCAAATATTCTTTCAGAATCTATTAGATAGAATATTTATAAAATTAGATAGATTATTGGAAAAATTAGATAGAATAATGTTGAAATTAGATAGATTATTTTCTAAACTATAGATGGGTGATTATTTATGTATGAACAATTAAAAGAATCAAACGTTGTTGAACTTAAAGAAGCGAAAGATAAACTACCTTCCACCTTTTGGGAAACTTATTCAAGTTTTGCAAACAGTAATGGGGGCACTATTTATTTGGGAATCGAAAAAGTTAAAAACGGTGAAAATAAGATCGTTGGAGTAAATAATCCCTCTAATATTATGAAAACAATTTTTGATGTGGCAAATAATACGAATAAAGTTTCAAAAAACATTCTAAATAGCGATGATGTAAGACTTATAGAATATAAAAATAAAAAAATAATTGAAGTTCACATCCGTATGGCTTCTTATTTAGAAAAGCCAATTTATCTTAACGCTAATCCGTATTTATCGTATGTGCGCGATGGTGAAAATGATCGATTGATGAATCATAATCACGTTCTTTCATTATTAAATCGCGCGAGCATCACAAGCTTCGATTTGGAAATTAATAAGTTAGGTATTGGTTTAGAAGAGTTGAACGCTCCTAGTTTAAAACGCTACCGCGAAATGTTTGATATCGCTAATCCAAACAACATGTTTAAAAATTATGATGATGAAACATTTTTTACACTTGTGGGTGTTTTAAAAAAACATGATGATAAATTGATAGCTACGAACGCTGCTGTCGTTCTTTTTAGTAATTTATTACAAATACGAAATATCTTTCCTAATTTCAGTTTAGATTACATCGTCAAAAACGATTTCGATAATAAATGGCAACAACGTATCGTGAGCGACGATTTAACTTTTAGCGGAAATGTCTTCGATTTCTATCAATTAGTGAGTAGCGATTTAAATATGCGCCTACCTTCTCCTTACGCTTTAAATAACGATGTCGATGTCGGTCATAAATTAGTGTATGAAAGCGCAATAGAACTATTTTTAAATGCGATTTTTAACTGCGATTTTTCCTTGCCAACTGGTATCAAAATTATCCTCGATAATAATAGGCTTATCATCCGCAATAGCGGAGATATGATCATCTCTTTAGAAGAAGCTTTTCAAGGAGGGTTTTCTTATCCAAGAAATCTAGGCATCGCTACCATCTTTCGAAATATTAAATTGGGTGATAAAGCTGGAACAGGCATTCCTACCGTCTTAGAAAATCAAAAAAGACTAAAATATATGTCGCCTATCTACGAATTTAATAATGTCTTATTATTTGTGGAAGTGACACTTTTCTTCCAAAACGCTCTAGATGAATTAGAAGAACAAATCATCCAATTATTAAAAGAACATAAAAATGGATTAAGTTTAAATTCTTTGAAAGATTTAATGTCTATTGGTAAATATCGTTTAAATAATTACTTAAATAATTTATTAGAAAAAGGTTTAATTAAGACGAACGGTAAAGAGACGAAAGGTAAATTATTCTTACTCAAGTAAGAAAAAGGTCGCCTCACTAGCGACCTTTTATCTTCACTTCATCAAAGATTGAATGTAAGGTATTTCTACCTTGCTATCAAGACGAGGGAAGAGCACTTCCCTTTTATGCACTTTCTTGTTCGCTAAGAAGTTTTTATCATTTAATAAATGTTCGATTAAATGTTCATCTTCATTAACTTCAAACATCGTATAAACTTTCTTATAAGAATTGACGAGTATTGGCGAATATAAAGTTGTGGCTAAAACGATGAGACGCGAAAGCATTGATAAAGTAACTTTTAGTTCTTCCTTATCTTCATTTTTAGCTTGTTCCCAAGGTTTTCTTACTTCGATAAATTTATTACCAGCGCTGACAAGTTCTGCCACAGTGACTAATGATTCAGTCATCTCCAAATTATCGCTTTGTTTGACGTAACGTTCGAAATCTAACTTCATCTCGCTTAATAAGTCTTTATCTTCATCTTCAATCGAAGGAATGATACCATCGAAATATTTATCGATCATCGTCACGGTACGATTGACTAAATTACCGAAGTTATTGACGAGGTCCGCATTAATGCGGTCGACGAAAATATCAGGAGTAAATCTTCCATCATCGCCAAAATGAATTTCTCTCGCTAAGAAATATCTTACCGCATCTACGCTATAACGTTCACAAAGTGGAACAGGATCGATGATATTACCTTTCGATTTAGACATCTTATCATCTTTCATCATAAGCAGACCGTGGACGAATAAAGTGTTTGGTAATCTTAAATCTAAGGCTTTTAAAAACATCGGCCAATAAATCGCGTGGAATCTAGTAATTTCGTGGCCTAGAAGATGCACGATAGTGGCGTCTTTATCATTCCAATATTTTTGGAATAAAGAATCATCTTCGCTTAAGTAACCTAAAGCACTTAAATAATTCATCAAAGCATCTAGCCAAACGTAGACGACGTGGCGTTTATCTTCTAAAACTGGTACACCCCATTTAAATGAAGTTCTTGAAACGCATAGATCATTCAATCCAGGTTTAATAAAAGTGTTAACCATTTCGTTAAGTCTAGTTTGAGGAATGACAAATCTTGGATTATTTTTATAGTAATCTAAAAGATTATCTAAATATTTATTTGTCTTAAAGAAATAAGTTTGTTCTTTTTCTTTTCTTACAGGCCTTCCACAATCTGGGCAAACGTGATTTTCCCCCACTTGCGTATCCGTCCAAAAAGATTCACAAGGCTCGCAGTACCACCCTTCATATTCTCCAAGATATAAATCATCTTGCTTTAGTAATCTTGAGAAAACTTTTTGCACAACTTCGACGTGTCTATCTTCGCTCGTACGAATGAAACCATCGTAACTAATATCGAATAATTTCCATAAGTCCTTAAACGTGTTCGCGATGCTATCGACGTAAGCTTTTGGTTCCATGTTATGTTCTTTAGCTTTCGCTTCTATTTTTTGACCATGTTCGTCTAGACCAGTTAAAAAATAAGTATCGTAACCAAGTAATCTTCTATTACGAGCGATGAAATCAGCTAGAACTGTACAATATGCATTACCTAGATGCGGTCTTGCACTCGCATAATAAATTGGGGTAGTAATATAAAATTTCTTCTTATTTGCCATAAATCAAAAAAAGCCGCAATTAACGGCTTCTCCTTTACTAAACTATTCTTATTTTAAGCCGTGCTTCCTATTGAAACGATCGACCGCACCATCAGCCTGCACTAATCTTTGCTTACCAGAATAGAAGGGATGGCAATTCGCACAAGTGTCGACTTTAATATCTTTCTTAATCGAACCTGCTTCGAATGTAGAACCACAAGAAACACAAGTAATGGTCGTCTTATGGAAGTTTGGGTGAATGTTCTTTTTCATAATCCTTTTAACTCCTTCCGCCTTAAATCAATAATGATGATTTAAAGTAAGTTGCCTAGTAATACTAGCATTTAAATAAAATCAAAGCAAGATTATTTAATTTCGCTTTACTTCAAAAGCAAGAATTCTCTAAACCTTGGCAAAGTAAAAATGATGATTCCATAATTTGGTGAAGCAATGCTTTTTGATCTAATTTAATTTTAGATTTCATTAGACTTTTGTTCTATTGAGTAGGAACGCTAAATAGTAAGGCAAGGTAAGAACATCATTTTCTTGCGCGATATTGTAATCACCGAATTTAATTAATTTAGTTACTCCATAATGTTCCTTATTATTCATGATAGTTTTTGAAGACTTAGCGTTACCTTTTTTCGCTTTAGCCTCGATTAGAGTTGAATATCCTAAATAAGATATGACAAAATCTATTTCTAGACCACTACTTTTACGAAAATAATAAGTAGGAATAGAAGCCTTATACAAAGAGTCCGCTAAAGCGGCTTCATAAATTTGACCTTTATTCATTCCTAAGCTATCTTGCATTAAAGCCTTAATGGTGTCGAAGCCACACATAGCCATAAAAATAGAGATATCGCTGTAATATAATCTGAAATCACTTTCTATTTTGGAGACGATTAAAGGTAAGCTTACATTCGCTACATTATGAACTTTAAAAGCTACATTTGCGTTTACTAAATAATTAACTGCGTCTTTATTAACTAATCCATTCCCATGACTAATTTTAGAGATGACGAATCTTTGATTATCTTTAAAGGAAGATGAAACAATCAAATCGAAAGCATTTTGAATGCGCATAATTTCGCTTGGATTATATAAACTTTTTCCTTCTTCGTTCATCCTTTTAATTGGGTCACCTTTAATATCAAAGATAAGGCTATTAATTTTATTGAACGCGGATGAAAAATTATGTGAAGAAACATAATCTAAAACAACTTCTGGATAGCCCCCAACGCACATGTATTCTTTGAATAACTGTTTCATTTTCTCATGGATGGAAGATGGAACAGTTTCTTTCTTTTCAAAATAATTTTCTAGATGAGAAATAGTTTCCCCATCGTAACCATTCGCCCACAAGAATTCTTCAAAATCCATCGTCTTCATATAAATGATATCTTCCGCACCATTAGGCATAGGAACAGGAACTTCATTTTCTAAAATGTTAAGTCCAATATATGATCCGCTAGCGATGACTTCAAATCGACCATCTTCTTTGAAAAATTTGAGCGACAAACGTGCGTTTGGACAATCTTGAATTTCATCTAAAATGATGATTGTTTTGAAAGATTCAAAAGAAAAACTCGCATCGAAAAATGATAATAATTTGATGATATTATCAACGTCTAAAGATGTATCGAAACATTCTTTAATCTTCGGTGTCTTCCAAAAATTGATGTAGATGACATGAGCGAAATGCTTTGAAGCAAATTGAAGAATAGACATCGTTTTGCCACATTGCCTTACCCCACTTACTAAGGCGGGGGAATGATGTGGTTTTTTCCACCATTCTAATAAAATTTTATCAATCTTACGTTTTAAATACATAAAATCACCCCTTTAATACATTAGTATTATAACAAGTTATTTGACTAATAATCAAGGGAGTTTAGTAATATTTTTGACTAATTTTAAAGCGAGTTTTGACAATTTTTTGACTAAAAATCAAGGGAGTTTAGTAAAAAATCAAAAAGATCGACGATAACTATGCCTTTATCATTGCGGGTTGGCTTTAATTTATTTTTAACAATAATTATTTTTTCAAATCCATCTTTTAAAATTTAAAATCGTTTCTCTTATGCTTCATCTTTTCTTTATAAAATATGTTTTTTTTCAAATTTGTTTTCTGATTTTATTAGTCTTGATCACAAAGTAAAAGGATGCCCGCGATAAGACTTAAAAATAATAAAGTACAAATCTTAAACGCTACGGAAATAGGATCGTTATATTTATAGCCACGATAAATGTGTATAGTCATAGGAATAGTCCAACATAAAGGAATGATGCAAAAAGCGGTTAAGATAAGATTTATAAGCGCGAACACGAAGGCTAAAAGACGCAAAGTGCTTGCTCCTTCCACTCCTCTATATGTATTCATTTGAGGTCCTACACCATCGTCTAAAACATTATGACAATGAGGACACACTCTTACTCCTGTATCTATTTTTGTTCCACAATACTTACAAAACATGTTTTACTCACCTCTTCTAATATTTTAAACGTTATTAATAAAATAACAAAAAAAGTAACGACTTTAGGAATCGTTACTCTTCCATGATTAATAAAAACTTTTTAATAATTAATCTTCAGTTGAAGTTCTTTGTCCAATTAGATGTTCTTCCATGTGTTCAAAGATTTCTTTAACACTTATAGGTTTTCTTCCGACAAGTTTTTCAAAGTCATTCGTAAATGTTGACATTTGACCTAGCCTAATCGCTCTACCAAAAGTTACCATGCCATCGCTGCAGAAAGGAAAGTTAGTCGCTGTTTTCGCCCACATCTCTTCGGTAGTGTGTGGGACACCAATAGAATCGAAGAACTTATATAGTTCTTCATCACTAATTTCGATGTATTTAACATTATGTCCTGTTACTTCGTTAGCGATATTAATATATTCTTCAATCGTGAGAGGTTCAGCACCATTAACGTCGACGACGCGATCTTTCCAATCGCTCATCGCTGCGTGCGCGGCGCATATCGCACAATCATCACGTGAGATGTAAGCCATCTTACCTTGGCCCATATTATTAGCTAAAACATTATTCGTATTCGTATAAGCATTAATGTAATTGGAGACCATGGCTTCTGCGTATTGTGAATCTCTCATGAATAAATAATGAAGGCCAGTTTCTTTAATATAGGCTTCGGTGTAAACGTGATCATTAACTTCGTAAGTGTCGATATCTTTATGGCCAGCACCGACAATTGAAGTATAAACGATACGGTCTACACCAGCACTTTTTGCGGCATCTACCGCATCTTTTTGTACTTTTCTTCTTCTAGGCCCTACGAAAGGCATAGAAATTAAAATTAACGTATCTGCGTCTTTAAATGCTTCTTTTAAAGTTTCAGGATTATTAAAATCTGCGACTCTTAAAGTGACACCTAAGTTTTCATAAGCTTTTAAACCTTCTTTTTTTAGGCGCAGTAAAAATTAAATCTTCATGTGGATATTTATCTAGTAATTCTTTTGCACAGACGCGACCAAAATTACCGTCCACACCACTAAGCAAAATCTTCTTCATATGTAACACATTACCTCCATTAGATTTATGAAATTATTATAATATAATAAGTTGAGTAATAATTATTCATCTTTAAATATGAATGAAGTTAAATAATAAGGATAGGTATAGATATTTTCATTAATGCCAATATTTTGTGCGGTAAGTTTAATTAATTTATTTACTTGATATTTTTCTTTATTTTTTAATATCTCTTTTGCTGCTTTTGCATTCCCATCTTTAGATTTTACTTCTACAAGCGCAACTTCTTTATGAAAACTAGTAATGAAATCAATTTCTAGCCCGCTGTTTTTATGATAGAAATATAATTTTCTTCCTAATTTAGAAAAAGCATCTGCGACTATATTTTCATATATTGCTCCTTTAGCAATCTTAAGTTTATTATTGATGATTAGATCTGGAATATTATCATCTAACATTGCGATAAATAATCCGCTATCGGCAGCATATATCTTGAAGTAATTTTGTGTAACAAAAGAATCGAATGGAAGCTCGGGCAAAGTTAAGTTATAGCATCGAGAAATAAGACCATAATCTTCTAACCATTCAATAGCAGTTTTATATTCTTTCCCTTTGGCATTTTTCACAATAGCAGAATATTGAAATTTTTGATTATCTTTCGCTAGTTGGTGTGGTATCGACTTAAAGGTCGCAATAATTTTTGCCTTAGCGTTATCATCCACAATTATTTCATTATGGTCATTAAGATGAGTGCCAAAATCAGCCTCAAAACTTTGCAAAATTCTTCTTTGAATTTTTCTAACTTCGTTAAAATCATTACTGTTAACGTATGCATCCACTACTTCAGGCATCCCACCAATACAAATGTATCTATTGAATAAACCAAGCATCTTTTGATGTATAAAAGTATTGACTTGAGTATTCTTTTCTATGCATTGCTTTAAATTATCAATAATAGATTGATCGATTGAATTAGCCCATAGAAATTCTTCGAAATCCATCGGTTTCATCAATAGATAATCTTCGAATCCCACTGGTATACCTCTAAAAGGTTTCTTGGTGTGACGATAATTTTTAATGCCGAGTAAAGAGCCAGTACAAATGACATCAAATCTTCCATCTAAGGCAAAATATTTTAAAGACGACCTAGCATTCGGGCAATCTTGCAATTCATCAAAAATTAAACAAGTTTTATTTGGTATAAATTTATATTCGCTGTTTTTTAATGACAATGAAAAAATTATTGTGTTGATATCAAAATCGCCATCGAAAATTTCATGTAGACTTGCGTCTTTTCTAAAATCTAGTTTGATGACAGATTCGTAATTTTCCTTGGCAAAATTTTCGACAATCGTCGTCTTACCGATTTGTCTTAAACCACTAATAATTAATGGTTTGTGATTTCTTGATTTTTTCCAATTTAAGATTTGATCATAAATTTTTCTTTTAAACATTTCTTTATCTCCCAAACACATTTTAAACTTTTTTCAAGGGAGTTTGAAGTCATTTTTGCACTTTTTTCAAGGGAGTTTTATATCGAGTTGGAACTTTTTTCAAGGGAGTTTTTATTTTATCTAATGACGTCCATCCATTAATTTTTAAAAAATCTATAGTTAAACTATAGATAAGTTATTAATTTAAATAAAAGTTAGAAACTCTTTTGTTAATTTTTGCCTATAAGCGTACTTTTTGTCAAAACTTAGTTAAATTTTTCATTATCTGATAATAGTTTAACGTTCGTAATAATATGAGGTATCGATTCCTTTAATAAATAGTTCTCTATTATCTATTTCACTAGTTATGGCATCTTTTAATAATTGTTTAATCCTTAAATCATTAAATGGGCTTTCTTTCATCGCTAAGAGATATTCATCTTTATCAATCTTTGACCAATCGATACATTTTTTAAGATTTTTAATGAGTATTAAATCAAGCCAAATTCTCGTCGCTCTACCATTTCCTTCTAAAAATGGGTGAGCGATGTTCATTTCCACATATTTTTCCACGATGTGATCAAAATTATCTTCCATCATTTTATCTATCTTGGGAAGAATTTGAGGAAGAAAGTCACCGTTTGCGAAAACGAATCCACCTTTTGCTATTGTTTTCGAGCGAATTTGTCCCGCGAAAGGATATAATCCTTCAAATAGAAAAGCATGTATTTTTTGTAAGGCGATAGTCTTTCCGATTTCGTCTTCAGAAATGAGTGATGTTTGATATAGCTGATAAGCTTTCCTTTTACTTTGTTCATCGATGGGATCGAGCATTCCTTTTAACCAATCTTGAATTTCTTTTTTATATTTAGAAGGAATGATAGTAAGTAAAAGCCTTACACCAAATTCATCGATGACATCGGTTAAATATTTTTTATTATCAGATGCATATAGTTTTGCTTGGCTACAAAACTCTAGTAGTGTAGGATTTCTTGCTTTTACATTGTTCCAATAACGGCGAGATGAATGGGGATTTATTAAAACAGTAATAAAATCCACTGCGGAATATCGCCATATCGCTTTATCAGCGTCCCAAATAGCTCTTATTGGTTTACCATTAAAATATCTAATTGAATATTTTATCATATGTATATGATAACAAAACACCATTCAGTTGTCCACAAAATTAGGACAACTCAAAGCTATATTAATTAAAAAGAGACCCGAAGGTCCCTAAATAATAAAGTTAATGATAAGAATCTATTTATTTTTCGTCTAATTCGTCTAATTTGCTCTTCCAATAATCAGGATAGGTGCATTTTTCGATGCAATATTTGATGAATCCTTTTTCTTTCTTCACCGTACCTAAATTATTGAAGTAAGTAGTTTTATCAAGCAACCAAGCATTTTCATTTAAGACATTCTTATCTCCAAAACTACATAATCCTAAGAAAATTAAAACATCAGAATATAAAGCAAATTTATCAGTCCATGATCCTTCATCATCATCTTCAATTTGGAAACAAGTGAAAGCTTTAACGAATTTAAGAACTGGATTATTTTCAAAAGACACTAGGTCTTCAGGCGTAAGCGCACTTTTCTTTTCCACTGGTTCACCATCATCATCTAAATAATAAGTTTTCGCTAAGGTGGAAAGGACGCCTGTAAGCATTTCACTTGGCCCTACATATTTTAATGGTTGAGCTTCGATTGTGTTAACAAAGTTAGAGAAATACACTTGCGGGATGACCGCGTCCTTATGATAAACATTTAAGAAAATGTCGAACGAAACATCTCTTCCACCGAAATTTTTATTTTTAAATTCTTGATTTAATCTTTCTTCTAATAAGTAAGCTTTAGGTGTCGTATGTTCTTTTAAACTTTCGATACCTTCTTTAGAAGAAAACCAGTTCGCTTTTTTTATTTCTTGGATTATGATCATTCACTGGAGCGCTTGGCTCATCAGGATTAGGCTGTGTGGAAGTTTGTTTTTTACTTCCAAATAATGATTCAAATACTGTTTTAAAGATACCCATAAATTAAATATTTTCCTTTCTATTTTTTAACGAACAATTTTAGGGAAGAAGATCCATCTAATATTACAGTTAGGATATTTTGCTTCGATAATTTTTCTTGCTTGGATGGAATCGTTCGCAAATACTTCTTCTTTCGTTCGCATGTTATTTACGAAAAATTCACCAACATATTTGTTTGCCATTTGTTTTTTTACCTCCACGATAAATATAAAGAAAATAAAAGAAAAAAATTTAAGTTTTGATGAAAACCTAGTTTTTTATGCTTTGTTAAATAAGCGCATCAAAAAGAGGTAATAAGAGAAAGAAATTTAAACATTTAAACGAAAAGAATTTGAAATAATTTAGTTCGTTAGTGATATCTATTTTCGCTACTCTTTCTATAAAATCTTAATGCAACAAAAGTATTGTTTTACGCAAACATTTGAAAAACTTAGTGAATCATCTTCATTTTTATAGTCAAATAAAGAGCTAAAATTTGCGTTTTACTAGAACTGTTCTAAGCGACTAGCTACAAACATGGGATAAATTTAGTCACAAACATGGGATTTTTTTCGCATTTTTTGTCACAAACATCGGATTTTTGGTTATTGTGTTAACAAAAAGAAAACTATTGATTACAAGAACTATGATTCTCTATCTAAAGAAGAACTTATTGATGAAATCATTAAAGTAAAAGTTGAGGCGGAACGAGCAAAAAAGGTCGCATCGTGAAAGGGGGTGACCAGAAAAAGGAATTCATTACCTTAGAAGATGCAAATTTGAAATAATATAATTGTTATTTCGCAAAATTATTATTTTTTAATTTTTGCGAAATGAAGATAATAAGCCTATTATTTATAATTTAGCCAATCGGCGATATCTACTATTGCTACCCCTTCATATTGGCTTTCAGGATGTTTAGTTCTAGCAATTAGTAATTTAGGATAGGCATCTTTAATACTTAATAATGGTTCTATTTCTCTTTTAAATGTTTCCTCTTTTGATATATCGTCACTTACCTGAATATATAATTTATTTCCGTTTTTAATTGCCACATAATCTATTTCTTTATTTTTTAACACACCAACGTATAGTTCATAACCCCTACGCAACAATTCAATGGCGACTATGTTTTCATATATGTGTCCATAATCTGCATTTTTCGTTCCTATTGTCGCATATCTAAAAGAAGTATCTACTAAACAATATTTTCTTTCTGATTTTAAATATTTTTTACCTTTAATGTCATATCTTCTTAGAGGATAAAACAAGAATGATTTACATAAATAATCTAAATAAGAACCTACTGTTTTATCGTTAGTCTTGTAAGTGTTAGAAGTTAAACAATTTGCCAAATTTCTAATCGATGTAATATTTCCTAAATTATCAATTAAATAATTAGCGATTAGAATTAACAAGTCTTCGTTATCAATCTTATATTTTTGTACGATATCTTTTACGATAGTGGTCTTATAAATGCCTTCTATGTATTTAAAAGCATCCGTGCTATTTTTATATAAATAACTTCCAGACATTCCTCCCTTTATGACATATTCATCAAAAGCTTGATAAATATCTTGATATTGAAAATATTTTAAAAATTCCTTAAATGAAAATGGAAACATATTTATTTCAAAAACTCGCCCGCCAAACAAAGTCGCTAAATCGCTTGATAAAAGAAATGCGTTTGAGCCTGTCAAATATATGTCGAATCTTTCTTCTTCATGCAAACTATTTATAATTCTTTCAAAGTCTTTGCATAGTTGAATTTCATCAATCAATAAATAATTATTAACATCTTCGGCATAATTTTGGTCTATATATTCATATAATTTTTCTTTATCCAGCAATTTTTCAAATTGCTTTAAATTCAATTTAATTCTTATAATATTGCCTTTATTATTGGATTTTAAATAATCATAGAAACAATCTAATAGTTTAGATTTCCCCGATCTTCTAACGCCAGTAATGATTTTTATATCTGGTGTATCGATTACATCAATTAATTTATTTAAATAATTTTCTCTAACTATCAATTTCATACAACTTACCCACTATGATTATACTGCTTTTCATTTCGCAAAACTATTATTTTTTCATTTTTGCGAAATATCATTTTTTACAATCAAAAAGAGCCGCTTTGGCTCTTAAAATAATATAATTAAGTTAACTCAATTAAATGAATTGATGTGACAACAAAATCTTTGTTTTTAAATGAAGAAACAATGACGGGAAGATCATCGATGGGTAAATTTAAACATTTTCGGATAGTATGCGTTTTTCCCACTTGCCTTAATCCGTTAATGAGCAAAGATTTGTGAATATTATTTTTCTCTCGTTCACCGCTATTAAGAATAAAATCATCGATTGTTTTCTCGATTTTTCTAGTTAATTCCATGACTAAAATAATTCGGTGAATAAATCAAGAATTTTCGGGAAAAGAATAACGAAAATTCCAGAATTTTAAGGAAAATTATCCTGAAAATTCTTAATTAAACTATATCAAAATTGTTTGTTATTCATGAATAAATAGTCATTTATATTATTATTTGTCTTTATATTTATTACTTCAGGTTGTTTTATGAAATTTTTTTATTAATTCTTCCACTTGGGGATCAATCATAAGATACATATATTTATCTTCAAAATCTGATAGTGTTTCTTTTGAATAATACGCCTCCACAATCGCACTAGTAGTGTATCAGTCCCCTCCAATCGCTGCGCAATTTCTAATTACATCTTCAATATCTTTTGATATTAAAACAATAGATAGCTAGCGGTACAGATTTTTGACATATTTCAGGAAATTCATAATTTTTCACTAAGTCATCAAAATCTAATGTTTCGATTATAGGGTAATACTCATCAATCATTCTTTTTCTTATTTCTTCTTTTGAAACGCCTTTTAAAGCAAGATAGATGCACATCGCAACTGCTTCCGCACCTTTAATTCCTTCTATGTGGTTATACGTAATTTCAGCCACTGTTTTTCTTAATGATTTTATTTATTTTTAAGATGTCTAAAACGCAAAAACTTTCATAATTAAACAAAATGATTTGATATTGGTTAATTAACTAGTAGTTAAAGAAGTTAGAAATAACGCTCATGACTTCATTAAATCTAGCAGTAAATATTTGCCAAATATTATCAAATGATTCACCAAGCATTAAGATGTTAATGTCTATAAAGGAAATGCCAAAGCCGATTAATAGCAAAGTTGAGGAAACAATAAACGCTAGCATAAAACGCAAATAGGAATTATTTCTATACGAATTTACTTGCTTACAATATTCTTCGCTAGCACTTATTTTGACTGTGCTGAAAATAAAGAACACAATTGAAATGGGAACACAAAAAACAAAACAAAACATCGATAATAAGAAGGCTACTCCAGCACCACCATTTTGGCCTGGCTTACTTATTTTTACTATTTTACCATCAATCTCTATATATTGAGTGTTTTTATGTCCATGAGCAAAGCCCATGATACCGAACGCGCCAAAAACAAATAGAAAAACTAAAATTCCTAATGGCAATATTAAAACATATGACAATGCACCTACAAAAAACATGACCATAATGGCGTCTACAAGAACTAAGCTGTAAACAACGATTGTTGGTAAAACAATTTGAATAAAGGCGTTTAGAATTGCTCTTCCTTTCGAACTATTATCATGTTTATTTTTGAAAATGTTTTGAAAATGATGATTAATGTCGGATAGTTTTGTTTTTATATTAATATCGCGCTTTTCTTTCGATTTGCTATGCAAATATATGCCGGGTAATAATAGAATAAACGCGATACAAAAATCAATAATTGCTAGGCGCATATAGATTATAGTAACTAGGTTTACTATGCCTGCGAAAAGAAACACCCCGGCAATAATTAATAGAATTGAGGATATAGAATATTGTTTATTAACGTCCATCACAAAATTGAATCAAAATTTTAATACAAATTGTTTTGAATTTCTTGGAGAGACAATAATTCATAAGAAGAATCGCTACCAAAGAATATTTCGTTAAAGTTGTTTTTTCCACAACGATAGTAAGACAAAATATAATCGTTATACAAAGTCCAATTACTTTCAAATTTATTTATATTTGATGCATATAAAATTCTGTTGAGTGGATTATCTTTAACATAATCAAGTAACAGTTTACGAATTCTAATCATACAAGATTCTTCACTTTCGCCTCTTTCTTGATTTGATTTCACCACACCTTCTAAAAAGGCTCTAACACTCCAAAGCATAGGATGGGTAATTTTAATATCGGGATATTTTTCGCTATAATTTTTAATCCAAAGAAGCATGGGGTTGCCTTTAAGAACATACCAATCATTGTAATTGTAATACCACATTATTGAAGGAAATTCATTTTTAGTAAAGTCCTCACCAAAATCAAATAAATCGTGCCTACCAAAAATTTTATCCAAAACCGCTGCGGTAATAGCATCGTTCAGTATGTAATAATTATCGTCGCTAACACGAGGATTATACTCAAAACCATCTTGCTTATAAATATATAAAACATATACACCAAA
Source organism: uncultured bacterium (assembly GCA_949285455.1). Classification (GTDB taxonomy): domain Bacteria; phylum Bacillota_I; class Bacilli_A; order RFN20; family CAG-826; genus CALVUG01. The sequence goes on along the minus strand of CASDXP010000002.1, from coordinate 59,565 downwards.
TATTTTTTGATAATCTTCATCAAGATACGCTTTGACAGAATCAACTATTTTTTTGAATTGTTCTTCTGTTCTTACTAAGTCAGGCTTTTGAGGCACACTATTTTGCACTTGTTTTTTTGATTTAAAACCAAATAAGCTAGCTAATAACTTAAAATATTCTTTAATAAATCCCATAATTTATTCCTCCTTCACTAGTGAATTTATAAGTAAGAATTTTTTTACATTTTCCGCATTGTTTTTGCCCCTCATATTTAAAACAGCATGATTGTTTTCCTTGAGAGCGTAATAATTTTGAAATCCGTTATCTATAAACCATTTTTTTGCAGTATTTGAAGTAAAAATAATAAATTTGAGCGAGCAACTTTTTTCTTTAAACATATCAAGAGAATATTTAATAACCTTAAGATCTTTGTCGTAAGGACTATTAAGTATTTTTCTTATGCATTCTTCGACAACATCGAAAAAAGCAACATTTCTTTTGCTAAGTTCTTTATTTATTTGTTCTATTACTTCATTTTTATTATCGTTTGCATCTATTAATCTTTTCTTTAAAGTTTGAAAGATATTTCCAGCGTCAAATAATTCATCTAATCTTTTATACACGCAATTACGCGGGGCACCATAAAAGTAGCCATTGTATATCCCTAACGGGCTGGTAAAAGTGCCGACGATTAGTATTTTGGTATTTGCGTCTAAGTTGGATTGATTATTAAAACTGTACTCAATTGTTGGTTCACTCATCATAAAAAATTATACCCCCCCCCCGCACATTTTTGACAAGTGTTTTTTTCGGTGAACTGCTATTTACACGGTATTATAAATTTGCTCACCCCTACATATACATTGCTCAATTTCTTTATAGCAGTTCAGTAGCAGTTCAATTATAACGCGATGGTGAGGGGGTGGGCGTTGAACTAGCTAACACATGATGTTTTAACATACATCAAAATTGGAAACTTTATGAGTATCACTAAAAGTTGTTAATGTCAATTTAATTTTTGTTAATTATCGCGATTTAATTATCGCCAATTTAGGCACACTGCTCTTTTTGATATTTTTGTAATCGGAACCTTATAAATATGGAATTTCGTTTCCTTCGGAATCAATAAAAAACATAGATGGGGCTATACCAAATGCTTTAGCAAGCAGTCTAATAGTTTCTATTGACGGACTGTGCTTACCTGATTCCAATTTGCATAAATATGTACGACTAATGCAATATTTCTTTTCCATTTCTCGTTGCGAAATTCCTGTTTCTAATCTATACCGCTTTATATTTTGACCAATTTTAACTTGATAATCATGTGCTGATTCAATCATATCTAAATTATATTCGAGCAGCAAATAAAGATCAAATAATATATGTGCTATATTTGGCACATATCTAGATCTAGATCTTTTTCCAATGATCATGTAAACTAAAATTGCTAGGGCTGAAGCCGTTAGCGTTGAGTTACTGCTAGCAATAATTAGCAGAGAAAGGATTTCCATGAACAAAGAAACAAAAAATGGAATTCTAAAGTTTAAGGTTTCTTCCTTTAGAAAAATTCCAAACCCATATATTGGGTCAAAAAACGATATTGATAAGAAACCGGAAATGTACGAATTAATTTGTGACGTTTTAGACGTTCCCGATGCAATCCCGATGGGTACAAACCCTCGTGAGCAAAAGCTAACTACAAACGTAGCAAAGAAAATTCAAACCTCGCTTACAAATCACGTTGATCTAAATTTCTATTTGTTGAATCGTGGTCTACTCTTATCGGCTGAATCTATAACTTACAATAACGTTTCTAACGAATGTACTATTGTTTTTAGTGATCTAGATGTTCACGGAAACGTTGACGGGGGTCATACTTACAAAATAATCCTTCAAAACAGACATCTGCTTGAACGTGGCGAACAATTTGTAAAAATAGAGGTATTAACTGGGGTGGAGGATTTTTTTGAAGACTTGGCAGCCGCAAGGAATACATCAGTTCAAGTAAAAGATAAATCTATGGAAGAACTAAGAGAGCATTTTGACCTAATTAAGAACGCTCTTGAATATGAACCATTTTATAAAGACATTAGTTATAAGGAAAACGACGCAAAAAGAATTGATGTGCTGGACATTTTAGCGTTAATGAATATGTTTAACATTGAACGATATCCAATAAAAGCCAAATCATATCCAATTACATCTTATTCCGGAAAGGCAACATGCTTAGAATATTATATAAAAGCTTATAATGAATATAACAACCACCAAAAAGACAATCCATATTATAAAATGTCTAAAATTTTGCCAGATATTTGCAAACTATACGACAAAATAGAGGAAAATATAGGCATTTACTACAATAGAAGCGTGGCAGTTGGCGGAAAATATGGGGCTGTGACAGGAGTCGCTACGCATAAAACTGGCCCATCTTTTAAAACAAAATTTTATGAAAATGACAAGCAATATATCTCTCCCAATGGGTTTCTATATCCTATTCTTGCGGCTTTTAGAGCGCTAGTTGTTGAAGAAAATGGCTTCTACACATGGAAACGTAATCCATTCGAAACATTAGAAGAATGCGGTGTTGATTTAGCCTCTGCTACTGTCGACGTTTCAAGAAGAAAAGGCAATAATCCAAATGCTACAGGAAAAGAACCTATGCTATGGCAAAATCTCTTCATGTGTATATTGTTTACAACATTAGAGGATTAGGGGATAAAAATATGTTTGACTTAAACGAAATATTAAACATTTACAAAGCGTCTGATGTAGATTCTTTTATTAAAAAATTAACAGGTTATACATTGGAAGAAAAAAATCTTAACTATAATAATATATCTAGGTACTGGAAGTTTTTAGGCAACAACAGTTCAAACGGCTCCTCTATTAACATCTTGAAGCGTGGCGAAAAAGGCATTATTGAAAGAATTACAAATGCAATTGATGCTGTTATAGAGAAGCAGAAAATTAAAAATAATATAGTTGGTGCATCAAGTGCTTCTAACATCATTAAAAAAGCATTCCCTAGGTACTACGATAATTTTTCGAATTTGTCTAAAGGAACGCATTTTAAAGTTCAGACTTTTGATGCGGCTGATCAAGTAATTTTAGCAGCTAACGATGCAACTGGAACAACCAAAATAACTTTTGACGTTATTGATCAGGGAATCGGCATATCTGGCAAAAACTTTCCTCAAACAATACTATCGCTCAACGCTGGTAACAAACTATCAAGGGAAAAAGCATATTTAATAGGTGCGTTTGGACAAGGAGGTTCCACTTCACTTCCGTTCACTTACGCTACTATCATTATATCTAAACAAAATAACCATTATTATTTTACAGTCATCAAAGAGGTTGAATTATCTGATTACAAAAATAGTTGTTACGTTTATTTAACTATTGACGATGAAATTCCTGAAGCCAATTTGGAAGACCAAATGGATAATGAATCTAGTTATCTTACTACTTTTATTAAAAGTGAGTCAGGAACTCTAGTAAGGATGGTTGAAACAGATATATCTAAAGAATATAGAACGAACGATATTGCAAAAGAACATATGTTAATAAATTACATCGACACCAATTTATTTAATATAGGTTTACCTGTTAAAATTGTAGATAACAGAGCGAATTTTAAAGATAACACATCAAATCAAAATAGATATGCTCATGGGACTTTTGCAAGATTGCAAAATTCTAAATATGTGAAAAAAGATTTGTCTGGAACATTAAAAGTTGAAGTTAACAATCAAACCTACAATATTGATTATTATATTATTCTTCCTGATGATGAATCTAAATGGGGTAGCGCAAGCGAATCGAAGCAAATCTTTCAAAGATTAAATGTAACTGAAGACCCAATCATCTACACAGTTAATGGACAAACAATCACTTCTGAAAGTTTTAATAAATTTAAAAACGCAACTGGATTAAATTTCTTACAATATCGTCTTTTAATAGTTATTAATCTTGACGTGTTAGGTATGGAAAAATATAAATTTTTCACATCTGATCGCTCAAGAATTAGGGAAACCGATAAGACTAGAGGCTTCTTAGATGAGGTATTCAAAGCTATTAAAAATATAGATGAATTAAAAGAAATTAATCGTTTGATTTCGGAAAAAGCGGTTGCACACGATGTTGACAACACCATTACTAAAGAAATTGGAGATAGAGTAAAAAGTAAATATAATAGACTGCTAAAAACAGGAGGTCTTGTTTCGACCAGCAAATCCGTAAGCCATGTTAAGCCAACAATCGATGAAGATTACATGCACGAAATACAAGAGTTGACAATTTTGAACGACAATAATCAGTATTATAAAGATCAGGCAATAAATATTTATCTAAAAACAGGGGCTCAAAAACACACAAACGAAGACGCTCTAATTTACATGCTGATAAATGATACAAATAACTACTCGTTTTCGGCTTCTTACATGAATGGAAGAATAAGATATACGCTAGATGGCGGGGCGTTAAAGCCAGGTCTCCATCAAATTCAATTTCAATATTATAAAGGCAATAAATTATGTCTCGAAAGTAACATAGCAAGTATAAAAATTTTAGAAAATAACACTCCAAGCACAGAGAGTAAAGAAGACAAAAAAATACTCGATCTTCACATCCACCAATTGGAAGAAAGTGAACTAATATGCGACATAGTAAAAAATGAATCTGATAAGAAAATAGATGTTTATTTATGTCTAAATTCTGACCAAATGAAAGCAGAAATATTTGGCTTCTCAACTTCTGATGAAAAAATAAATGAAATTAAAGCAAAAATTATCGAACCTATATGTTTGTTTGCATTATTTATGGACAAGGCATACGATTCGATTGAAAAAGTAGAAGACAAAAACAAGATAATACTTGATTTTTCAAAGAGTATTCTTGCTTCGAATTTAATTCAATACTAGAAATGAAACAGCGACTTCAACGACTTGTCGCTGTTTTAATTAATTTTGCAAAAATTTCTTTTACAACTTTTACGTTAACCGCATTGCCAAATTGTTTATATGCCTGCTGCATATTTTCATCTGGAATAAATGTATCGGGAAATGATTGTAATCTTGCTGCTTCTCGAACAGATAATTTTCTTTTGTATTTACCAATTATAGGTGTTTGAACAAGAGCCACCAAGGCCTGAAAAATATCTGGCTTTTTTACTCTTACTCCCGAGGGCCTTATTTGAATTACCCCTTCCCAAATCGACTTGATTGTTGTGCCACACTGCCACTCAAATTTTTGTTCAGTGGGTGTAAAATCTTTAAGATTATTCCATTTTTTAAACCAACCATCGATAAATTCTTTGTTTCTTAGATATAATTCACGATTTTTTCTTACAAAATCCTGTTTCCATTCGGGATAAGATTGATCAATCTTTTTAGTTTTAAAATATGAGGTCCAGACCGGGAAGCCAATAACTTTAATATCTAGCCCATGGTAAAATTCATCCCACGCCGTAAGCACTTTTTCAGTATGCTCATTTATAGAGTAAATTGGATTATTTTCACTGGAATCTAAAATCGTGTCGATACTGTTATCTTTTTTATCTAAAAGATTACCAAATTTGATTTCAATTGGTTTATTGGCATTCTCTAGGTCGTAAATACCAGGAATATAAACACGTTCTCTAACTTGAGGAATACCAAATTGATGAGGAGAAAGGATTAATGGTTTGGCGGGAATGCGGTAACCTAGGTTTTTTAATGTGTTACATATAACTTCGTATGTATGTCCACCGTCATGACTTACTAAGTTTTTAACGTTTTCTAACAGAATATATTTTGGATGTTTGACATTTAATATTCGCGCTATTTCAAAGAAAAGCGTTCCTCTGGTTTGATCCATAAAACCTTCTCTTTTACCAGCCTTTGAAAATGCTTGGCATGGAAAACCAGCGCACAGTACATCGTGGTCTGGAACATCTTCATTTTTAATGTCTCTTACATCAATATTAGAATCGATGCCATAATTATTTTTATAAACTTTGATTGCGTTAGGATTAATATCAGACGCTAAAACACACTTTCCACCAAATGCTGTTAATGCTTGATGGAAACCACCAATCCCAGAGAACAAATCTATGAATTTAAATTTTTGTTTTTTCATATACACTTATTTTATAAAATAAAATGACAAAAAGCTACCTAAATTTTAATTAATTTGCTGAGAATAAATTGTAAGTGCTTTTATCATGTCTTTTCGCACCTTCAATTTTGGCTTTCTAGTGCTGCCATCAGAATTAATTCCTTGCGTAAATGGGGTTTGTTTTAGAATGTCGTACATTATGTCATCTATTTTTAAAATGCACAACTTTTGAGGTTTTACAGAATATTTCATACGTTTCCCATATCTTTGTTCTAAGTCTTGAATATTTGTGTATCTCTTGCTTTTCTCACGCACGAAATCATTCCAATATCTAGTAACTTCATAATGGTGCTTAGAATCTAATTCTGCCTCATATAAACAACAAATATAGAATACTGTCCCATGATTATCATTAATAACTTTATCCAGAGTGTCGAATGAATTTCCTAAAATATCGTGGTTTATTTGATCGGCTTTTAAGTCGCCGTAAGTCCAATTAAGGTTGACGAATTTAACGTCTAAATCAACACCGCCCTTTTCCTTAGAATTACACCACTTAATTTTAGTAGAATTTGTATTTGCTAAATATTTTTTAAACAAATATTCAAAATACCAGCCGGGCCATTCACCTTGCCTAGCGTTATTATCGTTTGCTGCAAGCATTTCATTATAACAGTCAATGCCCTTCCACTCTTTTGGGATGGTCCTTCCAAACGATGAAATATAGTCATTTATCAGTTCCATTAAACTATCTAATCCAACATATGTTGAATCAGAAGCAAGCGTCTTAATATATCTAATAAATTCGTTGGTGTTAAAAACATGTATCTTATTACCGAACCCATCTATTTTATCAAACCTACCCGCTCGCTGAGCGTATTGCAGATTAATTGTGAACACATGCGCGGAAGAGTTGTGGCTTTTCTTATTCGCGTATGTATCTGGTTCAAAAACAACAAACAATCTTGTTTTGTTGTATGTGTAAATTCCTACATACATTGTTTTGATGTTGTTTGCTGAATTTTTCTCTAGATATTCAGGATAATATGATTTTAATTGAATTCTTTTTTTATAAATTGGATGTGGATTTCCTAAATAAGTAACGTTGCATGGTAAGATTGCGATTTTATTGTATAAAACATATTGCTTACCGTCTTGTTTAATTTTCGATTCAAATAAATCAAAAAATAAATTACGAATTTCTTTTGTCGTCAACGTCTGATCATAATCAATTACTATTTTCCCGTTTTTTAAAACTTGTTCAGTCTTTTTCATATACTTAAACATTATATTTAAAATGTGATTAATTCAAAACAAGACTTTTAAATTTGCAATCCTAGACGAAGTAATCTAAATAGCGTAATCAATTTCCTTAATAATCGATGATTTAAATGATTGCCTACTTCTAACATCAACAAAAGTATCCGCATCTATATTCAAGTCGATATAAATAGGTCTATCTTTCCTAATTATCAGATTGCCATCTTTGATTTTTGATGCTTTAAACGTGTTCGCGGGTATTCTTAAGATGTATATTTTACTTTCTAATTGATTGTTAAGAATTAAATCAAAGCCGGTATTTAACAAATCCACTCTTGGATTAATCCAAAAGGTGTTTTTCTTTTCTTGAAGTTTTGCATAAACTTTGTTTTTCCCTAAAACAAACTTCTGTTCTTGTTCAATATATTTGATGACTTCTGACTTTGCTCTAAGTTCTATTTGTTCACTTGTTGGTGTTGGAATTGATTTGATGATTGGTTTTGATCTGGTTTTGGTGAATACATCAACTCCAATTAATTTGAGTATAAACAAAGCCTCATCTAAATATTGTTCTAGTAGTGTTATATCAAACTTGTCTAATTTAACAGTATTAACGTTTGTTTTGTTATCACAATCTAAACTGCCACATTGATTAGCTTTATCGATGAGCGCATGTTCTAAATAAGTTATGTATGATGAATTTAAAGAATCATTCTCGGAAGTGAGTAAGATTACTTTCTCCCACCAATCTTTTGTGAGTAAATGTTGTTTAATGCGCTTTTTAAGATTGATGGATTGTCCTACATAAACCTTGTTACTAGATAAAAGCAAATAAACGCCATTCTTTTCACAAGCGTCGTCATTTAGACCGAATCTCTAGGACACAGATAAAGTATTCCGTTAAAATCCCAACCGCCAGATTCCTTTACATATGTAATGCCATCAAGAGTTCCGTTATACAAAAATAATTCTATTTTCTTTGCCTTCGCCTTCATATTATCACCGTTAACAGTTTAACAGATCGGACTATTTTTGAATAGATCCTTAGTGAAACTAGAGTCGTGTCTACAAATTTAATTTGACAATTTCACTAGATCTATACTACTATTTCATCCACTATGAAAAAGGAGTCTAATACACGCATATGAAAAACAAAAATGTAACATTCAAGGCGCTAACAGCGTTCGCTATCTCGTTAATAATTACCCCTACCGCAATAATGCTTGGCGATAATTTTGTTAACAATGTTAGCATTACTCAAAGTGAAAATAATTTATATACACTAGAAATGAACGGAACAACAAACGAGGTAGAAGATAATTTTTTTGGTGGTGAATTTGAAGTTACCACTGCTTTAAATAACGCAATAACGTTTAAAGCGGATGATATTGAAAAATATAGAACTGATACTTGCTATATGAGATTACTTGTTGGTGGTTATATTAATAACATTGATCCCATTAATGGAATTACATCTATTCTTGTTAGTTATGAAAAGAATAAAGGTTCTTTAACATTATCATATGGTGAAAGTCCTGATGCATTAATAAACACAACTAACTTACCAAATGGTTCAGCTTTTACTTTAAATGATCATGTATCTTATTTCCAAATTAAAAGTAAAACTAGAATAATTGAAGTTGACTCAATCACCATTACTTATACTTGTTAATGATCTTATTTATTTGCTTTTAAAAGTTTTGCTGAATAATTGATAACTTTTATTGAACTCACAAAATAAAGGAAGTAAGTTCACTGATTCAATTTTTTTCCTTCCAAAAAAATTCCAAAATGAGCAAATCAAGAAATCAAACAATTTAAAAGATGATGATGTCATTCTATTTCCCATTTTTTTCATTACTTCCCAACTATTATTATTGAACTCAAATATAGAAATTTGTCCGTGAGCAAACTTATTGTACCAATTGTCGACATCATCAATAAATTCATCAAGAAGTGCTGCTTTTATAATTGTTTCTTTTGTATATTTTCCTTCTTCATCCTTGTACCAACTATAATCAAAATAATTGTTAATGTTGTGTTTATTTAATCTTGGGTCTTTTTCTCTTAATTCTTTCAAATAATTTTCTTTTTCTTTAGTAGATAAAATCCAATATTTTCTTTTTTCATTATGTAGACGAAGATATTCACCAATAAGTTCTTTGTTTTGAGAAAGCAAAAAAAGCATCGAAACTTGTTCTAAAGTAATTCTTAAAATAGCACCAGCTTGTGTCCAACACTCATCATTTATTAATGTAACAAAACCTTTTAAAGACAAAAACGCTTCGGCAAATAAATTATAAAGGGGCTTTAAATTTTTATTTGGTTCGCTTATAAACAATGTAAAAATTTGATTGCTAGAGTTTTGGCCTACTTTGTGTATCAACTTTAACAATTTTATTCGAAGTTCCTTTTTTTGTTCTTCGTTACTAACCATTGTTATTTAAATTCTTCTAACGCTTCTAATAAATACTTATTATCAAATCCAAAATCTTTATAACCTTCTAAGCAAGTGTCTAAATAACTCTTAGAGGGTTTTATTTTTGGATATTGATCATCATTCATAATATAGATTAAAGCCTCTATATCTTTATTATCATCATTCAATTTAACTTTAAATGTTTCTTTACGATAAAGAATTGGATAACCTTCATATCGATCAAGATATTTTTCTTCTTTATCATCTAATTCAAATATTCCTAAAGGAACAATACCATTTTCATTTTTAACAATAGTTAAATAACATCTAAATTCTAAAGAATAACCTTTTAAATAATAAGTTCCTACTTTAGATGCGCTTGGACATCTATATTTCATTTGGTTTAGATTTAAATTTGAGCCATAGGCTAGGTAGTATTTTTTCATAAGGTGACATCCATTAATTGAAATTAATAAACTCTTCAAATAACTTTTCTTGTTCCTTTTTTAATTGGTTTAAAGTCTCAATCGCCCAATTAAACAATTCTCTTTTCCAATCATTGGATAATTTATTCTCTTCAATTGTAAAGCCAACTCGTTGTAAGACTGCGTAATCTTTAAACGCTATTTCCATTTTATACCTATTAAAACATCTTTCTTTAACAAATCTTCTAATCTTACAATCTTCATTTCTTGAATACATTTTTATCGTTTGCTGACAGTAAAACTTTAAATTACCTTCGCGTTTAAGTTCGATATAAAAATAATATTGTTCGTCTTTATCTTCGCTAGGATGCCACCACCCATTCTTCTCATAAAAACGTAACGTTCGCGCCGATTCCATTTTTTCGCATGGTTCGAAAACATCGTTGTTTTGTCCAACATAAAAACTAGCAAAATTATTCATTAATGTTTCTAATTCTTTGTTAAGAGACTTCAATTCATTTGCAATCATTTCATAATTTTCGATGAATATTTTGCGTAACTCGCTCATAGAATTACTCCTTAATTGATTATTAATTAAATTTATAAAATCTTCCTCAAATTTAGAATTATCATCAAGCCCATCTAATATCTTCAACAAGTTAGTGTAAGTTATCTTATGAAACTCGTTCGTGCTTATTTGATTAATTTTTAAATTGAAATCAGGATATAAGAAAAAATAATATCTTTTGTGCTTTGGATAATATTGTTCACAGTAATTAAAATAACTTGTGCATTGTTTATCGTGCTCAGCTGTATACACTTTGTTTTCTATTACTATGATGCATTTACAGTTCTTAATATCTGTAGCCTGAATAAATATATCGATGCGGCTTTTAGAATTAGTGGCGAATTCGTTATTAATCGAATTGATTTCTTTTAATTCGGCGAAACTATCGCCGTAAGCATATCGAATAAATTCGTTGAGTAAATTAATGTTGTTGTCGAATAAATACGAAAGATATTTTGAGATTAATTCCTCATCACTGCTCTTACCCACTACTTCTAAAAATGATGGTGAATAACCATTTTCTTTATTTGCTTTAGCTGTTTTCAGTTCTTTTTCGAATAGTTCTATATTCATATTGTTATTAACGAAAATGTCTTGTGATTAAAAACGCTATCGCTGCTTCCTCATTCTCGCTTTTATTGATGTAAGTTAAAAAAGTTGAAACAGCGAAAAGTAAGAATAATTCTAAATCATTTTCTTCATCAATCATTTCATAAATTTGTAATTTTGCAACTGAATAATATTTACCAGATTTAATTAAATCCCATTCAATAGAAGCAAGAATTTTACTAGTGTCTACATCATCTTCTGATCTTAAACTTTCAACGTATTTTCTTTCAAATATTAAAGTGTCAACAAAACATTTTGGGATGTAATAATTTGATTTATTATTTTTTAGGAAAATATTGTAATTTTTAGTCGTAACAATGTCGCATATGTGATTGTTATATTTATCGAATAATTTCATTTTCCCCGATGACCAAAAACTATTAGAAATATAAAATTCACCATCTCCAAATATTTTATAATGCTTAGCTTTGGTGTTGACAAAGAATGTTTCATCATCAAAAGTCGCGCTAGCGATAGCAATATCTTTTAATGATCCCGTTAGCCCGTTTGTGATCCAATAAGTACCAGGTGCTTCCTCATCATTTAATTGAGTAATATCATCTCCATCATCGCATTCCAACATTTGAAAATAATTTAAAGTTTTTGGATTAGAAAAAATCTTTTCGATTTTATCCCAATGTTTATAACAAAACCTTGTTTGAGCCACCACTTCTTTTGCGTCAGCTAATTCTTTACAACGTGATAATCTTTTATCAGCGTTTTTTTCAAACTCATGAAAATCAACTTTATCTTCGACTTCATAATTTAGAATACTAAATGCAATACATACCTTTTCAATGAAACCTTTTGTTATCATGTTCGTTTCAATTCCTTATAGCTATAAGTTTAATTTATCTTCTCCCGAATGAAAAGTTATGAAAGCATTAACGTTCCTAAAATAAATAACGAATTGAATGATTAAAAGATTAACTTATAACCTTCTATTACCAATCTTATACACACTAGAGCCACTCCACTGGACTCTTTCACCGTTGACCTTATAAAGCTTATTACCGGAATATTCAATTCTTGCATCCCCTACTTTGTAGATACGACTTCCGCTATAATGAACTCTTAAATCACCAATGCGATCAAGCTTATTACCGCTCCAACGAGGTCTACCACCAAAATAGGCTACTAAAATTTCTTCATCTGACATCATCATAAATTAGATATCCTCCTTTAATTTAAAAATTAAAAGATTCACTAATGTCTAATCAAGAAACGTTTCGTTGCTAAGGCTTGTAATACTTTTGATTTTTGCTAGTTTTTGCTTCCGGGTTTGTGAGTTTAATTAAACCAAGTTCAAGCGCAGGATTTAAATAATTATTTCTAAATGCTAAGCGCGATTTTAATCCTAAATCTTTCATAAGTTCTTTCGCTGATTTAGGATACGTTTTAATTACTCTAAGTAAATCTCTAATTTGATTGCTTAAATGTTCAACATAGCTTTTAGCGTCTTTTAATAAATCTTTAATCGCCACATCAATGCACCTTAACATGAAGATAATAAAAGCATTACAATTACCATTTTTTGTCGAAAGCATAATTGAATTATAATATTCGTCTTGACGTTCTTTTATAACACTTTCAATCGGAATAAGTGAAAAAGCCTTTTTCCAATGCGTTAATAAGGCACTTTGCCAAAATCTTCCCATTCTTCCATTCCCATCCATAAAAGGATGAATAAATTCAAATTCATAATGAAAAACGGAAGATTTGATAAGGATGTGCGTCTTAGCATTATTCAGCCATTCAAATAATTCATATAATTTTTGTTTAGCAATAAAGTGAGGCGGAGCCATATGAATAACATCGCCTAATTCATTATAAACTCCAACTTCTTTATTTCTTATTTTGCCTGCATCTTCCACTAAGGAATGCATCATTATTTCATGTATTTTTAATAATGAATATAATTCATAGGGATCGATTTGATCTAGAAGTTCATATGCTTTCATGGCATTTTTAACTTCGATAATATCTTTTTCGTTACCTATTACTTCCACTCCATTAATAACATCTCTTACTTCGTCAATATTTAGCTGATTATTTTCGATTGCTAAAGAAGCACAAATGGATTTAATGTTACTTACTTTACGTAGTTCAGGCATGCGCTTAAAATTATCGAAATACTTTAAAGTACCTAGTCTTTCCATAATGCTAGAAATGAGTGCGATCATTTCATCATTTATCTCAAATGGTGGCGTATACAAAGATAAATTACCTCCTAGATAAAAATATTATATAGAAAAAGAATCATCTTGTATATTATCTTGTATGTTTTCTTGTATACTTTGTCATTAATTAAATTATTAATTTAAAATCCTTCGCTAGCGGGATTTTTGTTTGTAATTAAAATAATGTTTATTTTTACTTAAAAATAGCGATGAAACCGGAAGTGCACTTCCATTTTCATCGGAAAAATCACAATTTAATTTTCCTAAAAATCCTATTCACCTCATAGGTGCTTAGTCATTAAACTTATCAATTTTATTTTTGAGAAATTGTTTGTATTTGTCTTTAGTTTCTTCATCTAACGGCGAATGATCTATAATCGTAAACCACTTTGATTGGTTATTAATCATTCTTTCAATTAATAACTTAGATTGGGCTTTATTAATATTCATATATTCACCAAAATGAATAAAATCATTCTTTGTAAGATTTTGTCTTTTCCCATTTAATGATAAAGCCATTTCTTTTTGATCGATAATAAATTCGGAAGGAACAAGATCATAGCTTGGAGCGAGTTTATAGCCTTGGCTTTGATCAATTAAAGAAAAGTTCTTTAAATGCATATCAGTGTTACCAGTTAGATAAGAAAATAACACGATATTAAAAAACTTTAATGAATCAATTGTTCTTTGTGAAGAATAAGATAAAGGTAAGCGATAACAAAGTTCATAAGAACCATTATATTTATATTCTGTGAGTTTATTTGAAAGTTGGCAAAAATCTTCCATCGGATATTTTTTCTCACCACTTCTATCAATCCTTTTCGTTATATAAATATATCTATCATCTTTAACCTTTATAATTGCATGAGGCACGACTTCGATATGTGAAGATTCCGCTATCGACATCAAAACATGTTCTAGAAGAACAATGTTAGGAAAACGTTCATTGTTAAATTTAATGACGTAATTAGAATGTAATATCTTTTTTTGTACACCTTGAATCGCATAGCCTTTACTTAAATGATCGATCGATAAGTTTTTACTATCTTCTTCAATTGAAGAAAAGTCAGGTAAAGTATGCGTTCCAAAGAATTTATAGATACAAGGGTCGCACCAATCCGATTTATTATTAACTTCTAGTTTCTTTCCACAACAAGAACAATATTTATTCATCTTTTATTTCCTCCACTACAACATTACCCACTACATCTTTTCCAATTTTTAATAAGATAGACATACGGTCTAAACAATTTAAGTTAAAGTAAGAACACGTTAAATCAAGTAACCATCCTTCAGGAATTAAGCCATCGAAGAAAGGAAATAAGTGCTTACTTCTAAATGGTTCTTTTCTTAATGGTAAAGTTAAAGAAATTGCTCTTGCGTTTTCACTATTTAAATATTCATCAAGATAAGCAAAAGTAAAACCACTATCATCTTGAATAAGGACTCCGGCTAAAAAATCATCACAATACACATTCGCGTTTTTCATAATTTTAATTCCATTTTTTTATATTTCTTTCTATTAACAAAGTTAAAACTTTTTGGTGAAAATTCTCCCGCTCCTCACATTCTTTAGGAGATAAAAAAGGATATGGTCGATATATTTCTTCTCTTATATCTCTTTCCATAATTTGTAAGGTTTTATTCATTAAAGAATCTTTTATTTCATCGAACATATTAAATATTTTTTCCTTACCTTCGTAATGATAAAAAAGAAAACATCTAACGCACGATGTAAAAACCACATCATACTTAGATTCTTGGCACAAAAGAAAATAATGTTTCGTAGATTCTTGACTTAATGAAGCGATAAGTTTTTCTTTGAACTCCAACCATTCCAAAGCATAACTATCGTATCTTTTTTCATTCTTTAATACTTTCGCTAAATATGAATTAATATCTTCGATCATTTTTTCTTTATAGGTTTTAGAGATATTATCAAGATTACAGGTTAAAACTTCTATTGCTATGGAAGGCATATATGTTTGTCTAGGTAAGCTATAAGCGAACAATAAATAGAGTATGCGCATAATCTTTTCATAATCATAATTCTTTAAATAAGTTTTAACTTTCATCCATTACACCCCTATTTTGCAGTAAAAATTATCTTATACCGCCACTATAAGAGGTATTTTTATTTTATGCAATTAAAATATTATCTTAAATTTATTTTATGCAGTATTTGTATTTTTTGTTATAATGTAAATATGGATAATTTAGAGATAGAAATACTTAGAAAAATTAAACGCGTGATGAAAGAAAAGAAAGTCACGCAAGAAGAACTAGCAAAAAAATTAGATGTTCCCCAATATCAAATTTCCAGATATTTGAATGGAAGACCTTTCCCTCCGATGCAAACTCTTGTTGATGTGACACAAATTCTAGATATTTCTTTATATTACTTGTTCGGTATTGAAAGTGAATCTTACCGCGAACTTTCACCTAAAAAAGTGAAGCTAGTGGAAGCTTATAATGAGGCGAATAAAGCTATTAAAGTTATCATCGATAAAATTTTAGATATTTAATCTATTTTTTATATTCTTCTTCGTACCCCTTCTTATAATCTTCTGGTAAATATTTGAAGGGAACATAAAGTATTTCTTTTGATATGTCTAAAGATGCGAACACAACATTAACGCCTAAATGAAAATTATGGACGCCATCTTTTCTTAAATAAACACTGGAAACGAAGACTAAATGATTTAAGTTATAAGGTTCAGATATTTCAATATATTTCGCTTCGATATCGTTTCTTGTTAAACATAAATATAAATTTCTTAATTTCTTATCTTTAACTTTTTTTAAAGTTAATAATTCATTTAACTTAAAAGCAATATCTTTATATCTAGATGCATCTTCTTTAAAATAACGCTCCGGGGAATATAAGACGTAAGTTAACACTAAGTCTTCATCTTCTTTATTTTGTATTTCTCTAAAAGTATAAGCATAGGTTAAAGGACTTTTAATCAATTTATTTCTTCGATGGTAATCTAATGTTAAAAACCCTTGTGTCTTACCTTTAAATGAATCCTTACCAGTTAAAGTCTTTTCATCTAATTTAGAAAAACTTACTTTTTGTTTATCGTAGTGTTCGTTAATTAAATTTAATAAATCTAAATCATATTTCATACTACATTTATTATATTTAAAGACATCGTTTTTACAATGTGCTACAATTCTTAATTAGAAATTAAGGAGGGATAAATAATTTATGATCTCAAATAAATTAGCGAAAGATGTTTTAAATCTTGCCCTCTCCACCGGCGCGGACTTCGCTGAAATTTATCACGAAGATGCACGTAGTCAAAATATCCGTGTGGAAAATGGTAAGATTCAAAATATCAATCATTCGAACATCTTAGGCATCGGGCTTCGTATCTTAAAAAATAACGAATGCTATTATGCTTCGATGGATGGCGAGAAGAAAACTGATTTAATCAAACTCGCCAAAGAATTAGCCGCGGCGTTAAGCGAAGAAAGAAAATTGAGCGTTAATGAATTTAAAAATGTTCATTATAAGAAAAGGCTTAATACTTCTTCCCCTATTATCGATGTCGCCGTCGAAGAAAAAATTGATTTGATTAAAAGAGGGGTTAAAGTCATCATGGACTACGACCCACGTATCGTAAGAACGATCAGCAGTTTTTCTTCTTCTTTTAAAACTATTACTATTTTTAATAGTAAAGAACAAAAGATAGTAAGAGATGAACAAAGAGGAGTTTTATTATTCTCCGCGATTGCATCAGATGGTATGGGTTTAGAACAAGGCTATGCTTCTAAAAACACGCAAAGCGATTTCTCTTTCTTTAAAAATCTAGATGTCGAATCTTTAGCGAGAGATAAAGTCGCAAAGATTGCTATTCAAAACTTAACCGCAAAAGAATGTCCATCTGGTAAGATGCCCGTCGTCATCGGTAATGGCTGGGGTGGCGTCTTATTCCACGAAGCTTGCGGTCACGCTTTAGAAGCAAGCGCGGTCGCGAAAGGACTTTCAGTCTTCACCGATAAAAAGAATCAACAAATTGCTTCAAGTGTCGTCTCGGCATACGACGATGGAACGATCGAAAATGAATGGGGTTCCATCGATATTGATGATGATGGTCACGTCTCTCAAAAGAAGTTATTAATTAAAGATGGTATTTTAAATGAATACATGATCGATGATTATAATGGAAGAAGGATGAACGAAGTCGGTAATGGTTCAACTAGAAGAGAAAATTATAGGTACGCCCCTACTTCTAGAATGACTAATACTTACATCGCAAATGGGGAAAGTAGCCCAGAAGAAATTATCAAAGCGACGAAGTTAGGTTTATACACTGTCGGCTTCTTAGGTGGGCAAGTTAATCCTCAAACAGGTGAATTTAATTTCGGTTGTAGCGAAGCTTATATCATCCGTGATGGGAAGATTTGTGAACCTGTTAAAGGCGCCTCTTTAATCGGAACTTGCCAAGAAATTATGTTAAATATTGATATGGTCGGTAACGATTTAGACTTAGGGGCTGGAATGTGTGGCGCTTCTAGTGGAAGCGTGCCCGTATGCGTTGGTCAGCCAACCTTAAGAGTAAAAGAAATTACGGTTGGAGGAAGAGGAGGTAAACTTCAATGAACAAGAACAAAATATTAAATTTAGCTAAAGAAGTTGGTTTAGATGAAGTCTCTTTAGCGTTCCTTAAATCTAAAAGTGTTTCTGTTTCTTTATATCATCATGAAATTGATAGTTACGAAAATGAAAACGTCGATAATTGTATTATTAAAGGTGTCTATCTTGATCACTTCGCAAGTGTATCGACCAATAAGTTAGATGAAAAAAATCTTCGTCTATCTTTTGAAGAAGCTAAATTGAGTGCAGCTAAATCAGAAAAAGAAGAAAAACCGATCATCTTTGCGGGTTCACCAAAATATAAAAGACGTAATTTATTTAATAAAGAATTAGATGAAACACCATTAGATTATAAGATTAATCTTATAAGAGAAATCGAAAATAAATTAGAAAAGGCTGATCCACGTATCATTAACGTCGCCGGTGTCGCTTACATTGAATCATCTTCTACTTCTACTTTGATTAATTCTAAAGGTTTAAATCTTTCTAAAGGCGGAAATTATTTTGTCATCCACGCTGATGTCATCGCTAAAGGGGAAGATGAAAAATCACGTAGTTATTACGATTTTGCTTTTGGTAGCAATTTAAAAGATTTCGATGTCGATGCATTCGTAAACAAAATTAAAGATGGTGTCATCGCTAAACTTGATGCACAAAGTATCAAATCGAAAAAATATCCGACGATCTTAAATCCTAAAGTTACTTCCACTTTCCTTAAAGTTTTAGTGGGTTGGTTAAATGCTGAAAAAGTTCAAAAACATACTTCGAAATTAGAAGGCAAATTAAATGAACAAGTTATTTCTAAAAAGATCACTATCGTGGAAGACCCACACGCTAAAAATATCTTCTTCGTTCCATTTGATGATGAAGGTGTCGCTACACAAAAGAAAGTGTTATTTGATAAAGGTGTTTTAAAAACGTATTTATACAATTTAGAAACCGCTAAAAAAGATAACGTTAACGCGACTGGAAATGGTTATGGTCACGCAGTCGTGGGTATCGATACATCTTTCTTAATGTTAAAACCTGGAAAGAAAAATGAAGAAGAACTTATGAAAGATATTAAAGAAGGTGTTTATATTACTGAAGTTAAAGGTCTACACTCAGGATTAGATACGACAAGTGGTGACTTCTCATTAGAGGCGGAAGGCTTCTTAATTGAAAACGGAAAGAAAACCACTTCGTTAAGTGGTATCGCAATTTCTGGAAATGTATTGCAATTATTTAAGGAAGTGAAGGCTATAGCCTCTAACGCTACATTAAATTTAGGAGGAACTTCCACTTCTTCTTTAAGAATTAAGTCCCTCCAAGTGTCAGGAGAATAGGAAAATGAAAGACAAAGAAAAGAAAACTAAGAAGAAACGCGAGTTTACTCTTTGGAAAGAGTTTAAAGCATTCATTAGCCGTGGCAACATTTTAGACCTCGCTGTTGGTGTCGTCATCGGTACCGCTTTCACTGCAATTGTGAATGCGCTCGTACAACAAATCTTAATGCCAATCATCTCAATCGCTGTTCCAGGTGGTTTAGATGGTTTAGTTACTGTCTTAAATCCTACCGAAGCGTTAGCGACAGCCGATACCGCGAACACGGTCGAATATTGGGATGTCTTGTACAACGCTGATACAGTTAACGTCATCAACTGGGGTACCTTCATTAACGCAATCATCAACTTCTTACTCATCGCTATCGTCTTATTTACAATTGTAAAAATTGTTAATAGCGTAACGAAAGCACGTAAGAGATTTGAAGAAAAGATGAGAGAAGAATACCTTAAGAAACATCCAGAAGAAAAAGAAGAACCAGCACCTGCACCAGCGCCCGCACCAGACCCAAACATCGTCTTACTTACAGAAATTCGTGACTTATTAAAAGCTCAACAAGAAGAAAAGGCGAAAAAATAATTAAGGATTAATTAATAAAAGATTAACGAAAATTGAATTTGTTAATCTTTTTTTGTTGCATACTTTTTTTGAAATAAACATTATCAATGTTTACTGTTAGATGAATCATGATAGTAACTACGTTGTTAGTAACTACGTTGTTAATATAGTTTTAGCATGCTTTTCCTTACTTTCAATAAAAAACAAAAATATATTACTTTTCTCATGTTTGTTATCATTATTAGTGAGGATATTAGTTATTAACTAATGCCTTATTAAGACTACGCACCTCCTGTAAAAATATCTGAGCGTAGTCTTTTTATTAATTAAAAAGCGGTCTTTAGAACCGCTTATACATTAATAATTTTATTTTCTTAATATTTATTTTGCTTCGCCTAATTTCCAATCAGGATGCGCTTCATTAATCTTTTCTTTCGCTAGATTGAATAATAGTGTTTCCGTATCTTTTCGTGTTTCTAAGCAGCGTTTCATCGCTTTATCTTTACGGTTGATACAATACACTACTTCTCCTAAAGATTCATCTAACAAGCCAGCAATTAACATGTAGGCTCTTAGCGATTCCATCGAATTATCTTCAGCGAAGAATCTTCTCGTCTCTAAATCGACGTTATCTTGATAATAAGTTTTTACTTCTTCGATTGGTTTAATAAGTAATAACATGAATAATTTTTGAGCGTGCGCGCGTCGATACGTTTTAATTGGAACATTTTCTTTATTCTTTAAAATATTATCGATAATTGCAATCGCGGGTTCATATTCACCTTTCGCTAAGTATTGATAAATCGTTAGGAAGTTAACTTCAGAAGTATAGGGAGTAATTTCTTCAAAAACTCTTACTTTGACGTCTTTGTTACCAATTCTTTCTTCGTTTTTTAAACGTAACATTTCATTAAAAGCTTCTAAATTAATAGCTTTATTACCTAAAAGGTAAAGTCTATAACCATCGTTCGTATGATCAAGTTGGACAGGGACAATTTGATAAATCGCAAACATCCCACCTACCGCTAAGATGACGATGGGGAAGAAATTCCATACAGTCATCGGGGTAAGAAAATAAAAAATCAAAAGAGCGGCGACAGCTTCTAAGATGAATAAAAGCGTTCCGCCAAAAAGATAAGGCTTAGGATTAGATTTCTTGTTCTTTGGGGTGATTTCTGTTTGGCCTAAGAAACCATCCATCCCTTTAAATCTAAATTTCCATTTATTATCTTTATTACGATAAATGTTGAAGTAAAGAATGTTCACGCTGGTGATGTTATAACGACCAATTTTTGCCCCGATGATATGACCTAATTCAAATAGTATCGAGTTTAAGACGATACCGGAAGCAATCGCTCCTATAGTAAAGCCCCAGGCTAGGCCTTGCCCGATTTGAAACTCTTTAAAAGTTGGGGCTAAAACCGCAAAACCAATTACGGCCGCTAGAGCGATAAAGATGACGTAGACAATAATTGAAGCGATGTCAGATGTTTTCATATGTTCATTCTCCTTAAGATGAGTGTTGACTCTCATCTATACGTGTAGAGTTCTTTTTACTTAAGAAGACAATTTATTATAAACTAATTATCTTTATAGTGCCTATAGATTTGAGTTGTTTTATTCTGATAACTTAAAAATAGGCGGAAAATGCTGGAAATTTAAGCATTTAAAAATTTAATTTTTTTAGTAAGTCTTGCAATTTCTTCGTGCGTAAAAAGTTTTTTAATATCTTCGAAAGAATTTCTTAGACGGTGGTCACGTAGGTAAAGTAAATAAGTACTCGATAACGCTCCTGATAAATATTTTGCCACTAATAACTTTTTCTCCAATCTTAAATCAGGATATTTATTAGTGATGTAACGATTGAAAAAATAAGCACTAGAAGAGGTAATAAATTCTTCTAAATTAGTGGCTAGTTCGCTTTCTATAATAGCTTTAAGAAATCTTTCGTTACTTAAACGATACGTTTCTAAAACATTTAAGAAATCTTCGATCGTTAAAGACTTATCTAACTTAGCTTTTAAGTCATCGATTAAAATCCAAGCCACTAAGTCTTTTAGATCGCGGAAGTGATAATAAAAAGATTGTTTAGATTTATCGATTTGCATCGCTAAAAAAGAAGGAGATATATCTTCGATATCTTTATTCTCTAAAGCTTTTTTAAAAGTAATTTTAAATAATTGTTCCGTCTTCATAATTTAGTTAATTCTAAAGCAATCTTTGCGCCTAGATGTGCATTATTTTTCACTAAGGCGATATTAGCGTTTAATGATTCACCTTTTGTTATAGCAACAATTTCTTTTAACAAGAAAGGCGTTTCTTCTTTTCCTTTAATGCCTAATTTATTCATCTTATCAATCGCGGCTTCGATAACTATATTCATCTTATCTTTATCTAAAGAATATTGTTCTGGAATCGGATTAGTGACAAGTATTCCATTACTTAAAGATAAATCTTTTTGGGCTTTAATAATTCGTGCAATAAATTTAGGATCTTCCGCATGATATTCCAAAGGAATATTAGAACTACGTGAATAAAAACACGGTAAGGAAGAACAATTATAACCTAACACTAAGACACCTTTCGTCTCTAAATATTCCATCGTCAAATCTAAATCTAAGATGGCTTTTGGCCCAGCGCATACGACGCACATATCGGTCTTACTTAGTTCGTCTAAATCCGCGGATATATCAAAAGTAGAAGTCGCTCCGCGGTGCACACCTCCAATCCCGCCGGTGACAAATATTTTAATGCCGGCTTTAGAAGCAAGAATCATCGTCGCTGCGACTGTGGTCGCACCCCAAGATTTAGAAGCGATGACGTAGCCTAAATCTCTTCTCGATACTTTTAAGATACCTTCTCTTTTACCAAATTCTTCAATTTCTTCGTGGCTCATACCGATAATTGGTTCACCATCGATGATACCAATAGTCGCAGGCACCGCTCCTTCATCTTCGATGATCTTTTCTACTTCTAAGGCAACTTTGACGTTTTGAGGATAAGGCATGCCATGACTTATAATCGTCGATTCTAAGGCGACGACAGGCTCATTATTATTTAAAGCTTCTAAAACTCTTTTAGCTATTTTCATTCTTCTTTATTCCTCCTTTTAATGATACGCACTTTATTGAATAAAAAATCGATAAAGAAATAAAAAACTGCACCCGAGAGGGTAAGGAACACTAAGATTAACCAAGACCACGTTGTAAAGGAACCAAAAGATGTATTAAGTAAAGGCCAACCTAAGACGTTTATGCCGATGAACGCGGCCGCTCCTACCACGCAGATGGAAGCGTATAAAATGAGTCGATATAAGTTAAAAGGTAAACATCTTCTAAATAGATAAACTGCGCTTATAATTGTCATGTAAGCGGTCGACATCGTAAGGGCGACCGAGGTATCGACAGATAAACCTGTATTGATGACATTAAAATTATCGAGCAAAGTAAATAAATAGATGACAGTTACTCCACTTGCAATTGCGATAGCCCCTGGGAAAGCATTTCTTAAAGTACGTTCAGTGAAGGCACCATGAATTGGCTTAGTGTTCGTTTGTAACGCTAAGAAGAAAGAAGCTACGCCGATAGTTAAAAATTCCCAGACGTAGAAATTGTTCGTCATAAATGGGAAGGAAATATCAACCCCTTCAAAAGGAATGGTCGCTAAACTTGCGATAGTGAAGATGAAAGTGATGAACATAGCAAAGAATGTTTTCACTAAGAATAAAGAATTCGTCGATTGTAAATTGTTGATGACTTGTCTACCCTGTCCTACGACCGCTGGTAAGGAAGCAAAATTAGAATCTAACATGACGAAATGTGAAGCCTTCTTAGCGGCATCCGCTCCATTCGCCATCGCGATTGAACAATCGCTCGATTTAAGAGCGAGGATATCGTTGACCCCATCCCCCACCATCGCTACTTTATGACCTTGATTTCTTAATGCTTTGATGATGGTTTCTTTTTGTTCTGGGCTCACGCGTGCAAAAACGACATATTCACTTGCGATTTTACTTACTTCTTCTAAGCTTAAATTTTCTAAAGAGACGGCTTTTTCGGCGTTTTTTAAGCCGACACGCTTTGCAATCTCGCTTGCGGTATTCACATTATCGCCGCTGATAATCCTTACTTCAACACCATTATCTTCATACCATTTTAATGTCTCTTTTGCATCATCTTTAATATGATCTTCTAAGACGATTAAACCGAGAGGAATAACTTCATCTTTGTTTAAATCTTTGGCTTCTTTTAAATCTTTATCTAACTTAGCAAATAATAAAACTCTATAACCATTAAGAGTTTGATTGTCTACGATTGATTTAAGTTCATCCTCGTTTAAATTTACGACCATTTCAGGCGCGCCTAAGATGAAAGTTTCATCTTTTTTAAATGAAGCAAAAGAAAATTTAAATTCGCTAGAAAATGGTGAATATTTAATAGGCGAAACTTTCTTTTCTAACGAAAAATAAGATTTTAAAGCAAGGCCAGTGAAATTAGGGTGATCATCTAAATGGACGTAACGAGCGATATTTTCTAAAATATCTTCTTTTTTATGCTCGCCTAAAGGAATTAAGGTTCTAACACTCATTTTCCCATCTGTTAAAGTGCCTGTTTTATCGATGCATAAAGTATCGATTCTAGCGAGCATTTCAATGCCGTAAAGTTCTTGTACGAGCGTGCGCTTTTTCGCTAGACGTATGACGCCTACTGCAAGAGTAAGAGAAGTTAATAAATACATCCCGGAAGGTATCATCGCTACGAGCGATCCTGCGGTTTGAGCAATGCTTGCTTTAAAAGCTTCTACATCGACGTAGTCACCTCTAAAATAATTTGCTGTAATCATTAAGATGGCTAAGAATAAGATGATGATAGCGATTACTCTAAATAAAAATTGTAGCGATTTTAAAATTTCAGATTTTGGTCTTCTAAATTCTTGTGATTTCTTTTCTAAATCAGTCGCATAATTTGCATCTTTAACTTTGTTAACTTTAGCGTAACAACTACCACTTCTAATGTAAGAACCGGCGAATAAAACATCGCCTTTATCTTTTCTAATAGCTTTCGATTCACCAGTTAATAATGATTCATCGACGTTCACTAAGCCTTCAAGAACTTCGCTATCGCAAGGAATTTGAAGACCGCTAGAAAGGATGATGATATCATCTAAGACGATGTCATCGACATTAATTTTTATTTTTTGTCCATTTCTTATTACTTCGATATCAGGGGAAATGACGATTTTTAATTTTTCCACTAGTCTTCGTGCTTTAATATCTTGATATAAACCAATAGCCATGTTTAAAAATAAGATGACGAGGAAAAATAAAGAAGAATAAGCTCCTGCATAAATTAATAAACCAGCGATGACGAAAAGTAAGATATTAAATAATGTTAAAACATTATCTCTAATAATACGAAAATAAGATTTCGTCGCTTGCTTTTTTGTTTTATTCGCTAATTTTTGTTTTTGTCTTAATAAAACTTGTTCGTCGTTTAAGCCTTCATCCAATTTGGCATCGAAACGATCGACGCTAGCGATAATTTCTTGGGTGGATAACTTTTGATACTTTTTAAGATTGAACATAATAAATTACTCTTATTATTATACATAATATTGAGATAATGTTAATCACTGCGTAATGCTTCTACTGGGTCTTTTTTCGCAGCTATTAAAGAAGGAATTAAGCCAGAAATAATATTTAAAATAATACTTACCGCCACTAAGATTAAAGCATAATGCCAAGGTAAGAAAGCAATATTACCAATGTAAGTTTCATTATATAAGGCATTCACAATAGCGTTTATTGGAAAACAAAGAATAACAGATACGAGCACTCCGATGATGCCAGAAGTTGCCCCGATGATAAAATTTTCCGATTGGAAAAGGCGTGAGACGTCTCTTTTCCTTGCTCCTATCGCTCTTAAAATACCAATTTCTTTCGTCCTTTCTAAAACAGAGACATAGGTAATAATCGCTGTCATGACGCAAGAAACTAAAAGCGCGCTGCTAGCGAAAGCAATTAAGACGATAGATATTAAATTGATCATGATGCCTAATGCATCAGTGATTTCACCGATGGTGTCTGTATAAATTATTTGTTCGTCTTCAGGTAGGTCTTCATTCCATTTATCTAAATAAGTCATAATGTCCGCTTTTGCATCTAAACTATTAGGGAAGATGACAATTGAAGTTACTAAGGAATAGAAAAGTAAAGAAGATAGAGTAGACATGTAATTATCTTCTCTATTGCTATATTCATTCGATAAATCGCTTGAATATTTTAAACCAAGGTTTAAATAAGCGCTTATTCCAATGGAAGTAAGGTTAGAATCTTTTGGGGTTGAAATATTCCCTGGATCAAAGAAATAGAAAGCATGATTAATTACATCGTAAATATTAGAGTAATTTCTAAATATTTCTAAAGCTGGATCGCTTGGATGATAATCTGGGTCTAAGTACATGCGATAAAGTTCATCAATATTATTTAATACAACTTGATCGACCACCCAGTTATTTTCATAAAGCGAAGCAGATATTTCCGAATTTATGTTTTTGTTAAATATTGTTTCTTTTAATCCACTTAGATAACCGATGGAAGGTTGCATAATATCAAGGTAAGAATTTTCTTTGACACGAATAATACCGCTTAAAGTTAAATTGATGCCTTTACTAGAATCGTTCCAGTAAGTATTTCTATCTATTTCATCATTTGTGAAATCAGGAGCCTCGTAACGATCGATGTTCACCACTTGCGTATTCCCGTGTAAATCGATGTAAGTACCAGTCCCTTGATATTTATTGATATAAATATCTTCGTTTGGGAAAACTTTAAATTCATGACCGATTAAAGAATCGAAATCGATATATTCAGAATAATTATTAGAATCGATTAGACCGAGGTTCACTAAGGCGTTACGGTAGACGCGGTTATATGAATCGACGATTAAAACAACTTCATTATCGTTTTGAGGAAATGAACCCGCTAGAACGTCATACAAAGATAAAATATATTCTTCATCGCCATAAAGTTCATGCCACACGGTCGTTGGTAAAGCTGTTAAAGAAGACACTACTTCGCTAGAAAAAGAACCAGTTGAACCAGCTTCATCAACTTTGATAATTTGGCCACTTGGGGTTTTAGAAAGTAAATTCATCTTTAAACCAGTTTGATTGAACATTACTGAGCCTGATAAACCTTGCTCTTCTAAACCTTTGACGTATTCGATATATTCAGGGGTGAAGACGTTATAATGATAATCGTAGACGGAAGTTGAACTAGATGAATAAGAAATGATCGAATCATCTTCAGGAAATCTTTCGTAAGTTGGACCATCTTCTTCGATACTTACAGTCGCTCTAGCGATGGAGATAGGTAAAGAATTAGCGGTCGCCGTTTCCACGTTTGTGACGTAAGCGCTAAAGCCGCTTGATAAGGATAAGACTAAAGCGACACCAATAATACCAAATGAACCTGCCACTGCGGTCAAGGTTGTTCTTCCTTTCTTTGTGAAAATGTTTTTAATACTTATTAGAGCCGCTGTCCAAAAAGACATGGAGGATTTTTTCTTTTTATTTTTTAAGTAAATTTTTTCTTTCTTTACTTCTTCTTCGATAGAAGGTTTATCGTTATCTTCGATAATTTGACCATCTTTTAATCTAATCATTCTCGTCGCATATTTATCTGCGATTTCTTCATTATGAGTCACCATGATGACAAGTTTTCTTTTAGAAATATCTTTTAAGATATCCATCACTTGCACAGAGGTTTTTGAATCTAATGCTCCTGTTGGCTCATCTGCAAGAATGATATCAGGATTATTCACTAACGATCTTGCAATAGCGACTCTTTGCATTTGGCCGCCTGAAAGAGTATTAGGTTTCTTCTTCGCTTCTTTTTCTAGACCGACGGTTTTTAAAACTTCTAAGGCTCTAGTTTTTCTTTCTTCTTTATCGACCCCAGTAAGAGTTAAGGCTAATTCGACATTTTCTAAGACGGAAAGATGAGGAATAAGATTGTAATGTTGAAAGACGAAGCCAATTCTTTTATTACGGTAATCATCCCAATCGCTATCTTTATATGTCTTAGTGGAAATATCATTGATAATAATATCTCCTTCCGTGTAATGATCTAGTCCTCCAATAATATTTAATAAAGTAGTTTTACCACAACCAGAAGGACCAAGTATCGTCACAAAACCTTTATCTTCAAACGTTAAGTTAATATCGTTTAATGCTCGAAAGGGTGTTTTATTTAAGTAATAATCTTTGGAAACATTTTTTAAGACGAGCATACATTCACCCCATTTCATGCAAAAGAAATAATATAGAAGTTTTAACAAAAGTTAAAGCGATAAACTTTAATTTATACAATTTTGAGATTTTTTGTTATGTATTTTAAAGAAAAAACCTCGTAAATCGAGGAAAAATCGCTGCAAAAACCAAGTAAATAAATTATTTTACTTTTCGTTAACGGTTGTAAAATCAGCGACATCCATAAGCGCGCCGGTAAAGACGTTTTGATTAGAATTAACAAGGTAAGTGAAATTATCTTGATCGATACGTTTGATCACTTCTTCATCGTTATCCACATAGTAAATCTTTTCTTCTTGGCTTAAAGAGGTGATGACACCATTTGCGATCGTAACAGCAAAACTATATTTGAAGTTCGTAGTGTCTAAATTTAAGGCTGGTTGATCAATTGTAACATCGATAGTTAAAGTGCCATTTAAGTCGCTACTAACGATGTCGATAACGTAACCTTCTACTTCCGCTGCTAATATGTAAGTAATTGCGTTATATTTAATCTCGCTTGAGTTTGCAAGCGTAATTGCTTCACGATAAACGTAATCTAAATAGGCGTAAGAATCGACGTAAGAACCACTGAAAGATGATTTATTCGCGTCGTCATAAAAATCGTAATAACGACTATTTACTAAGTCGCGATTAATTTGGCGGTTATAAGTATAGCTATAATCAACTCTCGCTAAATTTTCATCGTAATAATAACCATCTTCTTGACTTAAACCATCGACGAGTAAGGTTAGGTTATCTTCGCTTTGATATCTTGCTAAAGTATAAGTTATATTTTTTTCAAAAATATTTTCTTCAATCGGTTGATTAAAAACATTATAGTTCGCACTTAAACCACGATAAGTTACATGGTTGATGACATCATCATTAGAATCTAAATTATTCAAGATAGAAATTAATTCTTCTTGGCTGATGTTGTTCTTATCCACTACTTCATTAATTGTGTCTAACAGATTCGAGTTTGGGTTGAATTCAAAAGCATTCTCACTTGGGTCGATAGGAGGATCGATGACGGGTGGTTTAGGTTGAACCCTTCCCCATTCACAACTCGTAAGAGCAAGCCCTAATAACGGTAACGCTAATAAAGTTAATTTTTTCATCGTTCTTTAATTATAACATTAATTAAGTTAATTTTGTTTTTCTCTTTTTGCTTTGAAAAAATCTTTCATCAAAGAAGCGCATTCTTCTTCTAAAACACCACCTTTAATTTTTGGGTGATGATTGATATGAGGAACGGCAAATAAATTAAAAGATGAGCCTAACGCTCCGCCTTTAGGATCTTTCGCACCATAAATTATTTCATCGAATCGCGACCAAAGAATCGCCCCCGCACACATTGCACATGGTTCGATTGTGACATAAATTTTATAACCTGGTAAGCGCCAAGTGCGTAGTTTCTTATTTAATTTTTTAATAGCGTTAATTTCAGCGTGAGCTAAAACATCTTGCTTAGATTCGCGTAAATTATGACCTCTTTCCACGATTTTATCGTTATAAACGATAACCGCTCCAATAGGTACTTCATCTAATAAAAAAGCCTTCTTTGCTTCTTTTAAGGCTTCGTGCATAAAATAGGTGTCGTCTTTAATTATCTTTTTCATCGTTTTAAAAGCCAAACCACCGCGCATAGAGCGATTACTTAAGGCTGCTATATTCCTATCCTGACCTGGTTCATAACCTCTCTATCGCGGTGGCAAGTAATATTATAGAGAAATTATTTAGACAATTCATTACTGAATTACTTAATACGAAAAAGTCGTGCGCTTTTTACACGCACGACATATTTGGTCGTTAGCCAAATGAAACAACAACGTTATTTTTTAGGGAATATAAATTCCTCATTATTCATGAAGGGTCTAAGCACTTCAGGAATTTTTACTGAGCCATCAGCTTGTTGATATTGTTCAAGGATGGCGGGGAAGACGCGGGACGTCGCAAGACCTGAACCATTAAGTGTATGCATGAACTTATTTTGTCCAGTAGCTTTATCCTTATATCTCATTTTACCTCTTCTTGCTTGATAATCTCTAGCGTTACTGACAGAAGATACTTCTTTATAGATGTCTAGGCTAGGGAAATAGACTTCGATATCGTAAGTTCTAGCCATCGAAGCGCTACAATCTGCGGCAGCGAGTTTAGAGACGCGATAATGGAGGCCTAATTTATCCATTAAAGATTTAGCTTTATTAAGTAGTTCTTCAAAAGCGCGATCAGAATCTTTTTCTGTCGTATATTGCACCATTTCAACTTTGTTGAATTGATAGCCTCTTATCGTTCCTCTTTCCACCGAACGATAAGAACCAGCCTCTTTTCTAAAGCAAGGAGTGTAAGCGAAGAATTTTTTAGGAAGTTCATCTTCGTTTAAAATTTCCCCACGATAATAATTTACTAAAGAAGTTTCAGCGGTAGGAAGTAAAAATTTATTAGGTTCAACATTTTCAATTAAGAATACATCATTTTGAAATTTAGGAAATTGTCCTGAAACTAGCCCGCTTTCAAGATTTAAAAGTAAGGGCGAAAGCATGAATTGATAGCCATCTTTTAAATGTTCTTGGATGAAGAAATTAAGAAGCGCCCATTCAAGTCTTGCACCATCTCCAGTATAAAACCAGTTTCCATGACCCGCTACTTTGACCCCTCTTTCATAATCGATTAAGCCAATTTTTTCTTCTAAAGTGACGTGATCTAAAACCTTAAAATTAAATGATGGTTTCACGCCTCTAATATCGATGACTTGATTGTTCTCTTTTTCACCTGGAAGAAGGTCATCATCAGGGATGTTTGGTAAGACGATTAAGAAATCGTAAATTTTCTTTTCGACAACTTCTAATTCATTTCTTTTTTCTTCGATAGAAGCTTTTAATTCACTTACTTGTCTTTTGATTTCTTCTTTTTTAGCTGGATCGTCTTTATATTTAGGAAATTCTTTGGAAAGACGATTTTGTGCAGCTTGATTATCTTCGATCTCGTGCAATAGTTTACGTCTATCTTCATCTAATTTTATGACGATAGACATATCGACGCGACATTCTTTTTTAGCGAGTGCTTCTTCAATTTTTTTAGGATTTTCGCGAATGAGATTTAAATCTAACATGGAATTATTCCTTCTTTCCTTTTTCGCTATTAATTTTAATTAAATGTTCGTAATGATTTTTTAAGAAAACACCTAGTTTTTCTAAAGGTTCGTTAATAGCGATTTGATAAGCTTTTTCAACCGTGCTAGGAATTTCTTTATTTAAGAATTTAGTTAAAGTGTTGATGAGGTCCATGCCTGAAAGGCATACGTAACCTGTTTCGCCATCGATTATTTCATCTTTAAAGATAGTTTTATTGAGGGCGATAATTTGGGTTTTAGACGCCATCGCATCCATCAAAGTAACGACGCCAGACATCGTATAACCTGGTAAGATATAAGCAATCGCATTCATCATACCAGAACGATAAACATCGTCAGGAATCAAAGGTTTAAAATAAGTATTTTTAGGTTTTCTTCTAATTAATTTTTTAACAAGTCTTGGTAAAGAAAACCATTTCTTTTCTTGCCCGAAGAAATAGAAATCGACGTCTGGGAATCTTTTCGCTACTTGTACGAACGTTTCTACCGCGTCAGGATTATCATATTCTCCTGTACAAATGATCATTTTTCTACTCGGTTCTCTTTGGAAATATCGCCAGAACAACTCTTTTTCGATATCCTTATCGAATTTAAACCTCGCTTGATTGACAGCACATGGGCAAGTGACAATTGTTGCTTCTACACCTTCATCTTTCAAGAAGGCTTTGGCCCCATCGGAAGGAACGAAGATTAAAGAAGCATAATTTAAAGCTTTTAAAGCGCTTGGAATTAGATGAGGAATACCAGTTGACTTATCGATGTAACGCGCTTGAGGATCACCTTCAGTATAAAGGGCGCTGAAGACGACTGGAACATTATTAAATTTAGCGTTTTCAGCGATGGCGATGTCAAGCGGCGAAACAAGATGAACGATATCGTATTCATCGCTCGTATCTAAACTGTATTCTACTTCCAAGCGATTTAAAGCTCCGACGATAGTTTTTCTTAGACGATCGCCTTCAAAATTTGCTTTATGTTTTTCGCTTAAGAAGTAGACTAAAACTTTCATTTTTACCTCTTATTCCGCGGGATTTTCCGCAATTTCTACATTATTCGCGTCGCCTTCTTCTTCCTCTTCTTCTTCGTGTGGGACGATAGCGACGTTGGAAACTTTGCGCTTATTATCAAGTTGAATAATGCGCACTCCTTGCGTGTTTCTTGAAGCGATGCGTACTTGTTCAAGTGGTGTACGAATAATGACTCCGTTATCGGTGACAACCATCAAGTCTTCGTTACCATTGACCATCGCAACACATACAATATTACCAATTTTTTCGGTCGTCTTCAAAGTCTTAACGCCTTTTGTGCCGCGGTTGGTCATACGATATTCATCAAATGAAGTCATCTTACCGTAGCCATTTTCAGATAAGACGAGAACGAGATTTCCTTCTTCACTTGTAATAGCGCCGATACATTCACCACCATCGGTGTTCATCGCTTTCACACCGCTTGCGGTTCTACCCATCGCTCTTGCATCGTTTTCATCAAATTTAACCATTTTACCAAGGCTAGAGGCGATACCAATGACAGCGGAACCAGATGTGTGTTTAACATCAAGTAACATATCATCATCTCTTAAAGAGATGGCGATCTTACCATTTTGTCTAATTGATAAGAATTCTTCAATTTTTGTACGCTTGATTAAACCTTTCTTAGTAATGAAGGAAAGGTAAGTTCCTTCGCCATAATGATCAAGAGAAATGATAGCGATAACTTTTTCGTTTTCATCTAAGTTGATGAGGTTTTGAATAGGTAGACCTTTCGATTCACGACTATAAGCAGGAATTTGGTGCGCTCTCATACGATAAACTTTACCAAGGGTAGTAAAGAACAATAAATCGGTGTGCGTGATAGTGTAGACTAAAATCTTCACTGCGTCATTTTCATGCGTACGCGTTCCTCTTATACCTTTACCACCTCTATTTTGCGTGTGGAAGGTATCGACAGTTTGACGTTTCACGTATCCGCCAGCGGTCAAAGTGATGACGATATTTTCCACCGGGATTAAGTCTTCATCTTCAATCGTTGATAAGGCATCAGAAATTTCTGTCTTACGTTCATCATTGTAGCGATTTTTAATTTCTACTAATTCATCGAGGACGACGCCTTGAAGTTTGTTTCTATCGCTAAGTAAGTCGCGATAGTAAGCAATGTTCTTTTCAAGTTGAATTCTTTCTTGTTTAAGTTTTTCGATTTCGATGCCAGATAATCTTCTTAATGGAAGAGCGAGGATAGCTTGCGTTTGAGCGTCGCTAAAACCGAATCTTTCAATCAAAGCTTTCGCGCTTGCTTCCGCACTTTCAGAAGCAACGATAATATCCACTACTTCTTTAATGTTTTCTCTGGCTTTAAGTAAACCTAAAACGACATGGTCTCTTTGTTCATCTTTTCTTAGACGATATTTCGTCCTTCTTTCGATGACTTCAATTTGGAAATTTAAGTATTCTTGTAATAAGTTTTTAATACCTAGTACCTTTGGTACATTATTGACTAAGCAAAGGTTGATAATACCATAAGATACTTGTAGTTGAGTATTCTTATAAAGTTGATTTAATAAAACTTCTGGAATGATATCTTTTCTTACTTCGATAACTACCCTAATACCTTCGTGGTTCGATTCATCACGAATGTCGGTAATACCATCGATAATCTTGTTTTTAACAAGATCGGCAATCTTTTCGATCATCGTCGCTTTATTAACTTGGTAAGGAATTTCGGTGACGATGATAGATTTTTTACCATTCGCGTGTTCTTCGATTTCGCACTTAGAACGAATTGTAATCGTTCCTTGACCAGTTTCATAGGCTTGTTTAATACCACTTCTTCCTAAGATGATGCCACCGGTTGGGAAATCAGGACCATGGATGGCATTAGCCATAATTTCTTCGACGCTTATTTCTGGATTTAATGCGACCGCGCGAATACCATCGATAATTTCACCGAGATTATGTGGGGGCATGTTAGTCGCCATACCAACAGCAATACCTGAACTACCATTAATTAATAAATTAGGAATTCTAGAAGGTAAAATTGATGGTTCTCTTTCTGTTCCATCGTAGTTATCGACAAAGTCGATAGTATCATCATTAATATCTCTTACCATCTCTAAAGATAGTTTGGACATTCTCGCTTCAGTGTAACGCATAGCGGCAGCTTCATCACCATCGACGGAACCAAAGTTACCGTGACCATCCACAAGCGTATAACGCATGGAGAAGGGTTGGGCTAATCTGACTAAAGTTGAATAGATAGCGGCGTCGCCGTGCGGGTGATATTTACCCATGACGTCACCGACGATACGAGCGCATTTTTTATAAGGTTTATCAGGAGTGATACCTGATTCGTTCATACCGAAAATAATACGTCTGTGGACGGGTTTTAAACCGTCGCGTACATCTGGTAAAGCACGTGCAACGATGACGCTCATAGCGTAATCTAAGAAGGAACTTCTTACTTCTTTAGCGATGTCGACATCTACTAAGCCTGGAACGATACCAGCACTAGCTTCACCATCATCATTTCCACCCTCTTCGCTTACGGGTGTTTCTTCTTCTAGTTTTTCATCAACTTCTTCGTTGATAATTTTATCTTCTTCTTCAAACATTATTTGTTACCACCTTTCATTAAGCGTCGAGATTTTTGACAAATTGTGCATTACGATGGATGAAATCTTTTCTCGGGTCAACATTATCGCCCATAAGATCAGTGAAGGCTGCTTCTGCATCGATACCATCTTGGATGTTGACGCGAAGCATCTTTCTTACTTCTGGATCCATCGTCGTCTCTTTTAATTGTGCTGGATTCATTTCACCTAAACCTTTGTAACGTTGAATAGCGTAGCCAGGTTTAAGATTCAATTGTTTTTTAATTACTTCTAATTGATCATCGTTATATGCGTAATATGACTTACCGTGATAATCCACTTTATATAGAGGTGGTTGAGCAATGTAGACGTAACCATTTTCTAAAAGCGGACGCATAAAGCGATAGAAGAATGTTAATAATAAGATACGGATGTGACTGCCGTCGACATCAGCATCGGTCATGATAATAATTTTATGATATCTAATCTTAGAAATATCGAATTCTGGGCTAATTCCCCCGCCGATTGCGGTGATAATGTTACCAATTTCTGCGTTATTGAAGATTTTTTGAACATTGGTTTTTTCGACATTTAAGATCTTACCACGAAGCGGAAGAATAGCTTGTGTTCGTCTATTTCGACCTTCTTTTGCAGAACCACCAGCGGAATTACCCTCGACGATAAATAATTCGCATTCTTCAGGATTTCTTGAAGAACAATCAGCGAGTTTTCCAGGAAGAGTAGTTAATTCTAAAGAACCTTTTCTTCTCACTTGTTCTCTAGCGGTTCTTGCTGCAAGTCTTGCTGTCGCTGCACTTAAAACTTTAGAGATGATAAGTCTTGCGAGTTTAGGGTTTTCTAATAAGAAACGATTGAATTGTTCACCGACGATACCACTAACGATCTTACGAACTTCGGAATTGCCAAGTTTAGTCTTGGTTTGACCTTCATATTGTGGGTTGGGGTGACGTACCGAGATAATAGCGGTAAGACCTTCTTTGACGTCGTCCGCAGTTAAACTTTCTTCATTTTCCTTTAGGAACTTGTTTTCTCTAGCGTAATTGTTGACGACTCGAGTGATCGCTAATCTAAAGCCTTCTTCGTGCGTACCACCTTCGTGTGTGTTCACGTTATTGCAGAAAGAGAAAACATTCGCACTATAACCATCGTTATATTGCATTGCTACTTCTGCGTAGATGTAGCCTTTTTCTCCACCGCCGATATCGACTTGTTCACGTCCTTCGCAGTAGATGACATCTTCGAATAATAACGTTTTGTTTTTATTGATGTAAGCGACGTATTCTTTAATACCACCATTGTAATGGAACACTTCTTCAACTGGTTCTTCGCCTCTTTCATCTCTTACGACAATTCTTACCCCTTTATTTAAGTAAGCGGTTTGTCTTAAGTGATCACGAATGGTTTCGTAATTAAATTCGGTTGTTTCAGTAAAAATGGTAGCGTCCGGTTTAAAAACGACGACCGTACCACTTCTAGTGGTATCGCCCACGCGATGAAGGTGCACATCGACGTGTCCACCGTTAACAAATTTAGCGTAATATTCTCCGCCGTCTTTATAAACTGTAACTTCTAGCCATGTTGATAAAGCGTTAACAACTGATGCACCGACACCATGTAAACCACCGGAAACTTTATAACCACCACCAGCGCCAAATTTACCGCCGGCGTGCAAGATGGTAAAAACTGTTTCGACGCCTGATAAGCCGCTCTTAGAGACGACATCAACCGGAATACCACGACCATCGTCTGTGACTTTGATGATGTTATCTTTTAAGATGGTGACTGTAATGTTTTTACAATAGCCCGCTAAAGCTTCGTCGACGGCGTTATCGACAATTTCCCACACTAAGTGGTGTAAGCCTGGGGAGGCGGTAGTAGCAATGTACATACCTGGTCTTTTTCTGACCGCTTCAAGTCCTTCTAGAACTTGAATGTTCGTCGCAGTATAACTAGCGTCAGCCTTCTCATTTTCGAGTTCTGCCGCTTTTACTTCGTCCACTGCTTCGTTCGTTTTGATTTCTTCTTCCACTGTAGTTATTCCTCCTTTGATTATTGTTTTGTTAAATCTATGATGTGAACTTGCGATGCATCTAAGTTTGTGTGCGTCGCTGTGATGAAGACTTGATCTATAGTCTTTAAATAAGTTAATAACTTATTTTTGTGTAGCGTATCAAGTTCAGATAAGACATCGTCTAAGATGACCACTGGTTTATCTTCTCTTTTTTCGATAGCTTGATGAACGCTTAGCTTAAGAGCGATGACCGCTAATCTATTTTCTCCTTGAGAGCCAAAGGTCGCGACATCTTGTCCGTTTAGGCTGATTAGGAAGTCGTCTTTATGAAGTCCGATTGATGTTACCTTTTTCGCTAAATCGTTTGCGAGAGCGTCTTTAAACGCTGTTTTTGCTGCGATTAGGAAGTTTTCATCTGGCTTCACGAAGGGGTGATAAACAATTTCTGGATTTTTCTTTCCTTCGTCGATCTTTGCGTAAACTTGTTTGAGACAAGTGTTCAATCGCGCGATATAACGCGCCCGCATAGAGCATATCGGTTCGCTCGCCTTAATTAGTAATTCGGTAACGATGTTCAAATGTGTTTCGTCAACTACTTCCTCTTTTAAGATTTTGTTCCTTTCTTGTAATAGCTTTTCATACTCTTGTAATTTAGCTAGATACGTTTGGGAAATTTTAGCGATAGCGAAATCGAGAAATCTCCTTCTTTGTTTAGGTGGGCCTTGTAACAAAGACACTTCTTTTGGTTCGAAGGTCACAACATTTAAAACTTCCATCAATTCTGATAGGCGCTTTATCGCTTTATCATCGATGTAGACGCGTTTTTGGTTGTTGACGATGTTTATCTTAACCTTCGTCACAATTTGACCGTACGAGGTCTCTGCTTTGATGTTTAGATAATGTTCACCGCGTCTTACAAGTTCTTTATCTTCCGCGCCTTTAAATGAATGACCGTAGGCAATCAAAGAAATAGCTTCGACGACGCTAGTCTTGCCTGAACCATTCGGGCCGACGATCAAATTGATACCAGGAAAGAATTTGTAATCGCTCATCTTGTGCGAGCGGAAATTTTCGATGTGAATTTTATTGATGCGCATCTTCTTCTTTTAATCGGTAATTATTTTGATCGATGACCACGTAAGAACAATCGTAGAGTTTCCTTCCTCTTCTAGTTTCAATTTCGCCGTCGACAGAAACTTTATGTGTCGCTAAGAAAAGTCTAGCTTCACCACCAGAATCGATAAGGTCTAATTTCTTGAGCAATTGCCCCAAAGTGAGATATGGACCTTTAAAGACGATAATTTGCTCTTTTTTATTCATATAATAAAAACCCTACGGAGTAATTATACTAAAAATAAATTAAAAAGGGAATAACAATTTATTCCCTTGAATTCATTAGCTTAAAATCGCCTATTTTTAGCTTAATAAGTGCGTCTAGGCGTCACTAATTGGACGATGGAGTCATCTTTGGTGGACTTGACCGTAAAAGGCTTCATTTCGCCTAAAAATGCTAAGATGACATCGGTCGTTCCAACAGCCTTGATCGCCTGCGCTACATAAGAAGAGTTGAAACTTACTTCTAATGGTTCGTTTTGATATTGGAAAACGCTAATTTCTTCGTTCGCGGAACCGTTTTGGCTATCTTTAGAAGAAACTTCTACGCTCGATTCGGACATTTTGAGGGTGACGATGTTATCTCTTTCTAAAGAAAGAGTTGAAACTCTATCCATCGCTGAAAGTAATTCTTGAGCGTTGATTTCTAAGAAGTAATTAAAACTCTTTGGAATGATAGTTTTAGCGTTGGGGAATTCACCAGCGGCATATCTAACGCTGACGATAGTTTTACCGAAGACAAACAAAGCTTTTTTCGTATCAAAATAGATACGAATATTTTCTTCACCATCGATTAATCTCGCTACTTCTTGCGCCATCTTAGCAGGCACGTTTGCAACGAAAGATTCGTTCGTATCTAAATTCGCTTCAATTCTTGCAAGTCTAAAACCATCCGTAGTCGTGCAAGCAAGTCTACCATCGTTAGCTTCGAAATTAATTGCAGTTAAAACTGGTCTTTGCTCTTTCGTGGAAGCGGCAAACGCAACCGTATCAACTAAATTTGAAAATAAAGAAGCTTTCATACCAACTTCAACGCCTTTTTCTTCCATATCGAAGTCAGGATATTCTTCCGCTCTTGCTGAATTTAGATTAAAACCAGAGTTTCCATATTTAATTTTGACGATCGTTTCATCAAAAATATCGAATGTCAAAGTATCTCTTTCACACTTTCTAACAATTTCAGTAAGAAGACGCCCGTTTACTAAAGCTCCACCAAATTTAGTGTTGCTAATAATTTCTTCATCGTTTTCTTTTAAAGGAACGGTTGTCTTTATTGTTATATCGTTATTGCTTCCAGTAATATGTAGCCCTTCTTCATCTAATTCAAGTTTTAAAGAATTAAGAATTGGGAGTGCAACTTTAGAAGAAAGCGCCCTATTAGCGACATTAAGCGCTTTGAGAAATACATCTTTTCTTATTGTAAATATCATATTTTCTCTCCTTCTTTATTATAAATAATAATAATAACGACTGTGGATTTTGTGGATTTTGTGGAAAACTTCTTTTCGCTACTTTTAAATTCTATCACATTATCTTTGCTCTTTGAACAATTTTTATTTTATTAAAATAATGCTTATCGACCAAGATGTTTTTTAATCTCATCTATAGCTTGTTTAACGGTTGCATCGTGACGATATTTTTGATCAATTTTTTCCACAGCGGACATCACAGTAGTGTGGTGGGCCCCGCTAAAGATAGTGCCAATTTTAATAAAAGGTGTGTCTAATATTTCTCTAATAAGATACATCGCAACATGTCTTGCCCAAGAAATTTGGGAGATGCGAATCTTTCCAGTTAATTGAGAAGGGGTTAAGCGATAATAATCTGCAACTTCGTTAATGATAGTAGCTTCGGTGATCGTGTTACTTTTTGAAGACGGTCTATTCGCTCCGCCTAAAGACTCTAATGCATCGTTAAATGTAACATGTTGAGATTTCTTTACGTTCACGCTGTAATAAAGTAAAGAATTGAGTGCACCTTCAAGCTCACGCACATTGGAAGAATATTGACTTGCAAGATATGATAAAGCTTCATCATCAAAATTAGCGGTATTTAAACCAGAAGCAGATATTTTACTTTTTAAAATAGATACGCACGTTTCAACATTTGGCTTATTGATGTTAACTGTCAAGCCAGAAGAGAAACGAGACACTAAACGATCAGGTAGACCTTTTAATTCAGAGGGGTAGCGGTCGCTTGTAATGACGATTTGCTTATTGTTGTTATAAAGGGTGTTATAGCAAGAGAAAAACATTTCTTGTGTCTGCTGCTTATTAGCGAGGAATTGTACATCATCTATGAGCAATAAATCCGCAGAATTAATATATCCTTTAATATTAGAATCATCGGATTCTCCCCGCACAGCGCGGACAAATTCATCGACAAAAACATCCGCAGGAATATATAAAACCTTACGATTTGGATTGTTCTTTTTATAATAATTTCCTATCGCGTGAAGTAGGTGAGTTTTACCTAATCCAGAGTCGGAATAGATGAATAAAGGGTTATACATTTTACCAGAATTAGAAGCGACGATTAGAGCAGCTTGTTGTGCTTCTTTGTTTGATGGTCCTACGATAAAATTATCAAAAGTACAATTAGGATTAACTCTTACACCAGAGAAAAAAGGTTGTTTATTTTCTTCAACTTTTTTCGCCTTTGCGTTCACTTCCGATTCTAAGATATATTCAATTTCATATTGTGTTTGAGTTTCTTCGAGCAAAATCGAAAGAACGAAATCTAAATAATTTGTAGAAAGAAGTTGCTTCGCTAAGCTGGAAGTCGTAACAACATATAACTTATTATTTTCTAATTTATGCACGTACGTAGGCGCGAAGAAAGAACTATAAATATTAAAATCCACACTATCTTTAACCTTCGCTAAGACGCGGTCCCAGATCTGTGTAATTTCCGATATTGTTTTATCCATAAGGTTATTCTCCTTTTTGTCTTAACAAAAGAATAGCAATTTCCACAATAAATTTAAACAAAAATAAATTGATTTTTATTTTATCCACAAAATTAACTAGAAAAAGCCTAGTGTAGGTGTGATTTTCCCACAATCCACAACTTTTCATTGTGGACAAAATTGTGGAAAATTTCGTTGTGGATAAATCATTGTGGTTTTTGTGGATTGTTTTCCACAGCGAGCAAATCTTTTAATTTATAAAAAATTAGTCCTATTCTTAGAATATTAAAATAATTCACAGAGTTTTACACAGGAATTCACAACATTGTGGATAAATTATTTTATGTGTTTTTTAGGCAGGGGAGGGGGTCTTATTTAATTAATATCAATTTAGATATTTATTTGACTTTAATTATTATTAACTTATATAATCTATATCGCATATTGCACGGAGGACCTGTTAGATTATGAAAAGAACATATCAACCAAGTAAAAGACAACATAAAAATGTAAGCGGCTTTAGAGCGCGTATGGCCACTCCTAACGGCCGCGCGACTTTAGCGAGACGTCGTCAAAAAGGACGTAAGGTTATAAGCGCTTAAAAAATAGTATGAAAACTCTTTATCGTATCAAAGATACGAAAGAATTTAAACAAATCGTTTCGAAAAGAAACAAAATATCATCTAGTAGCTTTATCGTTTATTATCAAAACAAACAAAAAGACTTTATTAGAGTTGGTATCGCTACTTCAAAAAAACTAGGTAAGGCTCACGTTCGTAATCATATAAGAAGACAAGTAAGAGTGATGGCAAAATCATTAATTGAAGCAAAACTTAATTTCGATTTA
Organism: uncultured bacterium; assembly: GCA_949285455.1. Lineage (GTDB taxonomy): Bacteria > Bacillota_I > Bacilli_A > RFN20 > CAG-826 > CALVUG01. Next base: position 17,633 of record CASDXP010000002.1, on the reverse strand, counting down.
GTAATCGTCATCAAACCTAATTACCTAATTAATGATTACCACACGAACGAACAAGAATTGTTAAGCCTAGTTCTCAATTCCCTTGGAGGCAAATAATGAACAAAAAACTTAAAAGAGTTCTATATGGTGTTGGGGCGCTTTTTGGTGCGTTATTAGTGACGGGCTGCACAGCCTCTTTTTGCTCGCCTAAAGATACCGCCTCTATCATGTTTGCTTATGATCAAGGTGTCGTCCGTTACGTCGAAGAAGGAACAGAAGGGGCGATTCAACACAAAACCTACCCTAATCTTTATTACACCACAAGTGCAGAATATAGCCCAACTTTAATGTCGGTTTATACTCAAGCTCAAAATGACTCTATCGTCCAACCAGTTTTAGATTTCTTTGTTCAAATCGATTTACGCGCCTTAGATGCAATGGTTGAACAATATAATAAAGATTTCGTGGAACCTATCGCAGCTGATGAGGTTGATACCTCTTTTGTTAACAACGAATTAATCTACAAATTAAAAGACGATGGTGTAACTCGTTATGTTAATTATGGCTACATCAAATTCTTAGGCGCGAACGATGAACTTTGGGCGAACTGGGATAAGTGGAGTGCAGAACTTGCAGTCGAACTTGGTCCAGAAAATGTTCCTAACATGGACTTTACAAATTTATATAAAAGAACGATGAATAACTATGTCGCTACGACAAGATCTTGTATTTCTATCAACGGCGGTCATTATGGATCTTATGGTCCACAAGGTTCACAAATTGAAGTTGGTATCGAAAAGAAAGATTGGGGATATGCTTGGAAAACTGGCCCAATTGAAGGTTTACTTGTCTATCCTGTCGCTTGGTTAGTCGATTTCTTTGCAAGTTCTTTTGGTGCAGGTGGATGGGGCCAAATTGGTGCAATTCTTCTAGTGACTTTAATTGTTAGAGGTTTACTCTTACTCGTCACATTTAAATCCACTTCATCGCAAGCGAAGATGCAAGCTATCCAACCAGAACTTGCTAAAATTCAAGCGAAATATCCAAATTCCAAAACTAATCAATATGAAAAGCAACGTTTAGCGCAAGAGCAAATGGCGCTTTATAAGAAACATAAGATTTCAATGGTTGCCCCATTTATCACGATGATTATTCAATTCCCTATCTTCATCGCTGTTTGGGGTGCGATGCAAGGTGCAGCTATCTTAAGTAGCGACGCTATCTTTGGTCTTAAATTATCTGATTCTATTGGTTCGACGTTAATTCAATTTAATGATTGGCATGCTTGGGGTACAGCTTTTGTCTTAATCATTTTAATGATTACAGCGCAGGTGGTAGCCACTAAACTTCCACAATGGATGCAAAAAAGAAAGATTAAAAAATTAGCAAGACTTGGTAAGAATCCAGCTCAAGCTGCGCAAAATAAACAGATGAAATGGATTTCTAACATCATGTTAGTGGTCATCATCTTCATGGGCTTCACTCTTCCTGCCGCGATGGGTGTTTATTGGTTCGCCGGCGCACTTATCATGATCGCCCAAACACTCATTATGGATGCGATTATGAAACGTAAAGAAAAGAAGCAAAAAGAAGCGAAGAAAGGAAAGAAGTATTAGTATGAAAACATATGCTGGTAAAACTTTAGAAGAAGTTTTAGATAAAGCAAGTGAAGAAAGTGGTATCACAAAAGATGAATTAATTTACATCGTGACCGAAGAGAAAAAATCTTTATTTAAAAAAAGTGTAAGTATCGACGTTTACGATTTAAGTGAAGTCTTAGATTATACGAGTGATTACATCTTAAACATTTTGTTAGAAGCGGGTGTCAAAGCGAAGACAAATGTTGCTTTAAAAGATAATGATATCATCCGTATCACTATTAATAGTGATCACAATCCTCTAGTCATTGGCCAAAAAGGTATGACCTTACAAGCCTTAAATGAATTAGTGAAAGCTGCGGTCAATACGAAGTTCCAAAGAAGATTCCGTATTTTACTCGATGTTGAAAATTATAAAGAAAGAAAATATCGTCACGATATCTTCATCGCTAAAAGAGAAGCGAAGAAAGTTCTCACTAGACAAATGTCTATCGCCCTTGATCCAATGCCAGCGGATGAAAGAAAACAAATTCATAATGCTTTAGCGAAGATGCCACACATTTCTACCGAATCAGAAGGGGACGGTCCAAACAGGCATATTGTCATTCGTTACAAAGACGAAGATTAATAATTAATTATTAGAAACGATAAAACTCTTAGCCAAACGCTAGGAGTTTTTTGTATAATTACATACATGCAAGAAACAATTATTGCTTTAGCGACACCTCCATTTAAATCAGCCTTAGCCATTGTACGCGCGAGCGGGGAGGATGCTTTAGTGTTACTTAGTGAGGTGTTTTCCACCCCTATCGATTTATCTAAAGATAAAAATGTTTATTATGGCTATATTAAAGACGAAGATAAAATTGTCGATCAAGTAGTGGTTATTACTTATTGTTCCCCGCATGGCTATACAGGCGAGAACGCTTTTGAAATTATATGCCACGGTAGTGTACTTATCGCTAATAACATTATTTCTTTATTTATTAAGTATGGAGCAAGGCTTGCTTTACCGGGTGAATTTTCTGAAAGAGCCTATTTAAATAACAAGATGGATTTAATGCAAGTAGAAGCTGTTAATGATTTGATTTCAGCTCGCACAGAAGAAGCAAGAAACCTAGCCATTTTAGGTTTAAAAGGCGATGATTCAAAACTTGTGAAACCATTAAGAGAAAAAATCGCTGATTTACTTGCTTTAATCGAAGTAAATATCGATTATCCAGAATATGAAGATATTGAAATTGCGAACACGAAAAAGATTATCGATTCCGCTAGAAACATCAAAATAATGATTAAAAATTTAATGCAAGATGGACTAAAAGCAAAAGTTATTAAAGATGGTGTAAAAGTTATGCTCGTTGGCCACACGAACGTCGGAAAATCTTCTTTATTAAATGCGCTTCTAGGGGAAGAAAAAGCTATCGTCACCGCGATCGAAGGAACGACGAGAGATATCGTTGATGGAGAAGTTAACTATAAAGGTATTACTTTCCATTTCTACGATACAGCAGGCTTACATGATGATACTTCCTTCATCGAAAATATCGGTATTAAAAAAGCTAAGGCTTTAGTGAAGGAAATGGATTACATCATTCACGTAAGTGATTCCAATAACTTCGAACCATTAGGATTTAAAGTGAAGTTAGATAAAGTTATTAAAGTGGTAAATAAATCTGAAAAAATAAAAGATAAAGATAAAAACAAAGAATATATTTACGTATCAGCGAAAAGAAAAGAAGTTAAACCACTTTTTGATATTCTATTAAAAAAATTAAATTTAAAAGAAGAAGATTTCCATTCGCCTTCTATTAATAACTCAAGAGCTATTGGTTTATTATCACAAATCGATAAAGATATGGATAGAGTCATCAAAGATACTTCCTTAGGTCAACCTATCGATATCATTAGTGTTTCGCTACAAGACGCTTACGCGCATTGCTTAGCGATTTTAGGAGAAGATCATGATCAAGATTTTGAAGATGAAATATTTTCAAGATTTTGTGTAGGTAAATAATTATGTTAGTAATCGATTCACATTGTCATTTAAACGATGATAGCCTTTTCTTGAAAAGAAAAGAATTAATTGAAGAAGCTTATAAAGAAGATGTAAAAATCATCATCTGCCCAAGTGATACTTATAAATCTTCTTTACGTGCGCTTTTAATTGCGGGCGAATACGAAAATGTTTATTACGCGGTAGGGATTCATCCAAGTGAAATAAAAAACACGACCGAAGAAGAATATAACGATGTAAAAAAGATTAAAAGCAAAAAATTAGTGGCTATTGGAGAAATTGGTTTAGATTTTTATTGGGAAAAAGATGAATCACAAAGACAATTACAAATCGATGTTTTTAAAGATCAAATAAGACACGCGAACAATTTAAAACTTCCAGTCATCATTCATTCTAGAGATGCGATTAATGAAACTTTAAAAGTGTTAAGAGAAGTTAAACCCTTGTACGGGGGAGTGATGCATTGTTATAGTGGTCCAAAAGAAATGGTTAAAGATTTTATCGATTTAGGTTTATATATTTCTTTCGGAGGGCCTTTAACTTTTACGAACGCAAAAACGCCTAAAGAAGCGTGTCTTGCTACACCCTTAGATAGGCTCTTAGTGGAAACTGATTCACCTTATTTATCACCCCATCCATTTAGAGGAAAAGAAAACTCCCCAAAGCAAGTAAGACTCGTCTTAAAAGCACTCGCTAATATCAAAGATATAAGTGAAGAAGAAGCTGCAAAAATCACGAGCGAAAATGTGGCTAGATTGTTTCACGTGAAAACAAATTTATGAAAGAATCAAATATCGTTTTAGTGGTCGAAGGCCGACAAGATGAACAATTTATACGCTCTTTCCTCGATGTTGAGTGCGTCATAACCAATGGAACTGCGGTTCCACGTGAAACAATTGACTACCTAAAAAGCATCCAAAATAAAAAAACGATTGTAGTGTTGACCGATCCTGATTATCCAGGTATGAAAATACGTCAAGAAATTGCTAAATTCGTGGATAAATTCGTCAATGTTTACATCGATAAAGCCGATGCGATGAAAAAAGGTAAGGTCGGAGTAGCGGAATCTTCAAAAGAGGTAGTTTTAGAAGCTTTAAAACATTATTCTACTTCATTTTTGCGGGAAAAAGGTGAAATTGACTTATCAACTTTTATCGCTCTCAAGCTTAGCGGTTTTCCGGATTCTAAACGAAGAAGAGAATTCATCTCTAAGCATTTTCATTTAGGTTACAATAATGCGAAGTCATTAATGTTTAAACTTAACGCGAATAAGATAAGTAAAAAAGAACTTGAAGAAGCGATGAAAAATTATTCAAATTAAATTATGGAAAACGTTAAAGAATATATCGAACAAGCATTATCTATCTTACCTTCGCCTAAGAAGTCACTTGGACAAAATTTTTTATTCGATGAAACTGCTTTATCTTTCTTAAGTCAAATTGAAAATGTTCCCACTTTAGAAATTGGGGGAGGCTTAGGTAACCTTTCTTATTTTCTAAAAGAGAAGAGTGAAAATCTTACTATCGTCGAACTTGATAAAACCTTATTTAAATTTTTAAGTGAACAATTTAGAGATGATGAATTAGTTAAAGTTATCAACGATGATGTTTTAAAGATTGATATTTCGACTTATGCTCAAATTGTTGGTTCACTTCCTTATTACATCACAAGTGACATTATCGCTAAGCTATTAACTGAAGGTAGAGCGAAGCGCATCAATATCATGATACAAATCGATGCTTACGAAAGAATATTTGCAAAATTTCCAAGCCTTGATTTTAACCCTTTAAGTGTTTTATTAAATTTTTTGGTAAGTGAAAAAGAAATTAAAAAAGTGAATAGAAGATTTTTTATTCCTAAACCCCATGTTGATTCGATCATTATCAATATGCGTTTAGATTATGAAAAATTAAAAGATGTTAACATAAAGCAATTTTATTCATTTGTGAAAAAATGTTTTATGAATCCACGTAAAACCATCTTGAATAACTTATCACTTTTTACGCATTTAGATAAAAACACTTTAGGAAAATTATTAAGTGAAATAAATATCGATCCATTAAAACGCCCCGCCACTATCGATCACATTAATTATTTGAAACTGTATAAACACTTAATAAAAACTACATAAGTGTAAAAAAATGTTTTAATATATTGTTATCAAAATTATGAAACTAATGAAAAGTAAAACGATGTACATCAAAGCGAATGCGAAAATAAACTTAGGGTTTAATATTTTAGGGAGAAGAGAAGATGGTTATCATCTTATCGATTCGATTTATTTACCTTTAACGTTACATGACACAATTGAAATTACTCTTATTCCAAACGGTAATGATACTTACGTCACTTGTGATAGTTTCGTTTCCATTCCTTCTAAATATAATCTTGCGCATATTGCTATTTCTAAAGCGCGCGAGATTTTTCATTTCGAAGAACAATTCCGTATCAACATCCATAAATCAATTCCTATGGGTGCAGGTTTAGGTGGTGGCTCAAGCGATGCAGCCGCTTGTTTACAAGCTATCTTTAAAATGTTAGAAATTACTCCAACAAAAAAACAACTAAAAGATTTAGCTTTATCGATAGGAGTAGATGTCGTCTATTTCTTAATGCTTGGTTTACCTGCGAGAGTGGATGGAGTAGGGGAACATCTAAAACCTATCAAAATTAAAAAAGATTACTATTGTTTATTAGTTAAACCACACGAACCATTATCGACGAAAGATGTTTATGATAAAAGTGATACTTACGAAGCATTACCGATCGCTAATCTAGATTTAGTGAGTAAAGGATTAGAAGAAGGTGATGATGAATTAATTGCTAATAATTTATCTAACGCTTTATATGTACCAGCAAAAGATATGCTTCCTAAATTAACTAAAATCGAACAAGAATTAAAAGACTATGGTTTTAAAATTGTTTCGATGACTGGTTCAGGTAGTTCGATGTTCGCTTTAACTGATAATAAGAAATTAGTGAAAAAAGCTGAAAATTATTTTGATAAATTAGGCTACGAAGTAGAAAAGTGTAAAATTCATCGACAAGATAATTTATAAAAGATTAAAAAATTTAATAAAAAACGTAAAACGGAGAGAAAAATATATGAAACTTAACGCAGTCATCTTAGCGGCCGGTAAAGGGACGAGAATGCATTCCTTAGATGAAAATAAATCGAAATGTTCTTTTGAAATATTTCATAAACCATTAATTTTATATGTTTTAGATGCTGTTAACGAATTGAAACCAGATCGTAATGCCGTCGTCGTTGGTAGGGGCGCGGAAGAGTTAACAAAGATTGTTTATGGTAAAGCTTTAACCACCGAACAAAAGCATCAACTTGGTACAGCGGACGCTTTAAAAGCTGGCATGTCAAAACTTGATCAAGAAGAAGGTACGACAGTCGTTTTAAATGGCGATTCACCTTTAATTCGCGGGGAAACTTTACAAAAAGCTTATGAATTTCATAAAGAAAATCATTCTAAATTGACGATCATCACCGCTGTTCTAAATGAAAAAAATTCATATGGAAGAATTAAAAGACTTCCTAATGGTCAAGTAGAAAAAATCATCGAAACAAAAGATTTAAAAGAAGATGAATTAAATCTAAACGAAATAAATTCTGGTATTTATTTTATCGATAATGAAGTTCTATATAAGGAAATTGATTTAATTGAACCTAAGAACGCTCAAAATGAATACTACTTAACCGATATCGTAGGGCTAGCAATTAAAGATGGATATAAAGTATGCGCTTATACGATCGATGACGCAAAAGAAATCGGCGGGGTGAATGACCGTGTCGATTTAATGAAAGCTTTTGAATATTTAAAGATAAGAATTAACACTAAGCATTTATTAAATGGTGTCACTATTTTTGATATCAATAATACTTACATCGGACCAGATGTTAAATTATCTAACGATGTAGAAATTTATCCTAATAGTTGGATATTAGGTTATTCTACAATTTTACCTAATAACATTATTGGCCCTAACGCTTATTTAGAAAATGTCAAAGTGGGTGAATCTAATCACATCTTATCTTGTCATATCGTCGATACGAAGATTGGTTATCATAATGAACTTGGACCATTTGTAAGAATGCGCGGCGGGTGTATCGTCGGTGATCATTGTCGAGTAGGTAACTTTGTCGAACTTAAAAACGTCAAGTTAGAAGATGGTGTCAAATGCGCGCATCTAACTTATTTAGGCGACGCTGATATTGGCGAAAATACAAATGTTGGTTGTGGCGTCATCACCGCGAATTATGATGGCGCGAATAAATTCCGCACGAAAATTGGTAAGAATGTTTTCTTAGGCTCTAATGCGACATTAATTGCCCCAATAGAAGTGCATGATGAAGCTTTCGTAGCCGCGGGCTCAACTATTACAAGTGAAGTTTTAGAAAACGATTTAGCTATTGCAAGAGCAAGACAAGTTAATAAAAAAGGTTATGCGAAAGTGTTAAGAGAAAGAGCAAAAGAAAAAAAGAATTCTTAATGTATGCATTTCGTCGATTGTTACAACAAAAACATCTACTTAAAAGATAAACTCATCGGCTACATTAACGGTGATGGGCACATGTATGTATATCATAAACCAATTGGTTTTTTACACGAAAGAGGAGACATTGTTATAAATAACCAAAAAGCAGGTTATATTTCCTCAAACGGAGATATTTATTTTAGAGGATCAATTAAAGGCTATTTGGGGCCTGAAAACGATTTAATCTTCGAAGAATTTTAATCACGATAATTCCTAGCTAATTTTAATAATAACACCTTAATGGTGTTTTTCTTTATTTTAAGTTTCAATAATTAGGAATTATTAGGGCTAAAAACATGAAAGAATTCAATGCAAAAGATATCAAAAAAGTAGTGGATGAATCAAAAATTCAAGGAATCAATATTCGAGACACTGCTTTAATTATTCAAAATAACATTGCAAGAATGAATGAAAATTCAGGAAGATTAAAAGCTTTATATTTACCTTACATTGGCATCATTTTAACGATGATGTTCACCTTGGCATTTTCCTGCGATATTGGTTGGTTTTCAGAAATATTACACCAAACATATTTTGGTTTAATCATGGCTTTAGTTATAGGCATTTCATCATTTGTTTTTGCTTATCTTGATTACAAGTACCTAATGAATGAAAGAAAATTAAGATTTCTTTACGACAAATTAGCGGACAAATATAACGAATCTGTTTTTGATATCTCTTCAGCGTTAGGTTCTAAAAATAATTGTTCTAAGAAAGCTGGCTGGTCAATAAAATACTACTACCTTAGTATTGCTATCACCGCAGTTGTGGCTTACTTTCTTGTAGTTATCTTAGTAAATTATGTCTAATTCGTTTATTTAATCTTTTTAGCTTTTTGGAATAAATGACGTGAAAAAACACCAGATGCATTAGGATTATATTCTCGTATCATCGTAGAATTCATAATGATTTTTGTTTCGTTTATAACATCTAAAAAATTGTCGACGTTGATCCAATAAATATCGACCTCGTAAGGTAAGGTGTTAAGTATTTCGATACTTTGCCACGGGCCAAGTTTGTTATCGTTATTTATGACAATTATTTTTAGTTTAAATCTCGATAGGTCTTCTATCTTTTTCTCGCGTATTTTATTTTCATAATTAGCGTTTAGTTCTTTAAATAATCTTTCCCATTTAGTGAATATTTCGACAGGCTCAATCTTATAATTAAAATGTTCGTCTACTTTCTCATAATATATTTTTTCATTAGGGGAATTGCGATTAATTTCTTCTAAGATATCTTCTAGCGAATCTTTAACGATATTCCTGTCGATAGCGATCGTATATTCTTCGAAGAACTTATTGATTTTTTCGTAAACAAAATATGGTTTATTATTCGAATAACAATGCGTTTTTAATTCTTTTGTTTGATAAGTAATGAAAATCATAAAAGTGGATTCACGCTTATAAAATTTAACCAATCTCTACAATTGAAGCCAAAGACAATAATCCAAAAAGCAAATAAGATGAAAATAGGAATTAAACAAAGAGCAATGTCTTTTAATAGTTTCCCTACGTTTACTTTTGTACTTCTATTGGATATTTCTTTAATAACATCGAAATATTTATTAAATGTTTCAATAGAAACAAAGACAGAATTATTACTTAATTCAAAGATAAATTTTTCTTTTAAAGTTTCTAACGATTCTTTCACTTTACGATATTGAAATTGTCTTTTATAAAAGTTTTTATGTAGGAACAAAACGAGAAGAAATATCATTAGATAAAATGTAGCGACAATACCTGATACAGTCATTTTTACATAAAAATCATCATAGACACTTTCTGAATAATACAAAGTGAACCAAGCGGCAGTTACAGGTAATCCAAACGATAAGAAAAATATCTTCAAATTCGAACATTGTTTCGAGGCATTATTAGTGATTACATCCGCAGTTTTTATTTTATCATCTAAGCAACTTAAGATGTATTCAGCCCGGTTCATCACTGGTTGATTCTTCATACTTTTCGTTCGTGAATATTGTCTATAGTTAGTCATAATAATTCCTAATTACTGTAAGTTCATTTTAAAGTAAAAGTCATGTAATTGTAAACGAAAAAAGTAGGAGGTCTAACTATCGTATGAATACGAATAAATTACATGATTTAACACTTAAGTTTTATGCATCTTTAAGAAATAATCCAAAAGTAAAAGAAGCAACGATCAAATCTTATTATTATGATATTAATCATTTCATTAGGAAATGCTCTAATGTTTTGAAGAAAGAAGAAGTGGAAGTTTATTTTACTAGTTTAATAAAACAAAAATATCGCATAACTTCTATCTTAAGAAAGAAAGTTTCTATCAAGTTATTTTATGATTATTTAATTGAATCAAAAGTTATCAAAGTTAACATAGTTAAAATAATTAAATTTAATATTAAAAAAGAAAAGTCTTTACCGAAAACAATATCGATAAATAACGTTAGAAAAATCCTTCATTATTTGATGAAATCCGTTAACAAAAGTAAATCTAAACAAGCTTATTTTAGAAATGTAAGAAATCTTGCCTTATTTGATTTATTAATTACGACTGGAATTAGAATATCTGAAGCTTCTAATATCACCTTAACGGATATTGAATTGAGCCAAAGAACAATATTAATTCATGGGAAGGGAAATAAACAAAGAATCATTTATATTTCAAGCCAAGAATGTTTCTTTCATTTAAAAACTTATTTAGCACTAAGATTAAATATTAATCTTCCACATAATTATTTATTTATCAATCGAAGCAAAACAACACTAAGTGTACATACAATCGACACAATCTTTAGAAAGATAATAAAAACTCTAAAACTTAATAAATCGATTACCCCACACCATTTAAGACATACGTTCGCTACTGAGTTACTTTCAGCAGGTGGTGATCTAAGAACATTACAAGAATTATTAGGTCATTCTTCCATATCTACGACCGAGATATACACTCACATCGATACAAAACAAAAGAAGAAGATTTTAAACAAGTACAACTACCGAAACAAACTATTTAGTAAATAAAAAAATTAACAAGTCCTGCACTAATGTTAAGGAAAAGTTTAATTTTATTGTGTTGACATACACACGCATTATGTAGTTATATATACATGAATGTAGGTTAGTTTTATTCGTTTAGAAACCACTAACCAAAAATAAATTTTATTGGGAGGTCATACACATGACAAAAACATTCAAAAAAGTCATGACCTTCCTCCTCGGCTTAACAATGCTTGGCGGCGCGGTCGGTGGCGCAGTTCTTGCAAATCCTGCGGGGGGGGGTCTAGAACTTAAGGCTGCTGAGGAAACAGTCGTTTTCGATTTCCCAAGTATGGGAATGGCAAACCAAGAGAACCTTGGAACACGCGCAATCGGCGATATCACCGTTGTTGGCGCTGTGTATCAAAACACAAATAAACTTGAACCAAAATATTACACAAAAGGCACTGCTGTTCGTATGTATGCCAAAAATTCAATTACTATTACATCTACTGGCGGTCCTATCACTCTCGTAGATTTAGAAAGAACATCAGGCACATGGGCAAATGTTTCTTTAGTTGACACCCCAGATGCAACACTAGGCACTGATCAAATTACCAGTGACGGTACTAACAGTATTACTTTCACGTTTAATGCTAGTTCTGGAAATATTAGTTTTAGAACAATAAGTGTTACAACTGTGTCCGAAGATATTACTTTAGACGACTTATTTGTTGTTGGTGAAGAATCTTTCACAACTTTTGATGTGCTTACTGCTGGCGATTTCTCACTAGATGGAACTAAGAGTGATGGTACCGAAGTCACTTTTGAAGATGTAACTGCTCAAATTGGTCACGATACCGAACTACGCGATGTTGAATGGGGTGTTACCAAACCATTAGTGACTGATACAGTTATTAGATTCACCTCTACTATACCGAATTCTACTGGTGGATATGATACTTTCGACGTTAATATTACGGTTACCGAACCAACAGTTGCTTCAATTGCTATTTCTGGCGATATGACAACTAAATCTTATATTCCTGGTGATTCTTGGGATAATTCCGGTTTAGTCGTCACTGGCACGTTTGATGTAGGCGGCACGGCCGATTTGACAAATGAAGTCCAATGGACCTATTCTCCAAGTGCCCCAGCCCTTGGTGTTGAACAAGTAATTGTTACTGCTAAGTATGGTGAAGCATCAGCTTCCACAACTATAAACGGCATTCAAGTCTTCGATTATGTAAAAGATACTATTACAGTTGAAGATACAGGCGTTACTGGTGCTGGTAATTACACTGGTTTTGAAGGTGTCCAAGGCACTACAGCAGTTTATGCTGGCGACATTGCTCGTAATAACGCTAATTCCAGCGGCCAATACGCTATTCAAATGAATAACTCCGCTACACGTGGTATTTGGTCTACAACCTCCGGCGGTACAATTCGTGGTATCGAAGTTGAATGGGCGGATAATACAAACACAAGCAGAACTTTACGTGTTTACGGTTCTAATTCTGACGCCAGTACAACGAGCGGTATGACTCAAATTGGCTCGCTTGGCTATGGCGAAACATTCTTAATGTTTGATGCAGAACATAACTACACACAAGTTCACATTAATGCAAGCGGTGCAGCATATTTACTTTCTGTTTCATTCATTTGGGAACCATTACCAGATGCAGAACTTGAAAGCATCACTTTAGGTGGAACCCTTACTAACACTACCTATTTATCCACTGACACTGCATGGAATGCAGAAGGTTTAACGTTAACATTAAATTATTCTGATGGTAATACATTTACTTTAACAAGTGGATTAAATCTTACTTGGAATCCAGCTTCTCCAAGCGAAACAACAACTGGTGATACAACCGTCACAGTTTGCGCCACGCACGGAGGTTTAACTTCAAATGAACTAACTTTGGATGTATATGTTGAAGTAGGACCAACTTATATTCTCGATGTTGTCGATGAATCAACTAGTTTAGAAGCTGACACGTCTTCTGGATCATTTGTTACTGATGGCGGAGTAGATTGGCATTATTACACCACTGGTGGTACTTACATTAATAGAGAAGGTAGCGCAAACGGAAGAGGCTTACAATTTGGAACAGGCAAAGCACCATGTAGCGAAGTCGTTCTTTATAGTGATGTCTTTGCAGCGTCTACTGGTGAAACACTTATCAACCGCGTTATTGTAACAGCAGCTACCGCTGCTGATGGTAATAACAAAGTTACACTCACAGTTAAAGTAAATGGTGAAGAAGTTGGTAACACATTACTTACAAGCAGCAATGCTACTTATACTTTTGATTTAGATACTCCAATGTATGGATCAGTCGAATTAGTGTACTCCAATCCAGCTAATAGTGCTGTCTATTTCCGTGGTATTGATGTTTTTGCTGATACGCACGAAACTATGACCGCTGAAGTAGTAGCAGCGGTTAATGGTTTATTAGATTTCCGTACATGTGAAATTGATGCTACAAGTGTTGAATTTGGCACCTGGTTAGACGCTAATAAGACAATTATTGAAGAAAATAGAGAAGTTCTTACTAATTTAGTCGCTCATGACTATGAAAGCATGGATATTACTTACACTGGCAACAAGACAAGTATCGTTAACGTTTTAGCAAAATACGATGCTTGTGTAGCGCGTTATGAAACCGCGAATGGTGCTTTAGCGCCTACAATCTTTGGTAACGAAGATACCACCATTGCAGTGGTAGTAGTGATCATTACTCTTGCTGCTATTACGGCTCTTGTTGGCTTCTATTATTACGATAAGAGACGTCGTGTGAATAAATAATAAACATTCGCATAAGCGTTATTAATTAAATTAGTCGTTACTTCTTAATTGAAGTTTACGTACAGGAAAAGGCCGTTTTTGAATGCGTGGGCGGTCTTTTCTTTTTATTTATTAAAAAATTTTTTAATTTTATAAAAGTGTAGGACTAAGGATTGAAGTTAGACTAAATTAACACTATTGACGTGTATAGTTAATTACGATATAAATTAATTAAATGATGTGTGCACGTTCTTAACGAAGTGCATCACGACATATTTATATGGGAGGTCATTTATGACACACGCATTCAAAAAGGTGACAGCCCTCCTCCTTGGCTTAACCATGCTAGGCGGCACTTTTGGTGGTGCTTTTTTAGCATTCAATGATGGAGGAACCCCAACAAGAGCGGTCGAAGGTGATGTCTACGAAAAGGTCACAAGTCAGTTGGACGACTTTACCGGCACCTATTTAGTAGTAACTGAAATGGACGACGGAACGACTGCACGTGTATTCAATGCTTCTTTAGGCACGAGTGCTGACATAGCATCTAATTATGTTGGAGCAACAATTTCAAACGGCACTATTGTTGCGGATGCTACTCTTTCAAATGAAGAAGTAACTCTTTCAAAAGATGGTACCGGATATCAAATGTTTACTAGCTACGGCGGTACATCAGCATATTTTTATAACACGGGCAATAGCAACGATCTAAAAATTAAAACAAGCCCAGAAGATCCTTTAGCTGTCAGCTACGATGAAGCACTTAATAGGGTTTCAATTGAAACAACAAGTGGTGGAACCGCTAAATATTTTGTTTTTAATAATATAGATACCAACACTCGTTTTCGTTTTATGAAAAACGATTGTGCTGGTGCAACAGAAGGAAATAATAACTATTTACCAATTCAACTTTACAAAAAAGTTGAAGTTGTTCCAACCGAACCAACAGTTACTATCAATGGTCCAACAACTGGTTATGTCGGTGGAGCAGCGACTCTTACTTCGTCTTTAGAAGCCTTCACTGAAACTGAACTAGAATATCTATGGTCTGCTAACGCTGGTAGTGAAGGTTTAGTAACTATCACTAATGAAAACACACCAATCGCAACGGTCAATTTTGTTGCTGCGGGTGAAGCAAACATTAACCTTATTGTTATGGGTGTAGAAGAAATTGCTGAAGCAAACATTATTATCAATATTCAACAAGTTAATCCTATTACAGTTAAAGAAGCGAAGGAATCCAACCAAGGTAGTGAAGTATATGTATGTGGTGTTGTGTTCGCCAATTACGGTGGTAGAAGATACATTGCTGACACAGATGGAACCGGAATGCAAATTAATAATACCAGCCTTGAATTAAGCATTGGTGATGAAGTTTTACTTAGTGCCACTTTAGGAGAATACAATGGAGTACCTCAATTAAATAATGTAAAGCTTCTCGCAACTTTATCAAAAGATAATGTATTACAGCCAAAAGTTTTGACTTTTGATGAATTAACAAATAATGAATTAAGTAATTACATCGCGATTGAAGACGCGGTTTACGTTAGCCGCGCGAGCGGAAGCAACATCGATATGGATTTTTCCATTCCAAACGGAACAGGCGGTACTACGACAATACAGATGTTTGGTTCTTCAAATTCAGCAGGCAATACGGCTGTTACCGCACTAAATGCTGCTAGTGCAGATTGGGAAGCAAACATTACGACACTAACGCTTGCTGGGCCTTTAACACAATACCAAGGTAATTATCAATTACAATTTGCTGAAGGCACAACTTACGAAGTTGATGAAGTTGAAACGTTTGCTCGTAAATTCCTAGCTGCTTCACTTTGCGATGGTGGTGCGACCGCTCCAGATAGTGGTTTATGGAATGAATTAGCGACCGAATTTGCTGCGCTTGATACTGCTGCACGAGAAGTGTTTAAAAACGCTGATGGTGATGAAAGTGAAGTTGTAACTCAAGCAGTTGAAAGATACGACTATATTTTAAGAAAATATGGTGAAGATCCTCAACATGGCGGCTATACCAACTTCATGGAAAGAACTGTTGCCGCGAATGCTGGTTTCGTTGGCAGCGTTTTCAATGATGACGCTACAATTGTTATTGCAGTGGTAGTTATCGCACTCGCGGCTATTACCGCACTTGTGGGATTCTATTACGTTAACAAGAGACGTCGTGTGAATAAATAATTGATTGATAATCAATAATTAATTTAAATCGTACTTTGTAAAAAAGTTCGATACACGCATTTAGGGGAGTGAGCGAACGCTCATTCCCTTTATTAATTTTTTGTGTTAATTGAAAAGGCAAAAGCAACAAAAAGAAATGGTTCCTTGCGTTTTGTTTTTCAATTAACCTTTATTAATTTTTGGTGCAATGAATGCACAAAATATGATAAAATTCAGTCAATTAAAGGAATATAAAATTATGGATAGTAATTTTGACATTTTTGCCTCAATTGTTTTCAAGCGTTTAAAAGGAAAAACGCAACTTTTTTCGCCTAACACTAACGATGGATACTACAATAGAATGACGCACACCTTACAAGTTTTGGCTGTTTCTATGAAATTAGTTAATATTGCGCCAAAAGAGATAAAGAGCACTATTGATGTTGATGTTGTTCAAAGAATTGCGTTATGTCACGATCTTGGTCACACTCCTTTTGGACATGCTGGTGAAAGAACATTACACGATATTCTATCAGGAAAAGATAGATTAGGTGGGTTGATTTCAGCTAACTACTACAAAAACAAGAAACCTTTAGATGGCTTTAGACATAATATTTATTCCGCAAAGTTATATTTAAAGTTCTTTCTTAATGGTAGAAAAAGAATTAATGATACGAAAAATATAAAAATAATAGATGGAATTTTAAAACACACAAAGCCTTTCTATGATATAAAAGAAGTAGAAGCAGGCAACATCAACTATGGTATAGATGATATTACAAAATCATACCCCTTCATTAAAACCAAGGAGGATTACAACATCACCAAGGTTCCACTGTTTTTCGAGGGGAGTATTGTAGCTCTTGCAGACGAAATAGCACAAAGATGTTCTGATACTTCCGACGCTTTGTTATCTAAAATAATAAGTTATAAGCATCTTGAAAATAAATTGCCAGATATTTTTAAAGACAAAAAATATAAAGATATAGAAAATACTATTGTTTGCCACTTTGTTAATAACAAAAAAATTGAATGGTATAATAACGCTGTGCTGATGAAAGAAGTTGCACAAAAACAATGTGATGAATTAGATAAATTAATCAAAGACAGTATACAAAATTCGTATTTGATTAGAACCAACGACATTAAAAATTCTCAAATTATCAGACAAGTTTTCAAAGCATTATACAAAAACCCTGCTCAATTAGACGACGCTACATTAGTGAATATTTATTCAGACTGTTTAAAACAAAATCTACAATCTATTAAGCAAGAAAATAAAGACGGAACGATAGATACAAAAGAATTAGTATCCCACTTAGTAAAAACACATGAATTAATAGAAAAAAGCGCAATAAAGCCAAGCTTAATTAAAATAGAAACTATTTTGATAAAAAACATTGCGTTTTATATTGCAAATTGTACAGATTTATTTCTTTATAAGAAATACAAAAAACTATATGGCGGCGAGGATGAGATAGCGTTTTCTTTTTGTAGGTAAGTCCTACTTTGTTAATTGCCTTCATTTTAGCATCCTCCATACTTTATTGCATTAAACATTTTAGCTGTTTCAT
>CASDXP010000001.1 GCA_949285455.1 uncultured bacterium | reverse complement strand
TGTTAGAATATTCATATAGAAAGTCTCCTTTGTGTTTTGCAATTAACATTGTAAGACTTTCTATTTTTAATTGTTACCTACAAATAACAAACGGTATCCTTATGATGAATTGATTTGGAAAAAAATATAATTGCTACTATAATATATGTGAACGGAGTTAAATTATGTATTGTATTGAATGCGCTCATGAAAATGATAATAATGCAACAAAATGTAAATTTTGTGGTGCAGAACTTCATCGTGAATTAGATGATGTTCAGACAAGAAAATTAATTCAAATGGTGCACAAACGCGAAAACGTCTCCCGCGATAAGACGAACGGTGGATTAGTTCGCGTCGTCTTAGGAATAATTTTCTTAATTATCGGTATCTTATTTATTTGGCTTTCTTTTAAACAACAAAGTGTCGGTGCGGTGACGATAAGAGTATTTTCAGTTACGTGCTTTGAATTCTACGTCGCTTTAGCGGGTATCATCGCTGGTACAGCTTTGCTCGTATGGGGCATCGTCGAAATTATCATCGAAAAGAAGCATCTTGATACTTATGCCCAACTAGTGCAAACTTTAAGAAGTGGTACTTTCGTACAAATTGTCGAAAATACCTCGAAAAAGTAACTTACTTTTTAAAAATAATTTATTCATTCATTGACTAGCGAAGTTGACTCGCTAGTCATTTTTTTGAAGCGAAGAAAATTGCGCACTCACTAGCGGTTTATAGGCAATTAAAATTAAGTTGTTAACATCTTATGATGTTGCTATAATAATATACGTCAATTAAGGAGGAAATATTTTCTATATGGCAATTAAAATTGGCATCAATGGTTTCGGAAGGATCGGACGCTTAGCCTTCCGTCGTATGGAAAGTCTTGGTGGCGAATTTGAAGTGGTCGCAATCAACGATTTATCCGATGCAAAAACATTAGCGTACTTACTCAAATACGATACCGCTCATAAGAGATTTGGTGAATCTGATATCGGTGTTTCCGAAGATGATACCGCTATTATGTATAAGGGTCGCCGTATTCCAGTTCTCGGTAAGCCAAACCCAGAAGAACTTAATTGGAAAGATTATGGTGTCGATATCGTCTTAGAATGTACTGGTCGTTTCAAAGGTAAAAAGGATGCGATGGTCCACATCACAAGCGGTGGCGCGAAGGGTGTCATCATCTCCGCTCCAGCGGATAAAGAAACTCCAACATTCGTCTACGGTGTTAACACCGATGGCTTAAAGAAAGAAGATTTAGTCATCTCCGGTGCTTCTTGTACGACGAACTGCTTAGCCCCAGTTTGCAAAGTCTTAGATGAAAAATTCGGTATTCTTGGTGGTTATATGACCACTGTCCACGCTTATACGAATGACCAAACGACACTCGACTTAGTGAAGAAAGGTAATTTACGTCGTGGTAGAGCGGCTGCAGCTAACATCGTACCAACTTCTACCGGTGCTGCTAAAGCGATCAACCTCGTCATTCCTTCACTCGAAGGCCGTCTCCGTGGTGGTGCGTTACGTGTCCCAGTCGTCGATGGTTCTTTAGTCGACCTTTCTCTCTTACTTAAGAAAGAAGTGACCGCAGAAGAAATTAACGAAGCGATGAAAGAAGCTGCAGCGACTTATCTAAAAGATGTCTTAGCGTATAATGAAGATGAAATCGTCTCTAGCGATATCATCGGAGCGACCGCTGGTTCAATTTTCGATGCGACGCAAACAGTCGTCTTCAAAACGCCAGAAGGCACCCAACTTGTCAAAGTCGTTTCCTGGTACGATAACGAATATAGCTACACTTGCCAATTCGTCCGTCTCGCTGGTGAAATGGGTCGTAAACTCGGCTGTAAATAAGTTAAAATAATATTTTAAGAGCACCTTCGTGGTGCTCTTTTTCTTGTTTTTAGGAGGAAAAACCAATGATTAAAACAATTGAAGATTTGAAAAATCTTAAAGGTAAACGTGTCCTCGTTCGCGTCGATTTCAACGTACCGCTCGCGGGACATGAAATTCGTGATGATAACCGTATCGTCCAAGCCTTACCAACGATCAAATATTTGATTGGAGAAGGGGCAAGAGTCATCTTATTTTCACATTTAGGTAAGATTAAACATAAAGAAGCCCCAGAAGTTATCGAAGCACAAAAAGCTAAAAATAACATGCGTCCTATCGCCAAAAGACTCTCTAGTTTACTTGCACAAGAAGTAGTATTTGTCGATGCGACACGTGGAGAAAAATTAACTGATGCAGTGGCGGCTTTAAAAGATGGCGATGTGCTTTTGATGCAAAATACGCGTTATGAAAAAGGTGAAGAGAAAAATGATCCTGAACTATCTGCCATTTGGGCATCTTTAGCTGACGTTTACGTCATGGATGCTTTCGGTAGCGCCCATAGAGCGCATGCTTCCACCTATGGTGTTCCTGAAATTCTTAAGAAAGAAGGAAAAGAAGTAGCGATGGGTTACCTCGTCGAAAAAGAAGTAAAAAATCTTAATCGTTGCGTCTTCGTCAAAGATGAAGATCGTCCTTACGTCGCTATTTTGGGTGGTTTAAAAGTTAGCGATAAGATTAAAGTTATCGAATCTTTACTCCACAAGTGCGATAAGATTCTCATCGGTGGGGCGATGGCTTATACTTTCCTTAAAGCTCTCGGTAAAGAAGTTGGTACTTCACCATGTGAATTAGATCAACTCGATTACGCAAGAAATTGTTACGAAAAAGCGCATGGTCGTATCGTTCTTCCGCTCGATAGTGTCGTCACGAATGAATTTGAAAATTGGACGGAAAAATTAGTGACGCCTGACAATAATATTCCTGAAGGATTTGAAGGGATGGATATCGGTCCTAAGACGATCGTCAAATTCGCGGATGAAATTTCTCACGCGAAGATGATTTTCTGGAATGGTCCGATGGGCGTCTTCGAACAAAACGATTTCCAACATGGCACACGTGCAATTTGTGATGCAGTAGCTAAACTTAAAAATTGTTTCAGCGTCTGCGGTGGCGGTGATTCAGCCGCGGCTATTAAACAATTTGGTTACTCGGATAAATTCTCCCACGTTTCGACTGGTGGCGGTGCCTCGCTTGAAATGATCGAAAATGATGGTAAGCTTCCTGGTATTACAATCCTAGAGGACTAATATGCGTAAGAAAATATTATTTGGCAATTGGAAGATGAATAAGACGAATGCGGAAGCTTTAGCATTTGCTAAAGTTACACCTTCGATCGTCTCCTTAGCGAAAGAACATGACGTCGTCTTAGGTATCGCTCCTAGCTATCTAGCTTTAGAAACTCTTAAGAAACATACGTTTGGTATCATCATCGCTTCGCAAAACGTACATTATTTAGATCACGGTGCTTATACTGGTGAAGTTTCTATACCGATGTTAAAAGATATCGATGTTTCCTGTGCGCTTGTCGGTCATTCTGAAAGAAGAACTTACGATAATGAGACGAATGAAAAATGTCATTTAAAAATCGTCTCTCTTCTCCAAAATGATATGGTTCCATTATATTGCGTCGGAGAAACGCTCGAACAATTTAATGCGAAGCTAACAAAAGATGTCGTCAAAGAACAAATTGTCGTCGGATTGAAAGATTTGGACGAAGAAGCGATGAAGAAAGTTATCATCGCCTACGAGCCAGTGTGGAGCATCGGCACAGGTTTAAATGCTTCGCCTGAAATTGCTGTCGATGTCATCTCTTTCATCCGTCGCACGATCGAAAAAATGTATGGTAAGGAAGTAAGTGAAGCTGTGCACATTCTTTACGGCGGTTCCGTGAAGCCTAATAACATTCACTCTTACTTATCAAACGAAGAAATTGATGGTGCTTTAGTCGGTGGAGCGTCTTTAGAAGTGGAATCGTTCCGCGCTTTATTAACCGCTATCATTTAATGACACTTTATTAATTATTGTTTAAGAAGCCACTAGATGAAAAAAGTTTGGTGGCTTTTTAATTCATCTTTATATATATTTATATGAAAGAGGTGATATGTATGGACTTTATGCAACAAAATTTAGAAGCAAATACAAGTTCGAGCAAAGTTAGTAGTGGTCTCGCCTACGTGCGCGTTTTCTTATATATGGCCTTAGGTTTAGCTATATCTTGTGGTATTTCAATTGGTTTACCTTATTTATTTAGGCAGATTATGATAACGAACCCCGAAGTTGGTTTTTATTCTTGGATTGCTACTATCGTCATTTCTTCCATCGCTCAAATTATTTTAATTTTCTTAGTGAATTCGAAAGCGATTAGAGGAAAGACGGTGGGAACGTGGGTTTCTTATCTTTTATATGCCGTCTGCATGGGTATCTTGATGTCCGTCTTCTTCATGTTTGAAGATTTAAATGTTGCTCTACCAACATTTGCGACGGCTTTTGGCGTTACTTGCGTCGCTTTCTTAGTGATGGCTCTCATCGGTTTTTTAACTAAAGGTAATTTAAACATTTTCGCAAATATTGGTTTAGGTTTACTTTTCGGTGGTGCCTTATTAGCGTTCACTAATTACATGTTGATGCTTTTTATGCCTTCGACATATGGCGTATGGACTTGGCTTGATTGGGTCATTACTTTCGTCATGCTCATCGCTATCTTACTTATTACTGCTTACGACATGAATAGATTTAAAAACGATTTAAATAGTGGAATTATTCAAACTGATTCGCTTTTTGTCTACTATGCCTTCAGTTTTTATTGCGATTTTATTTATATTTTGATTCGTATCTTCATCGTCTTGATGGCTTCGAGACGATAAATATCAATCATTAATATATGTATATTAATAGTAAAAAACGCACTATTAATAAAAAAATTAAAAATATCTTAAATATTTGCTTGACACCTATGTTTAATCGGTGGTAAGATATCCAAGCATGCGGTGGAAAGACCCACCTGTTTACGAGAGTAAAGCATGCAACTGATCTTTGAAAACTAGATAGATACAACACAACGTCAATATCATTTAAGTTAGGAAACAGACAAAAATCAGAATATTGTAAATATATACATTATTTGAGAGTTTGATCCTGGCTCAGGATGAACGCTGGCGGCGTGCCTAATACATGCAAGTCGAGCGAGGGAAGCTTGCTTCCCTAGCGGCGAACGGGTGAGTAACACGTAGGCAACCTACCTTTCAGTTTGGGACAACCGAGGGAAACCTTGGCTAATACCGGATGCGTATAAGAGAGGCATCTCTCCTATATAAAAGGGGCTTTCAAGCCTCGCTGATAGATGGGCCTGCGGCGCATTAGCTAGTTGGTGAGATAACAGCCCACCAAGGCGAGGATGCGTAGCCGACCTGAGAGGGTGATCGGCCACATTGGAACTGAGACACGGTCCAAACTCCTACGGGAGGCAGCAGTAAGGAGTATTCGGCAATGGGGGAAACCCTGACCGAGCAACGCCGCGTGAAGGATGAAGGTCCTCTGGATTGTAAACTTCTGTTGTAAGGGATGAATGGTAGTGAGAGGAAATGCTCGCTATTTGACAGTACCTTATCAGAAAGTCACGGCTAACTACGTGCCAGCAGCCGCGGTAATACGTAGGTGACAAGCGTTATCCGGAATTATTGGGTGTAAAGAGTGAGTAGGCGGCAGGATAAGTTTGAAGTTAAAGAAAATGGCTCAACCATTTACCGCTTTGAAAACTGTCCAGCTAGAGTACGAAAGAGGTAAGCGGAATTCCATGTGTAGCGGTAAAATGCGTAGATATATGGAGGAACACCGGTGGCGAAGGCGGCTTACTAGTTCGATACTGACGCTCAGTCACGAAAGCGTGGGGAGCAAATAGGATTAGATACCCTAGTAGTCCACGCTGTAAACGATGAGAACTAAGTATTGCAGAGATGCAGTGCTGAAGTTAACACATTAAGTTCTCCACCTGAGTAGTACGCTCGCAAGAGTGAAACTTAAAGGAATTGACGGGGACCCGCACAAGCAGTGGAGCATGTGGTTTAATTCGACGATCCACGAAGAACCTTACCAGGGCTTGAAATGCTAGTTAAAAACCTAAGAGATTAGGGAATAGTTATAATTAGTACAGGTGGTGCATGGTTGTCGTCAGCTCGTGTCGTGAGATGTTTGGTTAAGTCCAGCAACGAGCGCAACCCTTGTCCTTAGTTACCATTATTAAGTTAGGGACTCTAAGGAGACTGCCGATGTAAATCGGAGGAAGGTGGGGATGACGTCAAATCATCATGCCCTTTATGTCCTGGGCTACACACGTGCTACAATGGCCGGTACAAAGAGTCGCGAAGTCGCGAGACGGAGCCAATCTCAAAAAGCCGGTCTCAGTTCGGATTGAAGTCTGCAACTCGACTTCATGAAGCCGGAATTGCTAGTAATCGCAGATCAGCTATGCTGCGGTGAATACGTTCTCGGGTCTTGTACACACCGCCCGTCAAACTATGAGAGCTGGTAATACTCGAAGTCGTTATCTTAACCACTTTGTGGAGGGAGACGCCTAAGGTAGGACTGGTGATTGGAGTTAAGTCGAAACAAGGTATCCCTACGGGAACGTGGGGATGGATCACCTCCTTTCTATGGAGAAAGTATCGGCAATAGCATTTGCTGATGAATACATTAACCAAGATGTTTTTACTTAAATGAGATGAAGTTTATGTTGGTTACAACATTGAGCAAAAGTGGAGTCATCTATCTAGTTTTGAGAGATTAGTCTCTCTCTAAAAGCGATCTTTGAAAACTGAATATTAAATAACATGTTCTTTCTGTCTTAGACGCGTTTCACCAAGTGAAAAGCGAAAGACATAGAAATTAACAACATTCATCATACCTTATATATCAAGAGATTAAGTTAATAAGGGCGTACAGTGAATGCCTTGGCACTAGCAGGCGATGAAGGACGGGACTACCACCGATATTGCGACGGGGAGCTGGAAGTGAGCTTTGATCCGTTGATCTCCGAATGGGGCAACCCAGCATGATTTATCTCATGTTATCTTGCATGGAAACAATATGTGCAATGAAGCGATACCTAGGGAATTGAACCATCTTAGTACCTAGAGGAAAAGAAAGATTACATCGATTCCGATAGTAGCGGCGAGCGAACCCGGAAGAGCCCAAACTAACCTTCGGGTTAGGGTTATAGGACCACGCTGTGGGATGAGAAAGATTACAGTCGAACAATTTGGAAAAGTTGATCATAGAAGGTGAAAATCCTGTAGACGAACTAGTCTTTCCCCCTAGTGGTATCCTGAGTACGGCGAGACACGAGATTCTTGTCGGAAGTTGCGGAGACCACTCCGTAAGGCTAAATACTCGCTAGTGACCGATAGTGAACCAGTACCGTGAGGGAAAGGTGAAAAGAACCCCGGGAGGGGAGTGAAAAGAATCTGAAACTGTATGCTTACAAGAAGTCAGAGGCCGTTAACGGCTGATGGCGTGCCTATTGAAGAATGAACCGGCGAGTTATGTGGTCGTGCGAGGTTAAGTCTCAAAAGACGGAGCCGAAGCGAAAGCGAGTCTTAACAGGGCGCTTAGTACGACAACATAGACCCGAAACCCGACGATCTATCCATGAGCAGGTTGAAGGTGGGGTAAAACCCACTGGAGGACCGAACCGAGTTCGTTGAAACGCCCGCGGATGACTTGTGGATAGGGGAGAAATTCCAATCGAGTTGGGAGATAGCTGGTTCTCCCCGAAATAGCTTTAGGGCTAGCGTTAGTCAACATGCACACTGAGGGTAAAGCACTGAATGTATGATGGCCGTGCTAAGCGGTACTGAATGCAATCAAACTCTGAATATCAATGTGTTTAAACTAGCAGTCAGACTGTGGGGGATAAGCTCCATGGTCAAAAGGGAAACAGCCCAGACCGTCAATTAAGGTCCCTAAATTTACGCTAAGTGTTAAAGGATGTGGAGATGCATAGACAACTAGGATGTTGGCTCAGAAGCAGCCACCATTCAAAGAGTGCGTAACAGCTCACTAGTCGAGTGCCTCTGCGCCGAAGATTTACCGGGGCTAAGCGTAATACCGAAGTTACGGATTTTGCTTTTGCAAAGTGGTAGGGGAGCGTTCCATATTGGATGAAGTGGTACCGTGAGGAGCCGTGGACGATATGGAAGTGAGTATGCCGGTGTAAGTAACGATTACGGGTGAGAATCCCGTACACCAATTGACTAAGGTTTCCTGGGGAAGGGTCGTCCTCCCAGGGTTAGTCGAGGCCTAAGGCGAGGCTGAAAAGCGTAGTCGATGGACAGCAGGTTGATATTCCTGCACCCGTATGCATGCGATGTGGGGACAGAGAGGGTTAGTCATGCCGGTTATTGGATTCCGGTCTAAGCGAGGTACCTGTAGCATAGGCAAATCCGTGCTACGTAAGGGGAAGACGTGACGGGGACTGAATGGAGCAATCCTAGTAGGGAAGATGATGATACCAGCTCTCAAGAAAAGCCGCTAGCTTAAGTGCATATGGCTCGTACCGAGAACGGACACACGTGGTCAAGATGAGTAATCTAAGGTGAGCGAGAAAACTGTTGTTAAGGAACTCTGCAAAATTGCTTCGTAAGTTCGCAACAAGAAGTGCTCCAGAAATGGAGTCGCAGTGAAGAGGCCCAGGTAACTGTTTAACAAAAACACAGCTCTATGCGAAGTCGCAAGACGATGTATATGGGGTGATGCTTGCCCAGTGCTGGAAGGTTAAAAGGAGGAGTTAGTCGCAAGGCGAAGCCCTGAATTGAAGCCCCAGTGAACGGCGGCCGTAACTATAACGGTCCTAAGGTAGCGAAATTCCTTGTCAGGTAAGTTCTGACGCGCACGAATAGTATAATAATCTGGGCGCTGTCTCGACAGCAGACTCGGTGAAATCTTATGACCTGTAAAGATGCAGGTTAACCGCAACTAGACGGAAAGACCCCATGGAGCTTTACTATAACTTAATATTGACTAGATGTAATTTTTGTACAGGATAGGTAGGAGACTTTGAAGTCAGGGCGTCAGCCCTGATGGAGTCGACGTTGGGATACTACTCTTAGATTATGTCTAGTCTAACCTACACCCTTACCGGCGTGGGGGACAGTGTTAGGCGGGTAGTTTGACTGGGGCGGTCGCCTCCTAAAGAGTAACGGAGGCGCCCAAAGGTACCTTCAGCATGGTCGGAAATCATGCTTCGAGTGCAAAGGCATAAAGGTGCTTGACTGCAAGACCTACAAGTCGAGCAGGGACGAAAGTCGGGCTTAGTGATCCGGCGATTCCGAGTGGAAGGGTCGTCGCTCAACGGATAAAAGTTACCCTGGGGATAACAGGCTTATCGCGTCCAAGAGTTCACATCGACGACGCGGTTTGGCACCTCGATGTCGGCTCATCACATCCTGGAGGGGAAGTACCTTCCAAGGGTTGGGTTGTTCACCCATTAAAGTGATACGCGAGCTGGGTTCAAAACGTCGTGAGACAGTTTGGTCCCTATCTGTTGTGGTCGTAGGAAGTTTGAAGGGATCTGTCCTTAGTACGAGAGGACCGGGATGGACATAGCAATGGTATATCAGTTGTCACGCCAGTGGCATGGCTGGGTAGCTACCTATGGAATGGATAAACGCTGAAAGCATCTAAGCGTGAAGCCAACCTTAAGATGAGACTTCCCATTCGCAAGAAGTAAGACCCCCAGAAGATGACTGGGTTGATAGGTCAGAAATGTAAGTGCAGCGATGCATTCAGTTGACTGATACTAATAGGTCGAGGACTTAATTTCAAGATTTTACTTAGTAAAATAAACGATTATAAGTTCTATTTGATGATAGTTGGAACATGAAGAAGTTAATATTCAGTTTTCAAGGATTGCATCCTTGAAAAAAAGTCTGGTGGTGATGGCGCGGTGGACACACCTGTTCCCATCCCGAACACAGAAGTTAAGCACCGTAGTGGCGAAGGTACTCACCCAGTGGGGAGAATAGCGAGCCGCCGGGCTTTTTTTATACCAAATTTCTCGAATTTGGTATAATTTTTATAACAAAAACTTTGTATTCAAAACATTTATTTTGCATTATATAATAAAAATGTAGAAGGAGGTTCGTATTTATGATTTCTGCATTAGCGTCAGTATTTATATCCATTGCATCATTATCGCCGTCAATGAATCAAATTTATTTGGAGACTAATGCTTCTACTTATGAAGATATTCCTCCAATTTCAATTCAATTAGGCGCTTTTGAAACTCATTGGTATTGGTCTGGTTTTATTGGTCAGCATGTCATGCTTGATATAAAATCTTATGAATATATTGGAATACAAAGGGTCCAACAATTAACTGATTTTTATAATGGTGCTGTTTTAGAAAATTTTGACTTTACTAGCACTTTCTCATCTATTGAAACCGATTCTGTATCAACCACAAAACGTTTTTCTTCAGAGATTAATACTGGACTTGAATTAAAGTTAGGATTTCCTGGTGCTGAAATTAAAGGCGGTTTAAACATTTCAACAGTTTACGAAATTGAAGAAACCCAAACATACACTACTTCGACTTCGTCTTCAATTTCTATTGACTATAGTATTAAACATGAATTAGTTGAAAATGAAATATTTGCTCTTATTACTGCAGGACACGTTTATAAAATTGAGTGTGAAACTTGGAAATGGGATGATTATTGGTGGGGAGATTATGAAGTAGCAGGTAGTAGAGAACATTTCTATGCCTACTATGTAATAGATCCGATGATTACAATTCAATATATAGATGGGAGTATTTTTATCTTATGAAAAAAAACATAGTTTTGTTTATCTCTTTGACGTTATTAACTGCCAGCTTTACTTCTTGTTCTCCTAATTTTGTCCCTAGTGATGATTTAGATTATTTTAGAATTGATGATGTTTATCGAGTGATTGAATTAAGCGAAGCTAAAAATGATGCGAGGACAACAATTCCAGTAGCAGGAATTGGCCCATCTTTTATTGCTGCACCTTTTTCTGCAACAACAGTTATAATCGATTTTGAAATTGATCAAGCCGCAACATTTTTTAAGGTTCAAGAAAATCTCATCAATAAGGATGGTGCGTTATTAGTAAGCAAATTGTTAGATTTGAACGTAAGTGATGAAAATTTTAATAATTTTTCATATGTTAATAATGTGATTAAAACATATTCTTACAATAAACGCATTAGCAAATCACCTACACAAGTGACTTTCGCAATAGAATCTCCTAGTGAAGAATTAAATGCATGTATAGCAGGTTATATGGCTGAAGTAGTTGAAACTACTTTCTTGTATTACGATTTAAATGTGAACACTGGTGAGCGATTGGAAAGTGGTACATTTTCTGTATATACAATGGTGTCTGATCCATATTTAGACTTATACTATTATCAAGTTTAAAAAAATAATAATTCTTTATAAATTTTAAAAATCAAAAAAATAATAGAATAGTTCTAATATTTAATCAGTATTTTTTTATCGGATAATGCATATTTTAGTGTGCAACCACGACTTGACACAAAAAAATTATTCTCGTAGAATAATAATACGGGCTTAGGCCCATTTAAGTTAGAATTTAATATTTAAAGTTATTAATTATGGCAGTAGATAAGAAGACACCCTATGGGGGAATTAATATATCATTAGACGCAATTGCAAGAATCGCTGGTGATGCGACGAAGTCTTGTTATGGTGTTTTAGCTTTAGCGAATAAATCTTTAAGACATAATGAACCTTTAGATGAAGATAATTATAAAGATGCAATTATCGTACATAAAAAAGGGAAAAGTTACGAAGTCGATATTTATATCGTCTTGGCTTTTGGTGTGAAGATTCCTGAAATTGTCAATGAAATTAAAAAGACTGTGAAATATCAATTAGAGCGCACCTTTGGCGTGAAATTTAAAGCCGTGAATGTCTACGTCCAGCGGCTTTCTTTTGTGAATAGTGAGGATAAATAATCATTATGAAATCGATAGATGGTGAAATGCTGAAAAAGATGCTCATCTCAGGAGCGAATAATTTATATAATCATTATCCCGAAGTGGATGCCTTAAACGTTTTCCCGGTGCCAGATGGCGATACGGGTATCAATATGAATCTTACCCTTTCTAGCGGGGCGAAAGAAATTTCTAATCGTAGCGATCAATCCGCTGGTATTATCGCGACGATATTCTCACGTGGTTTACTCATGGGAGCGAGAGGCAATTCTGGTGTCATCACTTCCCAAATCTTTCGTGGTTTCGCACAATTTATCAAAGAAAAAGAAGAAATTAACGCTATCGACTTAGCGGATGCATTCGTCAATGGTAAAGATGTCGCCTATAAGGCTGTCATGCGTCCCGTGGAAGGAACGATTTTAACGGTCATCCGTGAAGCAGCGTTCGTCATGCAAGAACAAGCTAAACCTGGCCAATCTATCGAAGATAGTATGTCGATTTTATTGCAGGAAGCTAAAGAAAGTTTAAAACGTACACCTGAACTTCTTCCTTTATTAAAGGAAGCACACGTCGTCGATTCCGGTGGAGCAGGCTTAGTTTACATCATCGAAGGGATGCTTTCCGCTGTCGAAGGTAATTTTATTGCTAAGAGCGAAGCGCTAGTAGAAGAAGCGAGCAAGAAAGCTTTATCTAGTGAAGAAAAGCAAGGTTACGAAGTAGAATTTATTCTCAATACTTCATTAAATAAAGAAAGTAAGAAACAATTTTTAGAAAAACGTTTCATCTCCGTCTTAGAAAGCCATTCTATGAACGTTAAAGTTTCGGTGGAAGGAGATGAAATTAAAGTCCATCTAGAAACGGAAACTCCGGGTCATATTATTACTTACGCTCATAATTTTGGCGAATTTAATATGATCAAAATTCAAAATTTACAAAAAGACTTACAAAAAGAAGAATCTTTAGATTTAGAGACGAAAAAAGAATTAGATGAATACGCGATCGTGGCGACGAGTGTTGGCAAGGGTTTAGATCAACTTTTTAAAGATTTAGGTGTCACTATCATCGTAAGCGGTGGTCAAACGATGAATCCTTCTACGGAAGATTTTATCGCCGCTATTAAAAAGGCTAACGCTCATCACGTCTTCGTCTTACCAAATAATTCTAATATCGTCATGGCAGCGAGCCAAGCCTGCGACGTCATCGATGATGATGGAGTGGAAGCGATGGTCGTCCCATCTAAGACGATTTTACAAGGTATCTCGGCGACGATGATGTTTAATCCTGGCGTCTCCGCAGATGAAAATTATATGGAGATGAAAAACGCTCTTAAGAGCGTAAAATCTGGTTCCATCACCTATTCCATCAAAGATACGGAAATCGATGGTATCCACATCACGAAGAATCACTTCATGGAAATTCATGATGGAAAGATCATCGGCTGTGAAAAATCACGTCCTTCCGCTTTAGAAAATCTCGTCGCTTCTTTAATCGATGAAAATTCTAGTGTTGCGACGATAATATATGGGGAAGATGCAAGCGAAGATGAAGCTAATAAAGTAGCGAAAAAATTAGAGAAACGTTTCCCAGAAGTGGAATTCGATATTCGTGAAGGTAATCAACCTGTCTACGCTTATTACGTTGGAGTGGAATAAATTATCTTAATATTTTTATTAAAATAGGACCCACAAGGTCCTTTTTCTTGTATTATTAAGTATGGGAATAATTATGAAATTATCAACTTCGAAGAGACTAAACGCAGCGTTATATGATATGGATATCTTTAATTATTATGATATCATCGATCATATTCCGATAAATTATGAAGATTTTCATGCTTCTACGCCGCATTTTCTCAAAGATAAAGAAAAGGTTGTCATGTATGCAAAAATTATTACACCTTTCGTTAGAGTTTCCAATTCTAAAGGTTTAGTAGTCACTACAGCGAAAGTATTGACGGAAAATAATAAAACTATTACGGTCACCGCATTTAATCGACCATATCTAACGAAAATCTTCAAAAGCGATGATGAAGTTTCCATCATCGCAAGTTTCGATGTTTTAAGACATTCTTTTAACATCATCAATATTATTAAAGGTATTCCAAGCGAAGAAGAAAAAATAAGACCAATTTATTCTTTACCAAATTCGATCGAAAATCATGTCTTTCGTCGTCTCGTCCAAAAAGCTTTTAAAAATTTGGAAGGAAAAATAATCTCTTACGTTCCTTATACTTATTTAAATAAGTATAGGTTATTAGATAAAGAACATTCTTTAAAACTTGTTCACTTCCCTATTGAAATGAGCGATATTTACGCTGGCTATCGTTATCTTAAATATGAAGAATGTTTACTTTTCGCTTTAAGAAATAAATTTATTCGTCAGCAAAATGAATCTTTAATCGTCCAAAAATCTCAAATTAATTTGGAATATTTAAAAATTTTCATCGATAAGCTGAGTTATCATCTTACGATCGATCAAAAAAATGCCTTGAAAGAAATAGTCGAAGATATGAACGATATGCGCCTTATGTATCGCTTGTTACAAGGGGATGTGGGAAGCGGTAAAACTTTAGTGGCCGCTTTAGCGATGTATGCGAATTTTTTAAGGAATGAACAAAGTGCTTTCATGGCTCCTACTGATACTTTAGCGAGGCAACATTATGAAACTTTAACTAAATTATTCGCAAATGAGGATGTAAAAGTTGCTTTGCTTGTCGGTAAGACGAGCAAAGAAGAAAGAGAAAATATTAAAAGTGGTCTTCTAGCCGGTGCGATCGACATCTTAGTGGGTACGCATGCCTTATTTAGCGATGATATCGATTATAAGAATCTTGGTTTAGTTATCATCGATGAACAACATCGCTTTGGGGTCAATCAAAGAAATGCTTTGCTTAAGAAAGGCGATAAAGCGGATTTATTGCTCATGTCAGCGACACCTATTCCACGTTCTTTAGCTCTAAGTATCTACGGTGATTTAGATGTTTCAAGTTTACATTCTTTTCCTCACGCAAGTAGAGAAGTCGTAACAAAAATTATTTCTTCACGCGATAAACAAATTATCGAAGCGATAAATAAAGCTTTGGAGGCAAATGAAAATGTTTTTATTATCGCTCCATTAATTGAACAGGGAAGTAAAAATAAGCATGATGCGATAAATCTATATAATTTATATCAAAAACTTTATCCACAAAAAGTTAGCTTGTTACATGGAAAGATGAATCTAGATGAAAAGCTTTTGGCTTTCGAAAATTTTAAGAAGAAAAATACACCTATCTTGATCGCTACGAGCGTCATCGAAGTAGGTATCGATATTAAAGACGCGAATACTCTTATCGTCTACGATGCGGATAGTTTTGGCCTTGCAAGTTTACATCAACTGCGCGGCCGTATTGGAAGAGGCGGCAAAAAGGCTCTTTGCCTTTTAATAGATGATGATGAAGAAGAGGAAGGTAGAAATCGTCTTTCCGTCTTAGAAAAAAGTAACGATGGTTTCTATATCGCTAGCGAAGATTTAAAAATGCGTGGGCCTGGAGAAATATTTGGTGTGAGACAAAGCGGTTTACCGAACTTTCGTTTCGTTAATATCATAAGCGATTTTCGCATCTTCGAATGTGCGCGCGATGATGCGGATGAAATACTTGCGAATAAAGATAAATATACTTTCCTTTTAAATCACATTGCTTATTTGACAAAAAATAAAGAAGATGACCGCGATTAAGAAAAATTATTAATTTAAAAGGCAAAAGTAACAAAAAGAAATGGTTCGTTGCGTTTTGTTTTTCAATTAACCCGACTAAGAAAAATAGACAAAATTTTGTATATCTATGATATACTTTTCAAAGGAGATGAAGAAAAATGTATAAATATGTCATTGACGCTATGGGAGGAGACCTCGGATCAAAGGTCATCGTCGAAGCGATTAAAAATTATTTAAAAGATCATGATGATGTTTATTTTTGCATCGTTGGAAACGAAGAAGAATTAGCGAGTTTAAAAGAAGAAAATAAAGTAAAAATTGTTCCTTCTACGAGCGTCATGAAAATGGATGCAACACCGCTTGAAGCGATGCGTTTAAAAGATTCTTCAATGTTCATCGCTTTCCAAACTTTTATGGATGAGAAAGCTGATGCAATTATTAGTGCGGGTGGGACCGGTGCTTTCCTTTCTTTAGCGACGATTAAACTTCGTCTCATCGAAGGGGTGAGAAGAGCAGCGCTCATCGCGCCATTTCCAACTTTGATTAAAGGGAAGAAAACTTGTTTATTAGATATCGGAGCCAATAATGAAAATAGTCCAGAAGAATTAGTGGATTTTGCTTTGATGGGTAAGTTATACGTCGAAAGTGTTTACGACGTCAAAAACCCAAAAATCTATCTCTTATCGAATGGAACGGAAGAACATAAAGGCTCACCTCTTATCAAAGAGACACATAAACTTATGAAAGAAAAAGCTTTCCCTGGTTTCGAAGGTAATATCGAAGCTCGCGAAGCCTTAAATGGTAGTGCGGATGTCATCGTCATGGATGGTTTTACTGGAAATGTATTTTTAAAATCTTCTGAAGGAATGGCTAAGATGATGTCTTCGCTCATCAAAAAAGCTTTCAAAAGATCATTCGCCTCCAAGATTGGTTATCTTTTTTCTAGAAAAGGTTTTAAAGAACTACAGGAGACGATGGATTATAAGACGACTGGTGGAGCGATGTTTTTAGGGGTGAATGGTGTTGTCGTCAAAGCTCATGGTAGTAGCGATGCTTATTCTTTTTATCACGCTATCAAAGTCGCGGATGCGCTCGTGAAGAAAGATATCGTCAAACAAATTAAAGAAAAGATGGTATTATGATCGAAACTTTATTGAAGAAATTATCTATTCCTTACAAAGATTCTAGTTTGTACGAATTAGCCTTGACGCACGCTTCTTATCGCGTCAATCACTCCATGAGCGGCACGTATGAAAAATTAGAATTTTTAGGCGATGCTTCTTTAGATTTAATTATCGGTGAACTTTGTTATAAAAATCGTCCTGAATTAGATCAAGGGGGTCTAACTAAACTAAGAAGTGCCTTAGTGAAAAAAGAATCGCTCATCCAATTTGCGATGGATTTAGGTCTACAAAAATATGTTAAATTAGGGCCAGGCATCGAAATGAGCCATGAAAAATTTCCGACTAGGATTTTAGAAGATGTCTTCG
Organism: uncultured bacterium; assembly: GCA_949285455.1. GTDB lineage: Bacteria > Bacillota_I > Bacilli_A > RFN20 > CAG-826 > CALVUG01. The sequence goes on along the minus strand of CASDXP010000001.1, from coordinate 231,919 downwards.
AAGCTTTCATCGGGGCGATGTATTTAGACTTAGGCTTTAGTTTTACTGAATCGTTCTTAAGTAAAATATTCTTGCCTAAAATTAGCCACTATTCAATCGAAGATGTCACCGATTATAAATCGCGTCTACAAGAAGAGATTCAATCGATTTTTCGTAAGACTGTCATCTATCAACTTCTTTCTTCTTCTGGACCTGCGCATGATCCCGTGTTCGAAGTGGAAGTACTTTTCGATGGCATGGTTTTAGGTAAAGGTAAAGGTAAATCGAAAAAAGAAGCGGAACAAAATGCGGCAAAAGATGCTTTAAGAAAGCGAGCTAAATAAATATGGGATTAATTTCTTTTCTAAAAGAAAAATTTAAGAAAAAAACTAATACGGAAGAAGAAAAAACTTACGATAAGGCTTTATCTAAGAGCCGTAACGAGCTTTCTATCAAGATGAAAAATCTTGCGAAGAAGGCAAAAAAAGTTAACGCGGAATATTTCGAACAATTAGAAGAAATTTTAATCGAAGCGGACGTCGGAGTTAATCTTACTTTATCTTTGGTGGAAGAAACGATCGATTTAGCTAAGGCTAAAAAGATGGATGAACCTAGTGAAATTAACGAATTGTTAATCGATTTAATGTTTCAAAAATATTATGATGATTATAAGGATAATCATGAAATTAAATTTTTTGATGATAGGGGTAGCGTCGTCTTAATTACCGGGGTGAATGGTGTCGGAAAGACGACTTCTATTGCTAAGCTTGGTTACCGTTATCTTAAAGAAGGTAAAAAAGTTTGTTTCGTTGCCGCGGATACTTTTAGAGCGGCTGCGACAGAACAATTAGAAGAACATGCGAAAAGATTGAACATTCCAATTGTGAAAGGTAATCAAAACGAAGACCCTTCTAGCGTCATCTACCGCGGTTTAGATTATATGGTGAGCCACGGTATCGATTTATTGCTTATCGACACTTCTGGAAGGCTTCATAATAAAGATTATCTCATGCGTGAACTCGCTAAAATTAACCGCGTCATCGAAAAAAGGTTAGGCGTTCCAGCGGACGAATCTTTGCTCGTCTTAGATGCGACGACGGGACAAAATGGTTTAGAACAAGCTAGAGCCTTCCTTGGAACCTTACCTTTAACAGGTCTAATTGTGACGAAGATGGATGGAACTTCTAAAGGTGGCATCATCTTAGCAATTAATCAAGAACTACACCTACCGGTGCGTTTCATTGGTCTAGGGGAGAAGATGGACGATTTAAAATTGTTCGATTTAGATAATTTCCTCTACTCTTTATTAATTGGAGAACACGCGGAATGAACATCGAAGAAAGACTTCATCTCATCAAATCATTTAATCTTTATAAAAATTTGCTCACGGAGAAGCAAAAAGAAATTTTTACTTCCTATTATTTTTATGACCTTTCACTTAGTGAAATAAGCGATATGAATAAAAGCAGTCGCTCTTTTATTCAAGCTGAGCTAAAAAGAGTGAAGGATAAATTAGAAGATTTCGAAATGAAATTAAGATTAGAAGAAAAAATTCAAAAAATTGAAAAATTAGATGTAAAAGAAGATATTAAAGCACAAGTATTAGCGATATTGGAACGAGGTGAAAATTATGGCCTTTGAATCATTAGGAGAAAAATTACAAGGCATCATTAAAAAATTGCGCGGTCAGTCACGTCTTAGCGACCAGAATATGGAAGCGATGTTAAAAGAAATTCGCGTCGCCTTATTGGAGGCTGATGTCAATTTTAAAGTAGTCAAATCATTCATCGAAGAAGTAAGAAAGAATGCGATCGGACAAGATGTTTTAAAAAAGCTCAATCCTTCGCAGATGATCGTTTCAATCGTCCAAGATGAACTTACCAAGTTATTAGGTGGAGAAGATGAGACGTTGACGTTAAACAAAAACCGTCCGACGATCATCTTGATGGTCGGTTTACAAGGTTCAGGTAAGACGACTAGCAGTGCGAAATTAGCGTCTTTTTATAAGAATAAAGAGAAGAAAAAAGTTTTATTAGGGGCTTTAGACGTCTATCGTCCCGCCGCTATTGAGCAACTTGAAACTTTAGCTAAACAAATTGGGGTGGAAACTTATCAAGAAGGAAAAAAAGATCCAGTTCAAATTGCTAAAAACGCTAAAAAATATGCTTACGATAACCACTTCGATGTCCTTATTTTAGATACTGCTGGTCGACTTTCTATCGATGAAACATTGATGGAAGAATTAAAAAATATTAAAAAAGAAATTGCCCCAGATTATATTATGCTCGTCGTCGATGCGATGAGTGGGCAAGAAGCGGCAAATGTCGCCATATCTTTTAATGATGCTTTAACTTTAAACGGCCTCATCATGTCTAAACTTGATAGCGATGCGCGTGGTGGAGCGGCTTTATCAATTAAATATTTGACTGGTCTAACGATCAAATTCGTCGGAAGCGGTGAAAAATTGAACGACTTAGAAATTTTCCATCCTGATCGTATGGCGAGCCGTATTCTTGGCATGGGCGATATTTTAACCTTAGTGGAAAAAGCTAAGGAAGAAGTCGATGAAAAGCAAGCGAAGAAAATCGCACATAAGATGTTAGAAGGGGAATTTAACCTCGATGATATGATGTCGCAAATGCATCAGTTCAACAAATTAGGATCGATGGCTATTTTACGTCTTATCCCTGGCATGCCTAAACTTAGCGATGAACAAAAAGCTCTCATGAAAAAAGAACTTCGCAATTTCGAAGTAATTATTTCTTCTATGACGAGCGAAGAAAGAAAAAATCCTGACATTATCAAAAATTCAAGAAAATTAAGAATTGCAAAAGGTTCTGGTAAACAAGTGCAAGATATCAACCGTATGCTCAATCGTTTCTACAAGACAAAAGAGATGATGAAGCAGATGAAAGGTATGACAAAAGGAGGAAAAATCCCACCTGGTTTTGGTGGGATGAACATGCCTTTTTAATTATCTTTATCTTTAAGAAATTTTTGTCCTTTGATAAGTGCCTCACGTTCGAACTTAGGCACTTTTTCTTTTTCGTAAGCATCTAAAATTTTCTTCTCTTCTTTAGTTAAGAGGTGTTTTTTAAATAGATCAGGTCTTTTTTCTTTCGTAATATCTAATGCTTGTTTTTTACGATATTTAGCGATAGCTTGATGATTACCAGAATATAAAATGGAAGGAACTTTATCGCCTAAAAAGTCGTAAGGTTCCGCAAATTGCGGATATTCTAGTAGATGATCATCGAAAGATTCATTATCTAATGAAGCGGAAGTGATAACTCCATCTACGAGTCTCGAGACGGAATCGATGATGGCCATCGCCCCAATTTCACCACCAGTAAGAATGTAATCACCGATGGAAATTTCTTCACTAGCGTAACGATAAATTCTTTCATCTATTCCTTCGTAATGGCCACATATGATGATGAGATGTTCATAATTTTTTAATCGTCTTGCATCATCTTGGGTATAAGTTTTTCCACGTGGGGTCAAGATGATGACGTGCGAATTATCTTTTCTTACACTTTTTAAAGCATCATAAATTGGTTGGCATTGCATGATGAGTCCAGCTCCGCCTCCGACAGGTGGGCGATCGATGCGATGAGTTTTATCTTTGCTAAAACTTCGAATGTCCACGAGTTCGACATCGATTAAATTTTTTCCGATAGCTCTTTTTAAAATCGATTCTTTAGTGATAGCGTCAAACATTTTTGGAAAGATAGTCAAAATAGAAAATTTGTTCATAACATCCCTCCTAAATGTTTTACTTTGATGTAACCTTCATTTACATTAACTTCGAGCACGAGCGAATCGACGAAAGGAAGATAAAAAGTTTTTCCGTTCACGTTTTTAATTTTTAAATTGATTTGATAACTTCGGTCGTAGACGTCGATAACTTCTCCGATTGGTATTTCATTTTCATCGATCACTTTTAAATGTTTTAAATCTTCAAAATAAAAATAACCTTCTTCGAGTTCATCTTTGAGACATTCTAAATCTAGGCCGATGAGAGTTTTAGCTTCATCGATTGAATTGACGCTAGATAATTTGACGTAGATATTTTGATGAACGCTAGAAGACTCTACTTGATAACTTACATATTGATTATCTTTAAATATGAAAACAGTGCGTCCAGGTTCTAGTCGCTTCTTTAATTGCGTCGAGGTGGAATGAAGGCTAAGCCCTCCATCGATACCGTGAGTTTTAATAATTTTAGCAATAGTTAAATAAGTCATACATTAAAAAGAAAGAGGCATTACGCCTCTTCATCTTCTTCATTATCAAACGATTCAAATTTAACTTGTACACGTTTTTTTTCTAATTTTGCAGCGATGTTGATAACTTCGCGAATAGCACGAGCGGTGGCACCATGACGACCGATTAAGCGTGCGGTATCGTTACTAGAAGAAGCGATTAATAAGATGAGATGATTTTCCTTTTGTCCAGAAATTTCACGCACGAGAATCGATTCTTTATCGTCGACGATATCATCGATGATAGCGTGCACTAATTTGGTGTAATCCATACTTATTTACCAGTCTTATGTAAAAGACCTTTTTTGGAAAGTAGAGCTTTGACTGAATCGCTTGGAATAGCGCCTTTTGCAAGCCAATCTCTAGCTTTTTCTTCGTTGATGACGACATCTTTCATTTCACCTTTTGGATTATAATATCCAATTTGTTCGATGTAACGACCATCTTTGGAATAACGGCTATCGGCGACGACGATACGGTAGAATGGATCATCATGACGGCCGATGCGCGCAAAACGAATTTTTACTGCCATAGTTATATTCTCCTTTATCCGTTCAATATCATAGCATATCTGCTATTAGTGTCAATATAAAATTGTTGACAGATAAATTTTCTTTGCAATTCAAATATATATTTGCTATCATAACAAAGCGATTTTTTATCGCTTATAGGCGGTCCGCTATAAGATCACGAATATATGAACGCTTAGAAAAACGCATGTGTGAAAGGGGCGTAACGTATGAAAGAAGAAATGTTACTCAAAGAGATTGAATCTCGTCAACTTCGCGATGATGTCCCAGAATTTGGTTCCGGCGACACGGTCCGTGTGAACGTGCAAATCGTCGAAAATAATAAGAAGAGAATCCAAGCTTTCCAAGGCGTCGTCATGTCTAGACGTGGCGGTGGAATTAGCGAAACATTCACAGTCCGTAAAATTTCTAGTGGTGTGGGTGTCGAACGTACTTTCCCTCTTCATTCACCAATCATCGCTTCAATCGAAGTTATCAAACGCGGTAAAGTAAGAAGAAACAAAATTACTTATCTTCGTTCACTCTCTGGAAAAAGAGCGCGTATCAAAGAAAAATTGTAATTTGATTCAAGATCGTGATAAGAGCTCGAATGAGCTCTTTTTAAATATTTATAAAAGTAGTTTAAATTTGATAATTTAAATGAATGTCGCTAAAATTGAATACATGGAAGAATTCGTTAACGCTAATAAAAATGAATTTGAAAAACTTGAAGTAGGCGAAAGCCCTAATCTAAAAAATGAGCAAGAAAAGGATAAAGGTTCTTCTAAACTTTATCTTGCTCTTACGATTGTCGTCACTTTCATCGCTCTATTTTCTTTAACTTTTTCGACTGGCTTATTCTTCCATAATTTTTATTACACTTCCATCTTCGTCGACGGTACTTCGATGTATCCTACTCTCAATGGCTACGAAGATATTCCTGATTACCGCAATCATGGTGGAAATTACATTGGTGAAAAAGTTGATTTTGGTATCATCAATACGAATGAACACTTCTTTGAAACTTTAGAAAGATTTGATATCGTTGCGACCTATTATCCCGATGATTACGATGCGAATGGAAATTTAAAATCTTCCGCTTCTTTAAAAATTAAACGTTTGATGGTTTTCCCTGGGGAAGAATTTTATTTCGATGAAAATGGTGATCTTTTTGTAAGAGATACGAATTCGCTCGATACTGAATTTAAATTCATCGAACAAGATTTTTACGATGCTTTCATGAGCGAAGAAGAAAGAGATAATGATTATAAGAAAGTTACTTCTAATATTCCAAGCGAGCCAAGAGTGTTAAAAGATGATGAATATTGGGTCATGGGCGATAATAGGGGTGTAAATCCTACTACGCATCTTGCTAGGTCGAGTGATTGCCAATATTTTTTAAAACCTGTAAAAAAAGAATACATTCAAGGCGTTTTAGTGGCTATCGAAGGAACTTGTACCTTAGCGAGCGATGAAAATCATAAATTAACTTGCGAAAATAAGAATTACACCTGGCCTATTTTGTTTTAAAATAGAATATAGGAGGATGAACGATGCAAAAGAATATTCATTGGTTTCCAGGGCATATGAAAAGAGCCCTTTCGGAAATTAAAAATCGTACACAAATTGTCGACATTTCCGTCGTCATTTTAGACGCTCGTGCACCTCGTAGCTCATCTAATAAAGCTTTAGAGGATGCTTTAGCGGATAAGAAAAAATTATATGTTTTAGCGAAAGCTGACCTTTGTGATCCTAAATATTTAGATAAGAATCTTGAAAGATATTGGGCGCGTGGCATCGACGCTATTGCTATCAACTTAAAAGATAAGCATGCGGGCGATATTTTAAAAGATAAACTCATGAAGATGGGCGAGCCAAAGTGGGAAAAAGAAAAGGTCCGTGGAATGAAACCCCAGCCATTAAAAACGATGATTGTCGGTATCCCTAACGTCGGAAAATCTACTCTCATCAATAAATTAGTGAAGAAAAGAAAAGCTAGCGTGCAAGATAAACCTGGTCAAACGAAAGGCGAGCAATGGATTAAATTAGAATCTAGTTTGTGGCTTCTTGACACTCCTGGTATTTTACCGAGTCAATTTCCGAATATTAACGAAGCGATGAACGTCGCTTTCATCGGCTCGATTAAACAAAGTATTTTGCCTAACTCTCGTCTAGCTGAAAACTTATTACAATATATGGATAAATATTATCCTGAATTATTGTTGAATCGTTATGGTAGCGAAGTTTATGAGCATGATAATTTGAAAGATTTCTTCATTAAATTGATGAAAGTGCGTGGCTTTCAAGAAGTAGAAAAAGCTGAAACAACTTTCCTTTACGAATTTAAAAAAGGCATCGTTGGTCAAACTTATTTAGAAATTGAATATGAGTCAAAAGAAACAATTTGATGATAATTTTCGTCACACCTCAAGCGATTTAATCGTCGGCGTGGATGAAGTGGGAAGAGGCTCTTTAGCGGGGCCACTTTTCGTATGCGCAATTATATTAGATCCTAATTTTGATCACGAAGATATCGATGATTCTAAAAAATTAAGTAAAAAGAAAAGAGAAGAATTAAACGAAATTATTTTGAAGAACGTCATCGAATATCGCCTAGTGGAAATTAGTCCTAAACGCATCGATGAAATTAATATTTATAACGCTACTTTGGAAGGAATGAATTTAGCGCTTAGTCAACTTAAAAGCAAATACGCACAAATACTTATAGATTACATGCCTATCAAAGGGGCGATGAGCTTTGCTCATGGTGATGCTAAATCTTTAAGTATCGCCAGTGCTTCTATCGTCGCTAAAGTAGCAAGAGATAAATACATGTATGAACTAGATAAAAAATATCCTCAATATCATTTTAAAGATAACGTAGGTTATGGTACGAAAGCTCATCTAGACGCTTTAATTAATTTTGGTCCTATCGAAGGTTTACATCGTTTTTCATATAAACCCATACAAGAAATCATCAATCCAAAAATCTCATTATTTTAGTCCTTCTACCTCCAAAAATACGTATTAATACTATGTGAGGTATTTTCAATGTTAAAAGGACAAGAAATAATTGCTTATTTAGCAGTCAAGTATCGTGGTCAATGGGAAGATATTTACGATGCAATTAGAAGAAAAGAACAACTAGATGAAGATGACGTTAAAGAAGTAGTGTCAAATATTAAATCACGTTATTTAACGATCATCGATGATGAATATCCTGAATGTTTAAAAAGAATTTATCAGCCCCCATTTTGTTTATTTTATTATGGCGATATAAGCCTCATTAAAAAAACTGTGAAACATCTAGGCGTTGTCGGTTCGAGAGATATGACTTCTTATGGCCGGAAAGCGACAGAAATTTTGCTGAATAAAGTCGCACTTTCGACATGTATTGTTTCGGGCTTAGCAAAAGGGGTGGACGCAAAAGCACACGAAATTGCTATAAGGAATAATGGTAAGACGATCGCTGTTCTAGGTTCTGGTATCGAAAGATGTTATCCCGCTTCCAATTTATCACTTTATCAAGAAATTAAGGCTAATCAATTGCTCATTTCTGAATATCCTGATGTCGAGCCAGCTAGGAAAGAACATTTTCCGATGCGAAATCGTCTCATCGCTGCTTTTAGCGATGCTTTGTTACTTGTTGAAGCTAGGTTAAAATCTGGTACACAAATAACCGCTAATTATGCTTTACAGCAAGGAAAAGATGTCATGTGTGTTCCATATCATATCGACGAAGGTTCTGTTTGTAATAAACTTATTAAAGAAGGCGCATTCCTTGTCGAAACAAGTGAAGAGATTATCGACATCCTTTATTCTTCTAAGCGTGAAATTTGAACATCATGAGCATTTTTGACGCACTGGAAGAAAAAAATTTATTTAATTATTAAATACATTGCACATTCGTTTTTTAACGTTTGACAACGCTATTTATACTCACTATATTTTTAGTCATGGCAAAAAAGTCTAATCAAAAACTTATCATCGTCGAATCACCTGCTAAATGTCATACTATCTCACGTTACTTAGGCGAACAATATCTCGTCAAAGCTTCATTAGGGCACATTTCAGATTTGTCCACTAGAGGGAAAGGTGGACTAGGTGTCGATGTCGAAAATAACTTTACTCCACAATATATAGTTAATAAGGATAAAAAAGCTGTATTAAATGAACTTTTAGCGGCAAAAAAACAAGTTAATGAAGTAATAATCGCTACTGACCCTGACCGTGAAGGCGAAGCGATAGCGTTCCACTTAGCGAAACTTTTGAATTTAGATGTAAAGACAGTTAAACGTCTTAGATTTCATGAAATTACGCGTGTTTCTATCACCGAAGCTATCAAAGAACCTTCAACTATCGATTTAAATTTAGTTGCTTCACAAGAAACGCGAAGAATAATTGATCGTATCATCGGCTTTAAGCTTTCTAGTTTGCTCAATAAAAAGATTGCTTCTAGATCAGCGGGAAGAGTTCAATCTGCAACTTTAAAATTAGTGTGCGATCACGAAAAAGAAATTTTAAATTTTAAGCCGGAACCTTATTACACCTTAAAAGGTCAAATCAAAACGAACAATAATAAACTTATTAACGTCACTTTCCTCGATCGTAAAAAAGATAATGAATTACCCTCATTAGAGACTGCGAATTACATCGAAGGAACATTAAGAAATAATCCTATTTACGTCGAAAGTATTAAGAAGAGTATTCGTACGAAAGAAAGTAAAGAACCATTTAGGACGTCGACCTTACAACAAGAAGCCTTCAATCGTTTTGGCTATACTCCAAGCCGCACGCAATCGATTGCACAAATTCTATATGAAGGTGTAAACATCGGTCCAGAACGTGTCGGTTTGATTACTTATATGCGTACTGATTATACGCAACTTTCCGAAACCTTTATCCAAAGAGCTACAAATTTTATTAAAGAAAACTATGGTGAAAATTATTTAGGGCACGCAAAAGTTCGTGAAGGTTTACTTGCCCAACAAGCCCATGAGGCTATTCGTCCGACGAGTAATCACCGTACTCCTGAAAGTGTGAAACAATACTTAGAAAAAGATGCATATAATCTTTATACATTAATTTATCAACGCGCCCAAGCTTCTCTTATGGCGCCACGTAAAGATGAAGTGACGACTGTCACATTTAAATGTAGAGATATCAATTTTTCTGTCTCTAATTCCACGAATATTTTTCCTGGTTATTCAATAATCTACAAAGAAGTGGATGAAGACGCTCCTAATGATAAATTTCCTATCTTAGAAGAAGGGGAAGTTTTAAATTTAGAAAAAATTGAAAAGACTGAACAATTTACCAAAGCCCCATCGCGTTATAGTGAAGCGAAGGTCGTCAACTTGATGGAAGAATTAGGAATTGGTAGGCCATCGACTTATGCGACTACTTTATCAATTTTAAAGAAAAGAAAATATGTCAATTCGAAAGGTGGCATTTTAACTCCAACCGAACAAGGTATACTAACCACTGATGTTTTAAATAATTATTTTGCTGATCTTGTCAGCGCAAAATATACCGCTAATATGGAAAAGGATTTAGACCGTATTGCTAATGACGCTTCATTAGAGTTAGAAGTTATTTCAAAGTTCTATTATCCATTTATTAAAAAAGTTGAGAATGCTTCTAAACAAATTTATCCTAAGAAGCCTGTTTTAACTGGTGAAAATTGCCCTGAATGTGGTGCGCCTTTAATTGTTAGAACGACTTCTAAAGGTCAATTTATCGGTTGCTCTAATTTTCCTAAATGTACTTATATTAAAAAAGAACCATTAGTCTATACTAGTGAAAATTGTCCTAAATGCGGTAAACCACTAGTGGAAAGAAAAGATAAGAAAGGGAATATTTTTATCGCTTGCAGTGGTTATCCGAAATGTAAATATATAAAGAAAGAAGAAAAAGCAGTGGTAACTTCAAAAGTTACAGATGAATCTGAACATATTAAACCTTGTCCGGATTGTCAAAATGGTTTCTTAGTTAAGAAAAAAGGAAAGTATGGTTACTTCCTTGGCTGTACGAATTATCCAAAATGTAAGCATCAAGAACCTTATGGCAAGAAGACATTTAAGAACTTCAAAAACAAATTTAAAAAATAATTGAAATCTACGATAATAATTTTATGGATGAAGTATACGTTGTCGGTGGTGGATTAGCAGGTGTAGAAGCCGCCTATTTTTTAGCTAAAAAAGGTATAAAAGTTAAACTATTTGAAATGCGACCCAAAATTCAAACAGGAGCGCATCATAGTGCATTTTTAGCTGAACTTGTCTGCTCTAATTCTCTTAAAAGTAATGAGCTCACTAATGCCTGCGGATTACTTAAAGAAGAACTTAGAATCTTGGACTCAATTTGTATGGAATCAGCTAGCAAGTGCATGGTCCCATCCGGAACGGCTCTAAGTGTCGATCGTGATAAATTTTCTTCTTATATTGATGAAAAAATACGGAAAAACCCGCTTATCGAGGTAGTAAATGAAGAATTTATCGAATTTGATAATCATTTGACAATTGTCGCAAGTGGACCATTAACATCACCGAAATTATTAGAAAAATTAGCGAAGATTACTGGTGTTGAAAATCGTCATTTTTTTGACGCGAGCGCTCCATTAGTGGAAAAAAGTTCTCTTAATCTTGATATTTTATATCGTAAAGATCGTTACGATAAAGGCGATGGCTCTTATCTAAATGCCCCGATGGATAAATCCACTTATGACAATTTTGTTTTTGAACTATTACATGCTAAAAAAGCATTAATTCACGATTTTGATACATCTTATTTTGAGGCTTGTAAGCCAATTGAAGAAATTGCTAGAAGTGGACACGATGCTTTAAGATTTGGACCTTTGAAGCCAAAAGGGCTTTGGAGATCGAAAGAAGATCGAAGTTATGCGATAGTGCAATTACGTAAAGAAGATAATTATGAAAAACTTTACAATTTAGTTGGCTTTCAAACAAACTTAACTTATAGCGAACAAAAAAGAGTTTTTTCGATGATACCAGGATTAGAAAATGCAAAATTTGTGCGATATGGTCTCATGCATAAAAATGCTTACTTGAACGCCCCGACAGTGCTAGATGAAGATTTATCTTTGAAAAATGAGAAAAATATTTTCATCGCTGGCCAATTGAGTGGAGTAGAAGGCTACGTTGAATCGATGGCTATAGGCCTATTAGCGGCGGTTAATGTTTATTATCGTTTACATAGTAAAAAAATGCTTTTTCCTCCAAAAAATTCTATCATAGGTGCGCTATTCAATTATCTACATTTAGGTTCGAAAGAGCATTTTCAGCCGATGAACGCAAATTTTCAAATTCTTCATGGCTACGAAAAGAATAAGAAAGATAATTGTGTGAAGGATGCTTTAGAAGCTGTTAAACTTTATAGAGAAGAGATTGAACATGAATAAAGCGTTACACGAATTTTTATTGTATCTTCAATATGAGAAATTATATTCTCCTCGAACGATTGCATCTTATCGCATCGACGTATCGATTTTTCATGAATTTTTAGCGAAACACAACATTCTTTTCGATGATGTTAGCGTACAAAATATACGCGATTTCTTAGAAGAACAAATTTTATCTGGTTTATCTAAAGCTACATTACGTAGACGTGTCGTCGCCCTTAGAAGATATTACTCATTTCTAGTCGGAGCGAAATATACTTCAATTAATCCTTTCGTCTTCGTCGACGCTCCCAAAGCGAGCATTCGTTATCCAAAGATATTAAGTCAAGATCAAGTAGAAGATTTGTTGAATGAAGAAAAATTTGTGAAATATTATCTTTCTGAACGTGACGAGGCTATCATCTTCACATTAGCGACGACTGGCATTCGTGTGAGCGAACTTACTAATCTAAAACTACAAGACATCGATTTTGAAAATCGTATCTTACATATTTTCGGTAAAGGTAATAAAGAACGACTCGTGCCTTTCTCTAAAAAATGTCGAGATAGATTAGAATATTACATCAAAGAATTTCGACCACTTTTGTCATCGAAAGATAAAGCTCCTCCGACGAATACAGTTTTCTTATCGTATCGAGGAAAACCATTAGATTCTCGTTCCGTAGAATTTATCTTAAAAAAATATGAGAATAAGACGCATCATTATTTCGATTTACATCCGCATAAATTAAGGCATAGTTTTGCAACTGCGTTACTAGAACGAGGAGCGGATTTACGCCTCATTCAAGATTTGTTAGGTCACGAATCAATTAATACGACACAAATTTACACTCATGTGTCACAAAAAACGATCACGCAACAGTATCGTACATTTCATCCAAGAGCGAAAAAGAAAGTTGATAAGTAGTTATAACTTCTTTGCGTGTGCAAGTAAGCAAGCATATTATCGCGTGCAAGCAAGCATGCATGCATAATACAGACGATTAAAAAATGTTTTTATTAATTACTTTTTATGCTATTATTTTAAAGCACGCCTGTGCAAATACACACAATGGGAATTCATACTCCGAGTCTAGACTTTGTCTAGGGATGATGTTCGAACCATTGGAGGAATAACAAATGGAGGCTCTTATATGAGTGAAGAAACAAAAATTGAGGCGGTAGAAACTCAAGAAACTCTACCCGTCGAAGAAACGATGGCAGCGGTCTTCGAACGTGATCCAGATGCCAAACTTGTGAGCATGAACGCTCTACTTGAAGCAGGTGTTCATTTTGGTCACCCCACTCGTCGTTGGAATCCAAAGATGGGAAAATACATCTATTCTCAACGCAATAATATCTACATTATCGACCTCGCGAAGACGATCGATTGCTTAACTTCTGCTTATGAAGCTCTTAAAGCTATCGTCGACAAGGGTGGTAAAGTCTTATTCGTCGGAACGAAAAAGCAAGGCCAAGAAATTGTCATGGAAGAAGCACTTCGTTCTGGTTCTTTTTATGTCACTAACCGTTGGTTAGGCGGAACGCTAACAAACTTCAAAACGATTCAACAACGTGTACGTTATCTACGTGAACTTGAACGTAATGAACAAGAAGGTATGCTCGATCTTCGCAATAAGAAAGAAGCGACGAAAGTTCGTAAAACTTTAGCAAAACTTACATTCAATTTAAATGGCATTAAAGAAATGCGCAAGCTTCCTGATGCTGTCGTGGTCTTAGACCCTGAGATGGATCATAACGCTATCACTGAAGCGCACAAATTAAGAATCCCAGTCTTTGGTATCATCGATACGAATGCTGATCCAGATTTATTAGATTATCCAATTCCAGGTAATGATGATGCAGTTAAAGCTATCAAATTACTCGTTGGTATTCTTGCTGATGCAGTCGTCGAATCTAAGGGTGGCGTGCCAATGTATGCTTTCCAAAAAGTCGAAGGTGATGAAAAGACGATGGAAGATGCCATCAAACAAATCGATAAGGAAACAGCTGAACGAATTGCGGCTATTCGCGCCCAAAAGAAAGCGAAAAGAGAAGCACAAGAAAAGGCTTTAAGAGAACGTAATAGAAAAGAACAAGTAAAGAAAGAAACGGCTGAAAAAGTTGAAGAAAAGCTGGCTGAAGAAGAAGTTGTTGCTGAAGAAGCAAAAACTGTCGTAGAAGAAAAACCTGTCAAAAAACCTAGAGCGAAAAAAACGGCTGAAAAAGTTGAAGAAAAGCCAGCCGAAGAAGTAAAGGAGCAAGAATAATCATTATGGCTAGCCAAAACATGATCGAATTAATTAAAGTTCTCCGTGAACGCACTGGTGCGGGCATGATGGACTGCAAAAAAGCTTTAGAAGAAAACAATATGGATGTCGAAAAAGCCTGCGATTGGCTTAGAGAAAAAGGTATTGCTAAAGCTGTGAAAAAAGCTTCTCGTATTGCTGCAGAAGGTCTTACAACCGTCTTAAATGAAAAAGATAAAAGAGAAGCAATTATCTTAGAAGTGAACTGCGAAACGGACTTCGTGGCCCGCGGTGATGCTTTCAAAGATTTAGTGATGAGCGTCTCTTCGCTCTTACTAGAAGAAAAACCAGCTGATTTAGAAGCTGCGAAAGAACTCACCAAAGATTTATTCATCGATGCTTCTGTGAAGATTGGTGAAAAACTTGATTTAAGAAGATTCCAAATCGTTACTTATAATGCCGGTGAAGGCGTTGGAACTTACATCCATATGGGTGGAAAGATTTCAACTTTAGTCGTCTTAGATAAAGAAGATGCTGAACTTGAAAAAGGTTTAGCGATGCACATAGCCGCTAATTCACCTATCTACATTGCTGAAAGTGATGTTCCAGCGAGCGTCATCGAAC
Organism: uncultured bacterium; assembly: GCA_949285455.1. Lineage (GTDB taxonomy): Bacteria > Bacillota_I > Bacilli_A > RFN20 > CAG-826 > CALVUG01. The sequence continues at coordinate 216,894 of CASDXP010000001.1, read as the reverse complement.
ACGAGAAGACGATTCAACTCGAAGCTTCTAAAAAAGATGAAAAGCTTCAAGGTAAGCCCTTACCAGTCTTAGAGAAGATTGTCGAAGGCAAAGTGAAGAAAGCTCTTTCTGAACAAACACTCTTCGATCAAACTTATCTTCTCGATGGCGAAAGTAAAGTTGAAACAATTCTTAAAAACAAGGGCATCAAAATTAAATCCTTCATCCGTTACCAAGTTGGTGAAGGCTTAGAAAAAAGAGTTGATAACTTCGCTGAAGAAGTTATGAAAGAAATGAAATAATGTCAAAAGAAAGAAACACTTTATGTGTTTCTTTTTTTAAAAGGAGGAGCTATGACTTATTCACGTGTTCTTATCAAAATTAGCGGTGAGGCTTTGCGTAGTGGACGAAAAGATGACCATATTTTAGATGCGTTAAAACTTGAAGAAACTGCCTTAGAAATTAAAGAAATTTACACCGCTCATCCAGACATTCAAATTGCTATTGTCGTCGGGGCAGGTAATATTTGGCGAGGTGTATTCGCTAATGAAATTGGCATCGAAAGAGCGACGGCTGATTACATGGGGATGCTGGGGACGATTATCAATGCTTTAGCCTTGCAAAGTGCACTTGATAACGTCGGCGTTGCTACGCGTGTCATGACTAGTATCGATGTGCCTTCTGTCGCCGAGCGTTACATTCGTAAAAGAGCGATTAGACATCTAGAAAAAGGTCGACTTGTCATATTCGCAGGTGGAACTGGTAATCCTTATTTTACAACCGATACAACTGCCGCTTTACGAGCGATGGAAATAGGAGCTGAAGTTATACTTATGGCCAAGAATGGTGTGGATGGTGTCTACTCTTCTGATCCTCGCCTCGACAAAGAAGCAAAATTCATTCCGCACTTGACATATAAGGAACTTATAGATAAAAATTTAAAGGTGATGGATCAAACAGCGGCCAGCTTAATTTCTAACCAAGATGTCGCTATTCGCGTCTTCGCAATGAAAAAAGGTAACATGCTTAAAGTTCTTTCTGGCGAAGATATTGGTACGACCATCACAAAGGAGTAAACATATATGGATGAATTAGCACTTGAAGCCAAAAAAGGGATGGAAAAGACTATCTCTAACTTAAGGACACAACTTTCGACACTTCGTACAGGCAGGGCTAACGCTATGCTTCTCGACACGATTCAAGTCGATTATTATGGCGATAAGATTCCTTTAAAAGACATTGCAAGCATCACTGTTCCGGAACCAAGACAATTGCTTATCAAACCTTACGATAAGAATGATTTGAAGGCTATCGTTACAGCAATTAATGCTTCAGATATTGGAATAAATCCGCAAAATGAGGGTACTTTGGTGCGTTTAATTTTCCCTCCTCTAACTGAAGATAGGCGTCGCGAACTTGTAAAAGTTTCAAGAAAATATGGTGAAGAAGCACGTGTTGCGATTAGAAATGTGAGAAGAGATTACATCGATTATATTAAAGATTCTGAAGATTATTCGGATGATCTTAAACGCCGCATCGAAGCCGACATTCAAAAAGTGACGGATGACATGAGTGTAGAAATCGAAAACATCTTAAAAGCTAAAGAACAAGAAATTATGCAAATTTAATTTTTGCTCTAAGTTAGATTTAAAAGCGGCCTTTTAGGTCGCTTTTTTTATTGTTATAAACTCATCTAACATATATACTATATATATGAATAAATATCCAACGAATGAACATTTAAGACATGTCGCCTTCATCATGGATGGGAATGGCAGGTGGGCGAAAGAAAGACATTTGCCACGTCATCTAGGCCATAAAGAAGGTTGCAATCGTATCATCGAAATATTCGACGTCATCAAAGAAGAAAATATTTCGGTTATGTCTTTATATGCTTTTTCGACTGAAAATTGGAAAAGGCCTAAAGCTGAAATACGTCACCTTTTCAATTATCTTGAACAATTTTTCAAAAGAGAAATTGATACTTTAATTAAAGATAATGTCAAAGTTCTCGTCTCCGGTGATGTAACAAAATTACCTCTTAAGACACAAAAGACGATAAGTGAGGCTATTGAGAGGACAAAAAATAACGATCGATATTTCTTCAATCTTTGCCTTAATTATGGTGGAAGAGATGAAATTGTTCATGCTGCGAAAATGTTTGCAAAAGATGTTTTAGATCGAAAGATAGAAATTGATAATTTAGATGAAAATATTTTTAAAAAATATTTATATACGCATGACCTCCCTGATGTCGATTTGCTTATTCGTACAGGTGGGGATCAAAGAACGTCGAACTTTTTACCCTATCAAGCCACTTACGCAGAGTTGATGTTCGTTAAAACTTACTGGCCAAGTTTTTTTAAAGATGATTTTAGAAAATGTCTAGAAGATTTTAAATCTCGTCATCGAAGATTTGGAGGTTTAGATGAGAAATAAGAAAAAATTTCTACATATTGAAACGAATGAATTAAGTTCTCAAACGAAGAAATCCATTTGGGTACGCATCGTGACAGCTTTCATCGGTCTATCTATCGTCATTCCGTGCATGTTTGTTGGCGATTGGGCTTTTTTCGCTATCGTGTCTATTTTGATGGCTTTAGCGACTTTTGAAATTATTCGTGCACCGCGTAAATCTTTTCCTATTGCGATTTATGTCTTAACTTATTTACTCGTTTTCGTCACTTGTTATTTTGGTTTTATTTACGTTCCTTTATTCACTGATGAAGCTCTAACTTTAGCGACCGCTTTTTGCTTACCGCAAGTGATGCTTTCCGCGGCTTGCTCATTCTTTGCTTTATTCATCTATTTTGTCATCTCTATTTTTACTGCGAAGGTGAGTTTAGATGATATTTTTTATCTATTTACTATGTCTCTTTTATTAGCGATGGGTATGCAGGCTGCCATCTATTTGAGAAATTTACCAATTTATTTATTTGAAGTTTATAATCCTCAGCAAACTATCGATGCTGGGTATCGCTATTTTTCAAGTTCTACCCTTATAATTTATATCTTGTTAGGTGTCTTTATGAATGACACTGGTGCTTATTTTATCGGTATCTTATTTGGTAAGCATCCGATGAATCCTACCATTTCGCCAAAGAAAACTTGGGAAGGATTTGCTGGTGGCTTATTCTTTAGCATCGCTATTTCGGTGTCTTTTGCTCTGACGATGGCTTATTTTGATCAACCAGTGTTACCCTTCTTAGATTTATCACATTGGTACATCATTCTTATCATCTCTGTTTTGAATGCTCTTTTAGCAGTCATCGGAGATTTATTCTTCTCTTTAGTAAAAAGACATTTCAATCTTAAAGATTTTTCTAATTTATTACCAGGACATGGCGGTTTCGTCGATCGATTAGATTCGGTTATCTTCTGTCTACTCGGAAGCGCAATCATCGTGGCCTCTACCTATCAAATTTTATTAGCGACAGGGCAAATTATTTAAGTAGTTATGAAACGAGTTATTCTTTTAGGTGCATCTGGTTCCATCGGACAAAATACGTTAGATGTTATCCTACATCATCTAGAAGATTTTAAATTGGTTGGAATAAGCGTCCATCATAACATCGATTTAATCCCTTCTATTTTAGAAAAGTTTCCTAGTATTGAATGTGTCGCTATAAGTGGGGATAAAGATATTAGCAATAAGATAAAAGAAACTTACAAAAATGTTACTTTTATTCTTGGAAATAAGGCAATTAAGGAGATGCTTGAGAATTTAAACTACGATTTACTCGTCAATGCTTTATCAGGCTTTGCAGGTTTAAAACCATCGCTTATCGCTATCGAGCAAAATAAGATTATAGCTTTATCTAATAAAGAAACGTTAGTAGTTGGTGGAGAAATCGTTTTAAAAGAACTTAAAAATTCGAAGGCGAAGATTTATCCTATCGATTCTGAGCATGCCGCGATGCAACATCTTTTGACGCGTATTCCTAAAGAAGAAGTAAAAGATATTTATATTACTTGTAGCGGTGGAGCGTTAAGAGATTATCCTATGGATAAATTAGATGAAGTAACTCCCGAGATGGCATTGAATCATCCGAGATGGAAAATGGGGGCAAAAATTACTATCGATAGTGCAACTTTATTAAATAAAGCTTACGAAGTTATCGAGGCTCATTATCTATTTGGTTTCGATTTAAATCAAATTAATGTTCTGATGCATAAAGAAAGTATCATCCATGCCTTAGTGAATTTATGTGATCATTCCTTCATCGCTCATCTTGGCACGAGCGATATGCGTACTTTTATTCAATACGCTATGTATGAAGGGCATTCAAAGATTCTTTACGAACCAAAACCTTTCAATTTTGAAGATTTACATTTCTTTAAAAAGGATGATGAAAGATATCCTATGTTTCACATCGTCTTAAATGCCTTTAAAAAAGGCGGCACTAGCATGGCTTTAGTGAACGCCGCAAGTGAGGTTTTAGATCAATTATTTTTAGAAAATAAAATTAAATTTAAGGATATCACTAATATCTTAAAAACGCTTGTCGATGAAGATAAGCCTCTTTTACATCCGACTTATGAAGATCTAGAAAAAGTTGATAAAGTGACGCGCGAAAAAGTATTAAGAAAGGTGGGATTATAATATGCCAGAGTGGTTATCTTGGATATTATCTATCTTACTCTTTATCATATCCTTAGGCGTCCTTATTGCTATTCACGAATTAGGTCATTTTCTAGCTGCGAAAGCTTTCAATGTTTACGTACAAGAATACGCAATTGGGATGGGTCCAAAATTATTTTCTAAAAAACGTAAATTAGGCGAAACATATTTTTCGTTAAGAGCTGTTCCTTTTGGCGGCTTTTGTTCAATGTATGGCGAAGACGTCACGATTGAAAATGGTATTCGCATACCAAAAGAACGTGGTCTAGAAGGAGTCTCTCATCCTAAACGTTTCATCATCTTCGGTGCAGGCATCGCGATGAATTTTGTCCTAGCATACGTACTATTTTTCATCAATTGTGCGGCATTCCCCCAATCATCCTATTATTTAAATGTTCTCGATATCCCTACAAATTCACTTGCAGAAAAAGCTGGTATTAATAATCACGATATCTTAACTTTTGAAACAGTTTCTCAACCTGATCCTGAGACAGGTGAAATTAAACAAATTAACCCATTATCAGGTTTATATGTCATTGATGGAGACGCTACATTACATATTCCCGCTAGTGAAGAAAGTGCTGCAAGGGATGAAAAAGTAGTCGTCGCTTTTAATGCGAGTGCGGTCACGACTACTAATTTAAATTATAATCACGCTATTCAATTACTAAGCGTCGATAAAACAGATCAAACAGCGTGGAAAGTTAATAGCGATCCTGGTTTTTCTTACATTGGTGAAAATTACTCATTTACTTTTACTCCAACTATTTACGAAGGGATTAGCAATTCAAGTTTTGATCCAGAAAATTATGTAAGTTATGACTTAGAAGGTAATCCTATTGAAAGAGAAGTAAAAGAAATAACTGTAAGAGCTATTGAAAAAAGTTCTGATAGATATGAATACGAAGATATTGGATTTAATACGCTCGAATACATTTTTAGATATAGTTTCACTGAAGCTTTTGGAGCCGCTGGCGAAGATTGGTGCGAAGCTAATACGCTACTTTTTAGAGCTGTTGGAGGTCTTCTCGTTGGACAAGGTTATGATCAACTTGGAGGGCCAATAGCAATTCTTACTCAGACAACTTCTATTCTACAAGGAATGAGTTTTGGTTATTATATTTGGTATTGGGGTGTCATATCTTGTAACTTAGCCATTTTTAATTTATTACCATTCCCTGGTTTGGATGGTTGGCATTTAGTTGTTACTTTATTTGAAGGTATCACACGTAAAAAGATTCCGAATAAAGTTAAAAATACCATTTCCGCTATTGGAATGATTTTATTATTTGGTCTTATGATAGTAGTGCTCTTTAAAGACATTATTGGGTTGTTTTAATTATGGATGATAAGATGCAACGTTTTTTAAAATCAGTCAATTTAGATGAATTCGAATTTAACGATTTGTCTTTTGATTTGGTAAGAAGAAATCCATTCGACCGTAAAACGGTCGACATGGCAATCGTTAAAGAAATTCCTTGGGATTATATGCATCTTTCTAAATTTATGGAAGCACTCAATTCCATCACTTATCCATATACGATTAAATTTTCTTATAAAAAAAGTCCGAGCGGATATGATGCAATTAAGTTATTTGATGATTGGTACGTTTCTATTTATCATATCCCTCATAATTTAATTATTAGGCCTGGCATCAGCGCTCTTACTTTCATTTATTCTAGCGAAGAAGAAGTGGCAACTTTTAAGTCATCAGTTGATGACTTTATCGATTTCTTAAATTTCTTAAATTACCGTATCGATATCGAAACAAAAATTGAAAAGAAAGTAGATGAAGGCACTAAAGGAAGCGAAGAAGAAATTAGAAAAAGTGTCGATGAAGCTTTAAAAACAATTGAAGAAAATAAAGATGTTAACGAACCTACGACGACAGATTATCGTAGCGTTGAAGAAGAACATTATGAATCACAATCTGCCATTGAAGAATCACTCATTAAAGAAATGAAACAAAATTTGAAGAGAATGAAAGAAGAAAGAAAGTTTCAACATTTCGATCATCAATATGAACAAATCAATCATATTGCTGAGATAAATGAAACAATTAAATATGTCGATTTCGATGGACAAGTTTTTAAAGTTGATGAAAAAGCGATGAAGACGATGACTCTTTATACGATTACCGTTGGCGATAATCATCGTGCAATTATCGTAAAAGCACAATCGACGAGAGCTACTTTATCTTTAGATACTTTGACAAAAATTAAAAATGGTATTCGTTTAAGAGTAAGGGGAAGAACGCTCATCGATAAGTTCAATGCGCAATTAGAAGTGATGGCGGACTATATCGATTTATTACCTCCTTTAGAAGTAAGAAAAGATAACGCTAAAGTGAAAAGAGTCGAACTTCATCTTCATACTAGATATTCGGCTATGGATGGAATTAGTGACATTTCTGAATACATTAATCTTGCTGAACAGATGGGTCATAAAGCACTTGCAGTCACAGATCATGGTGTCGTTCAATCCTTTTTAGACGCCGATAAATTTTCTAAAAATAAAAAACTTAAGATGATTTATGGATCTGAATTATATATGGTAGAAGACGCACCTACGTATGTATACAATCCGAAAGATATTATTTTAAATAAAGCAAAATATGTTTTCTTCGATACAGAAACAACTGGTTTATCATCTCATTATGATGGCATCACTGAATTTGGTGGTGTGCGCTATGAAGGCGGTATTAAAAAGGATACGTTAGACATCTTAATTAATCCAGAAAGAGAAATACCTCAAAAGATTGTTATTAAGACTGGTATTAGCAACGAGATGGTAAAAAATTGCCCTAAATTTAAAGATGTCGCAGATAAGATTTTAGACTTCTTAGGCGACGCTATTTTAGTTAGCCATAATGCTTCTTTCGACATCGGCTTTTTAAATGAATCTTTGAAAAAAATCGGCTATCCTCCATTAAAAAACCCTGTTATTGATACACTTGAACTATCACGTTATCTATTTAAAGATGCTTCTAGACATAGCTTGGAAGCCTTAGCAAGAAATTTAGAAGTAAGTTATGATAAAGAAAGCGCACATAGGGCGGAATACGATGCTTCTGTTCTTTCTGAAGTATGGATGGCGATGTTAGCTAAACTTACAAAAGAAAATCATAATTTAATGCATAGCGATCTTACAAAATTTGAAACGCCAAAAGAAACATTAAAGCATTTGAAACCAAGACATGTTACAGTTCTTGCCACGAATGAAATTGGTCTTAAAAATTTATATAAGTTAATATCGACTTCGCATATCGATTATTTCGCTCGTGTTCCTAGAGTGCCACGTAAAGTTTTAAGCGAACATCGTGATGGCCTATTAATTGGTAGCGCTTGTTTTAATGGTGAAATTTTTGAACTACTTAAAACTAGGTCTTATGAAGAAATTGTCGAAGCGATGAAATTTTATGATTTTATCGAAGTTCAACCCCCTGCCAACTATTCTTATCTTATCGATGTTGGTGATATCAAAGATGAAGATCGTCTCATCGATATGTTAAAGACACTTATAGAAGCTGGAAAAGAAGCAGGTAAGATCGTCGTCGCAACGGGTGATGTACACTACGCCTTACCTTCAGAAAAAATTTATCGTGATATTATCATCATGGCACAAGGTGTGGGGAAAAGTTCTCACCCATTGAATCAAAGACCATATGATCGAGATAAAGAATTCACTAATTTTGTTCCTTTTTCAAATCCTGATCAACATTTTAGATCGACGGATGAAATGCTTAAAGCTTTTAAATTTGTCGATGATGATCTCGCTTATGAAATTGTCGTCACCAATTCGAATTTAATTGCCGATATGTGTTCTCCGATGCATACGTTAAAAGACGGGCTCTACACTCCAAAAATTGAAGGTAATGAAGAAGTATTAAAAGAAATAGTTTATAAAAATTTCCATGAACGATATGGTGAAAATCCTCCTCAATTTATGAAGGAGCGTCTACAAAAGGAATTGGATGGTATTATTAACAATGGTTATTCTGTGAACTATTATCTAGCTTACATGATAGTGCATAAAGCTAATAGTGATGGTTATATTGTCGGAAGTCGTGGTTCGGTTGGCTCTTCATTTGTCGCGACGATGGCAGATATTACGGAAGTTAATCCTTTACCGCCTCATTATCTATGTCCTTCTTGTCATCATTTTGAATTGTCGCAAGATCCTAATATTAGAAGTGGATTTGACTTACCACAAAAACGTTGTCCTGTGTGCGGAACGATGATGGTCGCGGATGGACAAAATATTCCGTTTGAAACATTCCTTGGATTCAATGCTGAAAAAGTTCCTGACATCGATCTTAACTTCCCAGGCGATTATCAACAAAACGCTTTTGAATATGTTAGAACAATGTTAGGAAAAGAGCACGTATTCCGTTGTGGAACTGTGTCGACTGTTAAAGACCAAACGGCATTTGCCTACGCAAGAGATTACGCAAAAGCATATCGACTTAATAACTTAACCCAAGCTGATTTCAACATGCTTGCATCAGGTTGTTTAGGCGTCAAACATACAACTGGTCAACATCCTGGCGGTGTGCTTATTATCCCAAGCGATTATGAAGTTTTTGATTTTACTCCTATTCAATATCCCGCTGATGATCTTGAATCAAATTGGCGAACGACACATTTCGACTACCGCAACATGCACGATTGTCTTTTAAAACTAGACTTATTAGGTCATCAAGATCCAATGGCGTTAAAAATGATGGTTGAACTCACTGGCGTACCTTTAAATAAAATTCCTTTGAATGATTTAAGAGTTTTATCTTGCTTTACGTCTAACAAAGCACTTAATCTTTCCTTTAATTATTTAGGTGAAGAAACTGGTGCACTTGGCTTACCTGAATTTGGTACGAACTTCAATAGAGGTATATTAAAAGCCGCTAAACCTAAATCGTTCGCTGACGTTATCGCTATCTCGGGTTTAAGTCACGGTGAAGGTGTTTGGGCGGGAAATTCCGAAGATTTATTAAAAAATGGTACTGTAAAAGAGATTAAAGATGTCATTGGTTGTCGTGACGATATCATGACTTACCTCATCCAAAAAGATCTTCCTTCTTCAATTGCTTTTGCCATCATGGAAGATGTAAGAAAAGGAAGAGGACTCAAACCTGAATATGAAGAAGCTATGCGCACTCATGGGGTACCTGATTATTACATCGATTCTTGTAAGAAAATTAAATATCTTTTCCCAAAGGCTCACGCGACTGCTTACGTGACGATGGCTATTAGAGTTTGTTATTTCAAACTTTATTATCCTTTAGAATACTACGCTACTTATTTTTCTATAAGAAGTGATCAATATGACATCGAAGCAATGATCAAAGGGAAAGACGCTATCATTGATGTATTAGAAGATTTCAAACGTCGTAAAGCTAACAAAGAAAAATTATCGACGAAAGAAACCGCTATTGAATCGACATTAGAAATTGCTATTGAAATGGTCGGGCGTGGTTTTACTTTTTCTAATATCAGCATCGAAAAATCTGATGCTACTAATTTTGTTGTCGACCATGAAAATAAATGCTTAATTCCTCCTTTTATCACTATCGATGGTTTAGGAGAAAACGCAGCAAGAAGTATAGTTGAAGCAAGAAAAGATAGACCTTTTGCCACTAAAAAAGACTTGTTAGAACGTACAAAACTTAATAACACTAATATGGAAAGATTAAATTCTTTACACGTCTTAGACAATTTACCAGATAATGAAGAAATCTCATTGTTTGATTTTATGTTTTAAATCTACTATGATTTAGTCATTCGGGGCATAGCGCAGTTTGGTAGCGCGTCTGGTTCGGGACCAGAAGGTCAAGGGTTCAAATCCCTTTGCTCCGACCAATTGCGCCAGTAACTCAGCCCGGATAGAGTATCACCCTCCTAAGGTGGAAGTCGAACGTTCAAATCGCTCCTGGCGCGCCAAAATTAAATTCAATATCTTTATGAATTCATTAGGAAAATATTTAAAAGAAATAAGAGAAATGCATCGTTTAAATTTAGAAGATGCGGCTTTATTTTTGGATTTAGATAAATCTATTTTAAGCGCGATTGAAAATGATGAATTTATGCCTAATAAATCAATATTATTGAGATTTCAAAATTTTTATAGTGTCTCGATAGATGAAATCGTGAAACATATTGATAACACAAATGCAAATAATACCTTTTTTGATGAAGATAAAAAATATCGATCATTCTATTTAATTTTTAAAAGAATTGCTTTTGTTGTCACTTTATTCTTATCTTTAATTGCTTACATCTTATTAGGCCAATTTACATATCGCGGATATGAAATATATTGGACGTTACTATTTTTGCCTTTTATTGCTTCTTCATTAGTGTCTACTTTTTATTTTCATAAGTTTAGTAGATTTCCAATTGTTTTTATCGTTTTATCTATTTATTTATCGTTAGGTATGTCGCTTGAATTATGGCATCCTTATTGGTCTTTACTTTTCATCATTCCTCTTTATTATTTAATTTCGATTGCACTCGATTTACATTTTACAAATCTTAAATTGAATTAGCGTACCTTTTTCATCGCTTTGACATAAGGTCGATATTTAAAGAAATAAGATAATTTTAATAATTCGTTTATATTTTTGTAATCATCTACTTTTTTATTAGCCATTAATAAATAGTCGATATTTTCGACAAGTATGGCGTCTAAATCAATTAATCCGTGTCTACGATAGAAATTTAAACGCCTAATCGTCATAAGAACATCTTCGTTAGGCATTTCGATGCAAAGATAAAATTCTTTATTTATATCTTCTTTAATTAATAAGTCGATAATTTTTGAACCTAATTGTTGATTTCTTCGATTTTTTGCAACTGCAAAATAAAGTAAATATGTTGCTATTTCATTCTTTAATAGATAAGCGATAGCGGCAAATCCTAATTCATCTTCGTAGACTCTAAATTCGATGCCTTTTCTTTTTGCGATATGTTTAATAACACAAATGGGTAGACGTTCATTAGAGGGAAAAGCTTCTAAAATTGTTTTCTTTACTTCTTTTTTAAAGGGATGTTTTCTTTTATAAATTGAATAACTTAGTGCCATATTTAATAAAAAATCGATACATAGTATCGAATATTGACGAAGTGGTGGACCTGACGGGGATCGAACCCGCTACCTCTTCCATGCCATGGAAGCGCTCTCCCAGGTGAGCTACAGGCCCAAGTCGTCTTTTAAATAATAGTGAAAAACACTAGTGATTGTCAAGGGTTAGTATAATTTGATAAAATATTATGACTATGTTAGAAAAAATTTTTAAGATTCAATCACGTAAAGCCAAACTATCGCTTGAAATTATTGGCGGCATCATGACATTTTTTGCCATGATTTATATCATTCCATTAAATGCTCTACTTTTTAGTGAAATGGAAGGTGGAATGAGTTATGATGGTGTTTTTATTGCAACCGCTATCATCTCTGCTCTTATTACGATTTTAATGGGCTTCATTGCTAATATGCCGATTGCCTTATCGACAGGCATGGGCTTAAATTCATTTATTACGACGACTGTCTCACAAGGTCTTGGCTTTTCTTGGCAAGAATGCATGGTGTTATTGTTTATTACAGGCATCATTTTCTTCGCTTTTACTATCACCCCAATACGTAGTATTATCATCGATAAAATACCAAGACAATTAAGACTTATCATCTGTGCTTCTTTAGGTGCATTTATCGCCTTCGTCGGTTTAAAAAACGCTAATATTGTCATGCCTAGCGAATCGACATTCGTCACTTTAGGTTCTTTTTCAAACCCAGGTGTTCTACTTTCCTTGTTCGGCATTATTGTTGGACTTGTTTTAATGTTTTTAAAAACAAAGAAAACTATTATCAATACCTTAGCGATTCCTATCGCTGTCGTCATCTGCGCTATTGTGGGTATAACTATTACTTATTCTATGAGTGCCGCACAAGGTATTGCGGCTAATGAAATTGCTTCGCAAAATGGTTTACCATTTTTCGATAATAATTGGGATTTAGCATCTCGCTTCGCTGGTTTAAAAGATGTCGTCTTCTTCGGTGCTTTTTCTACAAGCGAAGGGGTGAACAATGATATAGGTAGTCTATTCGTTAACGTCTTCACTAATCCAAGTAGTTACGCTGTTATTTTCTCATTATTCTTCGTTCATCTTTTCGATTCGACTGCGACTATTCTTTCCGTAGGAAAAGATGTTGGAGCCATCGATGATGATGGTTCATTTAAACAACGTCGTGTCTTTTATCCTGATGCGATTGGTTCATTATTAAGTGGTCCATTAGGTACTTCGACTATCACACCTTTTGCGGAATCGACAGTAGGGGTGAAAGTTGGAGCAAAAACTGGTCTAGCTTCTATTGTTACTGGTTTGTTGTTTGCTTCGACGATGTTTATTTACCCAATATTTTCTATTTTCACGACTGGCTCAGTTGTCGCTCCTGCATTAGTGCTCGTGGGTGCGCTTATATTCGTCAATAATTTAAAATACTTAACGTGGGATGATATGGCTATTACGTTCGTTGGTTTCCTAGCGGTCATCATTACCGTTTTAACTTATTCAATTTCTAACGGTATCGGTTTTAGTTTTATTTTCTATACTGTCATCGAATTAGCGAGAGGTAATTATAAGAAAATTAATGTCGTCACTTATTTAGTAAGTGCTTTCTTTGTAGTTTCCTTTATTGTTAACGAAGTTATCGCTATGCAAAATAGTGCGCCTTAACGCACTATTTATCTTTTTTATGCTTTTTTAACTTAATTTACTTCTGATCTTCTTCAGGAGTATTTTCATTTTCTTCGTCTAACGTTTCTACTTTAACGTCTTCTTCGTTAATTTTTAGACGAGTTTTTGCCTCTAGTAGGGCTTTTTCCTCATCTTCTTTTAACCACTTTTCTTTATCTTGTTTTAATAAAGTCCCATTGACACCTATAAGATCGATAGTGTATTCTTCATCGCTCGCTCCAGCGTGATGAGCCTTAAAAGGCTCTTCATTTGGGTAGATAATATGATAATTTGAAATAGCAACTGCAAGATAATCCCCGAGCGTTATATCAATCATCGGATGAGGCTTACCTAGACCAAAAATGTTATTTTTAAGAACTTGTTGTTTGCTATAAAGTTCAAATTTGTCGCCATAATATTCATTGAAAAGTTTTTTAAATTCTTGCTTATATTCATCTTTGATGAAAAAAGTAGCGGCACGCGTTTCAATTGCCCAAGGCTTCAAAAGCATCTTTTCAAATTCTGGATGCTCTTTTAATAAATCGATTGGTAAAACATCAATAAGGCCATGATCGGCGATAGCAAAAGTTAGGACATCTTGATTTTTAGGCATCGTCGTATATCTAACGAACAAACGATTAATTTTTCTAACTTGTCTTCTCGCAGCTTTAGAATTGACGCCTTGCGTGTGCAAAGTATGATCAGGATTATTCCAGTAAGCATAAACAAAACTATTTTCCGTTTGCCTCGCTAATTTGAAAGCTTTCTTCATGAATGAAGATAACATTCTCGGTCCTTTTTTATCGACAGGATAACAATATAGAAGATGCGCTCTTGTCTTATCGATTGCGTGAGCGTTGATGGTATCGATGATATTGAAGCAAGCAAGATTTTTAGAATTGATGCCAGGAAGAGGCGATGAAGTATTATCAAGTTTAAAACGATTAGTAAATACTTCAATAGGTTGATTAGGATGTTCTTTAAAATATTCAGTCCAACCTAAATAACCGGTTTCTAATGGGAATTTTGCATTTAAAAATGCGTTTGTGGCAGCGACAGTAGTGGGAGGAAAAACGCTGGATAAACGGTGTCTAACATTAAGACGCATATAATTATCTTCATCTAAATGTTTATTTAAAATTGTTTCTCCTAACCCATCGAATAAAAAGACTACAATTTGTTTATTACCTTCAAGTATCTTATCGACGCTAGGGATGGAAGAATGATAAGTTTCCAAACCAAAATGTTTAAGAATAGAGTTAGAAAGATTAACTAAACAATTATCGTAGTCTGGTATGCGCATAATCAAAAATTAAATATTTTTTGACCAAAGGCCATGTAAATTACAGTAAGCGAGCACGCGAATGATGCCTTCACCTGGAGCGATATAAAAGTCAGCTTCTGGTGCATCGTTTGGTTTCAAATAATGAATTTGTACCCCATTCGTGGTTTCTAATAAAATCCATTCGATGTAATGTTCTTCACTCATCGGATGATGAACGCTTCCAACTTCGACGTGGACGTGATTAGCGCGTAAACTAAAAACTGGAACATGTTTTTCTACTGCAGCATCTTTAGTGTTTGGAATAAGTTCTTCCATTTCACCATCGTGGCAAAGATGCTCTTTTAAGGTAAGTGGTAAAACGACGTTACCGCAAGATTTACAATGTAAGATTTTTCTTTCCATAAATTTATTACTCCTTTGTGCTATTCATTATACATTGAAAGAAGAAGAAAACATAGTTTTAGACTTTTTATTAAAATAAATCTTTACGTAAGTAGATTGAATCTTCTTCACTAATTTGGCGAATAACTTTAGCTGGAACTCCACCTGCAAGAACATTAGAAGGTATATCTTTCGTCACTACCGCGCCTGCGGCAATGACAGAATCATTCCCTATTGTTACCCCTCCACAAATCGTCACATTAGAGGCAATCCAGCAATTTGAACCAATGTGAATTTCTTTCGCATATTCTTGATCGACATAATTTCCATCTTTTAAAAACATCGCTCTTTCTTTCGCTAGTAAAGGATGTAAAGGTGTCGCTAAGGTAACATTTGGACCGAAGAAAACGTTGCTACCTAAATATATTTTCGCGCAGTCTAAGACGACGAAATTATAATTCGCATAGATATGATCTTCACTATAAATATTATCGCCATAATCAAACCAAATAGGACCAGCAAAGGTGATATCTTGTCCTAAATTAGGACAAAGTTCCTTTAATATTTCTTTTCTTTGTGGATCATTTTTATGTAGAGCATTAAATTTTAAACATAGTTCGTAGGCTAATGCATTTCTTTTTCCTAATTCTTCATCGAATGGAATGTAGATTTTTTCATTTAACATTTTTTCTTTTTCGCTCATCGGTTTTCCTCCTAATTTTAATATTAGAAATGATTATTAACACCGTAAGTAAAACAAAACAAGTTATTATTAAGATAAGATACATCCCCCAAGCAGGAACATCGTGACCAAAAGCATTATAAGTGACGTCAAAAGATTCTTTGATAGCTTCGACCATCGGGGCTGGTAAAGTTTCTTGCATCTTATCTAACGCACCGTTTAAAAAGCCTTGTCTAAATAAGATGGTAGAATAAGTGCCCGAAAGTAAAGAAGTGAAATTTCTTATACCTTCACCCATCGTAGAAATTGGCATGTAGGCACCGCAGATGAAGCCATATAAGGCGGACACTAGAGTACATACGCTTGACATCACACCTTGGGAACGTGCAAAAGACCAAATAATATTCGCTAATAAGGTAGCAAATAAAGAAGTAAGAAACATATTAGCAATAATTAATAACACATCGATGAAAGTTAAATAAAAGCCAACGATACCTAGATAGATAAGGCCGATAATTAGAAAAGCAAAACAGACGATAAAAGTTGATAGCATATTCGCAATGACGTAACTTAATTTTAAAATGTAGTTCTTGATCGGTGTCACTTTGAAATCGATATCAGCATTGTTGATTTTATCGATGATCATAATGCCGCTACAGAAAGCGACAGTGACGCAAGAAGTAGCGAGGACGCTAGAAAAGAGCCAGCCGCCACTAAAAGCGTTGATTAAAGAAGAGGAAAGGACATTTTCACCTACGATGTTGATAAGTTGTTGCTCATAAGTGGATTTTAAGAAAGTAGCGAAAAGTACAAAAAGAATGATTGGAGTAATCAAAGAGACAAGAAAGGTCATCTTATCTTTGAAGTAAAGTTTAAGATTTCTTATTGTTAGATAGCCAAGTTTCTTCAAATTCCACATCATTGCTGTTTTAAATCCTTACCCGTGACATTTAAGAAGACATCATCCATCGTTCCTTTGACGATTTCTAAATCGAAAATTAAATCCTTATATTTACTTATAAATTCTTTGGCTTGTTCAGTATCTTTAAAAGATGCTTCTAGATATGTTGAAGTCTTCTTATAAATGATCTTTTCTTCATCTAAAATAGTTAATATTTTGTCATCGTAACGATACATTTTTAAATAATCGTAAGCATATTGATTTTTTAAATCGAGAGGACTTCCTTCAGCGACAATTTTACCGTGATCGATGATGACGACATAATGTGCATTCGCCGCTTCTTCCATATAATGTGTCGTTAAAATGACCGTCAAATTCCTTTCTTTTTGTAATTTTTCAATAAGATTCCAAACTAGGTGACGCGTCTTTGGATCTAATCCGGTCGTGGGTTCATCCAAGATTAAAATTTTTGGCATATGGATGAGGGCTCTTACGATATCGACCCTTCTTTTTTGCCCACCAGAAAGTTTACCTAAGGGTCTTTTTAATAAAGGTTTTAGTTCTAATTGTTCACAAAGGAAATTTAAATTTTCTAAAAATGTTTTCTTCTCAAGTTCGTAATTGATTGCACGATATTTTATATTGTCATAGACGCTAAGTTTATTATCTAATAAGGAATTTTGGAAGACGATACCAATATGAGGTAAAATCTTTTCGATATGTGCGATTGGTTCATCTTCGACGTAACATTCTCCAGCATCCTTAGAAAGCACACCGACAAGAATATTTATCGTCGTCGATTTACCTGCGCCATTTACGCCTAAGAAGGCGAATAGTTCGCCCTTTCTTACTTCGAAAGAAATGTCATCGACAGCTTTGATATCTTTGAAATATTTTTTTAGATGTTCAATCTTAATTATTTTGTCCACGGCTAAATATTATCAATTTAATGAGTTTGAAAAAAGAATTTATTCATCTAGTTTTTTAATTATTTTGGCAGGCACGCCTGCGACGATAGAAAAAGGAGGAACATCTTTTGTCACGACCGCTCCAGCGGCGACGATTGAGCCTTCACCAATATTGACGCCTGGAAGAATAGTTGCATTCGCACCAATCCAAACATCTTTAGCGATATTGATAGGTAAAGCTTTCATATTGGAACGTTTTTTAGGATTTAAATCATGGTCGAGCGTCGCAAAAACAACTTTATGACCAATCAATACATTCTCGCCAATCTTAATGCCACCTTGATCTTGAAAGCAGCAACAAGAATTGATGAAGACGTTTTTGCCTACTTCGATATTTAAACCAAAATCGGTGTAGATAGGTGGAAATAAACGAAAAGAATCGTCGACCTTCTTTCCAATTAATTTAGAAAACAATTTTCTTACGTGTTTCATGCCGTAAGGATGTTCGTTGATAAGATGAGTGATATGTCTTGCTCTTTCGCTCATATCATCTAAATATTTCGCTACTTCGGGATCATAAGTAATATAATGATCTTTTCTTATAATTTCGTTAAATTTATTTAAATCCATAATCTTTCCTCCTATTTTCATTTTAATCGCTATTTGAAGCATGTCTTCGACGGATTTTCATCGAATTTGATAAATTATGCGTCTTTAAATGAAAAAGGCCCTAGATGGCCTAAATTCATACATTGGTACGGCTGGTGGGATTCGGACCCACACGAGCGGTCTCACCAGATTCTGATTCTGGCGCGTCTACCAATTCCGCCACAGCCGCGTAACGTAATGATAAATTAATTGTAAGTAATAGTAAACTCTGTGGTAAGTGTAGTCACATCATCATACGCATGAAAATAATAATCTAAGATCATACCATCTTTATCGACGACGTAACGATAAGTGAGCCAAACATCATTTCGTTCATCGAAAATGAAATCATCTAGTTCCAAAGTTAATGTTTCGTTTGTTTCATCGACAGTCATGTAATTTGCTAAAGCAGCGCGAGCTTTGAGCCAATCGCCAAGATAATAGCCGCCATTATAGGCTCCATTCGTATTAGAAGTGTAGAAGAAGTCTTGTAGATATAAATTTCTTTCATTTTTCGTTAACACTCTTTCAGTTTCAATTTTCACTTCATCTTTCTTCTGATAGATTTTTTTGAAATTGAGATTATCAAGCGTTTCTTCTAAGTAGATGATATTAGCGTCTGAACCAGTCGTCGGAACGAGACTTCCAGAAATAATTTCGACGTTATGAGCGCTGAATTTATCGTTGATTTCATAAGTATAAGTTTTCGTCTCTTTACCGACTTCTGCATCGTTTTCTAAAATTGTACTTTCATAAATTAATGTTCCTTTTTGGTGATTGCTAATCGCTCGGTCAATATTAAAGTTAGAGATAAATTCGTTTAGTTCCTCAGGAAAAGTAGGGGTGATATTGCAACCTGATAAAGGTAACATCAAAAATGTTAATAGAATTAAAGGACGATGTTTATGCATATTTTGTAGAATTAGTTATGGTAGTTATAATAGGCGAAGCATTCAAATTTACGGTTCACGTCATCGCGATAGAAATCGACGTTAATGTATTTTTCTTTGATTAAATTGCCGTTTGCATCGTAGACGTATTCGATATTAGCGTCACCTTTAATTTGCAAATTGCTATATTTGCCGTTCGCATTTTTATAGACGCTAAGAAGGACACAGTTGACAAATGAGCCATAAGTATTGAAAGAAATGCCACCATCTTCGGTTTGACGAATGATGACTTGATCACGATAATTTTCACTAGAAACCATCGTGTTAAAAATTGAGTTGATGCCAGTAAGAAAATCAGTTTTAGTTTCATCTTTATATGTAAAATTACTAGCGTTAATGTGAAGTGGGATACCTAAAATTCTTGATGGGGTAATGCCAGTAGAGGAACTTGGAACTTCGAAAACAATGTCATTAATTGTTCCTTCATTCGAACCAGATTCGATATTTTCTTTATCGACGCTGAAGAAATTTGAATAAGAGACATCGTAATATGTAAAAGTTGTATCGCTTAGTTCTTCGCTCACATAAGTGATAGCTTCATCAATATTCATAGCATCGGGATAAGGATTGGAACAACCCGCTAAAGCTAGAACAGAAAGGAGTGCTAAACTACAATGGACTAACAATTTACGTTTCATTTTTTGAAACCTCCTTTACTAGTAAAGTCTAATGTCATTAGAAGTTTCGTAAATTTCAGTTTTTTCGATATCGGTGCGTAAATATAAGACATCACCTTTCTTCACTTTCTTATCGCTAAGAATGTGGATGATCTTTTCTTCGCCAGCGTTAAGGACGCTTGCTTCGATATATTTTTCCTTGCCGAAATCGAGTACGCCTTCGACGTGTGCTTCTAATGTTGAACTATCTTTAACTTCGCTTTCAATGTAAGCATCGTGAGCAAGACTTACGCGGTAGGAACGAGTGTAAACTTTGCTACCTAAGCCTTGAATGATCTTGTTAGAAATATCTTCTGGTAATAAGGTGAAGATATTATCAAATTTAAGGAAGAAGATAAGGCCAGCAATCTTCGTTTCTTCGTTAGATTTTTTGACGAGTGCACCTCTTTCTTTATTGTATTTTTTAGTTAAAGAGGTGACAGGATTATTTTCCGCCTCAATTTTTGCTTTAAGTTCTTTGATTTGCGTATTTCTTTCTGCTTTATTACGGCCCAATTCAGCTTTGATAGCACCTGCTAAAGATTCGTATTCTAAGGCTTCAGCGTTCAAACGATCATTTAGTTCGTTATCGCGATCTTTTGGTGCAGTTTCGATAAATAAGTCGTGCGCAGCTTTACGAGCGATGCGAGATTCGCGATCTTTATTAATTTGTAAACTACGTTTAAAGTCAACTTTTTCATCGGCGACGCGCTTTTTATAAGTAGCGGCCACGTCGTCTTTGATTTCTTTGACTTTTTCTTTATGTGCAGCTTTAATTTTTGCGAGTTCTTCTTTCGCTTTCGTTGATTTTTCATTAAATTCAGCGTTGATGCGAGTAACTTCTTCTTCTAAAAGCGTCTTATTTTTCGCTTTCGTTGCTTCGACATCAACTTTCTTTGCTTCTTCTAAATCTGCAGCATATTTTTCATCGAGAGCTTGGATTTTTTCATCGTAGACGACTTTGACAGCGTTGACACGTCTATCTCTTTCATCGATGAAAGATTGTGCGAGTGGACTATTTTCGCCTTTTGGCATATCCGCATTCGCATTGGAGACAGCGGTTCTAAAGTTCATGAAGTTCGCAATTAAATTGTCTCTTCCTGCAAGTGGGGCAAGCGCTTCACCGTCTAAGTTGGAGAAAGAACCATCTTTAAGATCGAGGTAAACTTTTACTTCATCACCGACTTTTTGCTTATCGTCGACGAGAGCGAAGAATGTATGTTCACCGATGACAAGATAAGCTAAGGTCAAATCGTTAATTCTTTCTAGTTTAGAAATTTTTGCACTTAATGGTCCTTCGCCTACCTTGATACTTCTAAGAGGTAAGGAGAGAGTACCAACATAATTTTCTGGTAATCTAGTCGCAATAGCGGGTGGAAGTTCGATGTCGTGACTTAAGACATGTAACATACCTTTGCTCACTGTAATATTGAAAATATTTTCTTTTGGAAGACGAGAAGAAATTGACATTTCTGTATCGTGATCGAAGAAGTGGGCTTTTAAGACGTTGAAGTGGACTTTGATGACATCGCCCGCTTTATGACCGAGTTTAGAAGAGGCTTTGACGATAATTTTCGTCGGCGAATCCATGATGCCTTTTTCTTTCAAAGAAATATCACCATAGACGAGCGTTTCATTACCTAATTCTTCAAAGTGGGTAATGCGCATATCGATGACGTTTTTGCTATCTTTGACGTCATCTGGTTCGATGCTTAAATCTTCGCAGCGGATGCCGAGAGTGACGACTCTATCACCATTCATATAATGTTTATGGACTTTTAACATTTCGCTGAATGGAATGTGGATGATAGAATTTTCCACATCTTTATCGACGAAAGTAATAGCAACGCGATCTTTATCTCTCTTTAAGGAAACGTCGAAGAAGTTCATTTGTGGCGTACCGATGAAGCCCGCGACGAATTTATTTTCAGGATAATCGTAAAGGTTCTTAGGAGTATCAATTTGTTGGATACGACCAAGTTTCATGACGACGACACGCGTACCAAGCGTCATAGCTTCGACTTGGTCGTGAGTGACGTAGATGAAAGTCGTTTTCAACGATTGATGTAATTTAGAAATTTCTGAACGCATTTGTGAACGAAGTTTGGCATCTAAGTTCGATAATGGTTCGTCAAGTAACATAACTTTAGGATTTCTTAAAATCGCACGACCTAAGGCAACACGTTGTCTTTGACCACCAGACATCGCTTTTGGCTTACGATCGAGATATTCTTTTAAGCCGAGAATATCTGCCGCCCAGAGAACTTTTTCGTGGATGATATTACGCGGAATATGACGTAAAGTTAAACCAAATGCCATATTTTCATAAACTGTCATATGCGGGTAAAGAGCATAGTTTTGGAAGACCATCGCGATGTCACGATCTTTCGGTTCGACATCGTTCATAATTTGGTCGCCAATATAAAGTTCACCAGCGCTGATTTCTTCTAGACCAGCGATCATTCTTAACGTCGTAGATTTACCACAACCTGATGGGCCGACGAAGACGATGAATTCTTGGTCATCGATATTCATCGTGAAGTCGTTCACGGCTTTCGTGCCGTTTGGGTACACCTTGTAGATGTGTTCGAGTTTTAAGCTTGCCATAAATGCTTCTCCTTTACTTTCTTACGATTGCAATAGCTTGTGGGGGAAGGGAGAGATTTCCTTCACCTTTTAAGCCGATATATGTATCGGTGTCGACGACGAGTTGGCCGACTACCTCATTATATCCATGTTCTAAATAGTTGTAGGTGAGTGTTTCATTAACATTGAAATTGATGATGATACAGATGACTTCCTCACCGTAAGTCTTTTCGATAGTTAGATAATAAGCATCGCTCTGTGGTTCGGATAAGATATCGAAGCAAGTAGTATTTTCTCCGATGCTCGTAATTTGTCCGCGAGCGATAGATGGAAGTTGGTTACGAAGTAAATTAGCTTTCTTATAATAGTTGTAGATGGAATTTGGATCATCTTTTTGTTCTTCGTAACTTGGGTAAATGTATTTGGTGGTCGCACCTTCAGGATTATCCGTTTTACCAGTAAAATCACCTTCATCCCAAGGCATGTAGCAACGTAAACCAGGATCGCCACTCGATTTAGCGCCTGTGACGCCTAATTCATCACCGTAGTAGGTGAAGACTGCACCATTTAGCATCGCTAATAGACCATAATAGAATTTCGTACTTGCCATATTCGAAAAAGCAATACGATTCGTATCATGATTATCTAAAAACATCGCAGGAACGCTTTGCGTGCCTCCTGGTCCTTTCGTGTTTTCTGGAATTTCTTCGACCACAAGATCAAAATAACTTCTTAAGAAGGAACCGCCAGCACCAGTTGAACTAGCGATCGTTCCACTTACGTCATTAACACCGAAGTAGAAGTAAGATTCGACGGTGGAATTTGCGTAATATTGTTTGATGTAATTAGTGGAAATCCAAGCTTCACCCACGATGTAAACATCAGGATTGATCGTCGCACAGTAATCATGGAATTCAGTGAGGTAAGCTTGGTTACGTTCGTGCTGATTGTAATAGTAATATAAGACTGCATCTAATCTAAAACCATCGATGCCAATTTCACCAAGGTAATAACTAGCGATACTTTCAAAATAATCTCTCACTTCTTCGTTATCTAAATTAAATTCAGGCATATTAGAAGAGAAATTAGATTCGTAATAGAAAGTCTTGCCATCAATATTGATATTAGTGTAACCTCCAGCTGCATTTTCTTGGAAGACGTACCAGTCTTTGTTACTAGTAGTGGAAGGTCTAGTATAAGCACCAGGGTTAGATAGATATCTAGCGTAGTCGTTAGCAGCGTCGATAAATAATTGGTTCGTCGCTGAACTATGATTAATCATCAAATCTAAGATGATGTTAATATCCATTTCATGAGCGGCTTCGACAAGATCAATTAAATCTTGCATCGTCCCAAAGTCTGGATCGATTTCAAAATAATCTTCTGCATCATATTTGTGGTAAGTAGGGGAAGTGAAGATCGGCATGAGCCAGATGCCGTTATAACCTAAATCTTTAATGTAAGGTAATTTTTCTTGAACACCTTTTAAATCACCGACGCCATCGCCGTTCGTATCGAAGAAGCTTCCAACGTAAATTTCGTAGTAGTTACGATAATCATCGTCGATGATATTTAAGGTCGTCAAATCTTCAGGAATCCTTCCTGCTCCCATGTCGCAAGCTGAGACGCCTATAGTTAACCCTAATGATAATGTGAGAATAAGAGAAGAAGTTTTTCTCATAACAATTAACCTTTAACAGCGCCTCCAGCGATACCTTCAACGTAATAACGTTGTAGCCAGAAGAAGAGGGCTAGAATAGGAATGGATACGATGACGCCGCCAGCGCAGAACATACCGAAGTTTTGAGCACGGCTCGTCATAGTAGATAATAAACTTCTTAAACCGACAGCGACGTTATATAAGCTCGAGTTGTTGTTAGCGATTAAGCTACCGAGCATGAAGTCGCCCCAGGGTGCGGTGAAAGAAATTAAAATCGTATAGATGACGATTGGTTTTGATAAAGGTAAGATGACGCGCCAGAAGACTGTGTTATTATTACCGCCGTCGATTAAGACAGCTTCATCAAGCGATTTAGATACTGTATCGAAGAAGCCTTTTGCGACGTAATAAGACATGGCGGAACCGGCAATGTAGATGATAACTAAGGAATAGATTGAACCACTTAAACCGACAAGTTTAAGAATATTGAACGTAATGATCATACCAAGGAAGCCAGGGAACATACCGATGATGAGAATTAATTTCATGAATCCTTGACGACCTCTAAATCTTAAGCGTGATAGAGCATAAGCGGTCATGAGGACGAGAATCGTTTGGAAAATCGTCGTGATGATAGCGATAATTAAGGTGTTTAAGAACCAAGTCAAGAACGGTGTCGCGGCGGAAGTAAAGAGCCTAACATAGTTATCGACGGTGAACATAATTTGGAAATTACCGCGGATAAGCGCTGCGGAGAATGATTGTAAAATTAAGAAAACGAAAGGGAAGAGCCAAATGAGACTCATGAGCACTAAAACGATGTAGATGACGACACGAGTCGTCGTTTCGCGTGCTTTTTGTGAAGAATAATTTTTCTTTTTTGTTAAAGCTGCCATTATTGGAAATCCTCCTCGTTCTTAACTGCGTTAGATCTACCATAGAAGATGAGAGAGAAGAAGGCGACGATTGCAAAGACTAAGACGCCGAGCACTGAGGCAAAACCATAATCTGCATTCGAAGGGTTATCAATAGTCATCTTATAAATCCATGTGATGAGCAAGTCGGTTTGACCTAAATTCTGTAATTGAGGGACAGAGATGATAGTAATGTCATAAAACGGTCCGCCACCAGAGAGTAAGAAGATGACGTTGAAGTTATTGATATTACCGACGAATGATGAGATGAGGTAGGGGCCGGTAATAAATAACATATAAGGAAGCGTGATGCGCATATATGTTTTAAATGGAGAGGCGCCATCAATTTTTGCTGATTCGTATAAATCTTCTGGAATGTTCATCAAGATGCCGGAGCAGATGAGCATCGTATATGGAATACCAACCCAAGTATTGACTAAGATGATGACAACCTTAGCGAGGATAGGTTCGCCAAGCCAGTTGATTTGTGGGCCGCCCATAGCTTGGATGATACCGTTGAAGATACCATCGCTCTGTGCGAACATTTGTGACATCAATAATAAGGAAATGAATTGTGGGACAGCGATAGTGGTAACTAAAACTGTACGCCATAACTTTTTAAGTTTGATACCTTTTCTATTAATTAAGATGGCCACGATCATGCCGAGGAAGTAGTTGGAGAAGGTGGCGAAGAATGCCCAAATAAGCGTCCAAAGTAAGACGTTCATAATCGTCGTTAAAACGATCATGCCGCCACCTGAAATACCACTAGAGCCGAAAGCTAATGAATAATTTAGCCAGCCAACCCATTCAAATAATAGACCACTTTGTGGATCGTGGTAGGTATTATAATCGGTAAAACCGATTAAGACCATGTAAATAACAGGAATGACAGTAAAAATCACTAAACCTAAAACAGGAACTGATAATAAGATGGTGTGGAATTTTTTTCCTAAGAAATCTTTAATATATTGTTTATCAGATTCATGATGACCGATACGTTCTAAATCGTAAAGGATTTTCGCTGATTTTACTGATGAATACCAAATTAAAACCATCAACACGGTGAAGATGATGGAGAATAAACATAAAAGTAAAATAGTGAATGAATTATCGTAGTTATCGGTTGCTCCACCGACGATGGCAAATTGACCTAAAGTACCTAAACTTCCTAACATGCTAAGTTGGGGAACACCAACAGTGATCATGAAGAAAATGTAAGCTATTTCATAGATTAAAGCGATGACGCCACGGATAATTTGATGTCTCGTAATTTGACCAAATCCACAAATAAGAAAAGAAAGACGCACTTTGTAATCACTATACACCATAGCGTCTTTCAAAGTGACAAAAGGACTTACTAACTTTTTCATGAGAGCGTTCAACCAACGCGGTACTTTTCTAAAAAATCTAGCAAAAGCACGTGGAATACTCATGAAGAAATTACCTATCTTGTACAAGAACTTTTGCCCTTTGTTAAGTGACAAGTATTCGATCGTTGTCATAATTTCTCCTCCGGGGGCGATGATAAATAAAACTCCCAAGGAGCAAAAGCCCCCTGGGAGTGAGTAAAGTTAATTATTTGCTGTCTTCAATAGCGTCGTTTAAGCTATCGAGCATCGTTTGTAAATCTTTATCAGTTAAAGTTGCATATTCATCACAAATTTGTCCAATTGTGGAATCGACTGCACCCCATAATCCGCCTGGAACGGCAGTTTGTGCAACTGAGAATTCAGATTGTGCGCCGAGCGCTTGAGTCGTCTTAGAAGCTTGAACTTTGTCTAACGCTAAGACTTCTTCATTTGTTGGAACGACACCTAATGCATCAAAACGAGATTCTTGAGAAGCTTTGCCATAAAGATACATAGCTACGCTATGAGCAGTGGCAAGATCACCAGTGGTCGCTTGTGGGTTGACACCATAAAGTTTGTAACCAAGGAAGGAACCACAGTTGACGGTTTCTTCATCAGCGCCACCTTTATCGTAAGTGATTTCTGGAAGCTTGGTCATGCCAATGTTTTCTTCACCGACTGCAGCAAAGTCAGCAGCGGACATTGCCCAGGTACCATTGACGGTTGCAACATATGGGCTACCATTGACTGGTTGAGCATTTTGTTTCGCGGTGTCTAAAATGTTTGAACTGCCTTCTTGAGCATATTTTAGAACATCACGCAATGCTTTAGCAGCCTTTAGACCTTCCTCAGCATTAAATGTAGCTTCGATGTTATCGATTTGACCATTTGCTAAATAGGTGACTGAATATCTCGCACCAAAAGAGAACATCCAACCAGAACTATAGAATGAATCTCTGAGTGGGAAGTGAATCTTCCAACCATTTTCTCTACAGAGATCAATTAAGTCGTATAAATCGCCAACTTGAGATTCTTGTAGTAATTCAGAGTTGTAGTAGAGGAAGTAACCATTATCACCAGTGTAAGGATAAGCGTACATATCGCTAGCGAATGTGGCTGCTTCAATAGAAGTTGCATTTACTTCACCTTCAATTTGGGTTTGATATTCATCAGGAACGGCTGCGAGAGCATTCTTGGTAAATAAACCTTGAATCTTATCTGATGCAAATGCATAGACGTTTGGACCTTGCGTCCAGTCAGTGACGTCAGTGTCGACATCAGCTTCGGAAATACTTCTGACTTCAAATTCGATATCAGTGCCGTTATCGACGTTGTATTGGTTGAGTCTTTCGACGAGCCAATCATATTGTTCTAGTGGTCCAGAAACAACAATCTTGTTGGAACCTCCGCCACCACAACCTGATAGGCCAACAGCCATACCGACGCCTAGCACTAGTGCGACTGAGGCGGAAACAGCTGTCAATGAGAGTTTCTTTTTCATTTGTTTTCCTCCTTAAAATCAAAGAAACATGTTTTTCCTAATACTTATAAAAATAAATATAAGGGAGAACCACATATTGCAACCTCACAAAAAAATGACCAATTCGCCAAACAATTGGTGCTTTTTGCTCAAAGAATGGTGACTTTCTTGTCAAAGCAGCTAAGCATGTGATTTATCTGATAATTATTTTATAACGTTAGTTATATGGTTGTCAAATATTCGTATAAATTATAAATTTATAAAATTAAAACATTTATTTTTTCATCCAATTTTTTACACTTTTTCAAAACTTATAAAATTATAATTTTTGTTATTTCACTATAAGTGCAATTCGTGTATAGTATTAGCCATGGATAAGAAAAACCTCATTTATCGTATCGTTTCTAGCATCTTACTTATTCCACCTATCGTGTTCGCTATCATCATGTTAGTGGAATCAATTTATTACGATGAAAATAATTCTTATATCTTTAATATGATCGTCGATGCGGTCGTGGCGGCTTTTGCTCTTTTCCAAATTATTTTAATTCTCATTTCGATAGGAAAAGATTTACAAGTAGGTCTAATTGCTTTCAATCGTTTCAATTCCATCAATAAAGCTGCGCTTATCATCGTCAATATTTTTGCCGCTCTCGGCATTTCAATTTTCGTCGCTGGATGCTATTTATATTATGGAAGTGGGACTGATGTTTTAGATACGATTGCAAGTGCCTCGATTCTTGCATCTATTGGTTTACTTCTCATCTGCGAAACTTTCATCTATAATTTATATGTTTTGATGTTTAGACCACGCAAGTTCGATATCAAATCACTTAGTTAATTGCTCCTGTGCTGAAACTGGTAGACAGATACGACTCAAAATCGTACGAGGAAACTCATGTCGGTTCGATTCCGACCAGGAGCACCAAAAATAGGACAAAAGGTCTGCAAATATAGGCAGACTTTTTTGTTTTTAGATTAAAATGGCTTTCAAATCTCCATATGGTAAGACCGGTAGTTAGAAATTAAATGAGAGAAAAGTTATAAACATACATTAAGAATTGGTGTTTATAACGTATCTTCTAAGAACAGTAGTAGCTATAAGAAAGTATCATAAGTCACAAAAAGTGAAAGATTGGCTAGTTTGATTTTATTGATTTTTTTAAACACTAATAGATTCGCTATCTTTATAAATTATTTTTAAATTTATTAAAAAATACTTTATTTTGTTTTTATTAGTATTATCTTATATAGCATTCAAAAGGAGGTAGTATATGAAAAAATCATACCTAACAGTTGCGTTGATGGGAGGGCTTACGCTCCTACTTGCTTCATGTGGCGAGCCTAATACTCCACCCGCTCCGACGACCTATAATCTTACTCTTAATGCTGAAACTGGGTCGAGCATCAACGTCACTAATCCGTCCGAAGATGGACGTTATGAAGCAGGCGAAGTGCTTAACTTTGACATCTTAGTGGAAGAAAGCAATAAGATCGTCGATGAAGTGACATTTAATGATGTCGTCTTATATTCTTTCGATGGAAGTTATTCTATTACTATGCCCAAACAAGATAGCGTCATCGCTGTCACTTTAGAAGAAATTGGACCTTCTAATCTACTTGATCCAGGCACAGTTGTCGGAGAAGAAGTTCCTACGACTGTCGAAGAAGTTTACGAACTTTTAAATGGCTCGGCTTTAAGTGCGAACGCTACTTATTTAGAAAGTGCGACTTACGTCGGTAACTTTTCTCGTTCCCCGATGGGCAACACCGTAGAAAGTTATCATTACGAATCTAAAGTAGGAAGAAACGGTAATGCTATTGTCAAAGGTAGCGAATTTAATGGTTCTTCCAGCCGTTATAATGAAGCAGTGTTCACTTTAACTGATAATTATTTATATAGTTTACTCGGTGAACAAGATAGTTATGGCTATAGTGAAAGCGCAGCGATTGCGGTTTTAAGCGATGAAACGGATTCGCTAAATCCTTACGAAATGTTAAGAAGCGACGCAAGTGACGCTATCGCTAGTCAAGTTGGTTTTAATGATGCTATTTCTAATGCATTATTTTCTAATTCATCTGAATCTTTACTAAACAAAGGAAGTGAAGGATGGACGAATATCACTTTAACTAGTGCAATTGAAACATCTTCTTACACTTTAACAATCGAAGGCCAAAACATCGATTATTATGGCGATACGGAAAGTTTAATTCATATGACCATGACCGTTAATGGTAATAATTTTATCGAAAGCATCAATTTTGAAAATCGTATTTACGATGAAATGGATATTAATCCTGATACTGGTCTTCCTTACGAAGGCGCTAATCCAAGCGAAATTGAATCTTTAACTTATACTGGTGTCGTCGCTTACAAAGATGAAGTGGAAGGTGTCAATGTCGATGATTTAGTCATTAATAATGAATATGATGTTCATCTTTCTTATCAAATTGAAGGAAGTTATTCAACTTACGATGCGACTGATGGTGTCGTTGAAGATAGTGGCGAACTTACTTCCGAATTCGAAGTCTTAACTGCTGAAAAAGCTTTAGTGAACCCCATCTTACTTGGTTCTAAAGAAGAAGAAAAAATTATCTTTGAAGCAGATGGTACACCTATCATCAATGGAACCGGTACGACGACTTTACTTTACGATAATGGAGCAGGGGTCATCAAAGAAGTAACAATTGAAGTTATTCAACCCGATCCACGTAGCATTAGTGCAACTTTAAATACTGGTGAAGTTGTCTATTTAAATGAAACTTCGACTTTAACCGTTTCTATTATTCCAAGTGGAGCAAGTCAAGAAGCAACGGTGGAAGTTAGTTCCTCTTCAACCGGTAATGTCAGCATCGAACCTACTGATGTAGCGGGTGTCTTTAACATCACTGGTGAAACTGAAGGCGATGTTACTTTAACATATGCTTCCGTAGCGGATTCAAGCATTAATGATGATATTTCATTTAGCGTCATCGTTAAACCTGATCCAGCTCTTATTCGTCAATTCTTAACTACGACAACCTTACACGGTAGTATTTCTGGTTGGGGTGACCATTTCGTTAACTTTGAAACGGATGGTACGGGTGAATATGTTTGTTACGAAAGTAGGAAAGGCGAAATTGTTCCTTTCAAGTGGACTTTAGATGATGCAACCTTAACGCTTACTTTAAGCGATTATGACCCTGAAGCAGAATCTGTCTATTATTGCATCATTGGTTTTTCAAATCCTACGAATGAATCTATCGACTTTACTTATTCATTCCACTTTGGCGGTACTGAACGCACTTGTACGATGACCGCACTTGATGAAAAGTTAGATTTTGAAACTGCTGATTTAAGTACCTATTAATTTTACAATTTAATTTACCGGGGTAGGTCATTAGACCTACTTCGGTTTTATTATGCTTTAGCAAAGGAGGACAAATTAGATGAAGAAAAGTTTGTTAGTGTTATCAGCTTTCGCTCTTCTTTTAACTGGTTGCGGCGAACCAAGTGAACCACCAGCAAGCACTATTGCTTTAGAAGATGTCGTTTCCTTATTGAGTGGCGATTTATACGTTAATGAAGTAAATGAATCAAATAAAGTAGTGTTTAATGAAGTAGAAGATAGCGCTGGAAATATCATCTCATTAGATGAGACGATGAACATTTATAATGATGAAACATCTTTTGCCACCGCTACTTTGAAAAGTAGTTACGAAGATGGAACAGAATACAATAATTCTTACGTAAGACTCGTTCAAACTAAAACTTATAGTGGCCAAAAAGTTATCTATTTAGTGCAAGATTATGAAAATGACGATTTATTAACTGGTATTTGGTACGATAGTGCTTATCGTTTACCAGTCGTAGAAGATGGTGATCCATCAGGGGATGGAGTATCTTATTTATTACAATCTAGCGTTCCTGGTCAAATTTCTAAACAATCGACTTTATTAGTGGCCCAGTTCATCCAGGCTAATTTGACCGGTAATGTGAATTTACAAGGCGTTTCCATCAATGCGAAAGTAGAAGAGAACGAAACGCAAACAATTTATTCACTAGATGAATTCACTTATTCATTTGATGATGAAGATTATTTAAATGAAATTGCGATCAGTTTTGAAATTGTCGTCGAAGATGAAAAAATGGTAAGTGCAGAAACAGTTTATCAAGCGACGATTTCACGTGGCGAAGATGATGTTTACGTCAACACATTAACTTCAACTTATAACATTTCTTATGACGCTAGAGTGGCTTCGACCACTAATAGTGAAATTATCAATCCTGAAGATTATTTCTTAGCAGAAGTAAATGAAGTTGTCGCTTTCATCTATGGCGATAATGGGAAAGAATATGTTTCTTTAAACAATTTACCTTTAGGCGAATATATTCATTTCGAAGCGAGCGATTATCTACCTTCAAAAGCCATCGATTTAGAATTATATCCGGTTTCTACCACAAATAGTGATGTTATTGATATCGATGGGAACGTCTTTGTTACAACCGGTCAAGGTCATGCTTCGGTCGTAGTGGAAAGTCAAACTGGTGTCTCTAAAACTTTAGAAATTGGTGTCAATATTCCACCTGTACAGGGTATTTCTTATAGCGATATGGGAAGTTCCATACAAAATGAAGATGGTGTTAGAACAATCTATGAAGGTTATACTTACAATTCAATTTATGTCTTCGTCCGACCAAGTTCAGCGAGCATCGAAGATTTAGCGTTTGAAATTAGCGATCCAAGCGTCTTAGAAATTAGTGTAGTTGATCAAAACGATGGTTACGTCGAATATAGTTTTAATGTTTTAGACGTAAATGCGAGTAAAGAAGTAAGTGTTACTTTCTATTCGTTAAGTAATGAAGAAGTAAAAGAAACTATCACTTATAATCTTGCCACTCCTTTAACTTCTAGTGAACTCACTGATTTATTACATAGTAGTACATATAGATGGGATAATTTTATGGGCGATGGTGCTTATGCTTATTTAACCGCCGGAGGTGATGTCATTACGATTGAATATTATAACGGGGATGGAAGCCATTACTGTACGACTACATTTAACTTTGTCATCGACGGTATGGACATTACTGTTTCTAATTGCACATCGACCGCGAGTGAAGAACCGACGATGGTATTCGATGATGGAACGATTACTTTAGATGGCAAACATATCGAATTAACTTACGATGTGACATATAGGTCACAAGATTTCTATCTTGTAGAAGAATGAAGTTATGAAAAAGAAAATAGTTCTTATATTAGCTATTCCTTTCCTTCTTAGTGCCTGCGGAGAAAATCCCCCTGTACCGCCTAGTCCACCTAGCGATATTGAAATATTAGAAGGAATGAAAGATGATTTATCTAGTTTTGATGATGTTGTAGCTACACAAAATTATCAAATTGAACAAGAAGATTATTATGGAATATCAGTCAATGTGAGTGAAAGTGGGACATTAAATCTTTATAACGACGATTTTATTCGTGGTGAGTTTAATCAAACAATTGACGAAACATCTATTAGCGGTATCGAAGAAAGAGGTATCAAAGATGACTTCGTTTATCAAATTAGATTGTTTGGTAATGAAGGTTATAAAAATCGTTACGTCTTAGATGAAACAGCAAGGAATGGATTATTAAATTTAGGCTTTACTGCTCCTTACATCACGAACGTCTTAGATTATGCGATAGGTATCTTAAGCGAAGACTCTAGTGGACTAGTGTTAACGACAAATTTCTTAGATGTCGATTTAAGTGAAGATGGTGAGCATCGACTTGAATTTAAACTTGTCAAATACGCTGCGAATGGTATGGATGAAGAATTTAGTTTTGAAAGAAATGATACAATTCTCATCGAAGAAGGTAAAATTACTGCTTGTTCAGGAGAGATGCTACAATCTTTAGTGGGCGGAGTAAATTATCAATACCAAAGTTACGATTATTTATACACCTATGGTGAACTAAATGATTATACGGATGAAAAATTAAATCCAGATGATTATCCAGACTTTCCAAGTTAGTGGCTTTAAGATTTCTTGTTGATGGAAGGATCGCTACTTAGCGGTCCTTTTAATTTTATAATCTAAAACACAGCTAGCACTAAATAGATGAAGATAATTGTTAAAATGATAGCGATAATAGTAATGACTAGACTTACGGCATTCAAAGCTCGTTCATCACTTTTGATCGTGCCTATTAAACTAGCGATAAAAAGCATGATTGAAGCAATAATAACTGGCAAAGTGACAATAATTAAAGTCATGACACAAAATGCTGTTCCTACGATGAAAAGAACGAAATTCTCATCGATAGTAAAATTGAACATGACTTTAAGACCATAGATCGCTAAAACTGAAATAGCTAGCATAACTAAAGTTTGAATAGCGTAAGATATTCTTCTTTTTCCGCTCGCGGCGAAAATATCTAAAATCATTCCAATCGGAGTAAATCTGCTTTGAAATAGGTTTCTCATGCTTTTAATATACCAAATGTTTAGCAAAAAAACTATATCTTTAAAATCGCTACGATTTAACACGCTGTGTCTTTATAATAAAATCTAGATAGTTACTATTCTTTAAGCCATAAAAAATTAAAGAACACCCTGATAGCCCAAACCCTAATCCACATGCCTAATATTTATAAGTTTAAAAAAGACGATATAGTTTATGTTAAAATACGTCTTGGCTCTGAGTTTGAGGTAGGCAAGATTTTTTCCTTTGATGAAAAAGAAAATGCCTACATTATGATACTTTTTTGGGACTATGATCCTAAATCATTTAGAGGCTGGTGCTACGTAAAGGAAGAAGATATCAATTTTGTTAGCAAAAATGATGATATTCCGGATTATATATTTGAGGGTTTAAAAGAAGATATGTGTGTTGTTCCAAAACTAACATCATCTAACTTTATTGAACTTTATGACGAAGTATATGAAGCTTTTAAGAAACTTAATGAAGGAAAAATTTCTTATGAAGAATGTAACAAAGAAGTTAACGAAATACTAGATCGTAGATACAAAAACAATTTCAAGTTTAAAAAAAGAAAAAATAAAGCCTAATTTAATTAATTGCTCGTTATGCATAATATAAGTATTTTTCACATATAGTTCTTTTTTTTCAAGAAGTTAAAAAAAACACTAGTGCAGTTCTTAAAATTGTGTTGCATTTTTCGGAATGAAAAGTCTACATTTATAGGAATGAAAGTTCTACATTTTCCGGAATTTACTTCCAATATTTATAGGAATATGACTCGATTTAGTGTTGCAATTTGGATGATACAATTTAAACTTTAATCATTATGAAATATTGTTTCGCTAGTGAAAAAGACATTCATACTTGTAATACTCTTAAAAAAGAAGTTATCGTTAGGTTAAATTCTTTAAATTTACCTTTATGGAATGAAAAATATCCAAGCGATGAATTAATAAAAGAAGATATTGAAAGTGGTAGAGGTAGAATCATTTTAAATGATGAAGATGAAATAATTGCTTACGCAAGTGTGGCCCCAACTATTGAAGAATTTGAAGAAGAAGTGTTCTTACATTCTAATTTACTAGCTATATCGCGTCTTATGGTTAAAACTGGTTGTGAAAATCAAGGTATCGCTACTTATTTTATTCATCAAATAATTAATGAAGCAAAAACTAAAGGTTATAAAGGAATAGGTATTATGGTTCATCCAATTAATGAAAGAGCCATTAAGCTATATAAAAAGTTAGGCTTTAAGTTTGAACAAAGAAAGCAATATTTTTATGGAGAATATGATACATATTCTTATTTGCTTTAAAAATAAAAAATGATTAAGAATTAATAATATTTTCGCATGCTTTAGCGAGTTGATCTGGGCAAGAAGTGGGTTTATAACCACATTTAATGCCTTTTAATAATGAAATTATTTCCTCTAAGGTTTTACCTTTGCTTAGCGTAGCGACACCTAAGGTGTTTCCAGGACAACCACCATGGAAAGTAACATTATTGATAATATGTGTATTTTCATCGTAATCGATATCGATTAATCTAGAACAAGTTCCTTTAGTTTGATAAGTGTAGACCATATTTATTTTTTCTTCCTTTTATTCATGGATTGATATTAGCACAATTCATAAATGAATTCAAAATTAGTGATTAATTAAGCTATAATAAATTCAATAAAAAGAAAGGAAATATAATCATGAGCGAAGAAGCATTAAAAGTTATTGAATTTTATAAAGATAAAGATGTTGTTATAAGTATTAGTCGCATCCAAATTGATCTTTGTTGGAGTTTTCCTAAGGCAGTAAGAGCGTTAGAAGAACTTAATAATGAAGGATTATTAGAAGTGGTGGAAACTTATAAATCTTTTAATACTTATAAATTGAATCAAAAATAGTATCATAATTAAATTTTGCGATGAATATTCATTTTTAATGAATATAAAAGTTATTGATTTTTTTGTTTTTATGATACAATGATGGTGTCAGGGATAGACGTTAAAAATCCCAAGAGTGGTCGGACTAGAGACCTAAAACCTATTCGCGCGGTGGTGACGCACCTAAAAACGTCTTTTTTTAAACTTAATCGAATTTATTTATAAATCTCAATATCTTTATTAGTGATTATTTTACCTACATAATATTCATCTCTAATGAATTTATTTTCGACGATTTCAAAATCATTTGAAGTATATAAATAATCTGTGCCTAAGATATATATGCCTCGATTCTTTTTATCACTCACTACTTTTAACGAATAATATAAAATATTATCTTTTAACATGACATCATCTAAGAAAAATATATCGTCTTTTTTGGCAACATCGACTTTCTTTTTCATCTTTACTTCCTGATTCTTTTTAAAAGGACTATTTAAAGATTCAAAATGAAGATATTTTTGATTTTCTAATAGTTGTTTTTCTTTTTCGATCCAATTAGTAATTTCTTCTAATGATTTATTAAAGCTTTCTTCTTTTTCTTTTATTTCACTTTTGGCGTCATTTTCACTTATTAGAGCAATCTTTTTATAAAGTTTAATAAATTCATCAAGACTTAATTTATATTCTTCATCGCAGTCTAAATAGTTGTAGTTTTTAATGATTAAATGATTATCTGAATAATCGAAACCTAATATTTCTTGTAAATCGTTATAATCCGCATGATTTTTATCATTAACTTTAAAGAAGTGGATATGATTAAGGTAGATTGCTAAAGCGTGATACTTATCAATCTTTTCTTTCGAATAATATTCGTACATATCTTCATAGCTAGAAACTTCATTTTCTAAATAACCTAAGTCTAGTTTATTAGGTGTATCTTCATATAATTCTTTAAAACTAGGGTATTGTTTTAAATCTTTAATTACTGTTAATAATGATTTGTTTTTATCTTCCGTATTAGTAAAGATGATGAAATCACCAATCTCTAACAATTGGCGTCTTTCATCATTTAAACGCATCTCGATTGTTTTATAACCTTTTTCCATAGCGTTATATGGTTTAGGTTTTAATGTATAAAAGTGAAAGTTTGGCATATGTGAATATTATAGAACAATCAAACGGTTTCGTACCCATCTTTATACATTTGTTTGAATCTATTTTTTAATTCTATAGGCTCAATTATTTCTATATCGCCTGCGAAGCTGAAGAAAAAATATAATATTTGTTTTTCTGAACATTTAAATTCATAAATCCTTTCGTTCTTACCGATAATTCTTTCATGCATCGGTCTTTGTAAAGTTGAATATAAATATCTTTTTTCGCCATCTTCATTCAAAAACTTAATATGGATAGTGGTCATATTTTCAAACGCAAAGGAAGGGCCGAAATTAATTAAAGCATTATCGACAAGTTTCATTTCTTCTTTATTAAAGTGATAAAGTTCACGAAGCACTCTGACGCTTTTTATAAGACTTAAGCGAATAGCATCAAATTTTTTATCATTTTTGAAGACCAAATATGTAAATACTGTATCTTTAGAAGGAACAATTTTGTAAGGCGAAACTTTCATTAATTTGTTATATGTTTCTAAAGTTATTTTCGTTTGTCTAGCAATAGCGGTTTCAATGTTTTGAATACATTCGTGCAAGATAAAATTCGCTCTTTCAGGATAAGGAAGGCGACAGTAGCTTTCAATTATCACTTTAAAGAAGGTGGATGAAGAATCATCCTCTCTTTCTTTATAGGCTTTCGTTTGTGAGGCACAACTAACGAACCAATCGATATTTTTATCATTAATATAATAGACTTCGGAAGTACCTTTTTCTTTGGCGAGATTATTGTCGACTGGTATTTCTATTTTTGTAAAAGCATGTAAAACTTTATTGATGTAAGTTCCAATTTGCTTTTGTTCATCTGCGTTGAAAATAAAAATATCTTTCTCTAATATTTTCTTCGCTAGGCCACTTAAATTTATTCTTGTACGATTATTAAATTCCATGTTCTGCTCCTATTTGTAACTAATTATACACAAAAATTTGCATATTTCGTGATAAAATTATAACTTTTCTACACAAAAAAATTGTGAAATAGTGAAAAACTTTATTTTTGATATGATAGAAAATATGGTTATAGTCGAAAGGAGACTAAACTTATGCAAAATCCAATTAAATATTACGCAGTAATCTGCAAATGCGGTCACGTAGGAAGAAATAAATATATTCCCATCACATTTCCGGTTGCCGCCACGAATGGTCGCGAAGCAAGTGCGAAAGCTAGATCGATAGCTAGAGTTAAACATCATCAAAAATTTGCTATCATCAATTGTCGAGAAATTGATAAAAATGAATATTGTAGGCTTCAAAAGGTCAATAGTTCTGATCCCTACCTCCGTTGTAAAAATAAACAACAGCAGAATTTGATCGAAAACTTAGATGAAAGAATCGTCTTAGAAAAAGTTGTTACCAAAAATGACAAAAAGATATCTAAAATAAGACGTCTAGATAGAGTATTATATACAAAGAAAAAGAATAATATCTTAGACGAACTAACTAGACGAGATTGCTCCAATTACGATTTATTGCTCTGGGAGATATACGATGACGAATATATTAATTAATTCATTAATGCCAAGGCCATCACTTTGCGATGGCCCAGGCTATCGTACCGTTTTATTCTTACAAGGTTGCGATAAGCACTGTGAAGGATGTCACAATAAAAGAACTTGGGACATACATGCTGGCACATCAATTAGCGTTAATGAATTGGAAAAGATGATTCGTGAGAAATGCAAAAATAAGAAGTTAACGATAAGCGGTGGCGAGCCCTTATTACAGATTAGAGCTTTAGAAGAACTTCTAGAAAAATTAACAGATTTCGACATTTGTCTTTATACTGGTAGAGATTTAAAAGATGTTCCATATAATATTCTCAAATATTTAAAATATGTTAAATACGGTCCTTATATGCATTTACTACATACGACGACAACTCCTTATGTCGGTTCGACTAATCAAGTCTTCAAAGAGGTGATTCACATTGAAAAATCAAAATAAAAACGACAATGCTGCAAATCGTAAGAGCTACGTTGGTTATGTTTATAACGTAGGTGAAAAAGACTATAAAAGAAAAATATTAAATTCTTTAAATCCTGCTTGGGCAAAATTGCACGAAGAGGGTTATATTCATATCCATGATTTAGATGCTTATGGTTTAACCTATAATTGTCTTACTTTCGATATTTTAAACGCTTTTCCCTACAAAAACTTTAAAGGAAAAGAGACAAGTTATATTATCGTTGGTGTCTTTGATTTTATCAAAGAGTTATTAGCTAAAGTTGGAAATGAGCAAAGTGGTGGGATGTCATTTGCGAATTTCGATATCGATTTTTCGAAGATTTTTACTGAATTAGGTGTGAGTTATAAAAATAATGAAAGCTTATTTAGAGCCTGCATTAGTTCGCTTATTATATGGTGTAATGAAATGCATACGCGCATGGGCCAAACTAGTTATTACGTCACATTTTGCATGGGGCTTGGAACGGACGATTTTGCTAGATTCTTAACTGCAACTTTCATCGATTCTTTCTATCACTCTAATAATCTTATTTATAAGCCTAACATCGTTTTTAAAGTGCATAGAGGAGCCAATAGATTTTCTCAAGATCCTAATTTTGATTTATTAAGAAAAGCTTTGCTTTGCACCGCTAAAAAAATGATTCCAACTTATCTACTTTGCGATTGCGAAGCAGATAAAAAAACTGATCCATATAAATTATCAATCAT
Source organism: uncultured bacterium (assembly GCA_949285455.1). Lineage (GTDB taxonomy): Bacteria > Bacillota_I > Bacilli_A > RFN20 > CAG-826 > CALVUG01. The sequence continues at coordinate 176,990 of CASDXP010000001.1, read as the reverse complement.
GGGTTGTAGAACGCGTGTTGTCGCAGATATATTTGGCAAAGAAGGTGCTATAGGAAGAAGCAATATTGATAATATATCAATAAATCTTCCTCGTTTAGCATTAGAAACGATTGAATTAAAACCTAATACTTCTCTAGAAGAAAAGTATGAATTATTTAAAGCAAAATGGTTAGAAGTGGCTTCAATTACTAAAGATATTTTGTTAGATCGTTACCATAAAACATGCCATAGTGATATCAATCTATTCCCCACGAATAGAAAATATCACCTCACTTGTGAAGATATCAATGAAGTAGGGCTTGAAGGCACGTTCAAACATGGAACTTTATCTTTAGGCTTTATCGGCCTTAGTGAAGCAATAGAAATACTGAGCAAAAAAAGATATTACGAAGATGAAAAATATTACGTTCTTGCGTTAGACTTCGTTAAATTTATGAGGGAATACGCTGATAAATTGATCGAGCAATATCATCTTAATTTTTCTTTGTTAGCGACGAGTGGCGAACTAATTAGCGGAAGATTTATCGAAATTGATAAGAAAAAATATCAGCATCCATGTTTAGATAAATCATTCTATACGAATTCTTTTCACGTCAATGTGGATTCGAATTTACCAGCATATAAAAAGATTGAATTAGAAGGTAAGTTTCATCTTTATGCGAATGGTGGCTGCATTACCTATGTTGAGCTTCAAGAAGCACCATTAGGGAATGATGAAGGTTTAGATGAACTAGTGGAAATTGCTATCAAGGCAGGCGTACATTACTTAGGATTTAATTATCCTAAAGATGTTTGTAACAATTGCGGAACGTCAGGAACTTTTGATGTTTGCCCCATTTGTGGAAGCAAAGATATTACTCGCATTCGTCGCGTGAGTGGTTATCTTGAAATCGAAGATTATTTTACGAGTGGAAAAAAACACGAAGCGAAGACAAGGAGGGCTAATTAGTCATGATTTATTACATTGCAGATATTCATTTCGATGATCTGTTAGTGTTTAAAAAATGTCATCGGGAATATAGTATAGAACAATATCGTGAACTTATTATCGATAATTGGAATAGCAGAGTGAATGACGATGATGATGTTTACATTTTAGGTGATGTTGCGGAAGATAATTTTACTGGTGTCATCGACATTTTAAGGAAACTTAAAGGAAAGAAATATTTGATTGTTGGTAATCACGACGAAAAACTTGAGAAATTATATGAAGAATCACGCCTCTTTTTAGATATTTCATTTATCAAGCTCATCATCGATAATGGTAGGAAAGTATGTCTTTGTCATTATCCTTTGATGGATTGGATGGAATTTAATAGAGAAGGGATCTTAGTGTATGGTCACATCCATAATAAGACCGCACTTAATGGCCCAGCTTATGCCCAGATGAAAGAATATTATAAAGATAAACCTGCATATAATGCAGGAGTGGATGTCATAGGATTTAAACCACGTACGTTAGATGAACTTATCACTATAAAGGAGAAAAATAAAGATGCACCATATATCAATTGAAGGCATGGATGGCGTTGGAAAGACGACTACTTGCCAACTCTTAGCTAAAAAACTTGGCTACAAATTTATTGAAAAACCTTTGCATTATTTATTCGATAAAGATGCTTCTTCTTTTGAAGAATATCTCCGCATAAGAAATATGGTAAACGCGAGTGAAGATCGTAACTTTACTTCCTTATTCTACGGGCTTGGTAACGTCTATATCTTCGATAGATTTAAAGATGTTAATATCGTCACTGATCGTCATCTTGCTTCTAATTATGCTTGGAGTGGAACGAAGGATAATGAAGATATTTACGCTTTGTTAGTAAAGAAAACACCTAAGCCTGATTTAACCGTAATTCTTTATGCAAAAGAAAGCGTTATAGTTAGAAGAATTAGAAATAGAGACAAAATTGTTGATGACATCAATAAAGTGCACAAATCTGAAGAAATTTATCGTAAGATGCTTTATTTTTGCAAAAAATATCGTTTGCCTTATATTTTAATTGATTCCACTGATTTAAGCGTCGAAGAAGTAGTGGATATAATTCTAGAGGAATATAAACGTGGCGTTAGGTGATTTAAGATTAAGTCAAAATATGAAGTATACAGCTTTATATTGGGCTTTACGTTTCCTTGAAACAGATGAGAATATATTTGAAAAACAATATTTGGTTGGAATAAAGCTAAAAATCGATGTTGATAAACAAATATTGTATTGTGAAGAAAAAGAACTTTTTAAATTAGATACGCACGAAAGTTTCGTCGCTTTGGAATGTTTAGATAGACTTTTATTATTAGGCTATTATTTCGATGAGTTTGAAATTTATCAAGATCATCTCTTCTTCAAAAATTTTCATGTTCATTTCATCGTTTGGGATGAAACATTTCCAAAAGTTATTAAAAATAACGAATGTTTTTATAAATCTCGACTGATGAGTGGTGTGGTTGAATATAAAAGTAAATTTGCTTTTAATGGTGAACTTTATGATTACGGCTTATTTGAAGAAAAAAATGATGAACAACATTTTAAAAAGAAACAAATTATTGATTTTCAAAATGATGATTTTATTTTCGATGAGACGACTGCAATTAAATATCTAGGCCACGATAGAAAAGTTATCGTTCCAGAGGGTGTCGAATCATTAGAGCCAGCTTTATTTTGGGATAATCAAACAATCGAAGAAGTAGTCTTACCTAATTCTTTGAAAAATATGGGTGGAGATACTTTTTACAATTGCCAGAATTTAAAGAAAGTAAACATCCCCAAAAACGTTAATTTTATTGGTAATAATCCTTTTGCTGGGTGCTTAAATGTTCAAATTAGAAATGAATCGAAGATGTTCATTTATGAAAATGGTATTCTTTATTCAAGAGATAAAGAGCAATTAATCTATTGCTCTATTCATGAATCAGAAACAAAATTAAGAATAGAAGAAGGTATTAAAATAATTGGAAAGCATGCTTTTTATTTATGCGACCGCTTCGAAGAAATTGTCTTGCCACGCTCCCTTTTAAAAATGGAAAATAACCCTTTCTCAGGCTGTACGAAATTAAATCTTATTTGTCTAAGCGATGCCTATCACGTTGAAAACGATATCATTTACAATCGCTATAAAACTTCCATTGTCGGGGCATTAAGAAAGATTAAAAGCGATAATCTCATCATTCCAGAAGGAGTTAAAACTATCAACCGAAATTCCTTTTGGAATTGTGAAGGTATTAGTAAAATTGTTTTTCCTTCAAGTTTAGAAGATATTGGTTATAATCCTTTCGTCGCTTGTAAAAATATACATTTTGAGAGCCGAAGTTCTAAATTTAAAGTCATCGATGATGTTTTATATAATGAAGATTGCTCAAAAATTATTTGTTATCCTAATTGGAAAGCTGTAGGTGAAGTTCATCTTCGAGATAGTGTCACTACTTTGGAAAGAGGAGCGTTTTCAGGCTGCAGTCTTATGACCGCAATTAATTTACGTAATGTAAGTCTTATCAATAAATCGTGCTTCACAAATTGTTCAAATTTAAAAGAAGTGTATTGTAGTGATTTAATAACTTATATTGGGGAATGGGCTTTTGCTTATTGCTCTGATTTGAAATCGATTTCTATTTATAAAGAAACAATCGTGGACAATAATGCGTTTGCGAATTGTCATCTAGATATTAAGATAAGGGATGAACGTTCAAATTACGTCATCGAATCAGAGAATTTATATTCTTTGAAATCGATGCAAAAAGCTTACAAAAATAAGATTGATGCTATCCTCATTGACCCTCCTTATAATTCTCATATTGATTACATCGGTTACAAAGATGAAAATTACGAAGAAGGCTATGCCTTATTTATGAAACAAAGAATGCAATTAGCGTATTCTTTATTAAGTAAAGAAGGGTTTTTAATAATTAATATCGATGATGGCGAATTAGAAAATTTAATCAATATTTCTAAGTCTATTTTCGGTGAAGAAAACATCAGCGTTCACAAATGGAAGAAAAAACATCCTTTCTTCGATGCGAATAGAGTAGTGTTAAATCCAAATAAAGTTCAAACCGATTTTGAAAACATTATCATTTGTAAGAAAGGCAAAGAAAACAAATTTAATAAAATTAATCAGCCATACATCGAAGGAGATGTATTAAAAGAAAGCCTTAGCGAATTACCGGAAGTGTTCGATTGTTTTGGTACGACTTCATCTGCAAAAGATGAAATCGCTCAAATTTTTGGTGACCGTACTTATTTTTCTACTCCTAAGCCTGTCAAATTGATGAAAGAACTCGTCAGGGCTACGACATCTAAAACCTCCTTAGTGTTAGATTTTTTCGCTGGGAGCGGTACAGTGGGGCAAGCAGTCGAAGAGTTAAATCAAGAAGATGGTGGGAATAGGCATTATATTCTCATTTCTAATAATGAGTCTAATATCTGCCAAGATGTTACGATTAAAAGAATGGAACACATCAATTCAAAATTTGTTAAGTTAATTTAAATGTTTTTAATCATAGTCACTTTTTAAGAATAAACAAAAACGATATAATGCATGTATCTTAAAAAATAGGGGATGAAAACATATGAGAAGAATTAAACATTTATTTGTTACTAGGTTAGTAACTGGGATTGGTCTTGCTATAAGCTTAGTGATTACGGTAATTTTTATGCTCTTGTTAGGATTATATCCTAAAAACATTGCAATTTTGGCAATATTAATAGCTTTTGTCGTCATATTTATCTTGTTTTTAGCAGCTTTTCCGCTCTCATTAATTCCATGCGTAAAAAAATTCGATGGTAATGGAAAGGTATATTACGCTTTTAAAGGAAATTTTATCGTCGAACTATTCGAAGAAAATAAACTACTTAAACGCTTTCCTAATTTCTTCGTTGCGCCTGATATTGAATACGTAGATGAAAACGGTAATAAAGTATTCGCTGAATTTGGTGAATTTAGAAGCATTAAACTTTCCATTAATGGTGAATATATCAAAGCTAGTCCAGCAAAATATAAAGACGTTAGAAAACAAAATAAAAGTGAAAAATAAGACAAGTAGGGGTTTTCATAAATTATCTATAAGAAGATAGTTTTTAATATTTTGAATATTAGTTTGTAAGAACTTTTATCATAAATACATTTCTTCCATTTTAAGTCCTAAATTATTTGTTAAAATTTAACTTGAGGAGGAAGAACATGTCAAAAATATCCCAAGAATTACAAGTCCTTTATTTTTTAAATGAGAGAAAGAAAAATAATAGATACACGAAGCTAGATGAAATTTTAGATTATCTAGATTTAGATTATAATTCATCAAGACACGTTAGGCGTTATCTTTACGATTTAGATTTATCTGGTTTTTATATTGAAACGAAGAGGGGATCTAATGGCGGGTATATGTTGCAAGATCCGCTAGATGAAAATTTATTATTAATGCCTAATATATCTTTGGCGATCTTGCTTTCGATGAAACATAATCAAAAAGTAGAAGATAGTTTAAAAGAATTACCAAATTATGTTTCAACAAAATTTATTGAAGGCGATAATGATTTATCTACAAAAACATTAGATAATTTGTGCGATATCGTCAATGCAATGAAGCAGAGCTTTTCCATTGCCTTTAGGTATAAAAATATAAATGCAAAAATAATTGTTGAGCCATATAAAATTATTTACTCGAACCATTCTTATTATTTATATGGTCTGAATGATAATAAATTAAAAATTTACAATGTAGCGTTTATTAATAAGATCGTGTTTCAAAAGAAATTTAAAAAAGACGAAATAATGGAAAAATATTTGCAAAGTTCCTTAAATGATTATGGTATTAAACTAACGAATGAAAAAACGACTTTAAAGGTGAGTTGTAAAGATAGAAACGCTTTAGAAAAATTTATTAAATATTTTGAAGGGAAAGGTAAGGCTGATGGATTAGAATTTAAAGTCTCATCTAATAGTGAAAACGAATTATTTTATCCATTGTTTCGTATTCCCGCAGAGGATTATGTTATTTTGAATGATGAATTTAAAACCAAATACATCGCTTATCTAGAAAAATATTTGAATACTATAAGGAGCAAATAAAGTGAATAAAAAAGATTTAAAGAAAAAATATGATGAAATATTAAAGAAAGATTACATTGGAAACGATGATATAAAGGCTAGCTATTTTGGCTATGAAATTCATAAGAACTATACGAATTATTTTAATAAAGAAAAATCTAAAGAAATTAAAAATGAATTAGAAAAGAGTGGTCATTTAAAAGAGTATGAGAGCGGTAGCGGTCAAGAACTGAAAGAAAAAGGGTCTATGCCTCCTAAATTCTTATCAATTGGTTCTAGCTCTAGTTTTTGTTTCTTTTCATTGAGAAATGATGGCTACAAATATTTTGCACGTAAAATTGAAGAAGATAATGTTGAAATTAGCGAACAAATCCATTTCGAAAAAGATCTAAATATAATATCAGGTAATAAAGGTGCGACCGCGCATTTAGATGCTTATTTTAAAACGAAGAAAAGTGAATATTTTTTCGAATGTAAATGCCATGAATTTTTCGATACCCATAAGAAAGCACTAAGTGAAAGATATTTTGATAAAAAACTTAATCTTTTTGTCGGCAAAGATGAATTTAAAGATTGGTTTACTTCCAAAGGCTATATTAAGTTTGAAACAAGCGGTGTAGGTATCGAAGAAAATAGCGGCTTCGATTTTAAACAATTTTGTGCACATTTGATGGGAATAGAAAAAAATAGAAATAAAAATTTAACTTCGCATTTAATTTATTATTATTGTTTGCCAAAGAAAGATTCACTCGTTAAAGAATCAGAAATAGAAAAAAATATTGTTCACACTATCAAAGATACTTTGAAGATTTTAAATAGTGAAAAATTAAAAAAACATTTTGTTGAAAAAATAAAATTCCATCTATTCATTAGAATTGATGGTCGCACTGAAGAAGTTTCTAATGATAAAAATACGATGCCAGCGGATGAATATTTGAAATATTTAGGTGTAAAAGATTAAAAAAACAAATTATTTTTTTTCATTGTGCCATTTTAAGACCTAATACATGTGTTATTTATATTAATAAGTAACGATGTGGGGTGAAGAAATGCACGATAATATTTATTTTAAGAAACTCGCCAGTTTAAGTAAAGTAACAGGATTTGATTTTAAAAATATTCCTAAAGATGATCCAAAAGTTTTGGATTATATCTTTAGAAAAGATAATGATTTCAATATTGACGAATATTTAAATCTAAATCCAGATATCTTTTATTCATTAGCGGCTATTATAGAAGCAAAAGAATTTGATGATTTAGTGTTCATTATTTCCATTTTAAATTCTCATTATTTTTCTTTTAAATTAGTAATGAAAATATTAAAAGATAAAAAGAGTTTTTTATTTAGCAATAAAGACGAATTACTTACCTATCTTTTGGATAAAGAAATATGTTTAGAAAGTTCTAAAAGAATTATCGCTGATTTAGGTAATCTTCACGAATGGGAAATACTTTTACTAGAATCAAGTGATATAGGTAAAGAAGAAGTAGAATGGATTAAAAACATTAGATCACTAACGAATTATACGACTTCATGTAGTGAAGCAAGTTATATCTACTCTTTAGCATTCTATAAATATTATTATCCTAATCAGTTGCAATAAATATAAATATTTAAGTTAAAAACATTAGCGAGGAGCAATAAAATGAAACAAAAAGAATTTGACGCATTAGTGAATAAAACTCGAAAAGAAACAAGAAAAATTATTAACTTAGGAAAGACTTTGCACATTTTAGATAAACTTAGAAAAGTTACCCATACAAGATTAGATGAAATTGATTTAAATTCTCTTATTGAGTTATTAAAAGAATCAAAAGAAGTGGAAGATGAAAGCTTAGGCTTATTTTCTTCAAACTTCTTTATAGCCTTAGTGAATGTATTTAATCCTAAGACGGTGAAGGAATTATCTGTTCTAGTTGGTATTGCCATATCAAATGGTACTTACACGAATAACATTGAAAATTTAGTAAAAGAGATGAGTGTTTACGAAATTCCCACGAATCAAGATGATTTGATTGATTATTTTAAAATAGATGAGGAAACATTAATTTGTAAGATAAAAGCAAATCAATTTGATGAAGAATTTAAAACGAAGATTAAAGGACATAAGTTTCCAAAGAAATATGAAAGTTGGGGAAAAGATTACACCTTAAAAATTAATTATCTTTTTTCTAGAAAAGAAGTGCTTTTACATACAATTCTTGGATTATATTTATTTTATTTTTTGACTTATAAGCGTGATTTATATTTTAGAGTTTTAAGAAATTTAAAAGTTAGATATTAAAAAAGAAAGGACGAAGAAATGAAAAACGATAATAAAAATAGTTATAGTTTCAATTCATTTTTTGATGAATATGGATTAGCTTTAATAAGTGCACTTTGCGTTTTTATATTAATAATATATTTCTCTTTCAAATTAGCGAAGAAAATAGAATTTATGCAAGAAGATAAGAAATATCAACAAGGATTAATAAAAGGGGAAGAGAAGTGGATGTATGAAGTTAAACTCGATTTAGTTAGAAATGGTATCAAACGTTCTAAGATTAGTTTTACTCGTCAAGGCTATCTAAATGGCGCACCTCTTTATACAGTTCACGTTTTTGATAAAAGATTTGATCGCAAGGACATCTGGAACATTTTAGAAAAATACGATGTTCTTATTTACGATGATAATAAGCGCTTAATTAAAGAAAAATCACACCAATTATTTTTAGATACATTAGAGTGAATATGATAAATAAAATTGTTGATAAAACGAAATATTTAAGTATTTCTTATCTTCAAAAGAGTTTCGGATTTGGTTATAAGAAAGCTCGTGAAGTGTTAGAAATGTTGATTAAAGATAAAGTGATTGTGGAAGTGGGGAAAGATAAATTTGAGTTGAATGTTGACAAGATTGAATTTAATAAAAGGATGCGAATGATGATAACCGCTAAAGCAGGACATGAGATAAGCGGTGATTAAAAGCCCATCGGTGTTAAACGTTAACAAGTTTTAAAAAAGTAAAAATAGTTGTTGACAATGGTTCGACTTTTATTAATAATTTAACGATTTGAAGTATTCGATATATAATTCAAATGGTTGGTATGAAAAAAATTAGGAGATTTTTATGTATCATTTTGTGAAAGATAGGACTTTTTAAAAATGGCACAAACATCATGTGCGTCCGACCTCAAAGAATTAGTAAAATTACTTTTAGAAAAAGGCATAAGCACTCAATATATTTTGGTTGGAATCGGTGCTAGAAATTTGGTTACCCAAAATGGAAACGGTAGTATTGATTTTGACTATAATTTGCTAATTCAAAAATGTGATGACATTTATGATTGTAGATTTTTAAAAGAAACAATTAGAAAGTGCCTAAATACGATAATGAAAAAACAAGGTTTAAGAGACATTCAAGATTCCACTTCTTCGTTAACTACCTATCCGATTAATTTTAAAGATGAACCTAATCTCAAGTTCAGCATGGATGTTTGCATTGTAATGAAAGATATTAACGGTGATTGGCATCGTTTAATTCATAAAAAGACAGGCATAGTAAAGAACGATCGGTATTATTGGAACAAAGCCCCTCATTCTGGCAAATCATCTGTAAAAGCAAAGCACTTAAAAGATAAAAATTTATGGGAAGAAGTACGAAAATGTTATTTAGACAAGAAAAATATGTATCTAAAGCAACGAGATGACAATCATCCTTCGTTTATTTGCTATATTGAAGCCGTTAATGAGTGCTTTTACAAATATTTTTTGAAATAATCATGCAACCACAAAGATATATTGATAAAAGCGTTGTTATATTACAAAGATAAAATAAATTGTGTGTTGGCTCTCACAAATTTATTTCTTAAATAATTGACACAATATTTCAAGTATCTATATTGGATTTTGGAAAAGTCTTATACTTTTGCAATCATAAATTAATGATGTCGAATTTGTGGTCGTAAGCCTACGCTTTTTAAAGTTTGGAATAGAAAAAGCCTCTGCACCGCTAGTTTTTATGGAACATCTAGAATATTGGAAATGTTATGCAACCATTTTTTAAAAAATATTCAAATGAAATCAAATAGATGCTAATATTATACTGAAATACAATTTACATAAGTTGCTTTTTTGGAGGAATCAAATATGCATAACAGCGATTATACAACTGAATATGATGTTGAGAAAAAATTTATAGAAATAATTCAACGCAATTGGTACCGCTACAGCGCAATTTCTAGCTACGAAGAATTAAAAAGTAATTTTAGAAAACATCTTAATGAATTGAACAAGGAAAAGTTAAACGGAGAAGAATTAACTAACGATGAGTTTAAGAATATTTGTATCTATTTAGAAAATAAGAGTGTTTTTGAGGCTTCTCAAATTTTAAGAACTGGAAAAATAGATATAATTAAAAGAGATGGATACCCCGTTTATCTTAAACTCGTAGATCTCGACGATATAGAGAAGAATCATTTCGAAGTTGCACATCAAATCACTGTTAGCGGTAAATACACTGGACGCTTTGATGTTACCCTCTTATTAAACGGTCTTCCTTTTGTTCAAATAGAACTTAAAAAGCCCGGCGTTGAAATCAATCAAGCTTTTAACCAAGTTCTCCGATATAAACGCGACGGAAATTACAAAGGATTATTTAATTTTATACAAATTTTCGTCATTTCTAATGAACAACACACGCGCTATTTCGCTAATAATGATACAGATATAAAAAAGAGCAATTGTTTCGTGTGGACCGACATGGAAAACGAAAACGTCAATCTTCTCTATGATTTTGAAGAGGAGTTTTTGTTTTGCCCGTTTTTATTTAAATTAGTTTTCAATTATATGATTGATAGTGCTTCACAAAAGAAACTATTCGTCATGAGGCCATACCAAATCTATGCTTTTGAGGCTTTGAAAAATAGATGCCTCAAGAGCAACGCTAACGGCTATTGCTTTCATTCTACTGGTTCAGGTAAAACACTAACCTCATTTAAATTCGCCTTTGCAATGTCGTTGAGGAAAGAAGTGGACAAAGTTTTTTTCCTTGTCGATAGAAAAGATTTAGATGATAAGACAGTTGACGATTTTAACTCTTATATGTCTTCCACGTTGGAAGAATTTACGAATGTCAAAAAAACCGATTCATTGATAAAGGATATTGAATCTAACAAAAAGTTAATTATTTCTACCATCAACAAGATGTCTAATGCTCTAAAAGGAAGAAATGTTGATAGATTACTTCCTTTCAAAAATAAAAAAATTATCTTTATGTTTGATGAATGTCATCGTTCACAGGCAGGTGAGATGAGAAAGGTAATTGAGCGATACTTCACAAACGCTTTATATTATGGTTTTACAGGAACACCTATTTTTACCGAAGAAGATGAAGTCACAGAAAATGCTAAACTTACTTCTTTGTATTTTGGTAAGCCGGTGCACACGTACACTTTGAAGGAAGCAATTGGAGACCGAAACGTTCTTCCACTTTGTATTGACTATATTAATACCATAAAGCTTAAAGATGGTGTAATGACTCAGTTAGATAAGCGAGTGCAGGGCATTGACTATGAGGAAGCCCTCTTAAATGATAAAAGAATTAATATCGTCGTTAATGATTTACTTGAGCACTATGAAAGCAAGACAGCAAATAAAAAATACAATGCCATTTTTGCTTGTCAATCCATCAAACTTTTAATTAAATACTACAAAGCATTGCTTAACAACAAATTAAATTTAAAAATAGCTGCTATTTATTCATATGATCCAAATGAAGATTGTAAAGAAGGTGATGATCCAACAATAGCTAAGGATGAATTGGAAAAAATCATCGAGGAATATAATAAAAGGCCAGAGAACAATTCTAATTTTTCTATTTCAACTTACTCTCAATATGAAAGAGATGTAATCAACAATTTTAGAAATAAGAATCTTGATATTCTTTTGGTTGTTGATAAATGTCTCACCGGGATGGATTTTGTGCGTTGTAATACACTTTTTCTTGATAAATCCATGCGTATGCATGGTCTTATTCAAGCGATATCAAGAACCATAAGAACTTATGATGAAACTAAAATTTGCGGTAATATTGTTTGCTATCAAACATCTAGAGCGACGATGGATGAAGCCCTAGCACATTTTAATAACGACGTCGATGTTTATAATGATGTTACATTATTACCACTTGATGACTTAATCAAAAGACTTAATGAATACTATAAAGAGTGCAAAGATAAAAGAAAGTTAGCAGATTCGCGTTCTGAAAAGGACCAAGCCGAGTTTGTTAATTTATTTAGAAAATTAATGCATACGTACAATCAAGCTATTAATTATGTTGACTTTGATATCGAAAACACTGAAGTTAGTATGAAGACATACTATGAATTGCAAGGCCTTTACAAAGACATTTACAACAGAGTGAAACCTTTAGTAAACAGGGAATCAATTCTGAATGATATTGATTTCGAAATTGAGCTCCTAGGAAGAGTTAAAGTTGATTTTGATTATCTTGTTGAATTATTGAGAAGATATCAAAAAGGCGATGACACCGACAAAAAGAAAACAAGAAATAAAATTATACGTCTTGTTGCCTCTATTAACGAAAAGTCTAAAAAAGAACTATTATTGAAATTCGTAACTGAATTCATGGATCAAAATATTGAAGGCCTATACGATAAGGATCCTATTATTGAATATGAACAATTTATCAATAAGGAAAAAAATGATGCTCTTGATAGTATAAGTAGTGAATACAATGTAAATAGAGACGACTTGCGTAATATTATTGAAGACTATGCATTTTATCAAGATGATATCGAACTTAATAGAGAAGTTACAAATCTCCTCAGCAAAAATAAAGACATTTCGATAAAGGAGCGTATCGAACTTTCAAACGCTCTACCCGCTTCAATAAAAGGATATTTTGATCGCTTTAATGACATAACACTATATTGATATTTGCGTAAATATCTATTGACACTCGAAATAGAAAGATTTAAGATATTTGTGTAAGTTTCAATAAGGAGACATGATGAAATATAAAATTAATCAATTAGCAGAGATATCCCAGGGTTCGATTCTCACTAGAATAAAATCAGAAGACAGTAGTGGAATTCCATATGAAGCTTTGACGATGCAAGAACTAAGTTATTATTGCAATCAATCCGACTATTTGCCTTTAGAAAATTGTGTAATGGTAAATCGCAGTAGATATAAGAATTGTCTATATAGTCAAATAGGCGATGTCTTGATTGGCATAAGTTCTGGTAATGCAATGGTTATCGAAAAAAATAGAGCAGGTAAACTCGTGCTATCTAACTTTGCTGTTATAAGAATAGAAAACAAGAAAAAACTTGACCCTTACTATCTGTGCTGGCTTATTAACGAAAATAGCGATGTAAAAAAACAATTACTTCCACTATATCAAAAGACGAGTCGAGTAGTGGTAATTCCGATAAGCACATTTAAGGATATAGAGATAGAGTGCTGTGATATCGACAAACAAATAAAAATAGGAAAAGCTTACGATTTATCTCGAAGGCTCATAAGAATTAAAAAACTTAAAGCTGATGTTACACATAGGATGATAAACTATTTTCTAAAATCACAATTAAATAAAGAATAAAGGAGAAAAATATGAATACTGTAGAAACTGAACTTAATCAAAAAAGAGAGCTTCACACTAAGCTGTGGAAAATGGCTAATTCTCTTCGTGGGAACATGGATGCAAACGAATTCAAAGATTATATCTTGGGTTTGATCTTCTATCGCTATATCAGCGAGCACGAAGAAAGCGAATTCAAAAGTAAACTTCATTCGACTGTCGAAGAATTTTATGAAGCCTCGCCAAATCAATGTAGAGAAATGGCTATTATTAATCTAGGTCTTGGCTATTTCATCGAACCAAATTATCTTTTTAAAAGTTTAGTTAAGAAGATTAGTGTAGGTTCTTTTGAACTTGAAGATTTAGCAACCGCATTTAAAAATTATTCTGATTCTACAAAAGGACAAGAAAGTGAAGATCAACTTTCAAAATTGTTTAATGATGTCAATCTTACCTCTGATAAATTAGGTTCAACTTATAAAGAAAAGGGTGAATTGATTAGCAAATTAATAAGCGCAATAGATGAAATTAATTTTAATTTTATGGATAGCAGAATTGATTTGCTAGGTGATGCTTATGAATATCTAATTGGCCAATTTGCCGCATCCGCAGGTAAGAAAGCAGGGGAATTTTATACACCTCAACAAGTTTCAAAGTTATTAAGTTTACTTGTTACGAAAGATTTAAAGGATGTCAAATACATAAGTGACCCTGCTTGTGGTTCCGGTTCCTTACTCATTCAAGTCATAGACAGATTAAGTGAAAAAGCAGGAAAATATATCCATATCTATGGCCAAGAATTAAATACTACAACCTGTAACTTAGCGAGAATGAACATGCTCGTACATCATGTCAATTTCAATAAATTTACTATTCACCAAGGTGACACTCTTAAAAACCCAAGTGAAGACCAAAAGACCTATGGAAAGATGGATATTGTTGTCGCAAATCCTCCCTTCTCTGCAAATTGGGATCCTAATTCAACCATGGAACAGGACGAACGCTTTTCCGGCGCTGGCAAACTTGCACCTAAGTCATACGCGGATTATGCTTTCGTGGAGCATATGATTCATAGCTTAAGTGCGACTGGTTGCATGGCTGTCGTTTTGCCTCACGGTCCTTTATTTAGAGGCAATGCCGAGAAAGTTATTCGACAATATCTCGTCGAGACTAGGAACTATCTAGATACTGTCATCGGTCTACCTGAAAACTTGTTTTATGGAACGACAATAGCTGCCTGCATCTGCGTATTCAAAAAGAACAAGACTGACCGCAATGTTTATTTCATCGATGCATCTAAATACTTTGAAAAAGGTAAGAATCAAAACCTTTTAAGGGATGAAGACATTCAAAGAATAATGGATGCTTATTCATCTAAGAAAGAAATTGAGAAATTTGCTCATTTAGCAACTATTGAGGAACTAAAAGAAAACGAATTCAATCTCAATATTCCTAGATATGTCGATACTTTCGAAGAAGAAGAGGAAATCGACATCAACGCCGTTATGGCCGAGTATAAGAGACTCGACGAAGAAGATAAAAAAGTAACAGAAGAACTCAATAAATATCTTGAAGAATTAGGACTTCCAAAGTTCTAGAAAGGAGGGCAAAATAAAGACTTTAAGGTACCGAAATTAAGGTTTAAAAAATTCGTTAAAGAATGGGAAAATATCAAACTTAAGGATATTTCTGTTCGAATCAAAAGGAAAAATAAAAACAACCTTCCATTAGTGCCATTAACAATTTCTGCTCAAAAAGGTCTTATAAACCAATATGATTATTTTGATAAGCAAATTGCTAGTCTAAATCTTTCCAATTATTACATCATTCAAAACGGCGAATTCGCTTATAATAAATCGTATTCGAACGGATATCCATATGGCGCAATAAAACGACTTGATTACTTCGAACAAGGTGCTCTTTCATCACTTTATATCTGTTTTTCAATAAGCAATATCGATTCAGACTATTTGGTTAAATACTTTGACTCAGGCAAATGGAATAAGCAGGTTAAACTAATCTCTGGAGAAGGTGCAAGAAATCACGGCCTATTAAATTTATCTCCAGATGACTTTTTCAATATAAATATAATGATTTCTCCTTCCGAAGAAGAACAAACGAAAATAGCACATTTTCTTAATTTGATTAATTCAAAAATCAAATATATGGACGGAAAAATTGAAGCCCTTAAAAAGTATAGAAAAGGTATTATCCATCACCTAATTAAAAAAGGCTCTCTAGCATCAAAAATTAGAGATTTAGTTAGAGTAGAAAAGAAGACGGGTTTAGCGTCTTCGTATGGAAAAGATATCGGTTCATATCCGTTTTTCATAAATAATGATGAAGGTATTGAGAAATATTGCGACGAATATATTTTCAACGGCCAATATTTAATTATAAATACAGGTGGAACAGCTTCTGTTAAATATTATGATGGCAAATTTTCTGCGATGTCTGATTGCCTTATTTTAAGACCAATAGCACACGCTATAGGTTTATATTATTTCTTGGTGGCAAATGAGAAAAGAATCAATATAGCAGGCTTCCAAGGAACTGGACTAAAACATTTAGATCAAAAGTGGTTTTTTAATCTTAAAGTAATACTTCCTAATCTATCAGATGCTGAATTAAATAAGTTAAATGAATTGACTGAATCCCAAATTGAAAATCTAAAAAAGAAAGCACAGCTGATGAAATCTTTTAAACAATATCTACTGGCAAATATGTTTATATGAACATGTTCTTTAAAAGATATGATTTCACCCTGTTTAATTGTTTCAACTTATTTGTAAATTGTTGAATTAAAATATCTAAGCCTTCAATGGAATTACAAACTTTATCAAACTGTAAATCAACTGGAGCAGGAAGATTAAGCATTAAAAGCTCTTTTGTATCGATTTCATATTCTCTTCTTGTTGATTTACGTGTAATAAAAGCTTTCTTTCGCCAAAGAATTGATTTCAGGAAGAATCGAGTGTAATTCAAATAGTCTTTATTGTTTATTCTATAAACATTATAAACAGGACTTACGCTTCCTGAGTCATTTACTGAGACAGCAATTTCCTCAATTCCAATTCCTATCAATAAACAATTAGGATGAAAGATTTTATGGTTCTGCAAATCATAATTTGATTCAAGAATTGGCTTTAAGCCTTCCTTGCCGACAGTATATTGATTTAACCCATCAATATTTCTTTCGTTAACATCAACATATAAATCTGAAAAGTGAACAAAAGAGTCTGAGGAATACACTTGATTTAGGCCAATTTGGATCAGTCCTTTTCTATACTTTTTAAGGTTCCTTCTCTAAAGACTTTAAGATACCGAAGTTAAGGTTTAAGGAGTTCAAAAAAAGTTGGTCTATCTCAAAATTTGGAAATTTAGTAAAAATTGAAAGAGGAGGTTCGCCAAGACCAATTGAAAAATATATTTCTAAAAATAATGATGGTATTAATTGGATCAAAATAAGTGACGCAGACGAATCTGGATATATAAATAAGACGGAAGAAAAAATAATTTTTGAAGGGGTCAAAAATACTAGGCTTGTGCATAAAGGTGATCTTCTTCTATCGAATTCCATGAGTTTTGGCAGACCATATATTCTAAATATTGACGGAGCTATACATGACGGTTGGCTATTGATATCAGAATTTAGTAATGAATTTAATAAAGAGTTTTTAAGAGCATACTTAGAAAGTAATATTTGTAAGTCGCAATATTACAAAGCGGCTGCTGGCGGAGTTGTTTCGAACTTAAATAAAGAAATTGTCAAATCAATATATGTTTCTTATCCATCAATAATAGAACAAAATAAAATAGCAAGATTCTTATCTTTAACAGACTATAAACTTGAAGTATTAGAAGCAAAAATAGCCACCCTTAAAAAGTATAGAAAAGGTATTCAAAAAATTGCTTTCAGAAGGACACCTAAGGAGGCATATGTAAAGCTTAAATCGTTGGTTTTATTTATGCCTAAAAGTAAGCTTAGCGCTGGAAATTCTGTCGAAAATGGGAAATACCCTTTTTATCTATCTGGAGAGAAAATTGGGACCATTAATTCATTTATGAATGATGGTTGTTATATCATTGCTAATGACGGTGGCGAAGCTGGGTTTAGACTGTCAAATGGGCCATTTGCTTATAGTGATCACTGCATTTGCTTTCAAAGCGAGAACGAATGGACAACACGAAACTTATATGAGTATTTAGATTCTCAAAAAGACAGGATTACATATGTCGGTTTTCTAGGAAGTGGGCTAAAAAACATAGATAGAGCTTATTTGCAAAATTTCGGAGTTCCTTCGACTATCGGAAACAAGAAACTTGCTATTTTGTTTTCGTTGTTAGATGAAAAAATTCAAAATTTAGAAAATGAATTAGTATGGTTAAAAGCAGCAAAGCGATACCTTCTCACTAATATGTTTATATAAACATATCTTTCAATAATTGTCGTTTAAATTGGTCTAACTTTTCTTTTTCCGTTTCTAAGTGAACACACTTTTTACTAATTGAATCTATCAATTTAACAAAATTATCCCTCTCATCTGGATAATAAACTAATTCGGTGGAATAATCGGAATAATAAAGATTAGGTGTGGTACCTACTTCAATATATTTCTTGCATATTTTTTTAAATTTAGCGCTTTCAGTAAAGGCAAAAATATAAGTCAAATCATCGTGCTTTAATGGAATTAATTCAGACATAGTTCCAAGAACGCAATGTTTATTGCGTGTAATGAAAGTTCTACCACATCCAGATCCATACTTTATGATGGCTATTGAGTCGTTTTCATTCATATAAAAATCAATAGATTTGCATATGTTCCCGGTTGCGTCGTACACAGGATAAGTTCCGATATTATTCTTGATTTGATGAGTGAGTAGTTGTGAGGTTTGTTGTTTTACCAACTCACAGAGTTTTACTGCTTTTCCAATATTTTTAAACCACGAATTAACAATACCTTTTCTATACTTTTTAAGGGCTTCAATTTTTTTCTCCACTAATGCAATCTTTGTATCAATATACTCGAATAAATCTACAATTTTTTGCTGTTCAAGCTTTTCGGGGTAATAAAAATCTAAATATTTGAAAAGTGAAGATTTTAGACTAAAAACTTTAATTCCCTCTGAATATTTATAAGCAAATTTATGAAATGCATTTGATCGTGTAAATAATGCTTTGTAAAAAGGAACAAACAAAGACTGTTTGTCTCTAATATGCATTGTATGAAGACCGCCCACGACCTCATGATTACTTAAGCCATTTATTTCTATTCCTTTCCCACAATCCTTCCTATCTTCAGAAGTATCTGCCAAAAATAAATCCCCAGGAATTGCCTTTGTATATTTTTTAGGAATAGAACAATTGTTTATAAACGGAAGATTAACAGCCGAAAGAATTTCGTTTGTATTCGAATGTATAATCCCATAATGCAAATTGCGAAGCGATCCACACATGTAGTTTAAAGCATCCCATGATAGCGAATTAGTAGGAATTTAAACCTTAATTTCGGTACCTTAAAGTCTTTATTTGAGGATTAGGTTATCAAGCGATTTGACAGCTTTCCTTTTTGTGCTGTATTCGCTGTGAACATAGATGGAAATAGTAATATTGGTGGAAGCGTGCCCCAAAAGCTCGGATATTGTTTTGATATCAACTTTGTTTTCAATCAATCTAGTCGCAAAGGTGTGTCGTAAGGCATGGAAAGTAGTGGGTTTTATCTTTAGCTTCTTGAGGAGCGTTTTATAGATCTTCCTATAGTTTCTAGGTTCCTTTGGAGTCGTTGTGTTGGTAAGAAAGTAGGTGTCACGGTTTGAGGGTTTGATAGATATCAAAAAATCATAGAGAAAATTGCTGATAGGTATGTTCCTTGAACCAGAAGATGTTTTTGTTTTGCCAATTTGAATCATTGATTTTTTGTCTTTAAGACATATCCTCTGCAATGTCTTATTCACATTGATCTGTCTTTTCTTTAAATCAATATCGTTCCATTTTAGCGCACATATTTCACCGATTCTCATCCCTGTGAGCAAAGATAAGACGATTCCACAATATTTTTGTTTTTCGCCGTTCAAGATGTAGTTGATTACTTGTTTCTCTTCGACTCTGGTAAGCGTCTCTACATTTTTCTTTTTTATTAGTGGAGGGAAATCCAAATCTATTAACGGCATATTATAATTTGATATTTTTGCTTCTCTTTTCAATGCGAGTTTGATTAGTAATATTGCTTCTCTAATAACTATACTTGTTGTTTTTTTCCATTGTTCATCAACATATTTTTGAAGTATAGAATTATTAATTTCAATAATATTAATTTCTTGAAACCACTCTTTTATATGATTTTCAAATAAATTATGATATCTCGCTAATGTTGATGGATTCAAAATGGTATTCTTAATTTTTATGTAATCTATGATTACATTATTTAACAATTTTTGCATTTTTAATTTCTCCTTTAAAATAATGAGGAGAACATTTCTAGAAAGATTAATTTAAGTATTGAATTTTAAAATAATAATTTCAATGAAATATCTATGAATGCTATATTTTTCCTCTATTCCTTTTTATTTTTTACGTGCTAAAATGAGGGCATGTTAAGAGTGTATCAAGAAATAAATAAAAAGATCGAATCTAAGGATTATGAAAATGTTGATGATTTAACTTCTTTAGAAGTGGGAAGTTGGGTTCATCTTTCTAATCCTACTCTTGAAGATTTAAAGAAGATTAATGCACTGACGGGTATTTCTTTAGATTTTTTAAATTGCGCTTTAGATGATGAAGAAAGTGCACGTGTGGATAAAGATGATGGTGATTCTTTAATTGTTTTAGATACGCCTTTAATGTTAGATGAAGAAAAAGTTAATTATACGACTGTGCCTTTCATCATTGCTTATAACAAAGATTATTACGTTACTATTTGTAAACATGATGTGGCTTTAATTTCTGAAGTGTTTAAGAAAGTCAAATTAGTGGAACCACATAAACATGTGAGATTGACGCTTCATTTAATTTATCGCTTAGCGACTTTATTTATTACTTACTTAAAGAAAATAAACGCTCATACGGAAGCTTTAGAAATTAAACTTCGCACTTCAGTGAAAAATAAAGAAGTTTTAGAGTTGATGGATAAGAATAAAGCCTTAGTGTATTTTTCCACCGCGTTAAATGCGGATAAAGGTGTTCTATCTAAATTATTAAGAAGTCAAACTTATAAAAGATTTGAAGATGATTTTGATTTGATGGAAGATGCGGAAGTGGAAATGGATCAAGCGATGGAAATGTGTTCGATTTATCGAAACATTCTTTCAGGGATGATGGATGCTTTCGCTAGTGTGATCAATAATAATATGAACACGATAATGAAAACATTATCGGTCATTACTATCGTCATTTCTTTACCAACTTTAATCGCTTCAATTTATGGGATGAATTTAGAATATTTACCACTCGATGATAATAAATATGGTTTTTGGATCATCTTATGCATATGTGCCATCTTTGCTATCATCGGGGCGATCGTTTTATTTTTCATCGGAAGTGGTATAAGGCATAAAAGAAAATAATTTAATAATTAAGTGTTGACTTAAACTTAACTTGAAGTGCTATAAATCAGTTATAGCATTTTTTATTTTTAAGGAAGGAGAATTATTAAACGATGAAACAAAAAGCAGGTAGAAATGGTTTAGGCGATTTAGCCCCTAAATTTGCTGAACTTAATAATACTTAAACATATTATTGCATTTGAGAAGATGGATGAATTTATAAGGAGACATTTATGAAAATAGTTATCTTACGTAGTAGCCCACATCTACACGGAACTTCTAATACTTTAGTGGATGAATTTAAAAAAGGAGCGATAGAGGCAGATCATGAAATAGTTGATATCGACTTAGCGAGGTCAAATCTTCATCCTTGCCTTGCTAAGGAAATTGTCGAAAACATTATTTTAAATTTTGATGAAGAAGATGATGAAGAAAGTTCTGTTAAAAGTCCATATCAAAGCGATTATATTTGAATCATTATGAAAGAACTGGCAAGAAATACTGCCACCATGGCTAATTACACTAAGATGCTAGTAAACATTGTTAGTGAAGATAATCGCGATATCTCTCCATCAACTTTTTTACGCTATCGTAATATTTTAAAAAAGAAATATATCATCGAAGAAATTGAACCATTTTCCGCCGGTTTTAAATCTCGTTCATATATTGTTTCTTCAACCAAAAAAATATTTGTTGATCCCTCACTAGCTATAGCTACACTCAACTTAAGTTTTGAAGAAATGATGAATCAACCAATAAATTTTGGCCCATTTTTTGAAAATCTCGTGTTACGTGATTTGCTCATCTATGCTGATTCACTAAATGCTAAAACTTATCACTTCCGTGATAGGAATGGATTAGAAGCGGATGCGGTATTAAAAATGAGTGATGGTAGATATGCACTCATCGAAATAAAAGTCGGGGGAATTAACGCTATCAAGAATGCTGAAGAACATTTGCTCAAGATCAAAAAAGAAATCGTTAAGTACAATAGTAAAATCAAGGATCCATCAATGTTCCAAAAAGAACCTTCCGCCTTAATTATTATTACTGGCGTAGGAGAAAGCATGACGACAAAAAATGGTATTCATATTGTTCCTATTGGTTGCTTAAAAAACTAATTATTATTTAAATGTGAACTTTTATATATTTATGCTTCTAAGAAGCATATGGTTTTAACTGCCCCGTTTTTCTTGTTCATTTCGGGGCAAAGTGCCCCGTTTTTTGAATGATTTTCGGGGCAAAGTGCCCCGTTTTTCTAACTTTTATTGGCTATTTTTCTTCGTTTTCATCTTCCTACCGACGAAGATGATAGCGACACTGATGATGATAATTAAGATGGATATAACGATTAAAACGATATCGATGTAATCTCCGACAGGTGTAGGGAATCTATCTTCATTTAAAAAATCATCGTAATTATAAGTTTCTCTTATTTGATTGTAAGAATTCATAAATGACGTATCATTTTTTATAGCATCTTTAGATCTATTGGATAATGCATGATATCTATTACCAAGTTCGTACCATGCATCGCTTGTAACAACGTTAGAAGTATTTTCATTAAATAAACTTACAAAGCCATCATGACCTGCCGTAACGTTATCGTAATTTAATAAAGCTTCGACATCGATTCTTCCATAACCTGTATAAATATCGTGTCCTTTTTCATCTATGTCGATAGCGCTATGAAACATGGCGAGTCTAGTTTCTTCGTTCGTGGCGTCTTTATATTTTGCTTGATATAGGGCTGCGCTAGCAGCGGAAAGTGGGGAAGCAAAAGAAGTGCCAGTCATAATAGCGTAACTATTGATACCATATTCTGGATCATAAGAATCGTAAGTGTAAGGGTAAACGTAATTAACGTAAGGAGTAAAGGCGTAGCCTGGAGCCATTAAATCGACGTAACCGTAAGTGGAAAAATCGGCTCTTTTCTCTTTTGATTGGTCCGCGAGTGCGCCTATTGAAATGACATAGTCATTACAAGCGGGGAAATAATCATTATATGTATCATCATTTCCTGAAGCGGCAAAAATTAAGACACCTTGTTCGACGTAAAGAGCTTCGAACATCGGGCTAAAAACTGAGTTGATTAAGGCTGTTTCTTCTGGGGTCGAATCGACGAAACCTAAAGACATGTTGATGATATCGACATCGCCTAAGTAATAGATGTAATTTAAAGCTTCAGCGATTTCCGCTGTATTTAAATTCGCGAGTTTTAGATGAATTAATTCCACTTCGCTAGCGAGCCCCATTCCACCTTGATTATTGACTGGTTCTTTAATGACACCAGAGACAGAAGTACCGTGAATTAAAGGGGAAGAGCCTTGTTCGTAATCGTAAGTTGGATCTTCCGCTAGGAGTGAATAATCGTTACGATATCTGCTGACGATTTTTGTTTCGACTTGTTCAGTTTGAAAATTGTAAGTAAAAGAAGCGCTTCTATTCGATAAGACGTTTGCGCCATTTGGGGAAAAGGCAGCTGCGTCATATCTTACGCCCGTATCGATGACAGCGATAGTTACTCCTTCACCTCGATAAGAATCTAGAACGCTCGTCGCATTTAAAATATCGAATTGTTGTTCTTTTTGATAAGAATAAAATTCTTCATTAGAGGCGATAGAAGTATAGGCTAAAGAAGAAGCTTTTAAAGTTTTTAAACTAGTTAAATCTACCTTATCAGTAGTGGAATTAATTAAACTTGGTGTAGAGGTGAGGGTTAACAATGTTAAAAATATAGACGAAGTAATAATTTTATGTTTTTTCATATTCGTTATTTCTTTTCTTTTCTATTTTTTATCGTGAATAGTGAATCTTTGATGCCGACCCAAAGAATTAAAGATATTTCGGCAGGAATACCAAGCAAGAATAAAGGCCAAGGATTGTAAGCTAAGAAAGAGAGATAACAAGCAGTGATGAGCGACCAAATAAAGATGGTGGATATATAAAAGATATAAACTCTTTTACCCCAGACGTGGTTGATAGTAAATAAGACAAGGCAAGATACAGGAATCGCCCAAACGAAGGTTTGCCAATAATTAATTTCGTTTAGCATTAATAGCCACACGTAAATGATCGTAGCGAGCATCCACACGAGACTTACTAAAAGACAAGTGATCGATATTTTATTTTGTGGTCTTAATCGGTAACGGTCTTTTTCCCTACTTCTATCTTCTTTGACTAAATAATCTAAAGTGACGCCATAAAATGTCGCAAGTTTATAAAGCGTTTCTAAATCTGGTAAAGTATCACCATTTTCCCATTTGGAGACAGCTTTATCGCTATAATTAAATAATTCTGCGACTTCTAATTGCGTCATCTTCTTTTCTTTTCTTAAGTTCGTCAAATTTTTTCCGACTATTCTTTTCAATTCTTCCATGCTGTCTATTATAACTATTTTAAACTTTATTAAAAAAGTTTTTTCATCTAACTCTCCAAAAAAGAGAGTGATTTTTATCTATTCTCTAATTATTAGATAATACTCTATTTTCTAGGTCTTTAATAAGAGGGGGACAAAAACTAGAAAAAAGTTTTTAATATCGCTTGCTATGAAAAATAAACTTAGCAAGAAAAAAATTATCATCACATCCATCGTCTCAGTCATCGCCATCTCAACTGGTGTCGGAGTGGGAGTGTTTTTTGGTCAAGAATTTTTAGGACCCAAAACTAATTACGATGCTTTCGACCCTTTAAATTATGAAGATGATATTGAATCTTTATATAAGGAGTATCTTAATGCGAATGGTGATTATAGCAATTTTAAACCATATGAATTAGCGAATATTGCCTACCATAAATTTGAATTAGAAACAAATTCTTATAGTGTGACGGATGGAAATATTGCTGCTTCGATCGTCAATCAAACTTTAAGAAGCGTAAGTATTAAAAATGATGATTTATATTTCAATGAATCAATTTCTCAATCTGGTATCGTAAGCGTCGCTAAAAGATTTTATCAAGAAGCGGGAAGTGTAACGACATACGATGGGAAAGATATTAAAGATGGTAGCAGTGCTTCTTGGAACGAAGAAGATAAAACTATTTCCAATCTAAATGATTATGAAGATGAGTGGGGGAAAACGTTAAAAAGAAGTTCGATTTATATTATCTCTTCTAAGACAGTTTTAAATAGTGAAGTAAGTAAAGAAGAAAATAACTATGTTATTAGCTTATCTTTAAATCCTACCACGAGTGTCCTTCGTTACGTCAAACAAATGGAAAAGATGTCCGATTTATCAAGAAAACCAGAATTTACTAGCGTCGAGATGAAAATTACTTTAGATGATGAATTAAATTTAGTGAAGCGTGAAATCGATGAAGTTTATACCGTTTACATGATGGGAGCGCACACCTCTAATGCGCATCTAATAGATTTTTATTATCCAAATGTCAAAATTGACATTCCGAGTTTAAATACAAATTTTAATTATGAAGGAGAAAATGTATGAAAAAGATGAAAGGATTTTTAAAGCAGACGGCAACTTTTTTAGTTTTGCTAACAGCTTCAGGCTTTGGAAGTTATTACCTATGTATGGCCATCGGTTCACAAAGCGTTGGGCCAACCCCCATTGAACCAGATCCTGAACCGCCCTTGAAACCAAGCGAAATTTTAATGTCTTCACTTACTTCGCTTGAGACGTTTGACGTCGATGGTGAACTTAGTTTTACTTATCAGCCTTCTTTAAGTCAAGGCAAGGTCTTAATTGATGCGAGCGCGGATGCGAGCGATTTAACCAATTTAAAAATTAAAGGCGATTTAGATATCAATTTTGGTGGTTCTAAAGTTAACGCAAGTGCGACTTACATCGATGAAACATTATTTTTAGATTATAACGATTCTCATCTAAAGATGAGTAACGCAAATATCTTAAGTTTTATCGACATGTTATCGTCTTTAAATATTAACGTTGCTTTACCTGATTCCTTAGTAAATTTAGATTTAGCAGGCTTACTAGGTAAAATTGAAGCCATGGAACCGTTAGTGGATCCAGATGGTTACGTTTTTGAACTTGCCATCGACGAAAATATTTCTTTATTTTTTAAATCTGATTTCAATTATGAATTCACCGGTTTAAGAACGAACAAGTTCTTCTATCAAGATATGTTCGCTTTCTTAGATGTCGATATTACTAGAACTAGTTCTACTAGTCCGATCGTCAGTCCTGAAAGTGTCGAAGGTTCACCAGTTTATCAAAGTATGGAACCTTTAACTAACTTATTTAAGAATTTATATCATACGTTTAATTCTAAGACAAATACATTTAATTTAAATGTATCAATGAAAGATGAAAACTTATTACCTCTCATCGATTTAGCGGGTGATTTATCTTTCGATTTAACGAATAATCAATACGCTTTAGATTTTAGTTTAAATGAGAACGCTAGAAGTCATAACTTTGAACTTTATTATTTAGATAAGACAATCTATCTAAATCAAGGTGATGTCAATTTCATCAGCGTCCAAGCGGAATCTATCGCTTCCTTAGTGTCTTATCTACTCCAACAAATTGGTGATGAAGCGTTATCTAATTTCCTCACAAGTGTTTCTGATGGCTTAGCGATGGATGAAATTATGAACATCTTAACTAATCTAGAAAATTTAAATAGTTGGATTAAAAAGATCGAAGTGAGCCAAGAAATTACGACTATTACATTCGATTTATCAATTTTTGGTCTAGAGATGGAAGAATTTAGTTTATCGCTTTCTTCTTCAGATTCGTTAATTGGTATTTCTTTAAAAGATGTCAGTTTCGGTGGTTATCATTTTGATTTAATTTTAAATCAATTAGCCTACGATCTCAAATCGCCAGAAGTAAGTAAATATGTGGCGATCGATCCGGCGTTCAACTTAGTGCCGACAATTTTTAACTTGACCAAACAAAATCAATTTAGAATCGAATTAGCAGGGGAAATGGTATCTAGCGATATCGATACACCTAAATTGACGTTAGATGGTGGCTTCCAATTCGACGTCTATGAAAAATTTGGTTTTGGTGAAGTCACCTTAGTGGATCGCTCTAATTACGCACATCGTATCCAAGCTGATTACCGTAAAGATAATAATTTACTCATGGCTTATAACTCCAATTTAAGAGCCAAGATGGATGGGAACGCTATCGAGGATGTTTTTAAGATGATAAAAGATGTCATCAATAACCGCGATGAACATTTCATGGAATTATTTGGTGATATTATTACGATGATTGAATCTACTCCTTTATATACTGCTTTAATTGGAGGGGATTATGGTTTACTTTTAGCGACACCAAGCATTTCTAATTTAAATGTCACCTCTACGCTTATTTCCTTCAATCTTTCTGGAGCGTTATTAGGATTTGATGATTTAAATATGTCGATTTCTATTCGTTACGATGAATCTAATTTATATGGTCTAGATATTTCTAACGTGACGTTTGGAAGTGAAACGTTAAATATTTCTTTAGATCTAAAAGCTTACGATGCTTCTTTAGAAGAAAGTAGACTTAAAATCTCCGATACTTATTTCGATTTTAACGATTTAAGATTGTTCCTTGAATTAGGTATCAATACCGCAGTTTATAACGACTACCATTTTAGCGGGAACGTCAATTTGAATCTTCTCAACATTATGAATGTCGATTTACCAGTCGATATCAAAATTAAAAATGATGCCGGTAACGTCTCTTTAGCGGTTGATTTGCCTGATGTGCCTGTCATCGCCGCAGTGAACGATAATACAGATTATATTCAATCAAGTTTATTGAACATCGAAAGAAGTGCGGCAATTTATTATGAAGACGGTCTCATCTATTTAGAGAAGACGGATTACGATCAAAAGAAAAGCCTATTTGGTTCTAAATACGATGTCACTTACACCCAAGTCGTGGATTTAGATACCTTCTTTAATAATATCTTAGATTACATGTTAGAGTTCATCTTAGATTTACGTGACATGTATCTTAATATGATCGAAACTTCTACGCCTAATACGGAAGGTCAAATTATCCATTACGAAAATTTAATTAACGACTTAGAATATAATTCTACTGGTCAATATTTCTATCTCGATTTCAATCTTTATGAACTAACTAAAAACGAAGATTTAAATAATATTCTCATCAAAGTTTACGCGGATGAAGTGAACAAACAATTAAAAGGCATCGATGTTACTCTTAACATTAATGTCGGTGTACATATTTCTCTTAACGCATCCTTAAATTTAGTAAATTTAGGTGAAGAATTAGATATGAGTAAGATGAATAACTTCATAACCTTACATCAAAATGATGAATTAGGGGTCACTAAGATTAGCGAAGTAAAAGCTTAATCGAAGTTCAACTCTTTTCACTCTTGAGGCTAGGGTTAAATTAAATTTCCTAGCCTTTTTATCTGCTTAATTTTTTATGAAATTTTCTCAAGTCTTTTCTTTATTATTAAATGTTTAATATATTAAGGAAAAAGAGGTCTCTGCTTAAAAAAAATAAGCGAAAAAATTTATGAAAAAAATTTATTTGCAATGGTGAAATTTTGCCATTATGATGTAAGTAAAGAAAGTGCTTAAACGTTTAAGCAGTAGCGATTAGGCACACATTTGGAGGAATGCTAATGAAAAGAAAGCTATTCACAATTTTGCCACTTTTATGTGGAGTGGCGCTCGTCATGGGGGTTTCTTCATGCGATGATCCAGATCCAGGACCTGGTCCAGGTGGGGATGATGAAACACATACGGTCTCCTATCTTGATGGAGAAACTGTTCTTCACACCGAAGAAGTAGAAGATGGGAAAACCGCTCCTGAATGGGATCCAAGCGATACAGTCACCGATAAGACTTTCCTTGGCTGGTATGGTGAACCAACGTTAACGCATGCTTACGATTTTACGACGCCAGTCACCGATGATTTATCGATCTTTGGTTCCTTTGTCTCTTATCAAGAAGACACGCGTCGCTGGGCATTGGCGGGTAGTGGTCAAACGGAATTATTGAGAGCCTCTAACTGGGGTACTGTGTTCAACGATGAACATTATATGGTCAAAGAAGATAATGATAGTGCGAACATCTACACCATTGAAATTAACTTATTTAGTGGCGATCAATTCCAATTCACAGATCCTGTTATCGATGAAGAAACTGGTGCTGTTTCTTGGGGCCATCAAAGAGGTGGCGGTTACTTAGTTGAACCAACTCGTGATGGAACGGAATATTTCTCCGTCGGCGGTGGTTTAGGTGCGGATAATTACACCTCTAATATTACGGCGAATGTCGATGGTCGTTACAAATTCACGCTCACGACTTATCCAGCTGGCGATTTCCAAAAAGATGATTCACCAGAAACTTATGACAATCGTAACTACTACGATACATTAGAGTGGGTTAGAGTTGGCGATTCGACGGAATCTAGACCAGAGACGACGACGACCTTCTTCATGAAAGGTGCTGAAATTACTTCTTGGGCAGATTTACAAAATGATCACACCTTGATGGTCGAAACCGATGGTATCCATACTTTAAATAATGTTTATTTAAGAGCGAGCGATGAATTTATGTTTGCTTCCATAGTTACCGATACTGCTAGTGGTGAAGTAAGTGAAGGTAATGCTTATATTCGCGGCTCTAACTTGACGGAAGAAAGTAAAGCCCTCGTCACAGGCGAAGCTAATATGAAAGTAGTCGTAGATGGTTATTATAGCTTTACTTACGATGCGGAAGCAGAAACATTAGAAGTGACGAAGAATGATGAATATACACCAACTGTTGCTTCTTATTACGTCGATGGTAATTTCGGCGGAAGAAGTTGGGGTATCGATGAAAGTTTGAAACTCACGCAAAATGCGGTTGATCCTGATGTTATGGAACTTGCTACTCCAATTACTGTGAGTGCTGCTGGTGAGCAATTAGGTATTCAATATTACAATGCTGAACTTGCAAGCCCATACGTCGATTTCTTCGGCTCAGCTTACGTTGCGGTGGCGGATGCTTCCTATGATCTAAGTGCGGCAAATATTGTCTTCAACACTCCTGGTCAATATAACATTTCCATCGACACGTACTCTCACATCATCACGATTACTCCGGTAGTCTAATTCTAAACATTTGAAAACTGTGGGTGCGGATTATCCTTCTTACCGCACCCATGGTTAATCGATGAAATATTGATGTTTCTCGCTCTCTTCGCGATTGATGGCTAAATTTAAAGCTTCGATGATAGCGTCAAATTTCTCTAATTTATCGACGTCATAGAAACTATGTTTGACATTTAAGACATCTAGATAATGATGTAAAGATGCATTGAAGACGATCAAAGGTTTATCTAATTTCTTCACTTCTTCCTCTAAGGATTTGAAATCTTGGATGAAATGAATATCAAAACGTTCTTTTAAAGAAGAGATAGTCTTAAGATCTAAATAAGGTAATGAAAAATAAGTAAATCCATTAGGATTTAAAGATTTGAAAGAATTGTTGATTTCAAAGAAAAGATTATCTTCGATAAGACAATCGATGGAAATTAAAGGAATAAAATTTAATTCTCCAAGTTTGGTAAAAGTTTCTTTATCGACACGGTAAGTGATGATAGCGTCAACGTAGTTATATTTCGCAATCATATTGTTAGGAGCGATTGTGATATTGTATTTATAAGGTCTTAGATGAGTGGAAAGATGATTGATGAAAGTTAAAACTTCCGCTTGGTAAAGAGGAAAGTCATTCTCACCGTAGAAGAAAAGGATGTTATGAATTTCGCCGGTGGCTAGACTTCTTGCATAAGGATTAGAGCGATACATGTAAAGATTAGCGATCTGTAAGATCTTCTGCTTCGTCGCTTCGGTGATACGCGAATCCTTCTTGTCGTTTAAGACGTAAGAAACACTTGCGACACTGACGCCACACATCTTGGCGATATCTTGCATAGTAATCTTCTTCTTCATCAAAAATAATTCTAACTTATTCTTCATATTTAAAAAAGGAAACATTTTATGGACAAAGCAGCTTTAAGACATAAAAGTGATTCGATCTATTCTTTTGCTACAAGCGAAGATGAAGTAGAAATTCGTTTGTTAACTAAGAAAGATGATGACATTGCGAAAGTTGAATTAGTGTATAACGATAAATATTCATTTCATGAATGTGTGAAAACTTTAGTTATGCCTAAAATTTGTCACGACGATATTTACGATTATTACGTGCGTAGGATCAAATTGAAAGATAAACGCTTTGCCTACGTTTTCAAGTTGACCTTACAAGATCATAAAATTTATTATTTTAGCGAAAGTGGCGTGTCTGAAACTTACGATATCTCGAAAGGATTTTACGATTTCTTTCAAGTTTCATTCATCAATCCATTAGATATCATTAAAGTTAATCCTATTTTGCAAAATCGTCGTTTCTATCAAATTTTTGTCGATAGATTTTATAATGATCCCTCAAATGTTAATCCTCGCATAAATATTTCCTGGGGCGATAAAGTGACTTCTAAAACGATCGCCGGCGGCAATTTAATGGGCGTTAAACAAAAGCTTGATTATCTTCTAGGTCTCGGCATTAACGCTCTTTATTTGACGCCTATTTTCAAGTCGTATTCCAATCATAAATACGATACGATCGATTATTATAAGATTAGCGAAGATTTTGGTAGTGAAGAAGATTTATCTTCTTTAGTGGAAGAACTTCACAAGAAAGATATGATCATTTTACTCGATGGTGTGTTCAATCATGTCTCCGATGAATTTTTCGCTTTTAAAGATGTGAAAGAAAAAGGCAAAGATTCCAAATATTACCATTGGTTTTTCATCGATGGGGAAAAAGTTGATGAAAGTAAGAAAAATTATGAGACTTTCGCTAGTTGTCCCAATTTACCAAGATTGAATTTAAATAATGAAGAAGTGCAAGATTATATTATCGAGGTAGCGAAGCACTACGTCTTAAATTATCATATCGATGGTTTTAGACTCGATGTGAGCGATGAAATCCCTCATACTTTCTGGCTAAAATTCAGATTCGAACTGAAAAAGATAAAAAAAGATATCGTCTTATTAGGGGAAAATTGGCATAACGCTCATACGTATTTAAATACAGGCTTTGAATTCGATAGCATCATGAATTATGCTTTTACGAAAGAAGTTTTAAATTATGTTGCGTACGAGAAAAGTGACGCGAAAACGTTTAAAAATCGTTTAATTTCGAATTTATTTAGGTATAAACATAACGTCAATTATAACTTATTAAATTTACTTTCTAGCCACGATGTCGATCGCTTTTTAGAAGATTGTAAACATAATGTCAACCGTTATCTTATCGCTTATGCTTTACTTTACACCTACATTGGTGTGCCTTGCTTATATTACGGAGATGAAATTGGTTTAGATGGTGGCTATGATCCACTTAATCGCGCTTGTTTTATTTGGGATGAAAATAAGTGGGATAAAAAGATTAATGAGATGATTAAATCTTTGCTTACTCTCCATAAAGAAGAGAAGATGAACGAATTAGATATTAGCATCGAAGAAAAAAATGGTGTATTTATTTTGAAAAGATTTAATGAAAACAAAGTTATAACTTTATACGTCAATTTATCAAACGAAATCAAAACAATTTTACCTAAAGGGGAAATTGTCTTAGCAAATAACTACAATTTTAAAAACTTACTACATGAAGGATTTATTATCACTAAGGAGGTAAAAAACTATGAGAAGTAAGAAACTTTTTTCCACATTATTATTGTCCGTTTTAGTTCTAGGACTCGCTAGTTGCGGAGGTGGGGACGATCCTGATGATGGCGGAGATGTAGGAGTCTTCGATAAGTTCGATGGCAATTTGGAAGTAGGGGCAACGATTAAAGTTGTCGAAAATGACACGGCCATCAAGATGGGCTATCTCGATGAATTGTTAGAAGCCTTCAATGAAACTTACGCTGAATATAACATCACCGCGGTCGATGCGAATCAAGGTGAATTCGCTGACTTACCTAATAGCGGCCCTTACGGTTATGGACCAGATGTCGTCTATCAGGCTAATGATGTTTTGATGGGTTGGGTACAAGATAAACATATTACACCTCTTCCAGTCGATAAGATTGAAGCTTATCAAAGTAACGCTATTCCTGAGGCCGCTTAAGCAGCTTATCAAGCTGAAGTAGGTGGAGTAAATTACACCTTTGGTGTACCGCTCAACATTCAATCACCCTTACTTTATTATCGTAAAGATTTATTGCCAGCGGATTGGCAAACCAATTGGGACGATGATCAAAATGGCGTTCCTGATATGGTAGAAAATTTAGTTGATCTTTACGAATTTTCTAAGATGTATCATGAACAAGATAATACGAAATATGGTTTCGAATTTTCTTTGAATGATTTCTATTTCTCAAGCGGTTATTTATTTAGTTATGGTGGTTATTTATTCGGCGATAATAACCGCGATGATGAAGATGTGGGATTACATAAAGGAGAGGCAAAACTTGGAGTTCAAGTTTTAAGACAATTTGCCGCGGAGATGAGCGCAGCTTGCATCGACGATAGTGCAAAACTTGCTATTTCTGGGGCGATGGCGTCAGGTAAATATTTCTCAAGCGTGACCACGCCTGATGTAAGAAGTGTCATCGTTTCAACTTTAGCTACAACTTATCAAAGTGAAAAAGGCTTAAGTTTAGAAGAAGCGACCGCTTTAGCGGAAGAAAATATCATCGGTGTACCATTCCCAGATTTACCAGCGAATGGTGATTTGATGAATCCGAGCGAGGAGATGATCGAATGTAAACAAATGGGTGGCATTAATGGCTACGCTATGTCAAGTTATACAAAATATCCTAATGCTTCCTTAGCGTTCATCAATTTCGCTACTTCTTATGAAATGGCAAAATTAAGGGAAGAAATTTTACAAATTGCTCCAGCTAGAAGCGACGTCGCCGCTGAATCAACTGAACTTTCAAAGCAACTTTTCGACCGCGTTTCTAATGGTAGCATCGTCCTTATGCCTTCAATTAAAGCTATCGATCAAGTGTGGACTCCAGCCGGTTCATTCATGGCTGATGTCGCCGCAGATCCAAACCGCGGTGCGAATGCAAAATATGATACGTTAGATAAAATTCAAGCGGCCTTAGAACAATTATCGCAAGATATTTACGATGCGATTCATTTATTAGATAGATAACATAACTATTTACTTGTTAAAGTAAAAGGAGGAGAAGTTGATGAAAAGAGCCTTTCAAAAATTAGGAATTAAAATAAGCGATTCTTGGACGAATTTTATCAACTTCTTCAAAGTCGCAAATTCTAATACAAAAGCGAGCATGGGCCTCATGGGCTTAGGCCAATTTATGTATCGTCAAGTAGGACGAGGCATCATGTATCTTGGCGTGGAAATTTTAGGTATTTTATTCTTTGCAATCTACGGTTTCCAATGGATTGTTGGCTTATTTACTTTAGGAACGGTACAAGGTGATCCTTGGACTGGTAAAGGAGGCGATAATTCGGTCATCTTCTTACTTTTAGGTTTGATGTCCGTCTTCCTTTTAATCTTATTTATCGCTCTTTACATTTCTAATGTACGTGATGCAAATAATACTTCTAAATTAGTGTTAAAGGGTGAAAAGCCCAAAAAATTTAAAGATGATTTAAAAGATTTATTGGATAAGAAGTTTTATAAAACAGTCTTATTCCTCCCATTACTTGGCACGATCATCTTCAGCGTCATTCCAATCGTCTTCATGATCTTAGTGGCGTTTACAAATTATGGTGAACCTTACATTCCTCCTGTCTTAGTGGATTGGGTTGGTTTAGAGAATTTTATACAAATTTTCTCTTTAGGAGAAATAGGTCCAACGTTCTTCAAGATTTTAGGATGGAATATTCTTTGGGCTGTAGCGACGACATTATTAAATTATGTCTTAGGTTTATTGCTTGCAATCTTACTTAATAAGAAGATTGTTAAAGGTAAATTCTTCTGGCGTTTATTTCCTATCTTAGCGTACGCTATTCCTGGCTTTATCACCTTGACGGCATTCAAATTTATGTTCGCACAAGGTGGTCCAATCAACAATATGATTACAGCAAATGGCGGAAACCCTATTCCTTTCTTGACAGAAGATGGGACGTGGTGGGCAAGATTTATCGGTTTACTAATCAATGCTTGGCTCACCGTTCCTAGCGTCATGCTTTTAGCGACTGGTATTTTAAGCAATATTAATAGCGATTTATACGAAGCCGCCAAAATTGATGGCGCGGGATCTGCTAGGCAATTTAAAGATATTACTTTACCTTTCGTCGTCTTCGCCACGACTCCAACGCTCATCACTTCTTTCATCGGTAACTTCAATAATTTCGGGGTGTTCTATTTCTTAAGATCAACAATAACCACCGAAGGTTATTTCGTTTCTAATGATACGGACTTATTAATTAACTGGTTATATCGTCTTTCCATCGACAACAAATATTATTCTATCGGGGCGGCGATATCATTAATTATATTTATAATTACTTCTTCAATTTCTTTAATTATTTACATCAAATCCCCAGCTTATAAGAAGGAGGATACTTTCCGATGAAAACGTTGAGTTTAACTCGTCCGAACAATAAGGCGATGAATCATAAAGTAAAAAAAGTTCTAGGAGCAATTGCAATTTATTGCGTTTTAATTGTCGTATGCGCGATTTTTCTCTTCCCTTGCTTATGGCTCATATTATCTTCTTTTTCAGCGACTGGTTCGCTTTATGATACGCCTGGGTTCTTCCCTGAAGCTTATTCTTTCGATGCTTTCATCAAATTATTTACTGATACGGCTAATCATAATTATCCGCAGTGGCTCTTGAATACATTAGTGATCGCTATCTTCAATTGTATTTTCTCGACACTTTTAATTATTGGTACAGCTTACGTCATTTCTTATTTCCAATTCAAAGCTAGAAAAGGTTTGATGAAATCCACTTTAGTGCTTTCGATGTTTCCAAGCTTCATGGGGATGACAGTCATCTACATTTTGATGACACAATTTAATATCGTGAATAATATTTGGGGATTAATTCTCATCTATTCTTGTACCGCGCCTTTAGGCTATCTCGTGCAAAAAGGCTTCTTCGATACGATTCCTCAATCGATTTATGAAGCCGCCAAAATTGATGGAGCGACGAATGCAAGAATATTTGCGACTATTACTTTACCTTTAGCAAAGCCAATTATTGTTTATACGGCTTTGACAAGCTTTACTTGGCCTTGGTCAGATTTCATTCTTCCTAAATTATTATTAATCGATAAGAGCAATTGGACAGTGGCAGTTGGTTTGATGCAATTAGGGCAAAACGAATTTGCTAGATTTGCCGCCGGTAGCGTCTTCATCGCTGTTCCAATCGTCGTCTTATATTTCTTCTTAGTTAAGTACATGGTCAATGGTATGACTAGCGGTGCTGTGAAAGGATAATTTGTTATGGCAAAAGTTACATTAGTGGACGTCTCAAAAGTTTATAAAGGAAATGTGCGTGCAGTTTCCGATTTCAATTTAGAAATTGAAGATGGAGAATTTATCATCTTCGTCGGACCTTCTGGATGCGGTAAATCGACGACTTTAAGAATGATTGCTGGTCTAGAAGAAATTACCTCAGGAAAAATTTATATCGGCGATAAATTAGTGAATAATATCGAACCACGTGACCGCGATATTGCGATGGTTTTCCAAAACTATGCTCTATATCCTCACATGTCCGTCTTCGATAATTTAGGTTATTCTTTAAAATGTCATCACGAAAAGAAAGAAGTTATCAAAGAAAAAGTTAATAGCGTCGCAAAGTTATTAAATATCGAAGAATTATTGGAAAGGAAGCCGAAAGAATTAAGCGGTGGACAAAGACAAAGAGTAGCGTTAGGTCGTTGCCTCATTAGAAATCCAAAAGCTTTCTTGTTCGATGAACCTTTATCAAATTTAGATGCAAAACTTCGCGTCCAAATGCGTAGTGAAATTTCTAAATTGCATAAGCAAGTAGCGGGCACGTTCATCTATGTTACGCACGATCAAACTGAAGCGATGACGATGGGTGATAGAATCGTCGTCATGAAAGATGGCTTCGTCCAACAAATTGATACACCGGTGAATTTATATGAACACCCAGTCAATGTTTTCGTCGCGACTTTCTTAGGTTCGCCTCAGATGAATATTTTTAAAGTCACCTTAAAAGGTGATAAGTTAATTTTAGATGAAAATACTTCCTTAACTTTATCTGAGAAAACAAAAAATAAGATGATGGAAGGTTACGATGAACAAAATCTCATCTTAGGTATTAGACCATCCGATTTTGATATCGCTAGTGAGGAAGATTACGATTTCTATGTCGAAAAGATCGATTTAATTGAAAAACTTGGCAATGAAACTTTATTGTATTTATCTTTACCAGGAAGAGAAGAAAATACGATCGTTTCTTTAAAGATGGATATGGGTGATGATTTGAAAGGTCCAATTTATCTTAAAGTAAATAAAGATAAAATCCATCTATTTAACGAAGAAGAAGTTTCCATCTTAAAAATTAATGATTATAACTACATTCCTGTTTCTTTGAAATTGGAAGAAAATGATTTACATATCGATAAGAAATATGTCATCAAAGATTTCTTAAATAAGTCATTAACGGACGAATTCACTAGTGAAGAAGGTAAGGTTAGAGTGCCATCAGCGGCTTTTAAACTTGAACGCGAAAATGAGGATGATTTTGAAGTGGAAGTAGAAATTAGAGCTAAGGACGTCCGTTCTAAATCTAACGTCTATTTTGCCAGGATGAAAAAAGATCAAATACGTATTACGTTCATGTGCGAAAAAGATAAGCATTTTAAAGTAGGGGAAAAAGTAAAACTTTACGCTTCTTTAACGGCATTAAGCGTGTGCGATAAAGACGAAAATGTCATCATGGTGAACGATGAAATAAATAAGCCTATCATCGATGTCGAAGCGAAAAAAATAGGTCAAGAATTTTACGTCGTGCACGAAGATAAAACTTTCGTCAAAGCACATAAATATTTGCTCGTCGAAAAACTTTATGATTTAAATGCGAAGATGCTCTTAGTGAGCCGTGATCAAAAGAATGAATATTTAACGTTAAGAATTGATCGTAATGATGATTTCTTCAACGGCATGCTTCTATATACGAAAGTGAAGAAAATTAAGAAAGAAAAGAATAAATAATTATTAATTTTCTAAATTTTTCTAAAGAAAAAAGGTTCTATTATTTTCATCATGAATTTCTATTTATTTTAAAAGATAAATTTTATAAAATTGAAGCATGGAAAATTCAAGTTTAAGACATAATAGTGATTCAATTTATTCTTTTGCTTTATCTTTAAATGAAGTGGAGATAAGGCTAATTACGAAAAAAGATGATGATATCTTGAAGGTGGAACTTATGTACAACGAAAAATATAAGTTTCATAAATTCGTCAAATTTTTAACGATGAAGAAAGTGGCAAGTGACGATAGTAAAGATTATTACGTTACAAGATTGAGGCTAAGCGATAAAAGATTAGCTTACGTCTTCAAATTTACTTTAGAAGATGGAAGCGTTAAATATTTTAGTGAATTTGGAGTAAGCGATAGTTACGATATAAGCGAAGGGCAATTTAATTTTTTCCAAGTTTCTTATATTAATAAGAATGATTTAATTAAAGTTAGTCCAGTCTTAGCCAATAGACGCTTTTATCAAATCTTTGTCGATAGATTTAATAAAGAAGATAATTTCAATCCACGTATCAATATAAAGTGGGGCGATAAAATTACTTCTTCTTCCATCGCT
This sequence comes from uncultured bacterium, assembly GCA_949285455.1. Taxonomy (GTDB): domain Bacteria; phylum Bacillota_I; class Bacilli_A; order RFN20; family CAG-826; genus CALVUG01. The sequence goes on along the minus strand of CASDXP010000001.1, from coordinate 138,086 downwards.
GGTGGAACATTAAAAGGCGTCATTAATAAACTTGATTACATCGAGTCTTTAAATATCAATGCGTTATATCTTACGCCTATTTCTGAAGCTGAAACGAACCATAAATATGATACGGTCGATTATTTTCAAGTTGCGCATGATTTTGGAAGCGATGAAGATTTAAAAACTTTAGTGGAAGAACTGCATCGAAGAAAAATGATCATCTTACTCGATGGTGTCTACAACCACGTATCTAGGCATTTCTTCGCTTTTGAAGATGTAAAGAAATATGGAAGAAATTCTAAATATTACGATTGGTTTTATATCGAAGGCGATAAAGTCGATATGAAGAAAGGTAATTACGAAGCGTTTGGTATCGGTAAGTTCTTACCCAGACTTAATCTCAATAATGTAGAAGTGCAAGATTATATTATCGAAGCCGCAAAACATTACGTCATTAATTTCAACATCGATGGATATCGTTTGGATGTAAGCGATGAGATTCCTCATTCTTTTTGGATTAGATTAAAAAATGAATTAAGAAAAATTAAAGATGATATCGTTTTACTTGGTGAAAATTGGCATGACGCGCATGCATTTTTAAATGATGGATTCGAATTTGATAGCATCATGAATTACGCTTTTACGCGCGATGTTTTAGATTATGTTGCGCATGAAAAAATTGATGCAGAAAAGTTTAAAAATCGCTTAGTGAGCAACTATTTTCGCTATAAAACGCCGGTGAATTACAATTTATTGAACTTACTTTCTTCGCACGATATCCCGCGTTTTTATAGCGAATGTAAGGAAGATATTGATAAGTTATTTATCGGTTATGCCTTACTTTATACTTACATTGGTGTGCCTTGTTTATATTACGGTGATGAGATTGGTCTAACTGGCTTAGCGGATCCAAATAACCGTAAGTGCTTCGATTGGGATGAAAGTCAGTGGAACTTCGATATTTTAAAGATGATCAAAGCCTTAGCAAAAATTCATGAAGAACAAAATATTAATAACTTAGGTATTAGTGTAGATTGCGATAAGAACTTATTCATCTTAAAAAGATTTGATGAAGAAAAAGAAATTAAACTTATCATCAATATGAGCAAAGATGTTTCTGCTTACCAAATAGATGATGAAGAAATTCTTCTTAGCCATAACTATAAAGAAGATAAATTATTAGCCAGAAGTTTCGTTTTAACTCTCAATAAATTGAAGTAAGCCAAGTTATAAAATTTCGTATATCCGAAAAATTGTGAGATGAAAATTGTTAATTTTGCCTATTTTTGTGTATAATTATGTTATAAAATTTCGTATATCCGAAAAAATAGGAGATGAAAATGATGTTTGCAAGAGATTTATATTTACACCAATTGATCGCTAAAAAAGATAGTAGTTTAGTTAAAGTCATCACCGGCATTCGTCGCGTTGGTAAATCTACTTTGCTATTCTCTTTGTTTTATAATTATCTACTTTCCATTGGCGTCAAAGAAGAAAACATCATCAAAATTCAATTAGATAAGATGAGCGATTTTAAATATCGTAATCCTTATCATCTTTTAGATTACGTGAAGACGCGCATGGTTTACGCTCATGAAAAATATTATCTTTTCATCGATGAAATTCAATATTTAGAAAAAGCGATGGTAGAAGGGGTAGATGATCTCATCTACATTTACGAATTATTAAATGAGTTAAATAGTTACGATGCACTAGATATCTACGTCACTGGTTCGAATTCGATGATGCTATCGAGCGATATTCTTTCTATCTTCCGCGGAAGAATTGATGAAATTAGAGTCTATCCTCTAACTTATAAGGAATATTTTACGAACGTCGAAGATAAAAAAGATGCTTTGAAGAATTATTTAATTTATGGTGGCATGCCTTTGATTTTAGAGATGAAAAGTGAGCAAGAAAAAGATGATTACTTACACGATTTATTAAAAAATGTGTACCTAAAAGATATTATCGAAAGACATCGTATCGAAGAAAATAAAGATGTTTTAGATTCTTTATTAGCCTTTCTATCTTCTTCGACCTCCTCTTTAATTAGCGTCACTAAATTAGCGAACACTTTTAAAACTAACTTAAAACGTAACGTTGCCCCATCGACGATAAATAAATATCTTACTTATTTTAGCGATGCTTTCATCGTTAAAGACGCCCAAAGATACGACGTTAAGGGTCGAAAATATATCGGCTCTCCGCTCAAATATTATTTTGTCGATACGGGTTTAAGAAATGCTTCGATCAATTTTCGTCAAGTGGAAGAAAATCACTTGATGGAAAATGTCATCTTCAACCATTTGCGAGTCTTAGGTTTTAAAGTTGACGTCGGCAATTATAATTACAATTATAAGGTCGAAGAAAAAAATTATAAGAAACAATTAGAAATTGATTTCGTCGCGACGAAAAATAATACGAAATATTACATCCAATCTGTCCATACGTTAAGCGATGAAAAAAAATACCTTGAGGAAACGAAAGCTTTCGATCTTTTAAAAGATGCATTCAAAAAAATCATCGTCGAAAAGGAATGTCTTTTAGCTTATTTTGATGAAAGAGGTTATTATCATACGAGCTTAGAAGACTTCTTGTTAGATGATAAGTGGATGTAGTCTTTTTATGGCCTTCATTCACCTCATCTTTCAATTAATGAAATATTTTCGTAACTCCTTGTTTATTTTTTAAATAAATTTTTATATCATATTGCTTGTATTTCATTAGGATTACAAGGTATGGAACAAGAACGGTTAAATAAAATATATAAAGCGACATCGAGACAAATCTACGATGAATTTAATACTTCCGCACATGGGCTCAGCGCGAAAGAAGCGGAAGAAAGATTATTAAAAAATGGGCCTAATATTATCGCTAAGAAGAAAAAAGAAAATGTTTTTAAAGTCTTTTTTAAAAACTTCACCTCCATGTTAGCGATCCTCCTTTGGATTGCTGGGACGATTTCTATCGTCGCTTGCTTCATCGCTGAAGAAAGTGAATCTTCGATCGGACCTTTAAAAGATCCAGGGATGCTTTATCTCGCTATCGCGATATTTTTAGTTAATATCATCAACGGTCTATTTTCATTTTTTCAACAACATAAAGCGATGAAATCGACCGAAGCACTTTCGAAGATGCTTCCAAGTTACGCCCGTGTCATTAGAGACGGCCAAGAACAGCAAATCGAAGCGAAAGATTTAGTCGTCGGTGATATCATCATCCTTTCTGAAGGGGATAGAATAAGCGCGGATGCGCGCATTTTGAACTGCAACGATTTAACGTGTAATCAAAGTGCGTTAGATGGAGAAGCGACGCCTTCAAGAAAGACGAGCGAACCACATAAAGAATTACCGGAAACTTCCATTCGTGCGAAAAATATCGTCTTCGCTGGAACTTCAGTTTCTACCGGCACGGCAAGATGCGTCGTCATCGCAACGGCGATGGACACGGAATTTGGTAAGATTGCTTCTTTAACGCAAGAAATCGGTGAATCTAAATCGCCTTTAGAAAACGAAGTAGAAAAGATGACGAAAACAATTGCTTTAATTGCTTTAAGTATCGGTTTAATTGTCTTTATCTTTTCAGTTATCACCTATGGTGTCGTCGAAGGTTTTGATAAACCGAGCATGTATTTACAACAATTTGTCGTCGCCTTAGGAATGATCGTCGCTTTCATTCCGGAAGGGTTACTGCCCACAGTTTCTTTATCTTTAGCGAAAGCTGTGCAAAGACTTGCTAAAGAAGGGGCATTAGTGAAATCTTTATCTAAAGCTGAAACGCTTGGTTCCACTACGGTTATATGTTCAGATAAAACTGGTACTTTAACGAAAAATGAAATGACAGTTAAATATTTATATTTACCGACGGGCGAACTTAGCGTTACTGGTAGTGGTTATTCTTTAAAAGGTGAAATTTTAAATGAAAGAAAAGAACCTATTACCGCTTTAAATAATAAAGATTTAAAGGCCTTACTAACTTGTGGGGCGTTATGTAGCGATGCCAAAATTGTTCATAAAAAAGAAGAGAATAGATTTATCGTTCTAGGTGATCCGACGGAAGCATGTTTAGGCGTCGTAGCGGAGAAAGGTTTAGTAAGTGGACCAAATATTCTTCGTTTAACTCCGCGTATTAGAGCTTTACCTTTCGATAGCGTAAGAAAGATGATGACGACTATCCATCAACTTGACCGTGAAGTCGATGGAGCGCAGCGTATCGCTTACACTAAAGGCTCGCCGAAAGAATTGATCGATAAATGTAAATACATTTTAGAAAATGGTAAGATTAGAGAAATTGAAGAAGAAGATAAGAAGAAAGCGATGGCGGCAAATGATAAATACGCTAGGAATGGCTTAAGAGTTTTAGGAATGGCGCTTCGTTACATTAAGCGTAGCGATAAACTTCCTCTAGCTATTTCCGATTATACGCCTGAACTCATCGAACAAGATCTAACTTTCCTTGGCTTAGAAGCGATGCAAGATCCACCAAGAGAAGGTATTGAAAATGCGATTGCGACGTGCCATAAAGCTGGCATTAAAATTATCATGATTACGGGCGATTATTCTTTGACCGCTTTAGCGATAGCAAGAAATATTGGCATCGTTAAAGGCGAAGATCCGCACGTCGTAAGTGGGGCGGAACTTAATGCCATGGACGATGATGAACTAAAGACTTTACTTAAAGGGGAAATCATCTTTGCAAGGATGGCGCCTGAACAAAAATATCGTATCGTTTCTTGTCTACAAGAACTTGGTGAAATTGTCGCTGTGACAGGAGATGGCGTTAACGACGCACCGGCGCTTAAAAAAGCGGACATTGGTATCGCGATGGGCATCGCTGGAACGGACGTTGCAAAAGACGCAGCGGACATGATTTTAACCGATGATAATTTTGCTTCCATCGTCACTGCGATTGAAGAAGGAAGAACAATCTTTGCTAATATTAAGAAATTCATCACTTACATCTTCAATTCGAACATTCCAGAAGCGATTCCCGTCTTAATTCCATTACTCACTATTGGAAGAGTGCCGATGATGCTTACTATCTTAGAAGTTTTAATCATCGACTTAGGGACGGATATGCTTCCAGCTTTAGGCTTAGGTTCAGAAAAACCGATGCCTGGCATCATGGATAAGCCACCGCGTAAGAAAGATGAACATTTGATTACGAAAAAACTTTATGGACGGGCGTTCTATCTAGGTTTAGTCACTTCCGCTTTAGCGGTCTTCGCTTACTTTATGTACGTCTATTTCCAAACTGGTTCATTCACTGGTTTCCCCACACAAGGAAGCGAATATTGGATGTCTTCGACGAGCGTCATCTTAGCAAGTATCGTCTTCTGTCAAGTCGGGATGGTGTTCAATTGTCGTACGGAAGAAGATTCAACCTTTAAGGTTGGCTTATTCTCCAATCGTTCAATTTTAATTGGTATCGTCGCCGAAATTGCCTTACTTATCATCGTCTTATTCGTTCCGATGTTAAATACGGTCGTCTTAGAGACGAATGCCATCTACGATTACCGCATTTGGCTCATCATGCTTACCTTCCCATTTATCGTCATCGGCATCGAAGAATTAAGAAAATATCTTAAAAGACGTAAAAATGTTATAAAATGTAAGAAAGTAGAGGAATAGTTTTATGAAAGTACTCATCGTCGGTTCAGGAAAATTTGGTTCCGCTTTAGCGCTTGAACTTTATAGGCGCGGCCATACGATTACCATCATCGATTTATCACCCGATAAATTTTACGATTTAGGCGCGGATTTTAACGGCACCCAAATCGTCGGAAATGGGATGGATAAAGATATTTTAGAAGAGGCAGAAATTGAATATACGGATATCTTCGTCGCCGCGACGGGAAGCGATGAAATTAATAGTGTGATGGCAAAGATTGCTAAAGACATCTACTATGTAAAACATGTCATCGCGCGTATTTATAACCCTAGGAAAGCAAAGATTTTTGAAGCGTTAGGTATAAGGACAATTTCCGTTACTGGTTTCGCTGTCGATAGGGCAATCGAACTCGTCTCATTTAATACTTTCGATTCTTTAGCCTTACTAGGTCGCGATGCTTCGACAGAAATCGTTCGTATCACCGCGACACCGAGCGTCGAAGGTATGATATTAGAAGAAATTGAAGAAGAACAAAATATCAAAGTCATCGCGATTGTAAGAGATGATACTTCTTTCATCCCAAAGAAAGAAGATGTCATTCAAACGGGTGATATTCTTTACCTTGTCACTCGTACTTCAGCGAAACGCACTTTGAAAAATATTTTAGGCATTTAGGAGGGAAGAATAATTATGTATGCATTAATTATTGGTGGTGGACAAATCGGTACTTACATGGCCGACCTCTTAAAGAAAAATGATTGTGACTTCATGGTCATCGATTTCAATCAATCGCACATTTCTAATTTGATGAAAAAATTTGGTGAGGAACATGTCTTATATGGCGATGCGAGCGATCCTAACGTCTTAGCGACAGTCAATATCGATAAGGCTGATGTCGTCGCTTGCGTGACGGGACATGATGAAACAAATTTAGTCTGTTCGATGATCGCTAAATTTGAATTTCAAGCGCCTAGAGTCATCGCACGTGTCAACAATCCTAACAACGCCTGGCTTTTCAATTTTGGTATGGGCGTGGATGCTTCTATCAACCAAGCTGATATCATCGGTCACCTAGTAGTGGAAGAGATGAGCATGCGTTCATTCTTAACTTTGTTAAAACTTTCCAAAGGTGGACATTCAATCGTCCAATTAGTGGCGAATGAAGGAAGCCACGCTGTAGGTAAAAAAGTAAGCGAACTCCATCTACCGAAGTCCGCTTTGATGATCGCAATTTATCATGGGGAAGATTTAATTGTCCCGAATGGTCAAACGATGATTTATCCTGGCGATAGAATTATGTTCTTCGCAAGCGATAATTTATTCAAAGAATTAGAAGAAATTTTCTCTTAATTTGACGTTTCGTCTTTTTCCTTTCTGAAAGTCTCTTTTCTACGTCTAAAATTCTTGATGTCAGAAGAGAGATTTTTTAATTCTTCTTTACTCAAATCTTCTAGGTGCTCTAATTTATCTAATAGATAAGAGGTAGAAGTGTTAAATTTTTGATTCATTTTCTCTTGATAATAAGTTAAAAAGACAGCAGGGATGATAGCGATGATGAAGACGCCGTAGATGACAAGTAAGACGGTGAGGATACGACCAAGAGCGCCGCTAACCCAGATGTCACCATAACCAATAGTGAAGACGCTAGCAAAGCTAAACCATAAAGCATCGCCATAATTATTGATGTTAGAATATTCGGTGACGCTTGTATTACAAGTGAAAAAGATGATGGTGGCCATGATGAAAAAATAGATGATGAAGCCACCGATAATTGGTAACATATGGGTCTGTTTCATGACGTGATAGAAGAGACGAAGACCGCGTAATTCCTTATTTTTCTTTTCCATAATTTATCTCCTTTTTTGAGGACGAAAAAAGAGCGATTGTTCGCTCTTTCATCCTTATTCTTGATAATTATCTACCGATAAATTTTTATCGAAGACGTGAGTGACAGTGATCGCTAAGGCGCCTGGTCCAATGTGCGTAGCGACGGAAAGAGACAAGGGATTCATCATCACATCTTTGATACCAAAATGTTCTAAAACTTGTCTTTTAAATAAATTAGCTTCGTTCTCATCGAAAGTATAAGCGATAGCGAACGCTAATTGTTCGCGTGGTGTATCCTTGAAGTTCGTCGCTAAGTTATGTTCGATAGCTTCGATCATCGCTAATTTAGCTTTCTTCGTTCCGATGACTTTTTTAAATGCGTCAAGTTTTTCACCTTCAATTTTTAAGATGGGTTTGATGTTAAGCGCACCTGCAAACGCCGCTGCGGCAGGGGTAACACGGCCACCTTTCTTTAAAAATTTTAAGGTGTCGACCATAATATAAATTTCTGAATTGAAGCCATCTTCTTCTAACTTATCTTTGATTTCTTGTCCGCTTAAACCAAGTTTCGCTAAGGCGATTGCGTCGTAGACTGAACTTTTTAAAGTGACTGAAATTCGATGGTTATCGACGACGAAAACTCTACCGACGTATGGAGGAGTTTCGGCGAGCATTTTGGCCATTTGACAAGAGTTTGATAAGCCGCTTGACATTGGTATGTGGACGATTTGATCGTATTCTTTTAATAACTTATCCCAAACGTTAACTAAATCTTGTGGTAAAGGTTGAGAAGTGGAAACATTAGAGCCACCCATCAATTTTTCATAGAAAGTTTTTTCAGTTAATGTCTTATGTTGATAATAGGGCGAACCATCGATGATGATAGGCATCGAAATGATAGTGATATTGAGCTTCTTTGCTTCTTCTGGTGTAATGCCCGAGTTGTCGTCAGAGGTAATATAAACTTTCATATTTGTTCTCCTTAAATTGACTGCCTATATTATACTCTATAAGTGTTTTTTGTCGACTGCCAAAAGTAACAATTTTTGAACAAGTGTTAATTTTTATCGAGCGATTCGAAAATAATTTAAAAATATTTCTCACGTAAATAATGGACTTTTATCGGCTAAATTAGCGTTATTGAATGTTGAAGAAAAAATCTAACTTTCACTTACAAACTATGTTTGGTATAATCGATATGGTAAAAATTATGGCTGATTATTTAAGAAAATGTATCGACTTATTGGAAATGCGTGGAGTAAGTATCGATGATATTGCGGAATGCGCAAGATATTTACAAGCGGATTATCATCTCGATTTGAAGATGGAAGAATTACGTGAATCTGTCGTAAGCGTCATCGAAAAAAGAGAAGTGCAATTCGCAATTATGACGGCGATCGAACTTGATCGACTCGTCGAATCGAAATCATTTCACGATAAGGAATTAGAAGAATTATTAGACCGTGATGAAGGCCTATATGGTGTAGATGAAGTTTTAGCTTACGGTATTTGTAACTTATATGGCTCTATTGCTTTGACCAATTTTGGTTACATCGATAAGAAGAAATATAAGATTATTGATAAACTGAACAAAGAAGGCAAAAAAGATGGACACTGTAATACATTCATCGACGATATCGTCGGTGCGATTGCAGCGGCCGCGGCTTCTAGATTTGCTCACCGTTGGATTCGTTAACTTTAGAAAGGAATTAGTCTTATGCCTGGAACATTTAATGCAACTGGTGTCGTCAAAGATTTTACGAATTGGCAAAATATCTTAACTTTGATCATTCTCATTCTCTTGTTAGGTTTTTTCCTTTTCATCGTCTTTAAATTTATCAAACGCATTCCAGTTTACATTTACTCTAGTGTTCTAGCTTTCCTCACCATTTTAAGTTTCATCTTGAACATGGATATCTTAACTATTGTTAGTTTCGTCTTATTCGCAGCTGGACTAATTCTTGTCTTTACCGTTAACATTTCTACTTTGCGTAGCTATCTTGCTAATCCACTTAAAAGTAAGCGTCTTTTAAATGTCGGAAGAAGAAATAAAGTGGAAAGAATTTTCGATCGTGAAGCTCTTTATAAAACAGTTGATGATGCAGTTCAATATTTATCCAAACATAAAATTGGAGCTCTCATCACGTTTGAAAGGCATACGCCATTAAGCGATGTAATGCGTAGTGGCACGGTCGTCGAAGCACCGGTGACGATGGAATTACTCGTCACTATCTTCTATCCAGGCACACGTTTGCACGATGGTGCAGTCGTCATTCACGGCGATAAAATTGTCGCCGCGAGCGTCTATTTTACTCCGACCACTAAACCGCTTACTGGCAAATATGGTTCTAGACATCGCGCGGCTATTGGCATCAGTGAGATTTCCGATGCCGTCACTGTCGTCGTAAGTGAAGAGACAGGCCGTATTTCCATCGCTTATGGAGGCGAACTCGAATCCGTACAACTCGATAACTTCCTCCGTGTCTTCGAAAATTACATGCGAGATGAAGAGGAAGAGAATAATGAAGAAATGTAATCAAATTACCCCGCACCTATTTGGCACGGATGGCATCAGAGGAAAATATGGTGAAGGCTTGACGCGTGAGATGGCTTATCGCCTTGGCCGTTATATTGGATTTAATACAACTGGTAAAAGAAATTATATCGTCATCGGAAGGGACACTAGATATAGTGGTTCTTTACTTTTAAGTGCCTTAGTGGAAGGTATTACTAAATCTGGCTCTAATGTTTACGATTTAGGGGTGACTTCGACTCCTAGCGTCTCTTATCTTATCAATAAAAGAAAATATACCTATGGTATCATGATTTCTGCTTCCCATAATCCTTACACCGATAATGGGATAAAAGTTTTCTCTAGTACCGGTTCAAAAATAAGCGAAGATTTAGAAGTAGAAATTGAACAATATATCGAAAAAGAAAAAGATGATTTAGAAATTAAGAAGTTCGCTCACGCTGGTAAACTTGTTCCATCTTCGAAAGTGAAAGAAGAATACGTACAATTTTTAAAATCTTATCTTACTTCCGATTTAAAAGGCATACGTTTACTTCTCGATTTAGCAAATGGTTCTGCAAGCGCAATTGCACCAGCTTTTTTTGCTACCTTAGGAGCGGAAGTTACTTTTATAAATGATCAACCAGATGGTAAAAATATTAACCTCAATGCTGGTAGCACACATTTAGAGGGCATCGTTACAAAGATGAAAGAAGGTCATTTTGACCTTGGCTTTGCTTTCGATGGCGACGCTGATCGAGTGATGTGCATCAATCGTGATGGTGAAGTAATCGATGGTGATAAGATTTTATTTATTTTAGCGAAAGCTTTGAAAGCACAAAATAAATTAGTAGGTAATGCAATTGTCATTACGAAAATGTCTAACATCGGTTTATTGAAAGCTTTAGAAAAAGAACATATCGATGTCATCACTACGGATGTGGGCGATAAATATGTTCAAAGAAGTTTAAAAGAACATGGTTACATTTTAGGTGGAGAACAATCAGGTCATATTATTCAATATGATAAACTTGAAACAGGCGATGGTTTTCTTACTATGGTCGCTTTACTTAATGAATATGTTAGATTGGGCCATAATTTTGATGAAGTCCTAAAAGAGATAACTATCTATCCGCAGTTGATGTTAAATTATCGTCTTAAAGATAAAAATTCCATAGTGTTAGAAAATGAAAAAGTTAAAAAGATCATCGAAGAAAATGAAAATTTATTAGATGGTGAAGGAAGAATTTTTATTCGTAAAAGCGGAACGGAACCTCTTATCCGTATCATGTGCGAAGCTAAAACTTTAGAACTTTGTGAGAAGATTTGTCAAAATATCTATCGAGTTATTGAAAGCGAGGAATAATTAATATATGTGTGGTATCGTTGGTGCCTGTGGGGCATTAGATTTTCGTAGTTATTTACTAAATGGATTAAGAAAACTTGAATATCGTGGTTACGATTCTTGTGGTTTATTTGTCACTAATGGCACTTTTTCTTTGCTCGAAAGAAGCGTCGGTGTCGTCGATAACTTAGATAGGCAAGTACCTTCGACTTTTGAACAAGTTCCTAGCGTCGGTATCGCTCATACTAGATGGGCGACGCATGGTGGAGTAACAATTTCTAATTGTCATCCTGTCCATTCATTCGACCGTAAAATTATTTTAGTACATAACGGAGTGATTGAAAATTTTACGAAGATTAGAGATTTTTTAGTTTCTAAAGGTGTCTCATTCTACGGCAATACCGATAGTGAAATTATTGCAAATTTAATCGCTTATCATCTTCGAAATAGCGCTAAAAACATGCTTGAAGCTATCGAAATTGCTACTTCTAAATTAAATGGTTCTTATTCTTTAGCTATCGTTCATTTTGATGAACCTCAGCGACTTTATTTTGCTAAAAATTTATCACCTTTATTAATTGGTAAAGGTGAAGGGGCCAATTATCTTGCGAGCGATCAAATTCCGATGGCGGATATTTCGCATCAGTTCGTGGATTTAAAAGATGGAAGATATGGCTACATTACTAAAGATGAAATTCACGTCTTCTTTCAAGGCGTAGAAGAAAAAATTAAACTCGTCGAAAGAAGTAGTGAAAATCTTGATGTCTCACTTAATGGCTATCCTCATTTCATGCTAAAAGAAATTGAAGAAACGCCAAGCTGCATCGAAAGATTAATTAAAAATTACGTCTTCAATGACGAATATACTTTTGACGCAAAATTATTAAAAATTATTGAAAGAGCGAGCGAAATTATTTTCTTAGCTTGTGGAACAAGCTATCACGCTTCTTTGATCGCTGTCGATCTACTTAGAGCGAAGGGTAAACTCGCTAGCGCTTACATCGCCAGTGAATTCGCTTATCATCCAGTCGTCATGAGTAAAAATCCTCTGTTCATTATCATTTCGCAAAGTGGCGAAACAGCAGATTTGCTCAAATGTATTCCGTTCATTCAAGATAACGCTTATCATCTTTTAACAATTACGAATAATCGTTATTCTTCTTTGGCAAGAAAAGCTGAATATTATTTAAATCTTTATAGTGGCGTAGAAGTAAGCGTGGCATCGACGAAAGTTTATCAATCCGAACTTGCGTTGCTCATCATGCTTTTAGATGCAGCTTTCATCAAAGGTCATCATTTCAATGAGATGAGAGAACAAGTTAAATGTTTAGAAAAAATTATTCAAAACAAAGAAAAACTTATTCCTATTGCAGAAGAAATTGCTAAATACGATAATTTGTTCTTCTTAGGGCGAGGCATCGATTATTCGACTGCGTTAGAAGGGGCTTTGAAGATGAAAGAAGTGACCTACATCAATTCTAGCGCTGTCCAAGCTGGTGAATTGAAACATGGTCCGATTGCGCTCATCTCTGATAAATTTCCTTCCATCGCTTTTATTTCCGAAGAAAAAACTGCCCATCAAATGCGCAACGGTTTCCAAGAAATTAAAGCGAGGGGTGGAAGAGTATTCGTCGTTTCATCTAAATCTTTATCAATTGAAGGCGATGATATCGTCGTCTGCGATTCACCATTATACCTTTCGCCGATGTCGAAAGTGATGGTCGCTCAATATCTAACTTATTATACTGCTATTAAAAAAGGCTTAAATGTCGATAAGCCTCGCAATTTAGCTAAATCTGTCACCGTCGAATAATATTAATTTTGTTTAATTTCGACGATTTCAATAAAATTTATTCCAATCGAATTTAAAGCATCTTTTAATATGTCGATATTGAGATGATTATTATTTAAAAAATAATATCTATCGATAGCGGCTTTGATGTTGTGGCCGGAATAATGATAGAGTAAAACATCTTTAATTTCATAAAATAATTTAGCTTTCACCCCGTTAGGAAGATTAATTTCTCGATCATTTATCCCTAAAAAATAATAGCCAGCGCGGCGATATAAAATAGGTGGGAAATAATTCCAGCGTTTCTTAGACATCTTCACGTAGATGTCGACGCGTTCGATAATAGCGATGTAGCCTTTCTTGACGTGGATGAAACCAGTCAACAAGAAAATTGCGACACCGAGAAGGATGACTATGATAGCGGTGATAGCAATGATCGCGGGCATGCTCAATAAAGAGTAGAGAAAATTATCCATAAACATTATTATTATACGTGTAATTTACGAATGCTAGTTAATTTATTTAAAAATGAGGTAAAAATATGATCGATAACAAAGAATTTTATAATTACGTCTTGAGGATGCTCGCTATTGCAAAGATTGGCTTAAAATATTCTAAAGACCCTTACGCTATTGAAAATTATAAGGAAGTAGAAGAGAGGTCGATGGATGTTTTAGAACATTTTTTAGATGAAAAATTTGATCGCCCGAATTATTTTATTAAAGATTTATATCCGACACCTAATATTTCTTGTCGAACCTTAGTGTTCAATGAAAAAAATGAACTACTGCTCGTAAGAGAAAGTAAAGATAATGCCTATTCCTTACCAGGTGGATGGTGCGATTTAGGCGATACGCCGAGCGAAGCAGCTATCAACGAAGTCAAACAAGAAGCTGGTATCGATATTAAAATTAAAAGGCTTTTAGGTGTCTTAGATGTTTCTAAAGATCAAAATGGTCTACTTGAAGCTCAATATGTCGTCTGTTTTCTAGCTGAGCAAATAAGCGAATTTCAAGAACATAGTTACGAGACGAACGATGTCAAATATTTTCCAATTGATAAGTTACCTAATTTATCCTTTAAAAATACGAAAAAAGATATTTTAAGATTGATCGACGCAGCGATTAATGGAAAGACTTTATTTGATTAATAATTTAATAAATTAAAAAATATTGTTATAATTACTTTGCATAAAGAAAAACACATCAATATGAAGGAGGAAATTTAACTATGCCAACACCCCATATCAATGCGGAAGATGGCGCTTTCGCTAAAACTGTTTTAATGCCAGGCGATCCTAAAAGAGCAAAATGGATTGCTGAAAATTTCTTAGTGGACGCAAAACTTGTGACGGATGTAAGAGGAATTCTAGGTTACACTGGTTACACTAAGAGTGGAAAACGTGTCTCTGTCATGGCGAGTGGAATGGGCCTTCCTTCCATCGGCATTTATTCTTATGAATTATTTACGCATTACGGCGTCGAATCGATCATTCGTATCGGCACTTGTGGAGCTTATCAACCCGGTATCAATTTGTTCGATGTCATCATCGGTCAAGCCGCCTCGACTGATTCTGATTGGGCTCAACAATTTAATTTAAGAGGCGGTACTTTTTCTGCCGTCGCTGATTTCGATATGATTCTTGCTGCTTATTCTGCTATTGTTAGAAGGGGTCTTGAAGTTCATGTCGGTAACATCTTATCTAGTGATATTTTCTACGACTTCGATCCTGATTTTTGGAAATCTTGGGCTAAATTAGGTATTCTTGGCGTCGAGATGGAAAGTTATGCTCTATATACGATGGCGGCGAGACTTAAAAAGCGTGCCTTATGTATTTTAACGGTCACTGATCTATTTTTAGATAGCAGTAGAAAAGCGACACCAGAGGAACGTGAAACAGGCGTTGCCACTATGGTGGATATCGCTTTAGAAATTGCTGATAAATAAGAGAACATTTCATTATGACAATGGAGCAAATCTTATATATTGTTTTAGCTATACTAGGAGGATTAATCGTCCTCTTTTTGCTCCTATTTCCTATTGTTAAAAGAGTTATTTTCTTTCGTCATTTCACCTATTTTTATGGGAAGAAGATTTATAAAATTGCTTTGAATTTTGATTTTTATCTCATCAATGATTTCATCTTACGACCAGATGATGATAAAGCTATTCATATCGACCATATTCTTTTCGGCGACAAATATATTTATTGCATTAAAGATCGATTCTATCGTGGAGCAATCGAAGGCAATGAAATGGATAAATCGTGGTATTTTTATCCAAAATTGTTCGAAAAACGTTACATCGATAATCCGCTTTTAAAAAATAAGGAAAGGGTGCAAAGATTTTCTTACGCGACAAATATCGATCCTAAAATGATGATTTCTATCGTCGTCGTAAACGATGATTGTTTACTTTTTCCTTTCGAAGTTCGCGCGAAAGATTCTTATCTTGTACCGCTTTCTAAACTTAATCGTCTCATCAAAAACATCGAAAAGCGTGATGTCGCAAAAATTGATACGAAACAACTTCAATATGTCGTCAATGATCTAGCGAGGATGAAGCAACGTAATAAAAATTAATTAGATTTTTTAAATTACTTGTGAAACTTACATTATAAAATAGGCGATGAAGTTCGCCTTTTTTAATTTTAAATAAATAAAAACCTAGCCGAAGCTAGGAAGTTTGTTACTGGAGCAGGTGACGGGAATCGAACCCGCGTGGTCAGCTTGGAAGGCTGAAGTTCTACCATTGAACTACACCTGCAGCAACAAAGATTATGGCACAAAGTGAGACCTTGTTCAATTAAATATTTGCTTTAATTAGACCGACGAGTTGAGATTTTTCTAAATATCCGACGTGCGAAGAGACAATTTTACCTTCTTTAAAGATGAGGATGGTAGGGATACTTGCGATGCGATAGCGACTAGCGATTTCAAAAAGATGATCGACGTTTACTTTTAAGAAGTTTATCTCTTGAAATTCTTTCGCGACATCTTCATAAATGGGGGCGAGCATCTTACATGGGCCACACCAATCCGCATAAAAGTCGACGACCGTAAGGTCATTAGCGATCAATTGATCAAATTCTTGCACGTTTTCTACATGTTTTAACATATGTTTCATTCTCCTTTATCTATGCGAACATAATGATAGCATAAATGATTCCTCCGATGATAAGAAGATGCATCGGATAATATGCGTACGCTCCATAATAGAACCATTTCGCGTTGTAGCCTCGTCTACCGTTATATAATAATATAAAGATTCCGGCAAAGATGGACCAACTTTCTACTCCAAGCCCCATAAGATATTGTAAGCCAACGATGTAATAACTTAAAAAATACCAGATGAGATTGATGACGAGTAAAGAAGCGATGATCATCCCATTTGCGAACAAACGATATTCGTTCGTCGTCTTATAAGCATCGAAATCTAGATTCTTAAACGTTTCAGTTTTAAACATGTAAGGAATTAATTTATAGACGAAGTAGAAAGATAAAATTAAGGCGAAGCCAAAGACATCGTATTGTAGTCTTAAAAAATAAGGAAAATAATTTGACCAATTGATGACATGAACTTCTTCTAAAGAATTGACGCAAGTGCAAAATAAAGTGTAAGCGAAAGGAAGTAAAGCAAGTAAAGAGATCCATTTTTTCTTTTCTAAAAGATAAATCGCTACACCAGCGAGCAATAAATCGAAGAAAATGTTTCCTCCAGACATATTCATTTTTAAACCATAAATCATGATGATGTAGGCTACGCTAATCAAAGTAGCCATGATACCTAATCTTAAAAAATATTTTTTAATCGAATGGGTGTGTCGAATGCCTTCTACGAGAAGGAAAGCGAAAAGCGGGAACGCAAATCTTCCTAAGATACGGAAGACATCGCACATGATTAGGGCAGGTGAATTAATCGTAAAGCCGAAGTAATCTGCGTTATCCGAAAGAAGTAGACCTATGTGATCTATAGTCATAAAAAGCATCGCTAAAAGTTTTAAAGAAAAGTTTGATAAGATATTGAAATGATGCGTTTTTTTAACTTCGTTAACTTGTTCCATAAATTTAGACTAATATGAGGATGAAAGCGATTAAATTGTTCGCGACATGAATTAGATAAGAAGAAGCGAATCCACCTTTTTCATAACTAGCTGTTAAAATGAAGGCGGCAACGAGGTAAGTTGGAATGGCTAGAGCTTCGCTTGCCAGATTAGAAGAAGCAAAATTGATATGAATTAAGGCGAAGAAAACGATCGTGATAGCATATGCTAGATAACGATTTATACGGTGTAAAAAACCAAATAATCCGACGCGGTAGATGAGTTCTTCGACGAACGGGGCAAAAAAGACCGTCGTGAATAACGCGAGTAGGGGGTAATCTAAAGTGACAGCGTTGACGGCACTTTGATTATCATTGATTGTTCCAGGTAAGATAATGGAAGAAATCCAAGACCAAAAATAAGAAAAGGCGATAAGTAAACATAGGCCGATAGCGAAGATAATGTAAGGCTTATAGCCATGGATGAATTGCTTACCGAAAGCTGGATAATCAGGAATTAAAAGCAAGATGAATAAAACGAAGATGCTACAATAAGTAGCAAAATTTGTAAGAGCGCTATAAAGGATAGGGTTAGAAGATATTAAATCTTTATAGCATGCTTGCATGATGATAGGCAATATGAACAAAAGTAGCATGCCGGCAATAAAATAAATTACTTGCATGATTGGGTTAGGCCAAAACATCATATTAATTTTCTTATCATCACGAACGTATTCGTTGATAAGGTGACATTTAGGACAACGATGACGATGATCATCATATAATTTTTGACATTCTGGACAAGTTCTTTTAATAAACATAGAGAAATAATAGCACAAAATAATATTTTTTAATTACCATTTTTAAAATTTATACATTTTTTTCTTAAATTGTTAATTTAAATATGCTAGATTATTGACATGACACCTGAAACATTTGGGCTTATCGTCAATATTACTCTCATCGTCCTTTTCGTTTTATTTTTTCTTGGACTTTTCATTTCCTTTCTCATCGGTTGGAAAAGAGGATTATTAAATTCTTTATTTAGATTTTGTTTCATGGGTGGTTTAGCGATCATCGCTTTATTTTGTGCGCCTATGTTCGGACGTTGGATTGGTGGATTTGATGCGAAAGCAATTTTAGGTGCTTTTGGTATCCAAGATGTCATCACTGTTACCAATAGTTCAACTGGAGCCTCGTTAGATGTTACTATCACTTCGATATTTGGCACACTTTCTAGTTATATCGAAGCTTTCTTCAATGTCTACGATGTCGCAAGTGGGCAAGCAGCGAGCGAATATGCTTTGAGCATTGCTGCTTCCCTATTAGCTTTGCTCTCCATTATCATTTCTTCTATACTCATCATTTCTGTCGGTGGCTTCCTCACTATTCTTCTTTGGAATTTAGTATTCAAACGTTTCTTTTCAAAAAGAGTCGTCAAAACGAAAAGAAAAAAATGGCTCGGTGGTTTAATTCATACCGCAAGATACCTCGTCATCACCTTGATGTGTGCGCTTCCTACTGTGAGTATCATCGGAACTTTTTCTAGAGCTTACCAGCAAACAAATACTGGTGAAAGCGATTCGGAAATCGCTCAGTACATGAATAGTTTTATTTCAACGTATAACAATTCTATATTTGCGAACGTATTTTTTAATTGGACATCTAAAGATGGTGTATGGGCTTTCGATACGTGGCTCATGGATTTCTTCACCGATACAGGGACAGGTGATAGCATCTATGATATCATCGCTCAAATTGGTCATGGCGGCGGCTCGATCATCTCTAATGGCTTAGTGACGGAAGATGGTTTTTCATTCGATCCAGCTTTAATAAATAATGCGGATTTCTTCATCCAATTATTAGAAACTTTATCAGGTTCAGATTTGATCGTTTACGCTCTTCCTATCGCTTTAGCGATTGGTTTAAATCAAGAAGCGATGAAAGATTACATCGACACTTCTTTAATTGAAGATTTTAATTTCGATGTGCAAGAAGAAATTGACACTTTACAAATTATCGTTTCTGACGTCTTCAATTCTGGCTTGTTACATAATTTTGTATTATATGATGAAAACGGTAAGGCTATCGGCTGGAAAGATGTTAGTCAAATCGACATCGATGAGTTATATCAATCGATGCTGACGCAAGAAAATTATCCTTACTACATGCGTATATTCGAATCCATTTCTAATAGCGAATTATTATCTCGTCTCATTCCTATCGTCCTTTATAGCGTAACCACTAGCGGAACAATCGGTGAAGATATCGCTACTTATCTACCTAGCGAGCTAGAAGATTATAAAAATATCGATTGGGGAAGAAATTTAGCTATCATCTACGATTCGCTTTATGAACTAAATCAAGTCGAACCAAATTTACTCGATATGTTCCTACCGAATGAAAATCAAGAAGAAGTGAGCGTAAGCGAACTTGTAGAAGATGTAAGAAATGGTGCCGCTATCGATGAGACAGGCCAACAAATTATCGATTTAGTGTTCGTTAACGCAAAAGCGTTAAGTTACATTTTCGTCGGACCATTAGATGCGAATGGTAATCCAATTGGAGTCGATGAAGCTGGACGTACGATCATGACTGATAAAGACGGTAATAGGTTAGAAAACGCTGATTATGCATTATTCGATTCAGATTTAATTAGATACGCTATCGATGATTTAGTAGATTTACTTGTCACTTCTTTATCTTCGAACGATACGATTGATATTGACACTGTTGAACTAGAAAATATTATCGATACGATGAACGATGAAAGAGCATTTTATAACTTCAAAAAGGAGTTCGGTGCGCTTTTAAATACTTTATCGCTCATGAATGAATACGATTCTATCGTCGATTACATCATGGATCCGATGAATAGTGAAGCGATAATTTTTGATGAAGAAGGAATGATCGTCGACGTCGATGAAACTTTCATCGATGGGATGGAAAATGTTTTACCTACTATCGATAATTCAAAAATATTAAGTTCTGTCGTTCCTGATATCATCCAAGGATTTATGGATTCGCCCGATGTGACGAATGCATTAGCTAAGATTGGTTTAAGTCCAGCAAATTTTGATTGGGAAGTGGAACATATCGGTGAAGAATTAGCGCTTATTTTCTCTAGCATCGAAGGAGTCGTTTACGTCTCGAACAATTTCATGGAAAAAGATGAAGTGAGCATTTCTATGGCTTTACGTTCCATTCCTGAAAATGAAGAAGAACTTTTATCTTTATTAGAGATTTTTTACATTTCTAACATTCTCAATCCGAAAGATGCCTTTGGAAATATGCGCACGGACAATTTCTACAATGTTTTAGAATTAGTGTACGAAAATAGTGTTCCGCAATTTGACTTCGACGTTTCTCGTTTTAACGTCACCAAATGGGAAAATAGCAAACATCTTAACGGCGATTACATTTTAAATCGTGATGGTAAAATAATCTACGATGGTGAAATTGGCTACATCGTCAATTTCTTTAGCGTCTTCGGTGGGACTGGTATCTATGATGCCTTACAAGGTGAAACTTTAAGTAATGAGACGATTGGACAACTTGAAACAGTCTATCGTATCTCTGATATTTTTGCCGCGATCGATTTATCAGAAGTGACGAAATCTAGCATCGCTGATACGTTCGATTATTACCTTGTCAATTCTGGCATCATCGATCCTGATAGCGGCATTTCTTTTGTAAACGTCATCAATTGGACGGAAGAAGGTGAAGTCTTCGCTAGGATTTGTACGACCATCGGTAAATTTGAACAAAATATTAACGAAATTGATATTTTCAAAGTTGAACCCGAATTAGTGTTAGAATTACTCGATAATTTAGTGGATTCAAGCCTCTTTATAGAAAAAGAAAGCCAAGAATTCCTCTTCTCTAATTTCATCTACGATAAACTACATCAATCGATGGATTCGCTCGGTACGAATCGCGATTATTTTGCAGATCCTGATGGTGTGAGTTATAGCGAAATAGAAAAAGATTTCGAAGATGCGAATTATAAAGAAGCGTGGAAAGATTTATCGAGCCGTGAATTAGAGACTGGTTACGATTTAAATTATGGTATTTATAAGATGCTTGTCGATATCAATCTCGCTATCGATTCTTTACCTAATGCAAGCGGTAATATTTTTGAAAATTTATTTAGCGATGAAATGGATGAAACTTTGCTTAGAAACGCTATTCATTCATTCAATGAAGTCGATATTTTAAGAGTACCTATTTATAATGCCATCGATGAACTTATCAGTCATGTTTCCGTCGAAGATTTTGATTTGACGAACGCTAATAGCGAAGTTTTATTAGAATTAGATAAACAAGGAAGAAAACAAGAACTAGATTTGATCGTCGACGTCCTTAGCGATTTTAAAGAAGTAGGTATATCTTTAGATGGTAACGTGCCAGATTTTAACATTTTTGATATCGATGAAAATAAAGATACGTTCGAACAACTATTGAATAGAATCTATGATTCTGAAGTGTTCAATACATTTAAGGATAGCGAAGTACGTCTCGAAGAAAATCTTACGGCTTTTGAATCGATCATCACTTATTTTGTAAGAAAAATTGGTTATGAACAACAGATGGCTGGCCCCAATCAAAGTTTCGAACAACTTATCATCAGCGTCGGAAATAAACACGCGGACGTTAGCGTTGATCACGATGGCTGGTTAGGTGAAGATGGTGAGATTAGGCTGACGATGAACGTCATTTCTCACGCTGTTCCTGTCGCTGATAGCAATGGTGAAATTTCAATCGATACGTTAAATAGGCTTTGGGCGACTTTAGATCAAAATGGTCAAATCGATGTCTTACCTTTAACAAATTTCTTAAACTCTTTAAATGATTCTCGATTGTTCTTTAGAATTTTACCTTCAGAGCTTGAAAACGCTATGAGTAGTGCGACTCTTACGACATCTGGTTTATCTTTCTTACCTGATGTATCTTTCGATTGCGTAAACGTTTATTATAATGGCGATAATCCGTATTTAGATGGGGAAATTGAAAATTTAGTAGCCATTATTGAAAACCTTTATTACATCAATGAAGGTAAATATACGAGTCTTAGCAGTTTAGATTTAGATTTATTTGAAGAGACGATGTTAAATCTTAATGCTTCGAATATTTTCCATCGTAGCGGTCCTAACCCTAATAGCGGTAGTGAAGATTCCTTCTTCCAAGCGCTTACGACGAGCATTCTTGAACTTGAAGATATGCAAACTATTATCTATGATGAATCTTCCCCTAAAGATATCCATAACGTTAACCTTTACATGGATGGTTTAGCTAAAGCCGATTATTTAATCGATGAACATTTCAAATATGGGTTAAGCGATACTTCAAATTATAATTATCAAGAACAAGAACTTATCAAAATATTTGATGTTTTAAAGATTTTAAAATCACTTAATATCGCTGATGGTGAATCGATGTCGATCGATCGTATCGATTATTTAAATGTCGATACTAAGCTTGTCTACGATTTAGTGCTCGCCCTGAACAATTCTAACGTCATCTATGATGGTGCACCTAATTTAATTCATCAATTCGTCTTAGCTAATCCATTCGATGATGCTCAAAACGGTTTTAGTATCGACTTAAGTAGCGCGAATGTTTTCTATCATTATAAGTCTAGTAATAATTACGAAGTTAAATATCCTGAAAGTGAATTTGATTTCATGAAGACGATGCTAGATGAATTAAAAGTTATTATCGATTTAGACTTAACGAAACTATCGACTTATTCACTCGCTAACAATGAACATATCATCACTGGCTTAAAAGCCATCTATGAAAGTTCAATCTTCCATCAAGCGGGTAGCGTTTCTTCTAATAGCGATACAGTCTTCATTCAAACGATGATTAACGTCTATGATAATCTCGGCTTAGTGCATTTAAATTACGATGCTAGATACGATAGTGGAGTCGCAAATGATGCTTCTACATATATGGCATATCGTCTAAGAAATTTTGAAGGTAGTGCGGCTGGTTTAAATGAAGGTAATTGGTTAGATGAATTAGATGATTTAAAAGCTTTCTTAGATGTAGTAGGAACTTATCTTAGCGCCGCTAATCTGAGCTTCGATAATTTAAATTCTTTAAGTAATTTATTACCTCAATTAGGTGAAAATCCGAATGATAAAGTTTTCACTATTTTAGGAAGATTAAACGAAGTGGATACTTTGAATAACGTCATTCCTCAATTGATTGAAAATCAATTAGGAGAAATTAGTATTAATGTCTCTAATGGTCATACTTTATTAGATTTATTTGATAATCCATTGAATGATGAAAATATGGCTAATTTCCGTATCTCACAAGTTTTATATCGTGATGCTGAATTAGCGAATTTAAAGAATTTATTTGATGTTTTAATAAATGTTGAAGATGCTTCCGCCATTTATGATGATTTACGCATTTCAACCTTAGAAGAATTAATTGATACTTCAAAACATTTCGACACTATTTTAGAAGTTTTCTACAATTCCAATCTTCTCGATGAAATTTATCAAGATGCGAATGTAACTTACGATGCCGCCTCCGTCGGCTTTGCGCGCATGTTCGATGAAAGCGGGTTATGTTCTACGTTATTTAATAACGATGTTTCTAATGTTGCTCATCAATTCTACACTTATTCATCAATGCCTAATTTTAGTGGAAGAAGCGAAGGTAGAGGCGTCAATAAATTCTTCTTAAATGTTTATTCTAATATGTCTGAATTATTAGCTATTCAAGTTTCTAAAAATATTTTAGGCTTCGATAAATTAAATTTAGAAAGTATCTTCGATGCGACGTTTGATGATGAAGGCAATAGAGCTTACGTCTCTTTAGATCTTAGCGTGCGTCATTTCTTCTCATATTTTGAAAACATCATCGATGAAGATATTAAGAAAGTAGGTAATTATGAATCTACTTCTTATGAACAATATAAGACATTAACGTACGATGATTATCTAACATTAGTAGTGCCTGAAACTTGTGAAGAAATTCGTATGTTATTTGATATGTATGAAAATATTGATTTAACAAATCAAACAATCATTTATAATGAAACTTTCCTCATTAATTTAGCAAAGATGGGTCATAGTCTTTATTCTGATTATTTCTACCTTGCCTACTTTGTTACACCATTAGCTAATTCTTATCCGACATC
Organism: uncultured bacterium; assembly: GCA_949285455.1. GTDB lineage: Bacteria > Bacillota_I > Bacilli_A > RFN20 > CAG-826 > CALVUG01. The sequence continues at coordinate 113,815 of CASDXP010000001.1, read as the reverse complement.
GAATATTTTAGAAAACTTCTTCGATCCATTTGGAGTCGATAATTTTTATACGAATTTAGTCTCGCACATTAATTCTTTATGATAAGTAAAATCTATAAAGTTCCTACAAAAAATTTTGAAGTATGTTTAGAAGTGCTAAAATCGCGTTTTATTGGTGTTTTGCAGCCAATTGAAACGAAAGATGATGTCTTAAGAGCATTAGAAGAAATAAAAATTAAATACCCTAATGCAAGACATTATTGCTACGCTTATAAAATATTTGATGTCAGTTACGCAAGTGGGGATGGTGAGCCTCATAATACTTTCGCTAAACCAGTTTTAGAGATGTGCGAAAAGTTAAATTTAAATTGTTATCTCATCATCGTCGTTCGTTATTTTGGTGGAACTTTACTAGGTGCTTCTAGACTATTAAGAACGTATTTAAATACGGTGAAGTTAGTGATTGATAAAGTATCTTTTGGTAGACAAGAAAAAGCTTATGTTTATAAAGGCTTAATAAGTTATGAAAATTTAGCAAAATTAAAAGCTAAAAAAGTCATTCAAATCAAAGAAGAAAAACATTTAGAAGAATGTGCTGAAATTTCTTTTTTAACTTTAAAAGAAATCGATGAATTAGAAACATCATTTATGAAAATAAATTTAGAAAAAGAACAATATATCGTCATATAAATTTAAAATAGGCATATAATAGGTAAGTAATTTGGAGGCATAATCGTATGATTAAAGTAAATGAATTAATAGCGAGACGAAATAAAATCTTAGCGGCGATGAAATTTGATTCCATCGCCTTAGTGTTTTCGGGTATGGCAAAACTTGAGTGCGGAAATGATGCAAGTTATCCTTTTACACCTAACCGCAATTTTTTCTATTTAACAAACATCAGCCAAGAAGAATCGTGCTTGATGTTCATTAAAACGAGCACGGATGAAAAAGTCATCCTTTTTATCAAAGAGCCTAATGAAACTAAGGCTAAGTGGGTAGGAAGAAGATTAAGCGATGATGAAGCTAGAAAGCTAAGTGGAATCGATAATATCTTATATTTTGATCATTTTAATGAAAAATTATCTCTCATACTCGGCAAAGAATCTCAATATGGTTTAATTGAACACGTTTATTTAGATACGACGCCAGAAGTAAAAATTAAAGATAATTATTATCAAGAAAATTTTAAAGAAGATATCATTCATCAATACGGTAAAGATAAACATCTTGAAATGATCGATTTATCGAAGATGATCATCCGTCTAAGGATGGTCAAATCAGAAGATGAAGTTAAAGCGATTAAAGAAGCCATTCGTATAACGAATGTAGGCATTAACGCTCTCATCAACATGATCGAACCTGGTTTATTTGAATATCAACTAGCGTCTTTATTTCAATATGTGATCAAAGATTATGCGAATGCGAATCTATCTTTTGCGACGATTGCCGCGGCAGGAAAAAATGCCACGACACTTCATTATCCGACACCAAATGATAAACTGCGCGATGGTGATTTGATGCTTTTCGATCTTGGAGCGGAACTTGATGGTTACCACGCAGATATTTCAAGAACTTATCCGATAAATGGTAAATTTAACGCCACACAAAAAGAAATCTATGACATCGTTTTAAGATGTAATAAACATATTATCGAATATATAAAGCCAGGGCTTACAATCCATGATTTACAAACAGAGACTGTAAGTTTCTACGCGAAGGAATTAAAAGAAATTGGTCTTATTAAAGAAGATAAAGATGTTTATAAATATTATTATCATAATGTTTCTCATCACCTAGGCTTAGATACGCATGATGAATCGGATAGGGAACTTCCATTAGAAGCAGGAAACGTCATCACTGTTGAGCCAGGCTTATATATTGAAGAACTTGGTATCGGTATTCGTATCGAAGATGATATTTTAGTGACGAAAGATGGGGCTATTAACCTAAGTAGCGACATCAAAAAGGAACTAAACGATTTAGAGATTGCTCTTTATCATCGTAATCGTTAATTAACGAACTTGTTTACGTTTCTTATTTACAAAGTAAATAGTAATTGTAATTGCTCCTAAAGCAAGAGCGATGTAAAGTAAAGTTAAATAAGTCTGTGGATTGCTAAATAAAGTTGAAATCCACGTGGCGCGATTAGTGCGATCATACATAGCAACAATTTGCATCCATTTCGAATGAGCGTCAATTTGACTAGTAGGATTTAAGCCATCATAACTTTTGTTATTATTAAGATATTCTTGATAATCATAATCGTAGATGATGATATCTTTTAATGCTTCTTTATCAGCATCGCTTAAAGCGTTATATTCATCGATCAAATTTTCGTAGGCTTCGATGTAATCAAGACATGTCTTATACTCGCTAAGTTTATTAGCGAAAGCTTGTGCAGCACTAATTTCACCGGTGACGGTGATGTAGAAATAAGCGGATTTAATGTTAGAATCAAGAGGATTAATTTCTACTCTAATTTGTCCTGATGTAGTTAAAAGTGCACCATCTTGAATCGATAAAGTATAATCGTAGAAATTAGAAGTAGGAGCGCTATAACTTAAGCGATTGACAAGTAAATTTTCACTCGTAAATGTATCGCCTACTTCGTAAGTTAAAGTACGTGGTAAATCTTTGATTGTAAGGAAATCATCAAATGGACTAGCGTAGTTTTCTCCATAGATACTAATATTATCAATTACTAGTTCAGCATTACCACTGCTTGGTTTTTGTGAAGCATCGCCTAAAGCGAATTTAAAGCGAACTGTTTCACTAGTACTTCCATTCGCTACATCTAGTTCGTAAGTTCGAACGCTTGTCGTCTTCACATTTTTAAAATCGCTTCCATCAGCTTGTTTTAAATAATTGTAAGTGACGCCACTATCTAGACTATAGAATGCATCTAAAGTCAAATTAGCGTTCATCTTCGTATCAAATTTAATTGAGGAAACGTTTGATACGTCGAATTCCATTTTTAATTCGTTTAACTTAGTTGAATTTTTATAATATCTAAGTCTAGCGGAAACGCCGTCGATATTACCACTTGATGAAGAAAAATTCCCATCAATATTCCATTGTTGACCTTCTGGGCCGCTTTTGACGTTACCTTGATAATTTGTTCCAGTGCTAAATCCTTCGCTTTCTTCAAAGCCAGTTGAGTAGATGACTGTTTGTGTAGGTGTTTCTTCTTGGGTATTTGTAACGTTAATATCAAAATACGTATAGATGACACCTTCTAGTTTAGAAGAGACGAAAACACGATAATTCCCGGGGTTAGATAGAATAGATTCATCTTCGATACTTAAGACGTAATCAGTGATAGTTTCACGCGTTCCATCATGCTCGTAACTAACGACTAAGCCTGTTACATCTAAGGCTTCGCCACGGGTGTAAGTTATTTTATTTGGTAGGTGTTCGATCACTAATCTGCCATTCCTCGAAGGTCTTAAATCGATGACGTTATCGATAAGAGAAGGCGTATCTTCACTTACGTTAGCGGTCTCATTTCCCCATATAGCGTCCGCCCAACTAGGGAAGTCGATGAAAGGATTTCTATTGTGCTGAATGTTATTGTAAATCAAGTTGTTACGATGAATTTCAAAAACGTCGACTGGATCAGTTTTATTCCATTCTAATAAAACGTCTAAGTTACCAATGGTGCCTTTGACGCTACTATTTTGAATTTCACTAGTTAAAGATAATGTCTCATCATATCTTACAGCCATATAAAACAAAGCACGTGCAATATCACCTTTAACATCATCGTGCGGTTCATAGACCGTGACGCTTGAGCCGTTTTGTGATCCGGTTTTACCTGTATTGTTATAATCGGTATTTCCGATTTGACTACTTACTTCATCTACATTACCAAAATCACTATTACCATGTCCGTTTTGGTTATTCATTTTATCGCTAGCGAAAAGATGATGCATATCTGTGCCCATACCATTGCTTGTATCGAAGCCACCTCTTGTTTGAGCCCAGACGTGTTCTCTATCGAAACTTTTTTGATCTTCACTTCCGCTAGCGTAATATCTTAAAGCGCTAGGAAGATAATTATCATTTCGATACATAAGATGCATGATAGGATTATCATTTGTTAAGTTAGAGAAATCATAATTCGCTAATTCTTCTTCGCTAAGTGGAGATTGAATCCAATCTCGATCAGTGATAGCCATCCAATCGAACGTACTGTCGTATGAAATAGATGTGTGATCATCAATTATATCGCTAAGTGAAGTAAGTAAAATGTCTCCGCTTAGATTATCGATACCTTCATAATATGTTCTTATTTCTTCTTCACCTAAATCGGATGCGTCAATGCTTTGCGCCGCTGATGAAGCTTTGGTCGGTGAAACGAAAAAAGAAAAAGAAAAGCTACTCACTAGTAAAGTAGTCGTCAAGGGAATAAAAAGTAAACGTTTGTTCTTCATAATTTAATATTAAACATATTTTTCTTACTTTGCACACATTATATTAAAAATATAGTGAATCTAGTCTATAATTAGAAACATGAAAAAATATATTTTATCTATCGATCAAGGAACGACTTCTTCGCGTGCGATACTTTTTAATAAGTCCGCTCATATGGTGGCGATAGCGCAAAAAGAAATTCCTTTAATTTATCCAAAAGCTGGTTACGTCGAGGTCGATGCTTTAAAAATTTGGCTCTCGGTCATTGATGTTATCAATGAATTACTAGTTAAAAGTAATTCTACATTCGATGATATCGATTGTATTGGTATTACTAATCAAAGAGAAACGACTGTGTTATTCGATAAATCAGGTATGCCTTTAAGTAACGCAATCGTATGGCAATCGAGGCAATCGTTAGAGATATGTGAAGAAAGAAGAGATAAAGAACAACTAATATATGAAAAAACTGGTCTTAGATTAAATCCATATTTTAGTGCATCGAAGATCAGATATTTGTTAGATCATATTGAAAATGGGCAAGCTAGAGCTAAAAAAGGTGAAATATTATTTGGCACAATTGATACTTGGCTCATCTATAAATTAAGCAATGGTGAAAGTTTCGTCACTGACGTTAGTAATGCTTCTCGTACTTTGCTTTATAACATTCATAATAACGAATGGGATGATGAATTATTAAAATTATTTAATATTCCTAAAATTATGCTTCCACGCGTACAAGCATCGAGTGGATATTTTGCCAAGGCTAAATTTTTTAGAGTCAATACGCCTATCACTGGTGTAGCTGGGGACCAACAAGCTTCGCTTTTTGGCCATGCTTGCTTTAAAAAAGGCGAATATAAGAATACCTACGGTACAGGTTGTTTTATGCTTTTAAATACTGGAAACGAAATTGTTAATTCCAAGAATGGCTTACTTTCGACGGTGGCGTGGAAGATAGGAGACGAAGTAACTTATGCTTTAGAAGGTAGCGTCTTCGTTGGTGGAGCAGCGGTTAGCTGGCTTAGAGATCAATTGAAAATCATTAAAACTCCAGATGAGACGGAAAGTAAGGCTAATCTTGCAAGAAACGATAATGAATTATACTTTGTTCCAGCTTTCGTAGGACTAGGCACACCTTATTGGGACGATGATGTAAGAGGGGCAATATTTGGTTTGACGAGAGATAGTTCGCAACTTGAAATTATTAAGGCTACATTAGAGAGCATCGCCTATCAATGTTACGAAGTTATTAAGACGATGGAAGATGAAATAAATTTTGAATTAGGAGATTTAAAAGTTGATGGTGGGGCATCGAAAAATAATTACATTTTACAATTCCAATCCGATTTATTAAATGCAACTTTAAAGAAGCCTAGTTGTGTCGAAGTAACTGCTTTAGGTGTGGCATATCTTGCTGGTCTTGCAACTGGTTATTTTAAAAATTTAGATGAAATTTTAAAACTTCATTCTTACGAAAAAATCATCACTCCAAAGATGGATGAAGCGACGAGAATCCATAAGATTAAGGGTTGGAAAAGTGCCATTAAGGCCGCCATTAGCTTTAAGGAAGGAAAATAACTATATTCATGGTACATAAGTATAATATTCTCGCCCCTTACTCGTTACATAAATCACTACTTAAAAAGTATCGTAAAGACGATGTTTTTGCCGATGTGAAACTATATACTAAAGAGGACTTAGTTAGTCTTTATTTTGGTTCATTTAAAAAACAAGCATTCATCGAATTAGTAAATGCTTTTAAACTAAGTTATGGCGATGCCAAAGAAAGTTTTAAAAATTTAATTTATGTCGATATAAATGTAGATGATCCTAAGCTCATCAAATTAGCGAAAATGAAACGATATCTTCTCGAACATAATCTAATTGTAAATTCCTCTAGTTTAGATGATTTAAAAGGATTAATTTTAAATGTTGTAGGCTATGCAAAGAACGATGAACTCTTATTGTTTTTACAAGAAAAATTACAATTTAATCCTGTTTTTTCACCGATTAATACCGCAAAGCCCGAAGAAAAACTATCTTATCTTATATTTAATAATCCAGATGATGAAATCTATTATGTTTATAATAAAATCGCTTCATTATTAAGTAAACAAGATGAAAATAATAATTTAATTGACCCTTCTGATATTGGAATTTATGGGCTTAACGATACTTATCTACTTTCAATTCATCGACTTGAAAGATCATATCATCTAGGATTAAATTATCCATCTAAAATTAAAGTAATATCTTTATCTATCGCTAAAGCCTTTTTACGATTAGAAGAATTTAATGAAGTTAATTTAAATGCCTTGAAAGAAAATTATCCTGATAATTTTGACGATTTTTATAACCTAGTGAAACCATATCTAAATCTTAATTTCGATCATCAAAGAAAACTAGAATTTTTTAAAGCCTTATTTTTAGATAACGATATCGATATATTAAAAGAAAAATCTAAGATTAAAATCGTCGAAGATTTCGACTCTTTTGAAGGAAAATATTTATTTATTTTAAATTTTGCAAATTCATCTTTTCCAAAAGTCTATGATTCTTTTCATGGGCTAGATGAAGAAACTTCTTTGAAACTACATCAAACATCCAATTTAACTTTATCTAATTTCGAAAAGGAGCGTTGTAAAAATTTATTAAACTCTAATATCAAATTAATCTTTACCTATCATAAAGTTGAAGGAAGCGAGACTATTTCTCCTTCGCCTTTTGTAAGCGAATTTAATATGGTGGGATATTATTTAAAAGACATTAAATTAGACGCCTCTTTTTCTAAAGACGCCTCTTTAATTTATTTTAAAAAAATCAAAGAAAAAAATGATAAATATAATGATACAAATAAAGTATTTGAAGCTTATCAAAATTGTTTAAGTGATGAACTTCCTAAACCATATAATCCTTCCTTCATCAACTTTAAAAATACGCATCATTTCTTTGAAACGCCTATTTCTTATTCACATATCAAATCATATTTTGAATGTCATTTTAAATATTTTGTTTCTCACGTTCTCAATATCGATGATGATTCTACTTCCATCCATTTAAAATTAGGTGAACTTGCGCATAAAGTATTCGAACAAGTCGATGCCGATAAAGACATTGATTTTAATCAGGTATTTGAAGATTGTTTTAAAAATTACACTTGGAAAATTAATGAGCAAGCACTTAAAGAAAAGATGAAAAAAATCATCGTCACGAATGCGGAATTATTAAAAAAATTTTATTCTCAAATTAAATCACCTTATTCTTTGATTAAAGAAAAAACATTCACTATCGACTTTGTCGATAAAATCAAACTACTTGGCAAAATCGACATGCTTGTAGATATGGATAAATATTACGCTATTATCGATTACAAATCTTCAAAAAATGATTTTTACAATGACTTTTTAGCGAATTATGGTTTATCTTTACAATTACCATTTTATTCGTTGCTCCTTTCTAAGGAGAAAGAATATGCTTCTAAACAAATTGTCGGTGCTTACATCCGTGTCTTTTATCCTTCAGCTATAAAAAGTAATGATCAATTAATTAAAGAAAGTATCGAAAATGAAAAATTTGATGGTTTAACTTTCGACTTGAAAGGTTTTAGAAAACTTGATACTTCATTAGCAGATAAAAATTTAAAGAAAAGTTTATATTTTAAAGGTTTCAACGCAGATTATACGCCTTCTAAAAATGATAAAAAAATCAAATTAGGGCAAGAAGAAGCGCTAAATAAACGCACAGAAGAATTATTAAAAGACGCGATAGTTTCTATCATAAACTTCGAATTTGATATTAATCCAAAAGAAATAGGCAATGATTTCAATAGTTGTAAATATTGTAATTTTAGAGATATTTGCTTTAGAAAAGATGAAATGATTACGAAAATTTCTAAGAGGGAGAATTAAAATGATTTCTGCTGATCAATTTATTAAAAGCGAAAATCTTAACCCTGCTCAAAAAAAGGCTGCGGTGACGAAAAAAGGTGAATTTCTCGTTTCTGCTTCAGCAGGATCTGGTAAAACAAAAGTTTTATCGAGTCGAACGACTAAACTTATTTTAGAAGGCACACCTGTTGAAAAATTACTTATTTTAACTTTCACAAAAGAAGCAGCTAAGCAGATGGGTGAAAGAATAAAAAGCCTCCTTATGAAAGTTGGAAATTTTGAAGCGGCTAGCAAAGTCGATTTAGCGCATATTGAAACTTTTGATTCTTTTTGTTTAGCGATGGTAAGGAGATATCATAATCTATTAAATTTGGATGCGAATGTCACTATCCTTGATAAAGGCATTCTAGAAATAGAAACTAGCCGCCTCATCCAAGAAATTTTTGATGAATATTATGAAAAACAAGATGAAAGGTTTTTAAATTTCATTACACAATTTTCTTCTAAAGACGATGAAAATATTAAAAATAGTGTCATTATCAAACTTTTTACGAAGTTTGAAATCATTCCTGATACGGAAGAATATATCGATAATTATTTATTAAGTTTCTACGATGAAAAAAAATTCATTAAATCTTTAGATGATTATTATCTAGAAGTAATAGGAAAATTAAGATCATTAAAAGATGAATACGACGCAAGTAATTACGAATTAAATGATGATATTTATCATACCTTCTTGGTGGCTTTATCATGTAAGGATTACGATGACTTAGTGGCATTGAACGATTTTGACTTCGGTAGAGTAAAAGGGGATGAAGCCTCTAAAGATTTCCACAGTCGATTAAAGACTGTTCTCGAATACATTAAAAAACATAATAATTATAAAGAATCTCATTACTTTGTGAGCAAAGAAAAGATGCTTTTAACCTATCAAAGTAGTAAAAAGCATATCGAAATTGTTTTAGAAATTATAAAGGAACTATATCGTAGGCTTCTAGATTTTAAAAAACGCAATAACGCATTCGATTTTATCGATATTGCGAAATATCTCATTAAATTATTGAAGGAAAACGAATCAGTAAGAAAAGAAATTTCTTCTATGTTCGATTACATTATGATCGATGAATATCAAGATACATCAGATTTACAAGAAGAAACGATCAACCTAATAAAAAATAACAACGTTTTTCAAGTGGGAGATATCAAACAATCTATCTATCGATTTAGAAACGCAAATCCGACTTTATTCTTAGACAAGATGAATAAATTTAATAAAAAACAAGGTGGCGAAACTCATATATTAAAAACTAATTATCGTCCAACGATAGAGGTTATCGATGCTATAAACTTATTTTTTGAAAAAGTTATGAAACCACCTCATCAAGAATACGATTATAATAACGGTCATGCAATGGAACCATTAGAAGGAAAACATGGCGTAGATTTAGGTTTAAAAGTCATAAGTTACGAGTCGAAAGAAATCGAAAAAAATATCGATAAAGATGAATTTGAAGTACGCTATATGGCACTAGACATATTGAAGAAAATTAAAGAGAGTAATAAAAATTTAAATTTCTCGAATTTTACTATTTTAGTCGATCGCGCTAAGAAGTTTACTTTCATTAAAAAGATATTTGATGAATATTCAATTCCTCTATCGATCGAAAGAGAAGATAACGTCGAAATGGATGATGTATATCTAATCATTAAAAATATTTTAAAATTAGTGTTTTATATTTATGACGATAGTAAAAAGACGGAATTTAACCATTCTTTTATCTCTATTTTACGTTCTTTTATCTATGAAGTAAGCGATGAAGAACTAGCGGATCTAGTAGATAAGAAAACTTATTATTCTTACGATTTATATAAAATTATCGAAAGATTAAATAAAGAGAAAGATAACTTATCAATCAAAGATTTTATTTTAAAAATCTATGAGTTATTTGACATTTATAAAAATTTATTAAAGATTGATAATTACGACTTTAATTTAGCAATTTTAGATCGTATTTTATCTTTAGCTATTTCATATGATGAACTCGGACAATCTTTAGAAGAATTATTAAATTATTTTATCGATGCTGATGAATATGAAGTTAGCATGAAAATACGCGTTAAAGAAGATATTGAAAATTGTGTGAAACTTATGACAATTCACGGTTCAAAAGGACTTGAATTTGATTACGTCTATCTTCCATTTAATGATGTTTTACCAAATACGGATGAATTAAAATCTCGCATCTTGTTCGATCAAAAGCTAGGATTATTTATTCCAAGTTATGATTATGGCGATGTAGGTTCGCCTTTTAGAGATAAAATAAGCGATAAAATTAATTCTGAATCTGCAAAAGAAAGACTTCGTTTACTTTATGTTGGCTTAACTAGGGCGAAAAAACAAAATATCGTTCTTCTTCCATTTCCCACAAGTAAGGTTAAGAAAAAAGAGGCTAACATTCTCAAAGAAAATTCTTCGACTTTCTCTAGTTTCTATTATTACGGTTTAATGAACGATGATTATTCCTTTAGAGATTATCCAGAAGTTATCAATGTTGATTTTGAAAGTTTTAATAAGATGATGGATGTTCCTATCGATCAAAATGATTCAAGCGATGAAGATAAGTCTTCAAAGCCTACTTTGGTAATCGAAGAATGTCCAACTTTAAAATTGATGAAACCGACGAAAAAGATTCGTGCCTCGAAAGAAGAAAGCGATGATGTTAATGAAGATTTACTTAACTTAGGCACTAGACTTCATAGCTATTTAGAAAAAGTAGATTTTAAACACATTGATTTAAGTTTTATAAACGATGAAAAAGAAAGAAATTTAATCGATAAGTTTTTAAAATTAGACATTTTTAAAGAAGCAAATATCGCAAGAGCGTTACATGAATTTTCTTATTATGATGAAGAAGAAGATATCTCTGGTTTCATCGATTTAATCTTGATTTATGAAGACCATATCGATATCATCGACTTTAAACTTTCACATATCGATGATCCAAATTACGCTCGACAGTTAGGGATGTATAAGCATTATCTTGAAAAAATTAATAAAAATAATTTACCAATTAGAACCTACCTCACCAGCGTCATTCAAGCAACATGTAAGGAGGTGAAGACCGATGAAAACAATCTTATTAAGTAAAGAACACGTCTTAAAAACTTTAGAAAATTTAAAAATTAAGGATAAGGTTCCTTTCGAAATTCTATATCGCATTTATTTCGATGCTTGTTCGACAATTGATTATCTAAAAGATAATAAAGTTATTGCAACTTATCAAATTATCAATTCATTGGTCATCTTAAATTATACAATTGGTGAATTGCTCTATTTGCAAGATAAAAAAGATGTTGTTTACGATGAAAATTTGATCGCTAATTTAGTGAATCGTGTCGTCGATAAGTTCGTCACCATCGAATTATTTTCTATTAAAACACATGGTTTATACGCTAAATATTCACCTGTCATTTCTAATCTTATGACACTTATTTCTTTCATGCTTTCGAGTTTACCTCTCATCCGCCTTAAAAATAAAAACGATGTTCGTTTCGACATATTAGAGAAAGTTATCTTTTTAGCGAAATGTATGATCGATTTAATTCTTGCAGGATTTGAAACAGAAGCTTTTTCCACTTGGCGAACGATGCATGAATCAGAATGTATTTTGCTCATTTTATCTAAGACTGAAAAGGAAGGACTTGATGCTTATTTAAGACATATGGTCTACTCTTTAGCGTTTAGAAACGGCATCCAAGATAAAGCGAAACAAGATGCGATATTTGTCGAATTAAAAGAAAAGATGAAAGAACACGATTTAAAATCGAAAGATATGAAGAAATTTATCGAATATGGTTGGCTTTATAAAGCGGTGGAAACGGATAAAATTGAAGGATTCAAACTAAATTTCCGCAATGGATTAGAAGTAGCGGCAGGCTTAGGAAATTATTCTAAATGGTATGAAATGTCTTCTGAAATCGCTCATTCTTCGCCTCTATTAATTTTTTCTAGGAAAGAATATTTTGCTAGAGCAAGCCTTTTAAATTTATATGAATCATTCTTTAGAGTCGAACCAATATTTACAAATCTATACATTAAAAATGTTGATGAAGCAAATAAAAAGCGTTACTTAGAAATGCGTAACGCTTATATGCATGATATTAATGTAATTTATGAAGAAGAGAGAAATAAGTTCCTATCTTATAACAAAGCGAAATCTCATTCTCCTTCGTAGCAAGATCCACCGATAAATTCTCTCATAAGTGAATTGCAAGGAATAAATTTATCGTCGATTTGTTCAAAGAACTTATAAGTACGAATTAATCTTTCAACCATCGGATAGAATTCACTATTGCGGTCGACGTTATTAAGTAATGGAATAGCGTATTTTTTCATCGCAGAAATTTCATAACTTAGCAACGAATTAAAGACGTAATTAGCGCCTTCTTGCGTATCATAAATCCATTTAAATTCGCCCATACGAACGCTTGGCCACATCTTAATTGTGTCGATAGCGGAAGCGTTTCTCGTACGATTGTCACGGATGATACGTCTTAAAAGACGTAAATCGGTGAGCGATAATGGATTATGATTATCGATATTAATTTGAGCTTGTGGAGCAATATAGATTTTAAATTTTTGATGCTTCGGAATTAAATTAGTGAGTTTTTCATTCAAAGCGTGAATACCTTCGATGATAATTGGCTCATCTGCCGCGACACGAAGTTTACGACCTTTAACTCTTTTTCCAATCATGAAGTCAAATTTTGGTAATTCAACTTCTAATCCAGAAATTAAATCAGCCATATTTTTATTGAATAGATCGATATCTAAAGCGTAGATACTTTCTAAATCCGGATCGCCATTTTCATCTTTTGGAGCAAGGCTACGTGGTAAATAATAGTCATCGATAGAAATTCTAATTGGTCTAATACCACGACTTAGTAATTCAGTTCTAAGTCTATTCGCAAATGTCGTCTTGCCTGAACTAGATGGCCCAGCGATACAAATGAGGCGAATATTATCGATATTTTCTTCGATTTGATTGCCTAATTCAACGAACATTTTATTGTGTCTAGCTTCGCACATATTGATAAAATCAATAGAACCATCTTTATCGATATGCTTATTGATGCCAGCGATTGAATCAGCCCCAGCAATACGCCCCCAATTATGTACTTCTTTTAGAACTTTACCAAACGTTGGAGCGTCTTGGAAAGGAGGAATTTCGCCCTTTGACTCGTAACGTGGATATTGGAATAAAATGCCAGGAAGATAAAGTCTCATCTGCCATTTTGAAATGTAGCCAGTAGAAGGGACAAGTTGTCCATACATATAGTTTTTATAACCATCGCATTCGTGGTAGTGGCAAATTTCTTCTGGTCGATACGGTAAGATTTCAATTTTATCTTCGTAACCTTCCTTTTGATAAATTTCAGTAATTTCTTCTTTGCTACATCTTTTTAAGATGAGAGGATAATCTTCTTTAACAATTTCTTCCATCTTCGCTTTAAGTTCTTCCACTAAGTGGCTATTTACTTGGATGGATTTATCTAAAATTTCTAAGAAGATAGAACGTGAAACGTTATATGATAATCTAATTTTTGTCTTAGGATAAAGACGATAAAATGCCATACAAATTAAATAACGTAAGGAATTTTCGTAAAATTGGCACGCTTGCCTATCACTTAAATCGAGCCATGTGACGATTGCGTCTTCATTAATTTCGTACGTTAATGGTCGAACGCGACGATCGATGCGTGCAGCATAATATTTCTTTTTGTCTTCATCAGACAATAAATCGAGTAATCGCATTGGCGAATCATATGTTCTTTGTTCGCCGTCAATCAAAAGAGTATAAGACATGTTTTTACCTCGCTGTTCTTTTTGTCTAAATATTATATTAGCATAATAAATAATCCCAACAAAATGATTTTATAAAGTTAAATCTTAGATGGCTTTTTCTTGCAAATGTGAGCGTATACACATACAATATTTTCTGTTAATTAAAGAGGTAGTAATCATATGGAAAAAAAGACGATGGTCTATATCCAAAGTGGGGGCCCAACCCCAGTTATCAATACGTCCTTATATGGGGCAATTAAAGAAGCGAGAAAGCATCCTAACCAAATTGGAGCAATCTACGGCTCAAGATATGGTATCGAAGGATTGATCAATGACAATCTTATCGACATCAATATGGAAAGCGATGAAGATATCGAGTTGTTGTTACAGACACCGGGCGCGATTTTAGGAACATCAAGATATAAACTTCCCACCGATTTCCACGATCCAATCTATCTAACCATTTTAAAGACTTTAGAAAAGCATAACGTCGGTTATTTGTTCATTAACGGCGGAAACGACTCGATGGATACATGTTACAAACTTTCTTTATTATTTAAAGAAAAAGGTGTCGATATTAAAGTTATGGGCGTGCCTAAAACCATCGATAACGATTTAGCTTGCACCGATCACTCATTAGGTTTTCCAAGCGCAGCAAAATGCGTCATCAACGTCGTTCAATCGATCGCTATCGACGCCGCGAGCTATCGTAAAGGTAAAGTTTTTATCATCGAAATTATGGGTCGTAACGCTGGTTGGCTTACCGCTACAATCGATTTGCTCGATGAAGATATGCGCCCTGATTTAATCTATCTTCCTGAACAAGATTTCGATTTAGAAGATTTCTTAAATAAAGTTAAAGCTATCCATGAAAAAGATGGTTATTGCATCGTCGCTATTTCTGAAGGTATCCATTTTGAAAGAAGTAGTCAAAGTGCGTTTGTCGATGCTTTCAATCACGTGCAATTAGGTGGTCTTTGCAACGAGCTTTGTAAGATTGTGGAATCTAGATTGAATATTCCAACTCGTCCAATCGAATTATCTTTATTACAAAGGGCTAATCCGTTGACTATTTCTAAAGTAGATCAAGAGGAAGCAAAAGCTATTGGTGCGTTAGCGGTGAAATCTGCTTGCCAAGGCATCACCGGTCAAATGGTCGCTATCAAAAGATTAAATTCAGCGCCTTATAAAACTGAACTTGTCATCGAAGATTTAAGCGGTATCGCTAATACGGAAAGAACCTTGCCTTTATCGATGATTTTAAATAACAAAGAGATGGATGTTTCCTACCGTGAATATTTAAAACCTCTCATCGTCGGTGAGACCGATTTGAAGTGGGATAACGGCATCTTAAAATACGCGAAATTTAAATACGTTAAAGTAAAATAAAATTAAATACAATTTTGAATGATTTAACTAGTCTAGGTGTGCTATCATATATATATGAAGCGCACCTTTTTTAATCTTTTACATTACAAATATAAGTTCTTGTTCACTTTAATTATCGGTTTGCTGATTTTTGTATGTTTATTACCGCTATGTTTCTTCGGTTATTATGGCTATCCACTCGGGTGGTTATGCGGTTTATTTTTTGCTACTCTCGCTTCTTATCTACAAGAAATTAGTGCATCGTTCATCTTAAAAAATAAAAAAGTTTTTCTAAGTATCTTACTTTTTAGCGCTCGCCTTTTACTTTACGCTCTATGTTTGATTATTTCAGCATTATTGACGTTTTATTATCGTATCGAAGGATTAAATTTTTTCATGGTGATGGGAGCTCTAATCTTCGCAAATATTATGTTTATCGTTACCACTAGCGTTTCCAAAGAGGATTTAAAATATGTTCGATAACTTCTTCGTCTTCGACATGTCAGGTGAAATAATCGTTTCTTTGATCGTCATCGGTCTTATCATTTTATTTGCTTTTGTCATCTTTTTCTTAGCGAAAAGGCAAGACCCATTAAAAGCCCCGAAAGGCTTATTGCTCATCGCCGAATTAGGAGTAAGAAAAGCTGATGAACTCGCTAATTCATTCATGAATAGCGATAAGCAAAATTTTGGGGCATACGTCGTAAGTGTCGCTCTCTATCTTGGCTTATGTTACTTTATCGGTATGACTGGCTTACCTCAACCTGTCACATCTTTAGCTATCCCTTTAACTTTATCTTTATGTACTTTCTTTTTAATTCATTTTACCGCAGCAAGATATAACAAATGGAAATATTTTAAACGTTTTACTGAACCAGTTTTTATTTTCCTACCTATCAACTTAGTATCGATGTGGTCACCTTTACTTTCTTTCGCGTTCCGTCTTTTCGGCAATGCGCTAAGTGGTTACATCGTCTTATCGTTAGTCTATTGGGCTTTAGAAAATTTAAGCGCTCTTCTTTTTAGTGCCTTGCCTGCTGGAGTAAATTCTATTTTTATCGCACCTATTATCACGCCAGTTCTACATCTATATTTTGATGTCTTCGCTGGTTTTATTCAAATTGTCGTCTTCATTTTCTTGAGTCTTATATTCATCGCTCAAGAAAAACCAGATGAAGATTTAGCGCATGAAATATCCATCACCAATTTCGAAGAAAGGAGGGCTCACTGATGGAACTTAAATACTTAGCCGCGGCTATTGCCGTCTTCGCGGGGGCTGTATCCGCGATTGCAGATGGAATTATCTGCATGAAAGCAGTGGATGGTATCGCTCGTAATCCTGAAGTTTATTCAAAAGTGCGTACGACGATGATTCTTGGCTGTGCACTTTCAGAAACGACAGCCATTTACGCTCTAGTTATCGCTATTTTAATCTTGTTCATCTAAAGGAGAACTTACTTGCTTCATCTTACTAAGCTTTGGACATTTTCATCGACTCCACCCATTAACGGGGATGATATTTTAGATAAATTAATTCCTGATTTTTGGTCTTTTTTGACGCAGCTCATCGCTTTTATCATCTTAATTATTGTCGTCACCTTCCTCATCTATAAACCGGTGAAGAAGATGCTTTCGAAACGTAAAGAACATATCGAAAATGAAATTAAGGAAGCGGAAGATAAAAATAAGGAAGCTAAACAAAATGTCGAAGTGAGTAAAAACTTAATTAAAGAAAGTCATGTCGAAGCCGATAAGATTATCGCTAGTGCGAAAAATGAGGCGATTAAACAGGCTGATTTCGTCAAACAAGAAAACGCTAAAGAAATCGCCATGATGAAAGAAGAAGCAAAAAAAGATATTGCTAAAGAACAAGCGTTAGCGAAGGAACAACTTAAAAACGACGTGGTAGACGTTGCTATCTTGATGTCATCGAAAATTTTAAAGCGCGAAGTAAAAAAAGAAGATAATGAAAAAATAATCGATGAGTTATTAGAAGAGGAAGAAGATCATGATCGATGAAATTGCTAGTAAATATGCTTCCGCTCTCTTCGCTGTCGCAAGAGAAGAAAATGCTCTAGAAACTTATCTAGATGAAGTAAAAAAGATTCGTTCTGTGCTTTTTCAAAATGAATCATTCATCTACATTCTTGCTTCTTATAAGTTAGATGATACGAAGAAAACAAAAATATTAGATGAGACATTTAAAGATTTATCTTTAATTCCTTTAAAAAAATTCATCGCTCTCGTCACGAAAAATGGTCGAGCAAGAAAACTTATTTACATCTTAGATGATTTCATCCATCAAGCTCATCTTTTCTTAGGAATAAGGGAAGGCTACATTTATTCTACTTACCCTTTAGATGAAAAAAGCCAAGAAAAGATCAAAGATTACGTAAGAAAAAATTTAGGATGTGAAGTCTATTTATCTAATCGCATCGATACATCTTTAATCGGTGGATTTAAAGTAGTGTGCGGTGATCGCATCATCGATATGTCTATTAAACGCAAATTGAAAAATTTAAAAAAATCGCTAAGAGGAAAGGAGATAGCCACTTATGAAAATTGATGCTTCAGAAATTAGTGCTCTTATAAAAGAGCAAATTAAAGAACATACTTTCTACGTGCATAATGAAGATGTCGGCATGGTTTTAAGTGTGGGCGATGGTATCGCCTTAGTCTACGGTTTAGACCAAGTGATGTTAAATGAACTTGTCATCTTCGAAAATGGTGTGCAGGGCTTAGTGTTAAATTTACAAGAAGAATATGTGGGTGTCGTCGTCTTAGGTAGCGATTTAGAAATTAAAGAAGGCGATAAAGTTAAACGTAGTGGAGCGCTCATCGAAGTTGGTGTCGGCGATCAATATCTTGGCCGTGTCGTCGATGCTTTAGGTCACGCGATCGATGGCAAAGGAGAAATTAAATACGAACGCACTCGTCCTATCGAAAGAATTGCTCCTGGCGTCATGCTTCGCAAATCGATCGATGAACCTTTAGAAACTGGCATCAAAGCAATCGATGCGATGATTCCAATTGGCAAAGGTCAAAGAGAACTTATCATCGGCGATAGGCAAACTGGTAAGACGGCGATTGCTATCGATACGATCATCAACCAAAAGAATAAAAATATTTATTGCGTTTACGTCGCTATTGGTCAAAAACAATCGACGGTCGCTAATATCGTCGAAAAATTAAAATTCGCTAATGCATTAAGTTACACTGTCATCGTCGCAGCTTCTGCGAGTGAAAACGCTTCTTTACAATACATTGCCCCTTATAGCGCAACAGCGATGGCGGAAGAATGGTTAGAACAAGGAAAAGATGTTTTAATCGTCTATGATGATTTATCAAAACACGCAGTCGCGTATCGTACTTTATCTTTACTTTTAAAACGTTCGCCAGGAAGAGAAGCTTATCCAGGTGATGTTTTCTATCTTCATTCAAGGCTACTTGAAAGAGCGTGTAAATTAAGTGATAAACTAGGGGGAGGATCTTTGACAGCTCTACCAATTATTGAAACGCAAGCAGGGGATATAAGTGCTTACATTCCAACGAACGTCATCTCCATTACGGACGGACAAATATTTTTGATGTCAAATTTATTTAACGAAGGGGTAAGACCAGCGATCGATAGTGGTCTATCTGTTTCGCGTGTTGGCGGTAGCGCTCAAATTAAAGCGATGAAACAAGTAGCGTCATCTTTAAAAATCTCCTTAGCGAATTATCAGGAATTGAAAGATTTTGCTCGCTTCGGTAGCGATTTAGATCCGAAGACGAAAGAGATTTTAAAACATGGTGAAGTACTCGTCGAATTATTTAAGCAAGACCAATATTTCCCTTTCTCTATGGAAAGACAAATTTTAGAATTATTCGCGGTTAATCACGCTTATTTAGATGATTTAGAGACGAATAAAGTCAACTTCTTTCTCGACGGATTATATGAATATGTCAAAAATTTTCATAGCGAAATATTAGAGGAAATTAAAGATAAAAAAGTTATAAGTGAAGCTTTAGAAAAAACTTTACATGAAACGATAAGCGACTATAAAGAAGTCGTCTATCGCGGTGAGGAAATTTAAAAGATGAGCAGTCTAAATTTAAATGACATTCAAAGACGTGTGAGGTCGATTTCTTCCACGAAGAAACTGACGAATGCGATGATGCTCATCGCTACTTCTAACTTGCGCAAATATCGTAAGAAATTAGAAGAATCACGCATCTTTTTCGATTCTTATTTAAATTTAGGAAAAGACGTTTTTTCACGTTATTTAAGAAGAGATGATCACTCTTATTTATATCGTCCCCATCTACAAAAAAGAAAATTATTCATCGTCATCTTCTCTAGTGTCTCGATGTCTTCATCTTTCAATTATCAAATTGCCTCTTTTTTAAAAACTAAGATTCATCCAAACGATGAAATTTATTTAATTGGTAATCGTAAATTGGGCCTAGCTTCCTTAAATAAATTAAATATCGAAAATAAGATTGCTTTCTCGCAACACGAATTAAATATTGGCTCGCGTCTTGAAGTCATCTTAGAACGCATCCTAAAACTTTATCAAAATGAAACTTATGGTTCGATTGAATTAGTCTACATGCATTATAAAAATCCTCTCGTCTTCGAAGCAACTTCAACTTATCTTCTTCCATTTTTTGCTTCGAAAGATGATGTTTTAATCGATAATTCACCTCTTTTAATTGAGCCTAATTTAAAAGAAGTAGTCGATTCTTTAATTCCCCATGTTTTAAGTGCTTCCATTTATGGAAAATATTTAGAAAGTCGCGTCTCTGAACAAGCATCTAAACGTTTGCAGATGGAAAATGCGACGAATAATGCCCAAGAAATTATCGATACTTTGACGATTGAAAAAGCGAAGGCAAGACAAGGGGCTATCACCGAAGAAATAAATGAAATCAGTTCCGCTTTACTTTAAAGAAAGGTAGGTAAAATGTATGCAAGAAGAAAAATTCCAAGGTCATATTGCTCAAGTGCTAGGACCTATTGTCGATGTCAGATTTAATCAAGGATATTTACCAAGTTTACTTACTGCTTTAAAAGTAAAAAAAACGGATGGAAGTTACCTTACTTTAGAAGTTATGCAACACGTCGGTGATGATGTCGTGCGTTGCATTTCTTTAGGAGAGACCTTTGGTCTTATCCGTGGGATGGAAGTCATCTCTTTAGATCACCCAATCGAAGTGCCGGTTGGTAAAGAAACGTTAGGAAGAATGTTCAATGTTCTAGGCGCACCAATCGATGATTTGGACTTCGATGATAAAAACGTGAAACATCAATCAATTCACCGTGCGCCTCCCAAATTTGAAGAGCAACTTGCCGGGAATGAAATTTTTGAAACTGGCATCAAAGTTATCGATTTACTTTGTCCTTTCTTAAAAGGAGGAAAAATTGGTTTATTTGGTGGGGCAGGTGTCGGAAAGACTGTTTTAATACAAGAATTAATCCATAATATTTCTTATAAGAACCGTGGCATATCAGTTTTCGCTGGCGTGGGTGAAAGAACTAGAGAAGGTAACGATCTATATTTTGATATGAAAGAAAGCGGTGTTCTAAACAACACAACGCTCGTCTTCGGTCAAATGAACGAACCACCTGGTTCAAGAATGCGCGTCGCTTTGAGTGCTTTGACGATGGCGGAATATTTTAGGGATGAAGAACATCAAGATGTCTTGCTCTTCATCGATAATATTTTCCGTTTCATCCAAGCGGGTTCAGAAATTAGCGCCCTGTTAGGGCGTACTCCTAGCGCGGTTGGATATCAGCCAACTCTAGCGACTGAGATGGGGCAATTAGAAGAAAGAATTACTTCGACAGAAAATGGGGCTATTACGAGCGTGCAAGCGGTCTATGTTCCAGCGGATGATATTACCGATCCTGCTCCAGCGACGACATTTGCTCACCTCGATGCCAAAATTGTTTTAGATCGTTCTTTAGCGGCGCTTGGAATATATCCAGCTGTCGATCCACTCGCATCGACTTCCAATATTTTAGACCCTAACATCATCGGCCAAGAACATTACGAAGTGGCAAGTGAAGTACAAAAGATTTTACAACGTTATAAAGATTTGCAAGACATCATCGCTATTTTAGGTATCGATGAATTGACGGAAGAAGATAAACTTGTCGTCTCGCGAGCGAGGAAGATAAGAAACTTCTTATCGCAACCTCTTCACGTCGCTTCGCACTTTAATGGTTTAAATGGCGTTTACGTTTCCATCAAAGATACAGTGAAAGGGTTTAAGCGTATCTTAAAAGGGGAGTTTGATGATGTTCCTGAACAAAATTTCTTATATGTTGCAAGTATCGATGATGTAAGAAAGAAAGATGAAAAGAAATCTAAGAAGAAATAGATTATGAAAAAGATTCATGTCCAAATTGTTAATCCTGATGGAATTTATCTAGAAGAAGATGCTGAGATGGTAAATGTTTTTACCTCTTCTGGAATGCTCGGCATTTTATTTGGACATATGCCTCTTGTCGCCCCAATCGTCACTTCACCATTAGAAATTGTCGACGGGAAGAAAAAGCAATTATTCGCTGTAAGCGAAGGCTTTTTAAAAGTTAAACAAGATGAAGTTATCATCTTAATTTCTCAAATTGAAGAGGCGCATGCGATCGATAAAGAAAGATTATTGAAAGCTATCGTTAGCGACGAAGAAATTATCGCTCACGCGGACGATGAAGACGCGATAGAAAAAGCTAAATTAAGTTTAGCCAAAAATAAGAATCGTCTAAATGTTTCTAATCGTTTGAAAGGCTAGAGACGATTTCTTCGTATCGTTCGATAAAATTTATATCGTCATGAGCTATAAAATCTTTTTCGTTCAATGTGTTAAGATAGATGCTCCCACTAGAAAGATTTATAGCAAAATTATCTTCTAAAATATTTATTTGTTCTTCATTTAATCTAGATAAATCGATTCGATATGCATCGATAGTAGTTAACTTATTAAAATCAAGATAAAAATGTTCTTTATAAAAAGTATATGATGTATCATCTTCATAAAAATAGAAGATAGAATTATTCGTCCCTAATGCTTTAAAAGCAGAATTAAAATCATAAATTTCTAGGATATATGAAGAAGTGATGTAACTTTCGAATGCAATCTTGAAGTTATGAGCGTTTTGAAAACGCGATGAAGCCAGTTCGCTAATCTTTTTACCATCTTTGAAAAAAGACATGTTAGGTGTGCCTAAAACGGAATAGACATCAGGTAAGTAAGAATTTAAAGCATTTAAATCGTTAGAAGATGCATTATATGAATAGATGAGATGATGCGTATCTAATAAGTAATCTTTTAGAATTGGTAGAAAAGAAGTGCAAAAAGAACAGTTTTCGCTATACGTGTAGACGACGTAGTCTTGTTTAGTTTCACTGAGTTTAATCAATAGATCATTATCCGCGCTTTTTGTAAAAAGCGTGATATCATCTTCGGAAGTCACTAAATTATTTTCTAATAATGCATTCCGCTCTAAATAAATTTTATTTTGTTCATTATCGCAGCCGCTTAGAAGTAAAATTGGTAACACTAATAGAACTTTGATTTTCATGGAAATTATTATATAAAGTTTACTTTCGTTAGGCAAAATATCTTTTTCTTCGTATAATAGATTACGAGGTAACAATTATGCACAATAATATTTGGCACACCTTTCCTAAGGAAAGAATTAAACCGGATGATTTTTACGTCGTCATCGAAATTGAAAAAGGGAGCAAAAATAAATACGAATTAGATAAGGAAACGGGTCTATTAAAACTCGATCGTATCTTATATACTTCCACCCATTACCCTCATAATTATGGTTTCATCCCTCATACTTATGCGGAAGATTTAGATCCAATCGACGTCTTAGTCATCTCTTCTGAACCAATTATTCCTATGACCCTTGTTAGATGTTATCCTATCGGCGTCCTCCATATGATTGATAGCGGTTACCGCGATGAAAAAGTTATCGCTATCGCATTAAATGATCCTTTCTATCAAAAATTTAGACATATTAGAGATTTGCCTAAACATATCTATGAAGAAATTGAACATTTCTTTTCCGTCTATAAAACTTTAGAAGGTAAACCGACTGCGGTCTATGAAACTGAAGGACCAAAAAAAGCGATAGAAATTATCGCTCAATGTATCGAACGATACGATGAAACTTTTGGGAAAAAGAAATAGATATTTATTTTTCTAAACTAGCCATAGCTAAGATGCGGCGGAGTTTATTCGCCGCTATTTTTTCATAAATTTCTTCTTTTCTTTTCTTATACATCGCTAAAGCCCAATAATACCAAAGTATATCTAGATAACGGCACATCAATTTAATTCTTCGTAATTTTAATGAGTTAAATTGACTACCGAAATAAAATTTTAGGAAAGTTTCGATCATCTTTTCATCTTCGACATTGTTTTCACTTATGAATGATGCTAAGTCGAAATAAGGATGATTCATCCCAGCGTATTCCCAATCGATGAGAAGCATCTTATCAAATTTGAAAAGAAGATTATTTCTCACTAAATCGTTATGGCATAAGACGAATTCTTTTTCTTCTTTCTTTAAAAAATTTAAAGCATCTCTAATCGTATGCTTTTCATAAAGGTTAGGAATTTTAGTTTCTCCCGCCTCTTTTTTATAAGCATAAAGACGATCCAAACTATTAAATTTTCCTTCAATTTTTAAGTTCGCACGATGAAGTTTTTTAAGCGTTTTTGCGCTGTAACGAAGTTGTTCTTCGGAAAGTTCATCGATGTATAGATGTGTACCATGAATAAACTTAGAAAGTTTAATATCTGTCTCTTCATCGTAATATAAGACGATTTCAGAAATATTTAAAGGAGCGATTTTTCTTATAGCGTCTCTTTCATTTTTGCTACGGTAAAATAAGTCGTCATGATATTTTCTAAAACGTAAAATGTAAGCATCATTAATATTGTAAAGAATATTCGTCGTCCCTTCTGGTATCAAAGAGATATAATGGACGCGCTTATTCGTCAATTCGCTAAATATTTTTTTGGCTTCATCTTTATCGTACATAGTCTTAAATCACTTCGATAATATCATATTTTATGAAATCATAAAACTTTTATCTAGCATCTATTTTCTTTTCTTGGTAGTAAGTGAGTGACAAACTCATTATAATACATTTGATGAAAAAAATTATTTTACCAAGTTTATTAATTCTTAGTCTTCTTGCCTGTCAACCTCTTCGTCCGATCGACAAAAAAATTAGCGTCGCTAGAAGCGAAAATCCTTCCTTAGTGACGATCACGCCTTTCGAAGTGGAAGAAAAGACGATTACAAATGGTGAAAATTATATCTTAACTTTCATCATCCAAGATTGCCCCTATTGCTTAGAAGCACAAAACGAATTAAGAACTTATGCAAACGTGCATTCGATCGACATTTATCTATGCGATGTCACTCATGTCAATATGAGTAGTGGTGAATTGGATGCTCTAATCCGTGCGACGAGTTACGAAGGTGAAGATTATTACGTCTTTCCTTTAGATATTGGTTTTCCTCAACTTTACATCTTCACTGAAAAATATGTCGCTATTGCGGTGAATGAAAATTTTAGTGAGACTCTAGATAGTTTAATAACTGTTAGCGAAACTTAATTATCTATGTGTACGCAAGTGCGTTATTGACTTTTATTCAATACGAGACTATCATTATTACAATATTTATGGAAGCGAAGCGTGGTTTACTCATCATCTTAAGTGGCCCTAGTGGAGTCGGCAAAGGCACCATTAGAAAAAAAGTCATGGAAGATAAGAGCTTAAATCTCGCTTTTTCTATTTCTTGTACGACTAGGCTTCCCCGTCCTTTAGAAAAAGAAGGAATCGATTATTATTATGTGAGCGAAGAAAAATTTAAAGATTTAATCGCCCACGATGAACTTCTCGAATGGGCGGAATTTGTCGGTCATTATTATGGAACTCCTAAAGCTCCGGTAGAAAAACTTCGTGAGCAAGGGAAAAATGTCATTTTAGAAATCGAAGTTGAAGGGGCAAAACAAGTGATGGAAAAATGTCAAGGTAGCGATGTTATTTCCATTTTCTTAATGCCACCTTCTTTAGAAGACTTAGAAAAAAGAATTCATTCACGTCGTAACGAAAGAGCGACGAATATCGAAGAAAGACTTGCCAAAGCTAAACGCGAAATGAATTTGAAATATAATTATCACTACGTCGTTTTAAACGATGATGTAGATCGTGCAGCGGAAGAAGTAAAAAATATTATCAAAACTAAACTTGCCGCTCAGATTGTCAAATAATTTTTTCTTGAATTAAAAGATGCAAATTGTCGAAGTTTTAATCGAACGCAAAGCCTTAGCCTTAGATCGAACTTTTTCTTACCTCGATAAAGATGATGCGGTGAAATCGATTGGAGTTAGAGTCGTCATCTCTTTTAATAACGCAAAAGTTATAGGTTACGTCATAAGTTTAAAAAAGAGTGATTTAAGCGAAGAAGAAATAAATCGAAATTCAACTTTTACACTACGCAATATCGACGAAGTTATCGATACGAAGCCTTTGCTTAGCGAAGAACTATTATCTCTTGCTTACGAAATTAAAGATTATTACGTCTCTCCTTTGATAAGCGTTCTTCAAGCGATGCTTCCTCCTTCTTTAAAGCCGAAGAAAAGTGCCCTTAAAAAGCCGAAGATTCATTATGTTACTTATGTTCATATCATCGATAAAAGCGAAGATAATTTAACGCCTAAACAAAAAGAAATTTATCGTCTAATCGCACGCGAAAAAGAAATGAAGATGCGCGATTTGATGAATCATCTTTCCATCGTCAATACTTTGATTAAATTAGGGAAGATTGAAAAAATATCGAAAGAAGAATTAAGGCTCGCAAAAGATGAAATCTTTGCAGTGCAAGAAAAACCGCACGTTTTAAATGATGAACAAAAACGAGTCGTGGATGAATTTATACGTTCGAGCGATATAACTTATCTACTTTACGGAGTGACAGGTTCAGGCAAGACTGAAGTTTATCTTCACCTTGCTAAATATTATATCGAACATGGTAAAAGTGTCCTCTTCTTAGTGCCAGAAATATCTTTGACACCTCTCATGGTTTCTTATTTTAAGAAGAGATTTGCTAAAAATGTCGCAATTTTACATAGCGATTTAAGCGAAGCGGAAAAATATGATGAATATCGCCATATCGCAAGTGGGGAAGCACGCATCGTCGTCGGAGCGAGATCGGCTATATTCGCCCCTTTGAAAGACTTAGGTTTAATTATTTTAGATGAAGAACACGTCGAATCTTACAAACAAGATAATTTACCTTTCTATCACGCGAGGGAAGTAGCGATTATGCGGGCGAAAAGAAATGGGGCAAAAGTATTGTTAGGAAGCGCTACTCCATCGCTAGAATCTTTTGCAAGAGCGTATCGCAAAGTTTATCATCTTCTCGTTTTAAAACATCGCATCAATCACATCAATTTGCCTAAGACGACTATCGTCGATTCGAGCGATCCATATTCTTACGATTATAAGTCGGTAATTCTTTCTAGGGTGCTAAGAAATAAAATTAGTCAAGTTTTAGCAAGAGGCGAACAAGTCATCTTACTTCTCAATCGTCGCGGCTTTGCTTCGCGCATCGAATGTCGAAGATGCGGTCACGTCTTCGTTTGTCCAAATTGTCATATTCCACTCGTCTATCACACTCTAGATCAAATGCTCAAATGTCATCACTGTGGTTACGTCGAAGAAAAAGTCGATCGTTGTCCAGATTGTGATTACGATCATCTTTCCATCCTAGGTTTTGGCACGGAAAGATTGGAAGAAGAAGTGAAAAAATTATTTCCTAACGTAAAAACGTTAAGACTTGATAAAGATGTCGCGACTAAAAGAGGTAACGTCGCTAAAATATTAAAAGATTTTTTCGAAGAAAAAGCTGATATTTTAATCGGCACTCAGATGGTAGCGAAAGGTCACGATTTTCCTAAAGTCACTTTAGTGGGTGTCATCAATGCGGACATCGGTTTAGCTTTTTCATCTTATCGTTCCGCTGAATCTTGTTTCGAATTAGTGATGCAAGCGATCGGTCGAGCTGGAAGATCATCTTTAGCGGGTGAAGCGATTATTCAAACTTATAATCCAACGCATTATGCGATTAGTTGCGGCGCTAAACAAGATTACGATAAATTTTACGTCCAAGAGATGAAAGTACGCAAAGTGATGAATAATCCACCTTTCTATTTTCAAAGTGCTCTTTACATCGAAATGGAAACGAAAGATGATCTTTATAGCGTCGCGATGCAATTGAAAGAAATGTTAGAAGAGGAATTAGAAGATAGAGCTATCATAACGTTCGATGATAATGAAGAACCATTGTTCGTCAATGGTAGATATAGAGCAAGTCTCATCATCAAATATAAAGATTTTACTAAAGCTAAACCCACTTTAGTGGAATTCTTAGATAAATTGAAAAATAGAAGAAAAATCGTAGCGTTTTTAGATGTTGATGCATTATAATTAATGCACCCTGAATTATAAAGAATTGAAGGAGTGATCTAGGATGATTTTAATTGAATTTATCGGTCTTGACCAATATCTTGTCGGCGATGTTTCGAAAGTTTTAACAAAACCACTTGCGAATGTTTTTGAAACTAATCCCGACGAAATTAATTTTTATGCCCCGAATGCTCA
This sequence comes from uncultured bacterium, assembly GCA_949285455.1. Taxonomy (GTDB): domain Bacteria; phylum Bacillota_I; class Bacilli_A; order RFN20; family CAG-826; genus CALVUG01. Next base: position 85,636 of record CASDXP010000001.1, on the reverse strand, counting down.
AATTTATCATGAAGGTATCGAACAAACTTCTTGGTATACCATCATAAGAGTGTTTTTACCTGAAAAATATCATCCTTTCGAAGAACAAGCCGCGAAAATTTTAATTGATGAAGTTAATCGTCTCATCATCAATGTTCGCGTCGAATTTCATTATTTTAATGAACATCATACTTACTTCCATCGTAACGAAGAATTTCCTTTATTTATGAAAGATAATATTCAAGTTGAAATTGAAGATGAAGCGATGCTCGACGAAGAAAATGATGATGATGAAATTTATGAAGGAAACGTTTTTAAAGGAGTATTAGATGATGAAGATGAATAAAATTCAAACTTTATTGACGTTAGTATTAGTGCCCTCCGTCGGACTTTCTTTAGCGTTCATCCCTTTTAGCGGTGTAGCTACATCTATCGATCCAAATGATGAAGTCGATTGTTCGCGTTATTTCAACGATTCTTCTTATACTTCTTTAGCAGAAATTGCTCAAAGTGTTACTTCCAATGTTTCTAGTTCTTATAAAACTTGGGGAACGATAAGCGATATCCATACGTTAAACGATGGTTCATCACGTGCCTTTTTACAATCGACGAACCAAAGTGGGGAAAAAGGAGCGATTGCCATCAATAACTTACCATCTAATTACGAAATCGGTAACGTTTTGACGATCGAAGGCGAAGTTTCTCGAAACTATGGTTTACTCACGATGGATGTAGTTACGCATAATTTAGATTATTATGTCAATTCTTCTCCGATCGTTCCTTACGAGTTAACTTCCTTCGATTTTGGAAGCGGAACTTATGAGACAGAAGATGCCTATTTTACGATGTATGAGCACGGTCCAATTTATAGCGTCGCTTACAATTTAAAATATGAACAAGGTCCAGTCGATTTCGACGAACGTGAACAAATTTTAAATTTTCCAAGCGGGGAAAGTGTAACTTTATATCTAAACTCAATGGATAATTCTTCTATCGTTGAAAAGTTGAATAGTTCTTATGGCGCTCCAATCGACATCCACGCTCCAATGCAAGCCTACGAATCAAGAAGTGGCTATGAATTTTTAGAATTTTTAATTTCTTCTCCTGAACAAATTGTCATCGGTGAAGAAAGAATAGAAACGGTGAAAGATATCGAAATTTCCTCTTCTAATATCGAGATGGAATTAAATGAAAGCGTAACTTTAATAGCGAACGTTTTACCGCAAAATGCGGCAAATATTACTTTCGATGTCGAAAGATTAGAAGGAAATTTAGTTTCATCTTATTCTATCGATAACAATCGTCATATGATCGTCATCACTTCCTTTAGTGCGGAAGGAAGCGATATTTATCGCGTGAAGGCAAACGGTAATGAAAATGTCTACGTCGACATTCAAGTTAACGTCTCTACTTCTGGTGGCGGGGGCGGAACAGGAAACGTCGAAACCTTAATGTTAGATTCTTATAACGCTCCATATATTGGAAAATACGATACTGGTAATTATGGAGGAGAAACTTACAATTATTTAGATTTTGGTTTCTATAGAGCAGTTAATCTAAGCGGTGGCTTTATGACTTTATTGTCACAATATGAAAATATTTGGCTCAATCCACCTTTAACTATGCCTGGGGCTTTCTACAATGAAGAAGCGATGTCTAATATGACTTCCATCACCATTAGTTATAGAACTAATAGCGAAGCCTATATCCGTTATGGCGAAGATAGGCATATGAATAACACTCTTACTTTAAATCCTTCTTCCTCTTATCGTTCGAGCGTATTTAATTTAGATGGAAGTAATAACTTCTTCTTCAGCGTCGAAACTGGTCAATCAAAATTAGATATTCAATACATTTCTATCGATTATGAAGATGGTTATGGTCCTTATACTGCTTATGAAAATCTAAGCGGCCAATATCGCTTGTCACCAACGGTATATAAACGTCCCTCTTTAGTGGCTGGTGAGACGAGCATCTCCGTTCCAATCGATGTCACTTACGATGGCTTAGGTGGTTACAGCGTTAACGAAAGAAAAGAATTAGTGTGCGATACTTTACAAGACGCCTATAATTCAGGTAGAGACGATATGTATGCTTACACTGACCCAGTTGAAGTCGCAGCATATTTTATCGCATTTGGTTCTTATCCATGTAATTATTACATGGACGGGGATGGCTCATTAGCGAAACGGGTGATGGGTGATAAAGCTAGACTTGCTCAACAATTTAGCCTCACGGATGGTTATGCGACGGCAGTTCCTTATCGCTTAGATGCATATGGTGACCTCGTCTACTACGAATTAGATATTGCTTTAGATGCGGCATATGACGCAGAAGGACCAAGAGGCGTAGGAAGACTTGTCTGTTGGACGAGTGGTTTTACTTGTTACGATGACACTTATCCAGTCGTAGTGTACACAGATGATCATTACGCTACATTTAAAGAATATTATAACGATGGTACGTTCGGTCCTAATTTCAATGCTGAGATGAAACTCACACCTTATAAATACGGTGCTGCGACGACAATCGAGTTATAAAATAAGAGGTTCAACAACCTAAATTTAACGTTTTAAAGAAAAATATTTTCTTTTTGCTATCTTTTTAGTCGATAATTTCTTATAATGCAAACTAGGTAATAAATTATGGAAGAACTCGCTTTAGCCCACGTCGTCTTAAAAGATATCATCACGCATGATACGCATTTTCAAGCGGCCATCAAAAAAATAATCATCGATCATCCACGCATCAATCGTGCGATCATTTCAACTTTGGTGGGTTGCGAACTTCGCCATCACCTCGTCTTCGAACTACAATTAACTTTAAATTTCCCTTCGCTCGAAAAAGACAATCTTTATTTTGCTCTCCTTTTAGGACTTGCGAATAATTTGTTTGCTAAAAGAGTCGATAATGCAGAAATTTTAAAATTTATTTTAAATATTAAAAAAGACACTCATCCATCCATCGATGATGAGGTCATCTCTAATTTCTTTTTGAATCTTAAAGATACTTCTCTTCTCATCCCTAGCAATGTCCAACCGCTTTCTATCGAATTTAAAGCTTATCGATTCAATACACCTATGTGGCTTGTCAAGATGTGGCAAAAACATTATGGGCACGCTAAAACATTAAAGATTTTGAAGGCTAATCAAAAATCGCAAAAAATTGCTTGTTTTGTCAACTTAAATTATACGAACGTGGAAGAAGTAGTGAAAAATGAAAATTTCCATCGTTTCGAAGGGATGAATAATGTCGTCATCTACGACGGGAAGACGCCATTAAGAAAAAATGAATTCTTAAGAAATTTTGATGTCTTCACCCAAAAACTTGCAATTTCTGATATGTTAAAAGAACTCAATTTACCAAAGGTCTTAGATACTTTGATTTACGCTGAAGATTATTCGACTTTATTTGGAACTTTTTCCGTTCTTTATAAAAAAGAAAATTTACATATCGAATTAGCGGTTCCGGCTTTAGAAAATAGGATGGAATTATTACGTATCGTCAAACTTAATAAACTCGATAATGTTCATCTTTTCGCTTCTAATCCTTCGACATTAATCGCACATCTACACGATTTATATCCTTTCGTTTTTGCCATCCCTTATTCGTCTAATTTTGATGCGATTAGATCGCAACCCGATTATCTTTTACATTTTAAAAAAGAGAATTTAGATGCGCTTATTGCTAATCAAAGTTATCTATTAGAAGAATTAGCGAATTTTGTCATGGAAGATGGTTATCTTATCTATTTTGTTCCGACTTTATCGAAGAAAGAAAGTAGTGTTCTCATCAAAGAATTCTTAGCGAAACATGAAGATTTTAAACTCGAATTAGAAAAGGAATATTTTCCTTACGATAAATTTGATACGTGTTTCTATTTCGCTAAATTAAAAAGAGAAAAAAGAAATGATTAACATCTTAGATTATCCTTTGGATAAATTAGAAAAATTACTCGTTAGTGATTACGATCAAAAAGCTTATCGTGCGAAGCAAATTTATCGTTGGATTTACGAAAAAAGAACATTAAATTTCGATAAGATGAGCGACATTTCTAAATCTTTTATCGAAGTGTTGAAAAAAGATTTTTGTCTCAACATTCCTTCCTTATATTTAAAAAGTGATTCTAGTGATGGAACGGTAAAAATTTTAGCCAGCTTGAGCGATGAAGAAAAAGTCGAAGCTGTCATCATGCGTTACCGTTATGGGACGGCAGCCTGCATCTCTAGTCAAGTGGGGTGCAATATGAACTGCGCTTTTTGTGCTTCAGGTATGCTTAAGAAAAAAAGAAATTTGACGGCAGCGGAGATGGTTGGTCAAATCATTTTGCTCAATAAAATTTTAGAAGAAGAAAATAAAGGGGATAGAATTAGCCACGTCGTCATCATGGGGACAGGGGAACCTTTCGATAATTACGATAATGTGGTCGATTTCATCCACATCATCAATTCGCCTTTCGGTTTCGCTATCGGAGCGAGGCATATCACTGTTTCTACCTGTGGCATCATCCCGAAAATTTACGAATTTTCGAAGTTAGGTTTACAAGTGAATTTAGCTATTTCTTTGCACGCTCCAAACGATGAAATTAGAAATGGACTTATGCCTATCAATAAAGCTTATCCTATCGAAGATTTAATTCGCGCTTGTAAAGATTACGTAAATGCCACTAATCGTAGATTAACTTTCGAATATATTTTGATTAAAGATGTCAACGATCAAGAAGAACACGCTATCCAATTAGCGAATCTTCTCCACGGTTTAAATTGCTACGTTAATCTCATTCCTTATAATCCTATCCAAGAAAAAGAATTTCAAAGAAGCGATGAAAGTCGGATTAAAGACTTTTTAAATTACTTAAATAAACGTAAAATTACTTGTACAATAAGAAAAGAATTTGGTCGTGATATCGATGCGGCTTGTGGACAGTTGAGGGCGAAAGTTAAATGAAGATGAAAAAGAGTGCTAGATACATCGGAAATTATGCTTTTTTAACTGACTTAGGTAAGGTGCGTCTCACGAATGAAGATCAAGCTCGAGTTGGGGCGAATGCCTACGGTGATATTTTACTTATCGTCAGCGACGGCTTAGGCGGTCATAATCAAGGGGCATATGCTTCAAAAGTCGCAACGGAACAATTGATGGAAGCTTTTTTAAAACATCGTCCGTTCCGCTTTCCTTACGCCATTAGAAGATTTTTCATCCATAATATTTCTAAGATTAACGATTATATTTTTAATATGGCTAATACGAATAGCTTATACAAAGATATGGCGACAACTATCGTTGCTTGTCTCATCCATAACGAGCATCTTTACATCGCAAATATCGGCGATTCACGTTGCTACGTTTTAAAAGATGAAAAACTTGTGCCTTTAACAGATGATCAATCTTACGTTAACTATTTAGTTAAATCAGGAAAGATTTCTAAAGAAGAATCGAAAAATCATCCGCAGAAAAATATTCTTACGAACGCCTTAGGTATCTATCCTTCCATCAGCGTCGAAATTGAGCGTGTCTCATATCATGGGGAAACTATTTTACTGTGTAGCGATGGCTTATATAACCAGGTGAGCGAAAAAGAAACGTTAGCGATTCTTTTGACGGACGATAGTGTTTCCGCTAAATGTGAATCGCTTATAAGCGTCGCGAACGCGAATGGGGGAAGTGATAATATCGCTGTCGCCTTATGGGAGTCTAAGTGATGATTAAATTAGGGCAATTAATCGACGAACGTTATCGCATCAATGCCCGCATCGGTAGCGGTGGGATGGCAGAAGTTTACGAAGCGAATGATATCATCACGCGCAAGATTGTCGCTTTTAAAATATTGAAAGAAGAAGTAGCGAATAAGTCTAATATCGCTCGCTTCGAACACGAAGCTAGAGCGGTCGCTGCTTTAAATCATCCTAACATTGTTCTTTTATTAAATACTGGTACTTACGAAGGATTACCTTACATCATCAACGAATACATTCGTGGTCAAACGTTACGTGACGTCTTAGATTTTCGAGGAGCTTTACCTCAAGATGAAGTATGCGATATTATGCTCCAACTGACGAGCGCAGTCGAACACGCTCATTCTAGAGGAGTCTTACATTGTGATATCAAATCTACGAACGTATTTTTAGAACCTGATGGCACAGTAAAATTAGCGGATTTTGGTCTCGCTATCATCGGAAGAGAAAACGATAATCAAAAGAAAGATAGGACGATTGCTGGTAGCGTCCATTATCTAGCGCCTGAACTTTCTAAAGGTATTAGACCATCTAAGCAAAGTGATATCTATGCTTTAGGTGTTTTATTTTTCGAACTTATGACTTCTAAAATGCCATTTGAAGAAGCGACGAAATACGATACTGCTTTAGCGCACGTAAGAAAAGCATTCCCGAGCCTTCATAAATATTTACCGAATGCGAATAAATCGCTCGAACGGATCATTTTGAAGGCGACGAGAAAAAATCCATACGAAAGATATAATAGTGTACAAGAGATGCACGATGATATTAAAAAAGTTGTCGACGCTAAACAAGTGAAGAAGAAAAAGACGATTTTAGAAAGATTATTTGGCTTTAAAAGTGAAGATTAATAATTTACTAATTTTTTGATACTATTAAATAGAAAGAAGGAAAATGATTATGGCAAAAGAAAAATTGATTGTTGCTCCATCGTTATTAAGCGCGGATTTTTTGCATTTAGAAGAAGAATTAGATAAACTTCATAATCTAGGTGTCAATTGGCTACACTTCGATGTCATGGATGGCCATTTCGTCGATAATATTTCTTTTGGAATTCCGTTACTTAAAGCAGTTGAAAAGAAACATTATTTTTTCAATGATGTGCATCTTATGATTTCTAATCCAAAAAAATTTATCTTGCCTTTTAAAGAAGCAGGTGCTCATCTTATTACATTTCACATCGAAGCTATAGCAAACGAAGAGGAAGGAAAAGAACTTATTGCTTACATGCGTAGCCTAGGCTTAAAAGTTGGTATTTCCTTACGTCCTAAAACTGCTGTGGAAGATTTACTTCCTTACTTACCACTCGTCGATTTAGTGCTCGTCATGAGCGTCGAACCAGGCTTCGGTGGTCAAGAATTTTTAAATGAAGCTTATGCTAAGATTGCCTTACTTCGCTATTATCGTGAAAAAGATCATCTTTCCTTTAAAATTGAAGTCGATGGTGGTATCAACCACGTAACGGGATATTACGCACACGCGAATGGAGCGGATATCTTAGTGGCGGGTTCTTATCTTTTTGGCCATGATGATCTAAAAGAAAGGTTAGAATCTTTAGATTACTAATGTATCCTTTCGTCGCTTTAGGTTGCTACCTTGCAACTTTCGTTTTGTTTCTTATCATCTATCTTGTCAATATTCGTTCTTTTAAAGATGAATATGGGGATAAATTTTCTTTTCTCCGTCATTTTCCATTCGAATTAGATCAAGAGAAGAAAGGTGATCGTAAATTTATTTATCGAGCGATGCTCATCTTAGTGTTCGCTCTTATGGGAGTAAGTTACGTTTTAGCTTTAAAAGATTATTTTCAATATACAACTTTAACTTACGTCATCGCTATTTTCGGCATCTTATCTTATTTATCGTTATTCTTCTTAGCTATCATCGATACGAGATTTGTTAAAATTCATCTACTTATTTTTGGTTTAAATTTTTTATCAACTTTAGTAAACGTCTTATCGATAGCTTTCTTTGCTTTTTATTTCATCGATTGGAAATTTCCATTCGCCTTCAATTTTCCTAGTTGGGTAGGTTATCTTGTTTTCGCTATTGCCTTAGTGTTCATCGTGAGCCTATTAATCATCATGTTCAACCCGAAGTTACGTGATTGGGCGAGATTAGAAAAACAAGTTAATAGTGATGGAACGATCGCTTACCGCCGCCCGAAAGTTTTTATATTAGCGTTATCTGAGTGGCTTACTATCTTAATAAGTCATCTATCATTCGTGTTAATTTTAGTTCTCGTTTTAATAGTATAAAAAAATAACGGTCCAGGGGGTAGACCGCTATTTTCTAGAAAGGAAGATATAAACGCTTAGCGAACTTGTTTCGCTAAAGTCCTACGCGCTCTTGCAGAGAGACGGAGAGTGACAATCTTTCCATCGATTTCTACACGACACTTTTGTAAGTTAGGATTAAAGACGCGTCTTGAAGCGCGTAATGAGTGAGATCTTTTGTTCCCGCTTAAGGGGGCTTTACCAGTTAAAGGACAAATTCTTGACATATTCTATTTTCTCCTTGCAAGTTAAAAGTATAACAAATTTAAATGTCTAAGTAAATGAAAAATATTTAAATATTTTTTATGGATTATTTTATTAAATGAAAATATATTATATTTTCAAATAACGAATTATTTAATTTTTGCGTTAGGAAACTTCACTAAATATTCTTCTTTAGAGATAAGATGCTTACATCTTTCTTGTAACAAATCTAAGATTTTTCTTTCTTTATCGAAAGGCAGATATCTTTCGTGGCCAAGACTTGTAAAAAGAAGTAAGGAAGAATGCTTTTTTGACCACTCGATATCGATGTAAAGAACGTCTTTATATTTGATGACGTATTCTTTGGTATAGACGTGTCTCACTAATTCGTAACGATTGTAGGTGTAATAATTCATTTTGATCGAGATGATGGTAAGAAAAATTGATAACGCAAACCAAATAGCGATGACAACGTATTGTAAAATGGAAGGTGGCCAACTGGGCGGATTGATAAAATATAAACCGATAGCGATAATAGTTACTACCCCAACGAAAATGAGAGCGCTTTTGATCGGCGATATTTTTAATTTTGTAAGATTTTTTGTCTTTTCTTTCGTCATAAATTTACTTTACAAATTATAAAGCAAATGAAAAATCTATACAAATGGAGAAGTATTATTTTATAATAAAACTAGATTTAAAAACATTTTGGAAAGAAGGAGTGTAGGATGGCCAAAGATGTCGTTAGTTTCATCCTTGCCGGCGGAAAAGGGACGAGGCTTGCTTCTCTAACAAAAAAGATGGCGAAGCCTGCGATTTCATTCGCTGCGCGTTACCGTATCATCGATTTTCCTCTATCGAATCTCGCTAATTCTGGTTTCGATAATGTTTCGACCATCACTCAATATGAATCGATTGCGTTAAATGCCTATATTGGCAATGGCGAAAAGTGGGGTTTAAATGGTTGTCGAAGTGTCTCTAACGTCCTTTCTCCAAGGCAAACGGAAGAAGGGGCGAGCTGGTTTTTTGGAACGGCGGATGCAATTTATCAAAACTTAGATTATCTCGATGAACTTAAACCTTCACACGTCTTAATTTTATCAGGCGATCACATCTATAAGACAATTTATGTCGACTTATTAAATTTTCATAAATTACGTCGAGCTGATGTGACGATTTCTAGCATTGAAGTTAGTTTAGAAGAAGCATCTAGATTTGGTATCATCACTTGTGATGAACAAGGTAAAGTTTTAAATTTTGAAGAAAAACCTAAATTGCCTAAATCTACCTTAGCGAGCATGGGCATTTACATCTTCAAATACGAAGTTTTAAGAAATATTTTAATCAAGGACCATCTAGATGAAAATTCGACGCATGATTTTGGTAAAGATATCATTCCTTATATGCTTAAAAATAAATATCGTGTCTACACCTACATCTTTAAAGGCTATTGGCGCGATGTAGGTACCTTAGCGAGCCTACACCAATCGAATATGGATATTATTGATGAAATGCACGAATTCGCTAAAAGCGAAAATGATTTAGTAAGACATATCTATACTGAAGATACACATTCTTTCCCAGCTTACATTGGTAAAAGTGCGAAAGTCGCACATTCTTTAATTAATCAAGGGGCTATCGTCTTAGGTGAAGTCGTCAATAGCGTCGTTTCAAATGAAGTTCTGATCGAAAAAGGTGCGTTAGTGAATCGTTGCATCGTCATGAATGATGTAACCATTGGTAAAGGTGCAAAAATTTTTGATGCCATCATCGCTCCGCACACTTACATCGAAGAAAATAAAATTATCAATGCCGAAAGGAAACAAATTATCCTTTATAGTGGAGAGGGGGAAGATGAATAATGTATCGTGTGTTAGCGTTATGTAACACTCACACTAGTCCTGAAATTGATGAATTTAAGGATGTGCGTAGTTTTCCTATCATTCCTTTTTTGGGCCGATATACTTTCTTAGATTTCACCTTATCGAATTTTTCTAATTCTGACATCGATAAGATGGGTATTTTAGTGAGAAATAATCCTCAAAACATTAGCATGCATCTAGGCAATAACCAATCTTGGAACAAGAATACTAAAACAGGTTTTCTTTACACCCTTTACGATGAAAGAGGCATTTTAAACGAAAATTACAACACTGATATTTCTAATCTAAAACTCAATGCTTGGGTCTTAGAAAGAGCTAAACCACAATTTATCGTCGTGGCAAGCTGTCATTATTTAGTAAGGCTTGATTATCGCGAAGCTTTAAAATTTCACGAGACGAATAATAATGATGTGACTATCATCTATAAAGAAAGTCAGAGAGGAAAAGAATTAAAAGGTATCACTTTAATTAAATTCAATAAAAACGGTTTTGTGACTCAAATGAAAGAAAATGATCTAAGTAAAGAACATGTTTATGCTGATATCGAATCTTACATTTTCAGTTACGAATATTTACTTAGAATTTTAGAGCATGAAGGGAAAGGTATTTCCTTCAAAGAAGCGATTAAAATCGCTATCGAGACAAAAAAAGGAAAAATAAAAGCCTATCCTTTCCTTGGTTCAGTCCAAACTATTTTAACTTTTAAAGATTACGTCGATACGTCTTTAAAATTACTTTCTTATCAAAAACGCAAAGATTTATTCAATTCAAATTGGCCAATTTATACTAGGACGCATGATACCCCGCCTAGCAAAATTTGTGAAGGAAGCGAAGTCACTAATTCCTTCGTCGCAAATGGTAGCGTCATCGCTGGTAAAGTACATTCCTCTATTCTTTCTAGAAACGTCAGCGTCGAAAAAGGAGCGGAAGTGGATGAAACTTTAATTTTTTCCGAAGCTATCATCGGAAAAAATGCTAAAATTAAACACGCGGTCATCGAACGAGGTGTTGTAATTAAAGGCGGAAGTCACATCATCGGTGATGAGAATCACCCGCTTTACGTCAACAAATCTAATTAAGGAGTATTATTTTTATGCACATTGCCATGATTTCTTCAGAAGCCGCCCCATTCATGAAAACTGGTGGGATGGGTGAAGTTGTTTTTGGATTAGCTAAAGAATTAGCAAAACTTCATGAAGTTAGTATTATTATGCCTTTATACAAAGGTATGCAATATATCAAAGAAGATGAAATTTTAAAGAAGAAACCATTTCGTCAAATTCTTGTCAATATCGCTTGGCGAAGAGAAATGTGCGAAGTTTATAAAATTAATTTAGAAGGAGTCAATTATTATTTCATCCGTTCAGATCGTTATTTTATGCGTGATCATGGCATTTATTCTTATCACGATGATATCGAACGTTTTGCTTTCTTTACCTACGCTTCTTTAGATCTTTTGGCGAGTTTTAAAAATAACAAAGCTAAAATTGTTCATCTCCACGATTGGCATGCTGGTCTATTACCTTTTTTAGCTAGGGAAGAAGAAAATTATATTTATAATTTTAAAAACACAAAGTTCGTCCTCACTATCCATAATCCGGCTTATCAAGGATTATTCGATGTCAGAGCGTTAGAAGAAATTTATGAATTAGACCGGCTTTATTTCGATGATGGAAGATTAGAATTTAAAGGGATGGTTTCGACGCTTAAAGCGGCAATTTGCTATAGCGATATTGTGACGACTGTCTCAAAAACTTATCGTGACGAATTATTAAATCCAGAACATGGAATGGGTTTTCAAGAACTTTTGAAAGAAAAGAAAGACTATTTCATCGGTATTGCGAATGGCATCGACACAAATTATTATGATCCAGAAAAAGATGCCTATTCGAAACATTATTCCATCGAAAATTACACGAAAGGTAAATTAGCGAACAAAAAAATCGTTTTAGAAGAATTAGGCTTAAATGACGAAAATAAGCCTTTGATTGGCTTCGTCTCACGCTTTACTTGGCAAAAAGGTTTAGGTTTAATTTTTGCTTCGCTAAATGATTTAGTAAATCGCGGTGCGAATATCATCATCATGGGGAGCGGTGAAAAAGAGTTAGAATTATATGCTTCTAATTACATGAATAATTATCCTGATAACGTCAAAGTCATCATCGGTTACGATGAAAGGCTCGCTCATCTAATTTATGCCGGAAGTGATTTCACTTTAGTGCCATCATTATTCGAACCATGCGGAACAAGCCAACTTATCGCTTTAAGATATGGTTCGATTCCCATCGTGCGCGCTACAGGAGGTCTAATCGATTCAATCGTTGCTTACGATGGAATCAATCACGATAAGGCGAATGGGTTTAATTTTATTAACTTCGATAGTTCTTCCTTCTTACAAACTTTAAATCAAGCTTTGGATATTTATTACGATAATAAATGGCTATTTAAAAGATTAATTCGTAACGGCATGAAAACGAACAATTCGTGGAAAAAGTATGCAAAACTTTATCTACGTGCGTATAATAAAGCGATAGGTAAATAGAAAGAAGTGATATCTTATGGGTTACGAACATAAAAAAATAGAAGCGAAATGGCAGAAATATTGGGAAGAGCATCACACATTTGAGTGTGATGTTTACGATTTTTCTAAGCCTAAATTTTACGTTTTAGACATGTTTCCTTATCCGAGTGGAGAAGGTTTGCACGTCGGTCATTTTGAAAATTATACGGCGACCGATATCATGGCTAGGATGCAAAGATTAAGAGGTTACAATGTCCTTCATCCTATCGGCTGGGATGCGTTTGGTTTACCCGCTGAACAATATGCGATTAAGACGAATCATCATCCAGAAGAATTTACGAGGGCTAATATCGAAAGATTTAAGACGCAGCTTATGAAGGCAGGTTTCTCTTACGATTGGAGTAAAGAAATTGCTACGATCGATGATGATTACGTCAAATGGACGCAGTGGATATTTTTACAATTGTATAAAGATAATTTAGCATACGTCTCTTATCAGCCAGTCAATTTCTGCCCAGCTTTAGGAACAGTCCTAGCGAATGAAGAAGTCATCGATGGAAAATCGGAAGTTGGTGGTTTTCCTGTCATAAGAAAAGCGATGCGTCAGTGGATGTTAAAAATTACGGCTTACGCAGATCGCTTAGAAGAAGATTTAGCGACGCTTGATTGGCCGCATTCGACTTTGGAGATGCAAAAAAATTGGATTGGTAAATCGATTGGAACGCGCGTCAATTTTAAAATTGATGGCACGGATTTATCTTTCAATATTTTTACGACGAGAGTCGATACACTTTACGGTTGTACTTATTGTTGTTTAGCGCCTGAACATCCTTTAGTGAATAAAATTACGACGCCTGAGAGAAAAAAAGATGTCGAAGATTACCTCGCTAAAATTGCTTCTAAGTCCGATTTAGAAAGAACCGATTTAAATAAAGAAAAAACTGGTGTTTTCATCGGCGCTTATGCGATTAACCCTATCAATGATGAAAAAGTTCCAATTTATATCGCTGATTACGTTCTTTCTAATTATGGTGAAGGAGCGGTCATGGCTGTACCCGCTCACGATGAAAGAGATTACGCTTTCGCTAAAGCTCATCACATCGAGATGAAACAAGTCTTAGAAGGTGATATTTCTCATTCGGCGATGGTGGATGATGCCAAACATATTAATTCACCTTTGATTAATGGGAAAAATATTGCCGAATCGAAACAAATTTTAAATAAATATTTAAAAGAAATTGGTAAAGGCGAAGAACAAATTACTTATAAATTGAGAGATTGGTTATTTTCTCGTCAAAGATATTGGGGCGAGCCAATTCCTGTCGTCTTCTTAGATGAGCATAAAATTGTGCCATTAAAGGAAGAAGATTTACCTTTAACTTTACCACATCTTGAACAATATAAGCCAAGTGGAACAGGTGAATCGCCTTTAGCATTGGCTAAAGACTGGCTCCACGTCGAAGTAGATGGAAAAGAAGCAAGAAGAGAAACTAATACTATGCCGCAGTGGGCTGGGTCATGTTGGTATTACATTCGTTATCTTGATCCACATAATCAAAATGCTTTAGCTGATCCAAAATTAATCGAACATTGGTTACCTGTCGATCTTTACGTCGGCGGAGCAGAACATGCTGTGCTTCATCTTCTCTACGCGAGATTTTGGCATAAAGTTCTCTATGACCACGGTATCGTCAAATGTAAAGAGCCATTTAAAAAATTGTTCCATCAAGGAATGATATTAGGTAGCAATTATGAAAAGATGTCGAAGTCGCGCGGGAACGTCGTAAACCCAGATGAATTAATCGAGCAATTTGGGGCGGACGCTCTTCGTTTCTTCGAGATGTTCATGGGACCACTTGAAGCATCTTTACCCTGGAACGATAATGGAGTGGAAGCAGCAAGAAAATATTTGGACCGTGTCTATCGTTTATTGGAGAGCGATGAATTTAAAAATAAAATTAGTGAAGAAAATGATCATTCTTTAGATTACGTCTATCATTTTAGCGTGAAGAAAGTAACGGAAGATTATTTAAATTTACAATATAATACCGCTTTAGCGCAACTCATGGTTCTCACGAATGAATTTTATAAAGCAAAAAGTATTTATCGTCCTTATTTAGAAGGGCTCATCATCATGCTTTCACCAGTTTCTCCTCATCTTATGGAAGAGATGTATGAAATGCTTGGACATAACGATTCATTAAGTGCGGCGAAATGGCCTACTTATGAAGAAAGTTATCTCAAGAAAAATGAAGTGACGATCGCTATCCAAGTGAATGGTAAATTACGTGCGACATTAGAAGTGGATGTCGATGAAGATGAAGAAAAGATGAAAGAGATGGCTCTAAATTTAGAAGCGATTAAAAAATATACGGATGGTCACGAAATTAAAAAGATTATCGTCATCAAACATAAAATTATTTCAATCGTCGTAAATTAAACGATTTGTACGCTTGAATATTCATCTAAGTCAGTGGGGGTGTTTATAATTACACCCTCATTTTTATTTAGTAAAATAGTTGTAAAAGTTAGATTGGTGTCAACCGTTTCTTGACTCGTTTGATTATTTATGGATTGAGTCGCATTAAAATCGACATCGAAACTATAAATAGTTTCATCATCGAAAGTAAAATCTAAATAAAAATAATTTAAATTCATATCTTTTAAGTTTTCTAAATTATCTTGTACGAGAGCATCGAATTCAGTTTGACTCACGTCTAAATAAGTTTGGCCTTGGGCTTCTAAACTAGCCTCAGCTTGTAAGATAGCGATATGTCTTTTACTTAAAGAAAAAGATAAAGTAATTACATCTTCTTCTAGATAAGCATAAGGGGTATCGAAGAAAGAAATCGTATTTAAAATAGTGGAAACACCAAAAGCATCACTTACATTCTCTAAACCTTGGAAAGATGATAAATCGACGTAAATTTTTCCGTTTTCTGGAAAAGTGATATCGACATTTTCTAGATAAGTTTCAAGTAAAATTTCACTTAGTTCAAGCACGCTGGTGTCTTTAAAATGAGCGTAAGCAGCCTCATTTTCAACGTAGAAATCGACATCGATTTTAGGGGCGATAGCACTTGTGAGAAGAGAAATTTTTAAATTGGTGGAGCCTTGTATTATTTTACCTTGATTAGATGTATTTTTTTCTTTCATTACTAAAGAGTAATCACTATGATCATCTTCATTTATTTCAATTTCAAGATCTTCACTAATAGCGTTAGAAGAATCGCTTGCTGTAACGAACATTTCTAAATTATCAAGTGCATATTCGATAGCTGTTAAATCTTTTAAGTAAGAAGAAGAAACACCTATGAGTTCGCTCATTAAAACGTTAGCGCGTTTTGTGCTATAGCCACCTTCAGTGCAGGAAGTAAGAGTAATGATAGGGAGTAATATTAATAAAGCAAATTTTTTCATACTTCAATTATATAAATATAAAAATTGATATTCAAATTGAATTATTTATAATGTTAACAGGCACGATACTCAAATTAGTTGAGATTGTAGCGGAGGTAAGCATTTATGATCATATGCGTCGATATTGGTAACACCTGCATCGATTTAGGTATTTTTAAAGAAGGAAAGATTATTAAGACTTATCTTTTCAATACTTCTTTAACGAAAACTAGCGATGAATATTATTTAAGTTTCAATTCACTTTTAAGCGATAATATCGATTCGAAAGACATCGAAGCAATATATATTGCAAGTGTCGTCCCTTCGATTTCCAAAAGAATTGCTAGAGCTTTAGAAAAAGTTTTTAAAGTGAACCCGACCTTGCTTTCAAGGCATTTAAAAAGTGGTATCAGAATTAAAATTGATCATCCACAAGAACTTGGTCAAGACTTATTATGCGCAGGTGTAGCAGTTAAGAAGATGAATTTAGCGCCGGCACTAATTATCGATTTAGGCACTGCGACAAAATTTATTGTGGTCGATAAAAATGAAGATTTAGTCGGTTGCATTATCTATCCTGGTGTGAAGGTTAGTTTTGATGCTTTAGCAGAAAAAGCCGCGCAACTTATGGATATTTCCTTTGAAAAGCCAGAAAATGTCATCGGTAAAAATACTGTCACTAGCTTAAATAGTGGCGCGGTTAATGGAACCATTGCGCTCATCACTGGCTTAGCAAAAATGATCGAAGACGAGTTAGGTTATTCTTTAAACAAAATTATTACTGGTGGTTATTCTAGTATCTTACAAGGTCTTCTTCCGAAGTCTTATCTATTTGATCATCATCTCGTATTAAAAGGATTATTTGATATTTATGATCGCAACCGATAAAAAAATACTTCGTATGTGCGTCGATGCGATGTTCATCGCGATTATTGCTCTATTTTCATTTATTCCTAACTTAGGTTTCATCACTATCGGACCTATTTCTTTTACCACGATCCATCTCATCGTCTTAGTAGGTGCTTTCTTATTTGGCATTATCGAAGGAACAATTTTTGGGTTAGCCTTTGGCCTATGTTCCTTATTTAAAGCCTTAACTATGCCTGCAAGTGTAGTTGATTACTTATTCGTCAATCCTTTGATCTCAGTCCTCCCACGTGTAGTTTTTGGTTTGTTAGCGGGCATTTTATTTCAAGTTATTAGAAATAAAGTGCATAATAAAGTAGGCTTTAGCGTCCTAAGCGGGGTGTTAAGCGGTCTATTAACTTTACTCCATACCGCTATGGTCATCCCCTTGCTTTACGCTTTTATGCCAGATCAAGATACGACATTTTTCGCTGTTATATCGGCGATATTTACTTTAAATTGTGTCGTCGAAATTTCTTTAGCGGTCGTCTTAGTGCCGCTCATCTCAATTCCTTTATTGAAACCAGCGTCGAGATTACGTTTAAAAATGAAGAAAGGTAAGAAAATCTCTATGAAAAAAGTTCCCACATTTATCGAAGAACAAGAAGAAAATATGTTAGATGCTCTTTCTAAACTCATCGCTATTCCTAGCGTTTATGATCCTTCCAGCGTTAGCGATGCTCATCCTTATGGAAAAAAAGTGAGCGATGCTTTAATCTTCTTGAAAGAAGAAGCGTTAAGATTAGGTTTTGATAAAGCGACGATTTACGATAATCGTGTCTTAGAAATTGATGTAGGTGGAAAAGGAGAACTAATTGGTATTTTTGCTCACGTAGATGTCGTAAGTGCAGATGGGGAATGGCATCATCCTCCTTTTAGTCTTTCTCGCGTCGATAATCTTATCTATGGTCGTGGGGTCATCGACGATAAAGGACCACTCGTCGCATTAATGTATGTACTTAAAGTTTTAAAAGAACAAAATAAGATTAAAAATCACAAAATTAGACTCGTCATCGGCGGGGATGAAGAAAGAGGTTCTTCCTGTCTAAAATATTATTTCGAAACACTCGGAAAAGAACAACCTCAATACGCTTTTACTCCTGATGCTGATTTTCCTTTAATTTATAGTGAAAAAGGTATCTTACATTTTTATTTAAGTTTAGAAACGCATTTAAAAAATGTTTCTTCCATCGAAGCTGGTAATGCTTTTAATATTTGTATTGATAAGGCTATAGTGAAGCTTAATGATGAGGATGAAAAATTTATTAAATTTTTAGATGAGAAAAATATCGAATATTCTTCATTGGATAATAAGACGATTTTATTTTTAGGAAAAGCCTCACATGGTTCTTTACCTTTGCTTGGAAAGAATGCATTTTTAATCGCTATTAACGCTATCGGTGAATATTATGATGAATTAGATTTAAAAGAACTTTATTCTCTTCTTGCTGATCAAGAAGGTAAAGGTTTAGATATTTACGTTCATGATGAAGAATTAGGGGCAACTTCTTTAAATATAGGCTTAGCGACTTTTAAAGATGATAACATAACTATCGGTATAGATTATCGTCACCCACATTTAATTAATTACGACCAAATTGTTAAAAATATTAAAAAGCATCGTAGGTTTATCTATAAAGAAGATAGTTACGCTCCACCTTTATATATTGATCCTAATGGCTCCTTAGTAAAAACTTTACTTGATGCTTATAAGAATGTAAGTGGTCAAAAAGACATTAAACCATTAGCGATTGGTGGAGGAACCTATGCTAAAGAAGTGAAAAATTGTGTGGCTTTTGGACCTGCACTTCCCGATAAAGATTATCGTATGCATGGAGCGGATGAAGTTTACGATATCGAAGAGATGAAACAGGCGATGCATATTTATTATGAAGCATTACTTAAATTGTTAGATTTATGAGACAAAAATTTAAACCTTGGGCAGAACCATATTTAATAGCGAATGATGAAAGAATGATTACTTCGCCTAACGCGGTTGATAATTTTAATAATTATCATAGTCATATTTTAGAGATAGGAATGGGCAAGGGTGATTTTCTTTTTAGAATGGCTAAAGCATACATTGACACATATTTTGTTGGCGTAGAATTAAATAAGACATGTGGAGCCATAGCGATGAAAAAAATCATCGAAGAAAATATTCCTAATGTCTATTTTTATATCGGTAATGCTTCTCTTTTAGAAGAAGTTTTACCTTCGAATATAAAATTTGATGCCATATATTTAAATTTTCCTGACCCTTGGCCAAAAATTCGTCATCATAAAAGGAGACTGACAGCTAAAAAATTCTTAGATATTTATAAAAATATTTTAAAGCCAGGCGGTAAAGTCATCTTAAAAACTGATCATTTAGAACTTTTTGACGATAGTGTGATGACTTTTGAACAAGAAGGTTTTAAGATATTAACACTGGAGAGAAATTATTCAATTTCTTCTGGGCCGATGTCAAACTATGAAGAAAAGTACATGAAGATAGGTAAACAAATGTATAAAGTTGAGGTAAGTTATGATCAAAATCGATAAAAAATCAGTAAAATATTTAAAAGAATTAACGTCGCTTGATGCTATTTCTGGACGAGAAGATGAAGTAAGAAATTATCTAAAAAAAGCTTATTTAGAACGTAATTTAGTCGTCGAATACGACGAATTAGGTTCAATTGTCGCTCATAAAAAAGAAGTAGATGAAAGTTTACCTAAAGTCCTAGTCATCGGGCATATGGACGAAGTTGGTTTTGTCGTGAAACAAATTTTACCAAATGGTCTCATTAACGTTAATGTTGTCGGCGGTATTAGCCTTTCTAGACTTCCTAGTTCTCGTCTTATTTTGACGACGAAGAATAATAAGAAATATTATGGTAGCGTCTCCGCTTTAGCGCCTCATCTCGGTGGACCTAATAAAGACATCAAATCTTCAGATTTAACTTTTGATTTTGGCTTTTCTAGCGCAAAAGAAGCTTCGAAAGCTGGAGTTAACGTTAACGATATGATCGTAGAAGAAGGCAGTTTTAAAAAGATTGGAAGACATCGTTATCTTGCCAAGGCTTTCGATAATCGTTATGGCTGTGCGTTAGGTTTAGATTTATTAGATGCTTTGTTAGAAGAAAGATTAAATGTTAATCTTTACGTAGGTGCGACCGTCCAAGAAGAAGTTGGCTGTCGCGGCGCGATTACTTTGTCACATATGATAAAGCCTGATATTTGCATCATCTTAGATTGTTCACCTGCGAATGATTACGATGGAAATAAAAATGCGAATGGTAGATTAGGAGAAGGGGTCTTAATTCGTTATCTTGATCGGGGAGTCATCGCAAATAAAGTTTTATTAGATTTACAAATTGATACGTTAAGCGAATTAAAACTTCCTTATCAATATTTTCAATCTGCTGGAACGACTGATGGCTCTAAAGTCCAATTAGCCTACGATGGAGTGCTACTTTTATCGCATTGCTTATGTGCAAGAAATATTCATTCTCCTTCTTCAATCATCGATGGAAGAGATTATGAAGTTGCTAGAATTTCTTTAATTTCTCTTATTAAAAAACTTGATAAAGAAGTCATTTCAAAATTACGAAAGGAAACAGTCTATGGAAGAGATTGAACTTAAAAAGAGCGGTAAATTAGCGAGATTAACGAATAAAACGTTCAAATTTGATGAAAGAATTAAAGATGGTTTTTTCTCTGCGAATTATTTTTTAAAATCGCATCATATCGTCGAATCTTTACTCCCAGGTCATATTGTCACCATGCAATTTTTTCAACGCCGCGAGCAAGCGATGGTCTGCGGTTTAGATGAAGTGATTGCTCTTGTTCACACTTTCGCTAAGCATCCAGAAGATTTAGAAATTTATGCATTAGAAGATGGTGATATCATCAGTGCGAATGAACCAGTTTTAAAGATTAAAGGCCGTTATGAAGACTTCGGTTATCTCGAATCGTTAATCGATGGTATTTTAGCAAGACGTACGAGCGTCGCCACGAATGTGCACGAAGTCGTCTTAGCCGCAAGAGGGACAAATGTATTTTCCATGGCGGATAGGCAAGATGATTATTTGACGCAAGTTGGTGATGGCTATGCAACTTACGTTGGTGGTATTACAAAAGTTTCTACAGATGCACAAGGCTTATGGTGGGGTGGAAAAGGTAGCGGTACGATGCCACATGCTTTAATTGAAATTTGTGGCGGTGATATCATCAAAGCAAGCGAAGCATATTTAAAAGCTTATCCAGATGAAAAATTGACTGCCCTAATTGATTATCATAATGATGTAGTGAAAGATTCTTTGCTATTAGCAAGACATTTAAAAGATAAACTTAATGCTGTGAGAGTCGACACTTCAAAATCTCTCATCGATCATTATTTCGATGACAAAGATACGTCAGGCTTTGATCCACATGGCGTTTGTAAGCAATTAATTTATGTTTTAAGAGAAGCTTTAGATAACGAAGGATTTAATCACGTCAAAATTATCGTTTCTAGTTCCTTTTCAAAAGAAAAAATTGATGAATGGACGAAGGAAGGAGTACCAGTTGACACCTATGGTGTTGGTACATATTTTGTCAATAATATGACTTGTGGTTTCACTGGTGATTTAGTAAATTTAGATGGTCATCCACAAGCAAAAGAAGGTAGAAGAGAAATAACTTCCCATCGTCTTAAAAAAGTTCCATACCCTATCGAAGTAAAATAGTAAATAGTAAGGAGAATTAAGTTATATGAATAATATCTTAGAAGAATTAAAATGGCGAGGCTTAGTGAAAGATTGCTCGAATGAAGAAACCTTAGAAGAATTACTAAAAAGTAAACAAACGATTTATTGTGGTTTCGATCCGAGCGCAAAAAGTATGCACTTAGGCAATTTTGTCATGATATCCATTCTCATGCGTTTACAACGCGCAGGCCATAAAATTATTGCTGTCGTCGGTGGAGTGACAGGGATGATCGGTGATCCAAGCGGCAAGTCGCAAGAAAGAAATTTACTCGATATTCACACACTAGAAAACAATCGTAATTGCATTAAGAAACAACTAGAAAGATTTTTGGACTTAAGTGATCCTAATAAGGGTGAATTACTTGATAATTACGAATGGCTCGGCAATTTAAAAGTCATCGATTTCTTAAGAGATTATGGTAAATATTTCTCTATTAATTACATGCTTTCAAAAGATATTATCGCTTCGAGATTAAATGTTGGTATTTCTTATAGTGAATTTTCTTACATGACCTTACAATCGATCGATTTCTTACACCTTTACGATACTAAAGATTGCCATATCCAAATTGGTGGAAGCGACCAATGGGGCAATCTTACAAGCGGGCTTGAGCTTATTAGAAAAGTGCGTGGAACAGATGCGAAAGTTGAAGTCTTAACCGCTCCCTTGATTACGCGTAGCGATGGAAGAAAATTTGGTAAATCGGAAGATGGAGCGTTATTCCTTGATAAAGAATTAACTAGTCCATATAAACTTTATCAATATTTAATCAATACGAGCGATGAAGATACACTTCGTTATCTGAAGATATTTACTTTCCTTTCTAAAGAAGAAATTGAACGCATTAGCGAAGAACACCTTAAAGCGCCTCATCTACGACTAGCGCAAGAAGCTTTAGCGTTCGAGGTGACGAAGACGATTCATGGTGAAGAAGCTGCTAAAGAAGCAAAAGAGATGTCTAGTATTCTTTTTAGTGGTGAAATCTCTAAACTTAATAAAAATCAATTAGAAGATATTTTTTCTTCTTTTATGGTCGAAGTAAAAGATGATTTGAAACTAGAAGATTTGCTCATCACGATTGGGGCTGCTAAATCTAAACGCGAAGCAAGAGAATTTATCAATGGCGGTTCGATTCGTTTAAATGGTGAAAAAGTTAGTGATCCTAACTTAATTATCGACCAAACGAATGCGTTATTTGATGAATATCATCTCATCAAACGTGGTAAGAAAAATTATTATCTTGTTAAACATATTTAATCTTTAACTTAAAAATTAATAAAAAAAGGACAGCCGTACGGCTGTCCTTTCATTTTGAGTAGATAAATTAGTATTAGAGCAAACGGTTGTAGTATTCGACGATTTGCGCTTCGTTGATATCTTTTGGCAATTCATTACGTTCTGGTAAACGAATGAGTTTGCCACTTAATTTATCAGCGTCAACTTCGACCCAAGCACAACTATTTTTGTTCGCTTCAAGACTTTCTTTGATGACTTTTAAGTCGTGACCTGGTTTGACGGATACGACGTCATCAATCTTGACGAGCATGCTTGGAATATTCGCTCTTTGACCGTTGAGTAAGATGTGGTTGTGGCTGACGATTTGTCTTGCACCTTTGCGAGTTCTTGCAAAGCCGAGACGATAGACGACATTGTCTAGACGGCTCTCTAAGATGTGCATGAACGCTAAACCGGTAACATCTTTAGATTTTTTAGCAATGTTGAAGAGACGACGGAATTGTTTTTCACTGACGCCATACATGTGGCGAAGTTTTTGCTTTTCAATCAATTGCTTACCATATTCAGATGGTTTTTTCTTACGGTCATTACCGTGTTGACCTGGACCATATTTACGTTTCTTGAATTCTTTTCCATTTTCTAAGATTGAGAATTCTAAGCGACGTGATTTCTTCCAGGTAGAACTACGATCTCTCATGTCTTTTTTCCTCCTTCCTTAAATATTGCATATTTTCGAAGGGATAAATTCCTCACCCCGGATGTCTTGATTTCAACTTTTCACCTTTGAGCTTCGGCTACTTTGTTCCGCGTTGGCCAAGACGTCGGACGAGTGGTATTTATCTGCTACTTTACATGCGAGACATATTATTGCACGATTAAGATAGTTTAGTCAATGAAAATTTATACTATGTATAAGCGAATTCATTTAACAATTATGAATATAAAATATTCAAATTTAGAAAAAAATTGCTATAATTAACTTACTATGTGTACTTTACTTGGAACTTTAGAAATTTCACTTATCGCTATCGGGGGAATAATAATCGTCCTCATTATCGCTGGTTTAGGAATATTTTACGTAAGTCGTAAAAGAATTTCTTCTAGCGTGAAAGAATTACATCGAAAATACGATTATTTTCACGCTTTATTAATTGGTAAATGCGCGCAGAGCGTCCGTCGATTAGAACTTATTTCTCGTACGAATTTACTTTATTCCGATACTTACGCTCGTTCCATGGAATCATTCAATCGTCTCAAAGATAAAGATGATGTTAGAGCTAGCCATCAATTGAAGATTCTTGATGATGATTTAGGTAAGAAAGATTTTAAATCTTGTAAAGCTCATTTGCCTGATGCTAAACAAGTTATTACCAATTACGAGACGAACATGCTCAAATTTGATAGTGAGATTAATACTATCTTAAGACCAGAAGAAGATACGCATCAAAAAGCCTTACTCATTAAAGAACAATTGAGAAGCGTCAAACAAGATTACTTTTCTAAAAGTGTCGATCTAGCTTTACTTGCTTCTTCTTTTGAACACGTTTTCAACGCTATCGATAAAGACTTTATGAATGTCGATGTGGCAGTGGATGGGGCGGAATATGACGAGGCTAATCGTCTATTAGATGGTATTAAATTAACTCTTGCGGCTTTAAAAGAAGCTTTGACTATTGCTCCGATACTCGTCGCTCTTACTACTTCTGTTCTTCCTGAAAAATTATCCGAAGTGGAACAAGCGAAGGAACGATTGGAAGCGATGGATGTTCCACTTAACCATTTAATGGTTAAATCTGGATTAAATGAACTTCATGTCGAACTTGCTGATATCATGCGTGATCTTAAAGTTTTAAAAGTCCGTGGCTTACAAGAAAAACTTAATATCATCGAAAATAAAATTGATGAATATGGCGAACAATTTGAAAAAGAAAAAGAAGCTAAGGAGACATTTGATGCAAGGTATGAAGAACTTTATCAAATTGTTTCCAATTTAGAAAAACGTTTCATGAAGATGTGTCATACATTACCAGAAATTCGTAAGATTTATATAATCAACGCTGAATCTGAAAATCGCCTCGATGAAATTAAAAATCAAATTAATGAAGTAGGGGCCGCGAAACGTGTTTTAGATAATTACGTCCATTCTTCGACAAGACAACCTTACACAATTCTTGTGACGCATATGAATGAATTAGAAGCTAAAGCTGACGAAGCTTTTGAATCGATGGATGCCTTCACACATTATCTTGCTTCCTTAAAGACGCATACGGAAGAAGCTTATCAAACAATTCACGCTATTTATATTAATTTAAAAAGAGGAGCGAAGAAGATTCGCGATCTAGCTATTCCAAGTGTCGATATTTACGAAGATGAAATTAATAAAGCCTATGGCATAATTAAAACGATCGATGAAACATTGAAAGTTTTACCAATTGATGTCATTAAGGTCATGACTTCATTAGAAGAACTTAATCGTCTTTCTTCTCGCATCATCTCCGAGATTGAAAAGACTTATAATATGGGTGTCCTTGCGGAAACATCAATTGTCTACGCTAATAGATCTAGACAACGTTTTAACAATTTAAACAAACAACTTCAAACATTTGAGCAAAGATATTACGCAGGCGATTTTGAAAGAGTTTATTTCGATACCCGTGCGCTTCTTTCTAGCCTTGAATCGAGCGAAAAAAGTAAGGCTTCTAATGCATGATTAATTTCGATAACGCGGCGACATCAAAATTAGATGAAGCAGTGAAAGAAAAATATATCTCATATTTAAATATGGATTTATTAAATCCATCTAGTCCACATTTAGGTGGTTATAACGTCTTTAAGATGCTAGCTGAAGCTAGGTTTGATACTTTAAAATTGCTAAATTTAGAAAACACTCATCAACTCATTTTTACAAGCGGGGCGACTGAGGCTAACAATTTAGCTATTCAAGGTGTGGTTTTAAAATATCGAAACCGTGGAAAACATCTTATTACCACAAGTATTGAACACCCCTCTGTTTTAAATGTCTTTCGTCATCTTGAAAAAGATTTGGGCTTTGAAGTGAGTTATCTTTCGCCAAACGAAGAAGGAATAATCACTCTAGAAGAATTAAAAAAGCATGTGAAGAAAGAGACTTTTTTTGTTTCCATTATGGCTATCAACAATGAAACAGGAGCGATCAATCCCATCGAAGAGATGGCTACTTTTTTAAAGAATTTTCCAACCATTTTCTTCCACGTCGATATCGCTCAAGCAATCGGCCATCTTAATTTAGATTATTCTCACGTCGACTTATTATCTTTCTCCGCTCATAAGATTCATGGTCTTAAGGGTAGCGGAGCGTTAATTTATCGAAAAAATACTACTTTTTCTCCACTTTTTTATGGTGGTGAACAGGAAGCAAGTTTTCGAAGTGGGACGGAAGATGTCGAAAAAGATTTACTTTTGCCATTGACTATTGAAAATGTTTTCCATTCTTTTTCTAAAGAACATAACCGTATTAAAGAAATGCACGATGCACTTTATGATGGACTTGTGAAACTAGATAGATATATTAAGTTAAATTCTTCTAAAGATGGTTCTAGTTTTATCATCAATTTTTCCTTAAAAAAATTACGTGCTTCCGTCTTAGTGGAAGCCTTATCTAATAGAGGAATTTATGTTTCTACTTCAAGTGCTTGTTCCGCTAAAAAATCGAAGATGTCTTACGTCATCTATGCGATGTTTAAAGATACTTTTAGGGCAGAAAATTCTATTCGACTATCTTTAGGCTACGATAACAAAGTAGAAGATATCGATATCTTTTTAAATACCCTAAAAGAATTATTAGAAAGGCTCAGTTTATGAAACAATTTGATACGATTATTATCCGTTTCGGTGAACTTTATACAAAAGGTAAAAATAAAAAAGATTTCGTCAATCGACTTTTTTATAATATTAAAAACAATATTTCTTATGAAGGTATTGAATTCATCAAGGCACACGATCACATCTATTTAGAAATTAAACAAGATATCGATGAAAAAAATCTTATCGATCAACTAAAAAATATTCCTGGTATTTATTCTTTTTCTTTAGCTTATAAAGTTAAGGCAAGCGAAGAAGATATCATCGAAAGAAGTTATGAAATTTTAAAAGAATCACCTACGATGCATACCTTTAAAGTATATGCGAGAAGAATTGATAAATCTTTC
This sequence comes from uncultured bacterium, assembly GCA_949285455.1. GTDB lineage: Bacteria > Bacillota_I > Bacilli_A > RFN20 > CAG-826 > CALVUG01. The sequence goes on along the minus strand of CASDXP010000001.1, from coordinate 58,579 downwards.
CCTATTCATTCTGATAATATCAACCGTCTCGTCGCCACTAAGATATTAAAAAATAGTGATTACAAAGTGGATGTTCATCATCCTGATTATCTTTTATCTATCGAAATTAGACCGCATTTTGCCTATATTTTCCTTCGTACTATTAAAGGATTAGGTGGTTATCCTTCCAATACAATGGGTGGAGTCTTAATGCTAATAAGCGGTGGAATTGATTCTCCTGTCGCTGCTTCATTACTGCTTAAAAGAGGAGTTCATCTCGAATATTTACATTTTGCTTCCCCGCCTTACACGAATGTCGCAGTTATCGATAAAGTTAAAGATTTATTAAACGTTATTTCAGCTCAGCAAAGTCACGTTTATTTACATGTTGTTCCATTTACAAAATTACAAGAAGAAATCTATCGTCACGTAGATGAAAGTTACGCTATTACGATCATGCGACGCATGATGATACGTATCGCATGTAAAGTAGCGAAAAAAAGACATTTGCTCGCTATTGCGACGGGTGAATCAATTGGTCAAGTTGCCTCTCAAACACTCGAATCGATGAAAGTTATTTCTGATGTTGCTGATGAAGTAATTCTTCGTCCACTCGCTACTTATGATAAAGTTGAAATTATTAAGATTTCAAAAGAAATAAATACCTATGATATTTCTATTCGTCCTTACGAAGATTGTTGTACTATCTTTACTCCAAAACAACCTAAAACAAAACCACATCTTGATAAAGTTTTAGCTTTCGAATCTAAATTTGATTTTTCTTCCTTAGTGGATGAATGTGTTAATAACGTTGAAACTATTAAACTTAAATAATTATTTTAATTATTTATTTAAATATTTTTTTCAACTAATTTCTTACTCTTTTTGGTATAGATAAATAAAGTAATTGCACTAGATAAAAATAAGATGAGAAAAATAATAGTTGGAATTAAATAAGCGAGATAATAATTATAAAATGCATAATAATACATATCGATGACGATAGGATCAAATCGATTCAAATAATTAGGAAATAAGACGACATACATCAGATAAATGGCTGCGAATGCGCTAGCGATTAACATGAGTATTGCTCCGAATAAAAATGCGTTCTTTTTAAGTTTTAAAATAAAAGGGGTTAAATCGTAATTTTCTTCGACAATTTTCTTTCTAATTTTAGTGAGTGAAACTATTAAGAAAATGAAAAGAGTTAAACCTGCTAAAGAAAAGAAAATAAATGTGAGTGCATATAGAAACGCTATATCTAGCGACGCTAACCAATTTCTTGACATTGGATTCATAGCGCACACCATTGCACAATCCGTGTAGATGAATGCGAATGCGATAAGTATAATGGTTACGAGACCAATAAATATTAAAGAACCTAAGAGCCACCCAAACGTCTTTTTAAGTTGCATAAATTAAGTTTCCTTTCAGAAATTTAAAATATTTCTCCCCTTTATTTCATAAGCAATAAAACTTAATCTAAGATTTAATATATATATATATATATCATACATCTATATTTAACTATAACAAAAAAAGTGGATTATTAAAACCCACTTTAATTCGATGAATAACAAGAAATTGTTATTTCGCTAGTGCTTTCTTAGCTTGATCGACGAGCGATTTGAAATCGCCAGGGTTAGCGATAGCAATTTCAGCGAGCATCTTACGGTTAAGATTAATGTTCGCTATTTTTAAGCCATTCATGAAACGGCTATAGGAAATATCGTGCATACGGCAGGCCGCATTGATACGACGAATCCATAATTTTCTAAAATCACTTTTTCTTTCGCGACGGTGAGCGTATGCATAATTTAATGAATGCATGACTTGTTCTTTAGCCGTCTTGTAAAGAAGATGTTTGGAGCCATAGTAACCTTTGGCCATCTTCAATACTTTTTTACGTCTTAAATGGGTCTTTGGACCACCTTTAACTCTTGCCATAGTTCATCTATCCTCCTTCTTATTGAATGAGATCCTTAATGCGCTTGTAGTCGCTATGATCGACGACACTCGCTTTGGAAAGTCTCTTCTTTTGTTTGGTCGTTTTTTGGTGACTGTTGTGACCGGTGTAAGCGCTGTGGCGGACCAATTTACCGGTTCCAGTTACTTTAACTCTTTTAGTTAAAGCTTTTTTGCTTTTCATCTTCGGCATAATCTTTTCTCCTTTTCTTACTATTTTTTGATTTTGGAAGCTAAAATCGCATTGAGCCATTTACCTTCCATGTAAGGGGCTTTTTCTACGACGGAGTAATCTTTCACTAAATCGATAAATTTTTCAATCGTTTCCTGACCGACTTCCGGATGGGCTAATTGACGTCCACGGAATCTAACACCCACTTTGACGCGGCTACCATCTTCGAAGAAGCGGATGGCGGCTTTGACTTTGACGAGCAAATCATGTTCGCCGATCATCGGAGTTAATTGAACTTCTTTTGTTTGAATAATCTTTTGATTTTTCTTCGCAACTTTTGCTTTCTTTTGAGCTTCGAAGCGATGTTTACCATAATCTAAGATTTTGCACACTGGTGGGTTAGCGTTCGGGGCGACGCAAAGAAGGTCTAATTCGTAACGTTCCGCTGTCTCTAAAGCGACGCGACGTGAGACGACACCTAATTGTTCGCCTTTAGGACCGATGAGAAGAACTTCGTTGAAACGAATTCTCTCGTTCACTAATTCGTCTTGACGATTGGGTTTTTTACCTTGTGGAAGATTGTTGTTATAGATATTAATCAGCCTCCTTCAATAAGAAAACGGACCCGAAGAGAGCCCGTTAAATATCAAATTATTCTGATATCGTAGCGTCAACCAATTAACTTTAGTCAATCTGGTGAGAAATGGGCTTTCTTCTTTCTACGTTTTCGCAATGAATATATTAGACTAAGATGTCTAATTTATCAACTAAAATTTTAAAAAATGGTAGTTCACGCCTTTTAACTATGTTAAGAAGTGGTTGATCTGCGTAATTTTCGTAGATATTTATCACATCTTCTAACTTTAATTTCAACGATTTTTCGATGAGAGAGTCGCCTTTTGATATGCGATTTAGGTGATGAGTATCTTCTTTTATTTTCGCTAGGAAGAAGTGGACATGATTTCTTTGCTTAATTAAATCGTAACTATCTTTTACCTCACCTAGATAAGCGATGATTTCACAAGTGTAGCCTAATTCCTCTAATATTTCTCTTCTTAAACCATCTTCTAAAGATTCATCTTTTTCTTTGCCTCCACCTGGCGTTTCTAAATAAATGAGATTTCCAAAGATGTCATCTCTTTTGATTTGATGAAGGCAAATAAAATTATTTTCATCAAGAAGGATAGCTCTAATGACGATTCGGTCATGATAAGAAATATCGTCTTTAATATTTTTAGGAATAAAATCTAAAAAGATTTTAGAATTAAATTCTTTCATCTCTTTCCTCTTTTAACATCGAAATGAATTCGTCGAGTGAGACGTTAATTTGTTCTTTTTGCATCGCTTTACGATAAGTGACAGAATTAGTGTTCAATTCTTCATCGCCTAAAACGATAGTGTAAGGGATTTTTCTTATTTGTGCTTGTCTCATGCGGTAGCCAAGTTTTTCTTCACTAGTGAAGATGACTGGTCTCAAATTAAGTTCTTTTAATTTAGAAGCAATTTCTATCGCTTTTTCTTCGTGGGGTTTAGCAACTGGTAAGATAGCGACTTGTTCAGGAGCGAGCCAAAGAGGGAAATGACCAGCATAATTTTCAATTAAGATGCCGATGAATCTTTCGATGCTACCAAAGATCGCGCGGTGGAGCATGATAGGTCTTACTTTTTCATTGTTTTGATCGATGTAAGTAATATCGAATCTTTCAGGTAAATTCATGTCGAGTTGAATAGTGCCGCATTGCCAAATACGATTCATGCTATCTTTAAGTTTAAAATCAAGTTTTGGTCCGTAGAACGCTCCATCACCAGGATTAATTTTATAAGGAATACCAAGATGTTTAATCGCTTCTTCTAAAGCATGTTCTGATTTATTCCAAATGTCGATGCTACCGATATATTTATCTTCAGGTCTCGTCGAAAGTTCGATGTGATAAGGGAGATTAAATTGCTTATAAACTGTATCGTAAAGTTTTAATAAAGTAATAATTTCTTCTTGTAGTTGATCTTCTCTTAAGAAGATGTGCGCATCATCTTGCGTGAACGCTCTTACTCTAAATAAGCCTGAAAGCGCACCGCTAGCCTCGTAACGGTGGACGTGACCAAGTTCGGCTAGTCTAATAGGAAGTTCACGATACGAATGTAAATCGTTTTTATAGACGAGCATCGCACCAGGGCAAGACATTGGCTTAATGGCGAATTCCTTCTCGTCGATATGTGAGAAGAACATATTATCTTTGTAATTAGCGTAATGTCCAGAAGTGAGCCATAACTCTTTCGATAACATCGTTGGGGTCAAGATGAATTCGTAACCGTGCAAACGATGTAATTCCTTCCAATAATTTTCTAATTCATCGCGGATGATCATGCCGTTAGGAAGGAAGAAGGGGAAGCCAGGACCATATTCTGACATCATAAAAATTTTCATCTCTTTGCCGATGAGACGGTGGTCTCTTTTCTTTCTTTCTTCGACGAGATTTAAATAATTAGTTAAATCTTCTTGGGAATAGAAAGCTGTGCCATAAATTCTTGTGAGTTGATCTCTTTTAACATCGCCCCGCCAATAAGCGCCAGCAAGTGACAATAATTTAAAATATTTGATAGGTTTGGTCTCTTCTAGATGTGGGCCAGCGCATAAATCGAAGAAATTACCTTGTTTATAAATGCTAAGTTCACGGCCCTCTTTATGATATTCTTCGATGAGCTCTAATTTGTAAGGATTATTTTTAAATAATTCCTTTGCTTTTTCATAAGTTATAATTTCTTTTTCAATCTTACGATTCGTCGCCACTAATTTGTGCATTTCTTTTTCGATTTTAGCTAAATCGCTATCGACGATTGGTCGATCGAATTTAATATCGTAATAAAAGCCTTCTTCAATCGTTGGTCCAATGCCTAATTTAGCGTCAGGATAAAGTTTTAAAACAGCTTCAGCTAAGATGTGTGCTGTCGAATGACGAAGTAATCTTAATGCTTCATTGTCTAGTTCCATATTTTTTCTCCTTTTTATAAAATAAAAAACGCCCTCTTAAGGACGCATCTTTCGTTGCGCGGTACCACCTTAATTCACATATGAATCATATGCACGCTCGAATAGTCTTAACGCGACCGACGGATGAATTGGTTTTCATCATGCTCCGAAGTGGTAACGATATCGTTCTTAGGATGAATTGCACCGAACTTCATCTCTCTAGGCTAAGAAAAGATATCATCTTGTCTTCCTCAACGCACTTTAATTGTAATGCAAATATATGAATTTGCAACTATTTTAATAAAGGATTTCCACTCCGTAGAATAAAAGATTGACGTCGTAATAAGCGTTTCTTTTTTCATCGAAGTTTTTGACTGTGTTGACGTAAGAAAATTCATAATATGAATAATATGAATCGAGAGTGAAAGAAAAATAAGTTTCTTCTAAAGTATCACTAATCTTATATTCTTTTAATAAATTGTGATTGCGATCGTATGCTTTCAATAAGTAGTGGTCCTTACTTTTTGAAGAACTCCCATCAGTTTGAAGTGGAACGAATTCGAAGTCGCGATAGATGTTAACAATATGTTCCCTTTGTTTATTTTGGGCTAGTTCATCACATTTAAATGTGATGTTTAAATCATCGCTACTTAAATATAAATAATCCACTCCATTATCTTCGTTCGTTTTATATTCTAAAATTGTTTCATTTGTCGGAGGAATAATTTCCCACGTGGCAGTTTGTTCTTCTTTATCAAACGTTAACGAAAGCGCAATAGCGTAATTATTCATCATGACTAAAACGTAAGAAACGATGATGATAATAGTGATCAAAAGTAAGATAGAAAAACTTACGATCGTCGTGATGACGTTACGGCGAAAATTGTCGCCAGGATATCTATTTGACATGATCTAAAGCGTAGACAGCTCCTCCGATGAGACCAGCGTCCTCTTTAAAATGGCAAGTGACAATCTTTAAATTTTTGTTGCGATTTTTAAAATTGGTGAAGAAAATATCTTGCGATTTCATCACGCCTCCAGTGATAGTAAAAACTTCCACTTCGAAAGTTTTGGCAATGTATTGGAAAGCGCTAGAAAGAAGATTTAACCAATCTTCATAGACTTTGATAAAGTCTACTTTGCTTTCTTTTACTCCTTCAAACATCTCTTTAGAAGAAGTGATAGTAAGCCCGTTAAGCGCGCATAAATTTTTGATACCAGTGCCGCTTACCAGATGCTCTAATTCGTAATATTTGCCTTTATATTCAAATAGAGTGTGACCGACTTCATCACTTGTCACGGCAAATTTTTTATCGACGAACATCGCTCCACCAAAGCCGGTAGAAATAGTGACAAAATAGGAACGATGATAACGTTTGCCAGCACCAGCAGTAGCTTCTGCTAAGCCAGCCGCATGGGCGTCGTTGATGACGAAAACTGGCAGATGATATTTATTAGCGATGAGATTAGAAAGAGGAATGTCTGACATATGTAAATTCGGAAGTTCGTTAATGTAACCATCTAATCTTACTCTTCCAGCCACGCCAAAACATATGGCGTCGATTGGATATTTACTAGTCATCAATTCATCAATTAAATTCACTACTTGATGAAAAAGAATATCAAAATTTAATTTCTCCGTGGAAGACTTGATGACTTTTTCGATGCGGAGATTAGAATTGATGATAGCGGCGCGGATGTTCGTTCCGCCTAAGTCGATAGAAATAACTCTTTTCAACATAATTAAATCTTGATGATTTCTAGGAAATCAGAATTGTCCTTTGTCTGATCGATATTACCAGTGACGATAATAGTATCGCCGCGCTTTAATCCGTAATTGTAAGCATATTGTCTCGCCATATTTGTCATCTCGAAAATATTCGTAGGAATAGAAGCGATAAGTTCGTTATACAAGCCCCAGATGAGGCCAAGTTTTAAAACGACTTTACGATCAGCACTTAAAGAGAGGACAGGGGCGATAGGACGAGCCTTTGCAAGACGCATAGCGGAAGTTCCATCGTTAGTGAAATTGACGATAAGTTTAGCGTGAATTAAGATAGCGGTATTTGCTATCGAATTAGCGATAGCGTCATTATTACCGCGTTGCGAAGAATAATAAGCTTCTTCACAAAGTTTTTTATAATCTAAATATTTTTCCGTCTTAGCGGCAATTTTAGCTTGCATTTCGACGGCTTCGAATGGGTATTCGCCTGACGCTGATTCAGCACTTAACATGACGCAATCGGTACTTTCTGAAATAGCGGTGAAGACGTCACTTACTTCCGCACGTGTGGGACGAGGGTGCGTCTGCATGCTATCGAGCATTTGTGTCGCGGTGATGACAGGTTTACCAAGCCTTCTTGCTTTTTGGACAAATTCTCTTTGGATGATAGGAACATCTTCCGTCGGAATTTCTACACCTAAATCGCCTCTTGCGACCATGATGCCGTCAGCGATATCTAAAATATCATCAATATTTTCTACACCTTCAGGATTTTCAATTTTAGCGATGATAGGAATGTTAGGCTTTCCATATTTCGCTAAGACTTTTTTAATATCTAAAATATCTTGTCTACGACGAGTGAAAGAAGCAGCGATATAATCGACATCGTTTTCACAACCAAATTTTAAATCTTCCTCATCTTGTTTAGAGATGAAAGGTAAAGATAATTTAGAAGCAGGTAAGTTGATCGATTTACGATTCTTCACTAAGTGGGTGTTCATCGCTTTACAAACAAGTTCATGATTTTTCGTATCTTTTTGCATGACGACAGCTTCAAAATTACCATCATCAATTAAGATGCGATCTTTAACTTTGACGTCATCGAACATGCCGGCGTGCGAGACGGAAAATTTATCTTTCGTACCGAGACATTCTTTCATAGCGATGCGGAAAGTTTGTCCTCTTTTGATGACGACACCATTATTTTCAAATAGACCTGTACGAATTTCTGGACCACGCGTATCTAGTAATATAGGAAGATAAATTTCTTCATTTCTTTCCAATTCACGAACGATATCAATTTTTTTCTTGTGGTCTTCGTGAGTACCATGAGAGAAATTAAGTCTTACGACATTAGCGCCTAAAGAGGCAAGCCTTTTAATTTTGTTATAAGTGTCGGATGCTGGTCCGACGGTGATGACAATTTTTGTCTTCTTTCCAAATTTCATTTTTCTTTACCTCAAAATATCGAGTAAACGTGTGAGATTTTCTTTTCTATCGCGCGGCATCGCGAGTGCTTCATCGATGTCGATATCTCTCACTTCATTAGCGATGATACCAGTGACGCGGCAGTAACGGCCTTGAATTAAAGTTTCGACGGCGTGATTGCCAAGTTTAGAGGCTAAGATACGGTCGAAAGCACTCGGCTTACCACCTCTTTGTAATCTTCCTAAGACTTCAGTCTTACATTCGAAACCAGTCTCACGATTAATTTTTGCCGCTAGTTCGTTAATATCCAATAAGTTTTCCGAAATTAAGATGATAGCATGATGTTTTTTCTTCTTTTCAAGTTCTCTTAAGTCGTTGATAAATTCTTCTTCGGGAATGCGATAATCGTAAGTGATGACCGCCTCGACCCCTTCGGCGATACCGCTGAATACGGCTAAGTCACCGCAGTGGCGGCCCATGACTTCAATTAGGGAACATCTTTGATGAGATGAAGAAGTATCACGAATCTTATCGACGCAATCGCAGATCGTGTTCAAACATGTATCGAAGCCGATAGTAAAATCGGTGCTCGCGATATCGTTATCGATCGTGCCGGGAATACCGATGCAGTGGACACCAAGTTTCGATAGGGCTAATAAACCACGATATGTACCGTCCCCGCCGATAGCGATAAGAGAGTCGATATTACGACGTTTAAGTTGGAGGACAGCTTTCTTTTGCACTTCGAGTTTAGCAAATTCAGGAAGTCGACCAGATTGGATGATAGTGCCACCTCGATTGATGATATCTTTGACGAAATTACGGTCGATGACAGGGTGGATATCACCTTCGACGAGACCTTTGTAGCCATCATTGACGAAGAAAACTTCTAGTCCGTGTTTAAGGGCACTTCTAACGACTGCTCTTAAAGCAGCGTTCATGCCTGGCGCATCACCGCCACTAGTGAGAACGGCAATTGATTTAACTGGTTTAGATGTACGTTTATTTGTTATTTCACTCATTTTTGAAAAAACTCCTTATGATACTATTTTAGTAAAAATAAATTAATTTATAAATAATAAATTATAAAAAAATTTTATAAAAGAAAAAGGGACTTAAAGTCCCTTTATTAGTTAATTTTTCCAAATTAATTAAAAGAATACTTGTCTAGCTTGCGTTCTAATTTCGCTTGAAGTAGCGAATGGAATGCGAGTTGTATAGCCTGCTTTAGCGGCCACATATTGTTTCCAAAGCCATTGGTTGACGTCGTGATTCCATTGATTGACCGTGTCATTATAAACAGTTCTTGCGGCGGTAATTTCACGTTGCAAATATGAATTTTGTTGTAAACAATCAGCAATTTCTTGATGCGCTTTTAAATCTGGGTATTGTTCGAAAGCGACACTAATTTGATGGCCGATGTTTTCCATCTTCGTAGCGATATCGTTACGGATTTCTTCGTTATTTGCAGAACCGGAACGATATTTTGCAATTTCTACCATCGTCGTCTTATCTAAATCGATCGCCTTATCGAGTAATCTTGCGGCATTTTGTAAAATCACCACACGTTGTTCAAGATAATTATCAATTTCTGAAGCATTCGTGTTAATTTTTTGTTCCAATTGCAAGAAGTGGCTTTCGATTTTTTTCTTTTTGATGATGAGTAAACCAAAACTGATGATGTAAAGGAAAACGACTAAACGTTTACTTCCTTTGCCAATTGTGGCTGGTATTTGCTTAGCAATGACGCGTGTATCGCGACCTTCTTCCATCGTTGGACCACTTAATTCATCTAGTGCATTTGCCATAAATTACTTATCCTCCTCTATTTGTTTATTATACTTGAAAAGTTTATCAATTTCACTATCGATATTATCTTCCTCTGGTTCAGCTAAATATGCGACGTAACCTCGGTTATAAGTGGCACTTTCAGCGTCGAAACGATTACCAAATTTTTCGATGAGTTCGCTTTGGCGTGAATTATATTCATGTCGCGAATTGGCGAAACGCTTGATAGAAACTGGAGTATCTTGGCTGAGAGGTAGATATTCTGTCCAATGGACAGGAACTGCGTGAGGATGACCATCTCCTCCCATCACCGTGACATATTCGACGCGTGGAATACCTTCGAAAGAATGCGCTCTTACAGTCACTTGGTCAGTCTTACCTTTCTTATTAGGATATAAGACTTTCAAAATAGCGCGAGTGGCACTAGATGGGTGAAGGAAACGATGATAATCGAAATGATTGACGATAGCTTCTTCATCATAAGATGTGTAATTACGCATATAATTCTTCTTATAGATGTATTCAAATGGCTTATTTTGTTGATAAAGTGGAATAGAAAGCAAGGGGGCTAAGTCAAAGTAAACGCACTTAAAATAGTTATCGATGTAACTTAAGAAATTTTCTTTCGTTTTGTTGACATTATAATGAATGTAATTACGTGGTTCGCCAGAAATATCGAACGATTGTGAATGGTTGCTAGCGATGTAGTTAAGTTCTTTTCTTTTGATGAAAGTAAAATCGTCACCAAAGGGGACAGGATTCGTGATAAGTTCGATGAGATTTTGTTGTGCGAGTGGGGTGAAAAGAAGACGATATTGTACTTCATGATCACGGTCTAAACCACCGAATAAAGCTTCAAATTTTTCGTTGGTCATCGGGGTAAATTTCTTACCTTCTTTCAAAGCTTTATCAGCATATTTTCTAATATCATCAGCCTTATTTTCCACGAATTTATCGATAGCTTTTTCGTTTTTGACGTCTATTCCACAGGGACGTCTAGAAAAGCTTAAATCAGGAGCAGCGTCGTTAGCGTAAACGAGGTGAGTGTAAGTACTATAATCAGGAGCAGGTCTTCTAATAGAAGCGGTGAGAACTTGGCTCCTTACAACTGTCCTATATCTTCCGTTTCCGTCGTAAACTCTTTCCGTCCAAGTGATAGGTAAAGTACCCGTATAGATTTTATCGACCATATTCATATTGAGATTTCTTAACATGAGAAATGGATTACCCACGATCGAACCAGACATGACAAAGAGTGTCGAAGAGGTCTCTGAATCGTTATCTAAGAAGCCATATTTTTCGTGCATATAATCGAATTTTTTGATATCGAAATAATCATCAATTTGGATGAGAGGGACACTTTTACGAATAATTTCTGTCGGCATCGCCTCATCGAATAAATAAAGTAGGGGGCTAATTTGACTGACGACTGCTTGGTAAGATTCATCTCTTTTCTTATTAGCAGCGTCGCTGGCTTTTTGATGTTCTTTTACTTTTTTATTACAGTAGACGAAGATTAAAATGAAAAACACTAGGGCGAGGATGAAGCCTGGAATAGTTAAACTTAACCCGATCGTCAAATCTTTTAATTCGACGATGAAATAAACGCCGACCGCACCAGCAATTGCAAAAGCAATAGCTAAGATGATAAAGAAAGTTCTTAGCCCCTTCGCGCCACTTAATTTTTTATTTTTTTCTTCCGCATCCGCGGCATTTTTTTCATATTGTTTAGAAAGCATTTCATTTTCGTCTTGGCTCACACCAGAACGTTTCAAAACATCATCAAAATATTTAGATGCACAATCGAGGAGGTCGACTCTTACTTTGCTTTCATACATCTTCCTCGGCTCTAAAATAGCATTATCGTCCATTATTTATCACCTCTACGAAAATATATTTTAACAAAAAATAAGTTCAAATTATAGATGTGAACAAAATTGTGGAAATTGTGAATAATTTTAAAAAAGTAAGTGTAGGACTAGGATAATTTTCCATAATAAAGAGGATGATTAGCGAAATAATTTTTTAAACGTTTAAAAGCCGAGACAAAATTATTATAATTTTAACGATGATTAAGTCGAATATATTAAAGCCAAACGCGAATTGTTACGAAGTGAGATTTGCAAGCATCATTGCTTCAAGTGATGTCACCTTTTTGACTAACTTCTATCTTCCTTTGATCGGAACCTCGGCTTTTGCTCTTTATTTTTCTTTTTATCAATCTGGCTTGAATAATGATTTTGTGGAAGATGAAACATTCGATGCTCTAGCGGCCAAATTGAACATTTCTTTAAACGAATTAGAAGTCGCGCTTCATCATCTTGAAGGAGTAGGGCTAGTTAAGACGTTAAAAAAAGAATTGAATGAAACTTCGACTTCCTTCGTCATCATCTTAAAGCAACCTAAAGATCCTAAATCATTTTTTGACGATGTCATCTTATCAGGCACACTTAAAAAGATTTTAGGAGTAAAGGAGATGAATCGTCTAATTAACATCTATGTTAAAAGAAAGAATCCGAACGATTATAAAGATATTTCTTTAAGTTTTGAAGAAGTCTACAATCCTGATTTCGATGATAAAACTTATTTTAGCGTTCAAAAAGCAAAAAATAATACCCTTGGTCGCAATGTCTCTAAATTGCCTATTTCTTTTAGTCTCCCAATTTTAAAAGAAAAGTTATTCGCTTTATTACCTAATTTGAAGCCTAACTCGATAAGCGATGAAGAATTTGATGAGGTAGCAAGAATTGCAGCCTTATATGGCATCGAAGAAGAAGATTGTGCAGAACATTTAGCTTCTTCGATCATTTTAACTAATAAACCTGGTGAAATGATTAATTTCGAACAATTTAATGACGATTTAAAATGGGATGTTTCCCATCTCCCGACACAAGTGAGAAGAAGTAAGAAACAGAAGATGAACTATTTTTCTAGTGGTGAAATCGGGGCTAAAATTCGTCTTTTTGAAAGTGTAGCGCCTGGTCAGTTTTTATCTTATAAACAAAATGGCACCGCGCCGGTGGAAAGCGATTTGATGCTCATCGACGAATTATCGAAAAATTTACATCTTGTCCCAAGCGTCATAAATGCACTTATCGATTATTGTCTAGAAAGAAACGATAATGTCTTAGCGAGAAATTACGTGATGAAAATTGGTTCTACCTTAGCTAGAGAAGAAGTAGACAATGCATTAGATGCGATGAATTATCTATATAAAATAGATAAGAAAGTACGCGGTAAAAATAAGAAAAATGCTTCGAAACAAGAAAAAATTGTAGAAGAGATAACTAAGAGCGATAGCGAAGAAAACATAGAAGAAGAAAAATCTTTAGATGAACTTTTAAAGATGATTGACGAGGGATAATTATGGATAAATTACGTCTTACTTTAGATGTAGCAAGTTTAAAAGAAGAAGAAAAGAAACTACTCGATCAAATGCTCGGGGATGAAACTTTTCTAAATCGTTTGAGCGATTTAGGTATCGATGAACAAATTATCTTGGATAATTTAAGTACAATTTTTACAAGTTACGACGACTATCTTATCTGCAAGAATTGTCCAGGACTTAATAAATGCCCAAAAGATGTCAAAGGTTCGACTATCGAATTAGAATTACAAGGTCATTACGTCGAAAGAAATATTTCTCGCTGCGCTTTAAAAGAAAAAAATGATAAATTGACTTCATTTTACGAAATTAGAGATTTCGATGATAAATTACTAAGCTTGAGTAAAGAAAATTTAAATGATGATAAAGCGACGAAGGAATTACTAACAGCTTTCATAGATTTTAGCAAAAGTAAAAATAGTGCGAATTGGCTCTATCTAATAGGAGGGGCGAGCAAACGCAAATTAGATACTTTGATCGGCGTCTATAATCGTTTCGCCGCAAGAAATCATTATCTAGCAAGCGTCATCAATTTTCCTAAACAATGTCGTAAATTAGCAAATTTATATTTTAATGAAAAAGAACGTTTTGAATTTATTTTTAATAAATTAGTGGATGTGCCATTTCTTTTCTTGTATGACTTCGGTGAAGAATATAAAAATGAGACGTTAAGAGATAATATTTTAATTCCTTTGTTAAGAGCAAGAAAAGAGAAGGAAACTTTAACTGTTTTCATCAGTGAATTCGATGCAGAAGATATTGCGAATATGTATAATTTTAACTACGCTTCGAAAGCTAGATCTTTACAAATTAAAAAATTATTAAGTAGCGCAAAAATTATTGATTTTGGCCCATTAAATGTCTAAATCTTCCTTAATTTTTAAAACTTCTTTCGCGAGATGTTTTTCATCTTTATTATTCGTAATAACATAATCGCATTCTTTCAAGTGGTCGCAAAAATGATTATGAGCGTCATAATAAGCTTTATAATCTAATGATTTGTCGCGATTTATGATGAATTTTTCTCGTCTATCGTCAGGAAGAGTAACGCCGATGACAACATCGAACATATTTTCCATCTTGGCATCGAAAAGTAGCGGTACTTCGATGACGACATTCTCCTCATGTTTTTTAAAGATTTTTAAGATTTTTTCTTTGAGTGCTGGATAAAGTATGTTCTTTAACTTCTTATCTAATTTTTCATCTTTAAATATCGCATTACGAATGCGAACAAAATCGATTTGTTCGATATTAAATAAAGTTAAAACTTTATCTTGTATTTCTAATTCATCGTAAAGTTCTTTAATGATACTATCGCATGAATAGATTTTATATTCATTATCTTCAAATAGATGAGTGACTTTAGATTTACCAGAACCATATAGACCAGTTACAGCGATAAATTTTTGTCCAATTTTCTTTTGACAACGCGAACAATAAGTCGTGCCTCTTCCATTAATTTTCATAAATTTTAATGGTTTAGCACAGTTTGGACAGGGCTCATTTGCCTTACCGTAGACGAGAAGATCAGTTTGAAAGTGACCATCGACATCGTCGATTGACTTATAACTTTTAATCGTCGAACCACCTTTTAATATAGCAGCGTTCAATACCTCGATTGCGTTTTTTAAAATGACGCTTACGTCATCTAATGTTAGATATTTAGCTTTGCTACAAGGATTTATCCTACTTTTAAAAAGTGTTTCATCGACGTAGATATTACCAAGTCCAGCTATGACTTCTTGATTTAATAAGACAGTTTTTATTTCGGTCTCTGGATGTTTTTTAATATTATTAAATAATTCTTTTGCGTCTAAGAAAAATGGTTCTTTACCAACTTTTTTGACGAAATCGAGATTTTGATAATGCAATTCATCGCTTAAATAATACATGCCAAACATTCTTGAATCGCGATAGATGAGAGCGTTTCCATCGTCGAGATGAAAGATGATTCGTGCGTGCGATTCGATTTCGTCACGCGGATGTTTAAATTGATATTTTCCTTCCATTCTAAGATGGTTGACTAACACTAGTTCATCATCTAGATGAAAAAATAAATATTTACCGTGTCGAGACATCTTTAAAAATGTTTTACCAATGAGTTTAGTTTTAAAAGAATCTAAATCACTTTTGATGAGTTTTGGCTTCAATATATCTATAGATATAATTTTCTTTCCAATGATGAGTGATTCCAAGGCTTTTTTAATCGTTTCAACTTCTGGTAGTTCAGGCATAATTATTTCACCTCATCCCAACTTTTAGCGATTCCTAAAGATGTTTTTAGTGGCACATCTAAGTTCAATGCGTGTTCCATTTCTTTTTGAATTAATTTTGGCAATATATCGACTTCTTCTTTAGGAATTTTAAATAATAATTCGTCATGTATTTGTAAAACGAGACGAGTCTTATATTGACCTTTTTTCAACAATTCATCGACTTTGATCATCGCTACTTTGATAAGATCAGCAGCGCTTCCTTGAATAGGAGCGTTCATCGCTGCGCGTTTAGCGAATTCTCTTCTTTGATAATTAGTGTCATGAATTTCACGAATGTAACGTCTTCTCCCTAAGATAGTTTCGACGTAACCGAGTTCATTGGCTTGTTCGACGACCTTAGTGAGATAAGTTTTAATTTCAGGGAAGGCAAGGTAGAAAGAAGAGATGATGTCACTAGCCTCCTTACGAGAAATGCCTAATTGTTCGCATAAACCCCATTCAGAAATACCATAGACGATACCAAAATTAACTGCTTTAGCTTTCCTTCTTTCTAAATCAGTTATCTCATCTTTATGAAATATTTTTTTAGCTGTGGCTTCGTGAATATCCTCATCATTTTTAAAGATGTCGATCAAAGCTTTCGAATGGGTGAAGTGCGCAAGAATTCTTAGTTCTATTTGCGAATAATCTAAAGATAATAGATATAAATCCTCATCTTCATAATAGAAAGCTTTTCGAATAAGTTTACCATCTTCATCTCTTACAGCAATATTTTGTAAATTAGGATCTGAAGATGATAATCTACCTGTCGTCGTGACAGCTTGATTGAAGATGCAGTGGATTTTATGATCAGCAAATATATGATTTTTTAATCCATCTGTGTAAGCACTTATAAGTTTTGCATATTTTCGATAATCTAAGATACGTCTTACGATTTCATGCTCACTTGCATAACCTAATAAGACATCGCTAGAAGTTGAACTAGATTTATTCCCTTTCGCAATTTGTAGTTGCTCGAAAAGAACTTCAGCGACTTGCTTCGGTGAAGAAATGTTGAAGGGGTGGCCAGCGATTTCAAAGATTATTTTTTCATCTTCTTCTAATTTTGCTTTGAAAATAGTAGAGAGTTCATCTAGCGTTTTAGCGTTAACTTCAATACCTTCTATTTCCATCCTTGCAAGGATGTCCGATAGTGGAAGTTCCACGTCGTAAAATAAAGCTTTTAAATTAAGTTTAGATAATTCCACTAGAACCTGGGGTATCAAGCGGTGGAGATGAAAAGATGCTTTGATGTAACGTTGGACGTTTAGCGATTTAAATATGCTCATTTCTTCTTCTTCGATGTCAAGAGAAATACCTCTTGAAGCATAGACGCTATCGAGGTCTCCGCGCGAAGAAGAATCGAGCAGATAAGAAGCGAGCATCAAATCGAAGCCGTTACCGTTGACATCGATGCCGTAACGCGCTAGAGCGCATTTGCTAGCTTTATAATCGTAAAAAGATTTTAAAATCTTTTCATCTGCTAAATATGCCTTTAATTTTTCATCTTTTTTAAGATTATCGATACTGATGTAATAATTTTTATTTTCGCTCGTAAAAGCTAAGCCAAAAACATCATCTTTATGATAATTTGTATAATCGCTTGCTAAGACGAAGGAAATATGATCTGATAAAGTTATCTCACTAGTATCAACAAGTTCTTCATAATTTAAATTTTCGCTTTGGCTATGTTGCCATTTTTTTGGCAATTTAGTGAGAAAAGTTTTTAATTCGTATTTGTTAGCGAATTCGCTAACTTTTTCGAATAAGTAGCCATCGTAAGTTAAATCTTCTAAAGAAAAAGGCAAATCTAAATCTGTTTTGATGATAGCAAGTTTTTTACATAATCTACCATCTTCTTGATAAAGATTTATCATCTCACCGACCTTGCCTTTTATTTCTCCTTTATTAGCGGCTTCGATAATATTTTCTAGAGTACCATAAGTTTGGATGAGTTTTTGAGCAGTCTTTTCCCCGATTGAAGGAATGCCTGGCAAGTTATCGCTACTATCGCCTCTAAGTCCTTTAAAATCGATGATATGCTTTGGCGTAAAGCCATAAGTTTCAACGACATTTGCTTCGTGCATTATACGAATATCGCTCATACCTTTGATGAGCAAATCTACCTCAACTTTGTCATCGACTAATTGTAAAAAATCGCGGTCAGAAGTATAAATTATCGTCTGATATCCCGCATTTGCGGCTTTTATGGCGACTGAACCAGCTAAATCATCACCCTCGTAGCCTTCTTCTTCGAAAGTATAAATACCTAAACTTTTAAGTAGTTCGCGTGCGATAGGAAATTGAACGATCAAATCTTCTGGAGCGGGTTTGCGGTTCGCTTTATAAGTTTCTAATTCTTGATGTCTAAATGTCTTCTTACCCGTGTCAAAAGCGACGAATATTTTATCTTCATCTTTTAATTTATCGACAATTTTTAAAATCATATTAGAAAAGGCAAATATCGCATTCGTGGCAATTCCTTCCTTTGTGCGCATGATGTTCGCACCAGGATAAGCGGTCGCGTAATAGGCTCTAAAAAGCAAAGAATTTCCATCGACGATAATAACTTTGTTACTCATAACTATCTACCTTCTTTCATCTCTTCGACGACAAAAGATTGTCTCTCATCTAAATGTCCCTTTAAAAGTAATAAATTATTTTGGGTTAAAATTAATTGATAACGGTTGAAAACTTCAGGAAATAAGATCGCTTCTAATTGCCCAGTGTCATCAAGTAAAGTCAAGAACGCCATCATCTCGTTTTTCTTCGTGCGAATAACTTTTTTCTTCGAAAGTAGAGCAATGAGTTGATAAGTTTTATGTCTTTCCTTTATTTCTTCGATACTCGAAAGGTTTTTGTAACTATTTTCTCTTTTGATCGAGGCGATAAATTTACCACTTAAAACTGTACCTAAAACATCCATTTCTCGACTTAAAGTCAAAGTATTATCAAGAACTACATCTTCGAGGATAGGTGGATCTAAATCAAGGAATGAACCATCGTTATCGTAGGCGACACTTGCGAAGCGAAGTAAGTCTTCTAAATTGTTTTTATCCCTTAACGTTTCACGTTTGATATTGAAGTTGTCTAACGCTCCTGCGTCGATGAGCGCTACAAACTCTTTTTGATTAATTTTATAAGGATACATACGTTTGAAGAAATCGTAAATATCAGCGAAAGGACCATTCATCCTTCTTTCTTCTAAAATGAAGCGAACGCTAGAAGAGGTGAAACCTTTGATAGCGCTCAAAGGGAAAAGTAGGGCATTATTTAATGGAATGAAAGCATCGCTAGATAAATTGACATCAGGATTTTTTAACTCAATTTTAAGATTTTTAAGTTCTTGTAAATAATCGATGAATTTCGATTCGACTTCTGCGCCTTTTGCGTCCAATATAACGCTATAAAAATATAGAGGGTAATGTTTTTTTAAATAAGCCATCTTGGTGGCCACCATAGCGTAAGCGACAGCGTGAGATTTAGCAAAACCATAATCGGCAAAGCTTGCGATGGCATCGAAAACCTTACTAGCGTTTTCTTTTGAATGACCATTTTTTAAAGCACCTTCGATAAATGAATCATGTAAAGATTCCATCTTCTCACGAATCTTCTTTGAAATAGCGCTTCTAAAAGAATCAGCTTCGCCAAGACTAAAACCTGCCATCACTTGAGCGATTTGCATCACCTGTTCTTGATAGACGATGATACCATAAGTGCTAGTTAAGATAGGTTTTAAGCAATCATCGATGTAAGTTATCTTTTCTAAGCCTTGTTTTCTTTTAGCGTAATGGCTAATTTGGTCCATAGGACCAGGTCGATATAAAGCTAATAAAGCGACGATATCTTCAAATATTTTTGGTTTGATCGTCTTGATAGCGTTTTTCATCCCTTGGCTGCTTTCAAGTTGGAATAGACCCATCGTGAGGCCTTCGCTAATTAAGGCGATGGAATTATTATCATCGTAAGGAATATCTTGGAATTTTAAAGTGATATTTTCTTTTTCTTCGAGCAATTTTAAGATGCGTGCGATGCTCGTGAGGTTACTTAGACCGAGGAAATCCATTTTAAGAAAGCCGAGTTTTTCTAAATATTGCATATCAAATTCTGATATCGCTCCATCTAAAGCATTCTTAAATATAGGCATAACTTCATCTAAATTTTTATTATTAATAATAATGCCGGAAGCATGCAAGGAAGTTTGTCTCACTAAACCTTCGATTTTAGAGGCGAGACTTACGACTTTAAAATAAGTGGGGTCGATGTCGACGTAATGTTTAAATTGAGCATTTCTTCGATAAGCATCACCTAAGGTCCAACGAGGGTTAGTGATAAGTTTAGATAAAGTATCGATAATACGATGATCAATTTCATAAACTCTACCGACATCTCTTAAAGATTGTTTCGCTCCAATCGTTTGAAAAGCGACGATGTGAGCGAGTTTATTTTCGCCACATTTATTTCTCACATATGCGATTACTTCTTCTCTTTTATCATCAGCGAAATCGCAGTCAATATCAGGCATGCTCGCTCTTGCGGGATTTAAAAATCTTTCGAAAATTAAACCGAATTTTAAAGGATCAACTTCCGTGATGAAAGTAAGGTAGGCCACGAGTGAACCGACGGAACTTCCTCTTCCTGGTCCGACGATGATATCGTGTGTTTTAGCATAGCTAACGTAATCGCTGACGAGGAGGAAATAATCGCTATAGCCCATCTTAGAGATGATATTTAATTCTTCATTTAAACGTTTTAAATAACGTTCATCGTTTGGGTCGATATTTCTTCTTTTTAGATTGTCGAGACATATTTGTTTAAGTAGCTCATCGCTATTTTCGCTCATCTTATAAAGTTCACCACGTTTTTTAAATAAATCGAAATCGATAAGATTCATTACTTCGTTCGTTGCTTCGATTTCTTCTTCTTTATAAAAAGTAGCAAGATGAGTGTCATCTAAAAAGAAATGAGGACCTCGCAATTCTTGAATAGTCAATTTTTCATCATTTTTGATGGCGTTCAATATTTCTACGCTTATCGCATCTTCGCTTTTTTCGTAGAGAATAAGAGGAAAAGCAAGGCAAGAATAATTATGTTCACTTGCGAATTTTCTTATCTTGTTTACAAAAATTTCATCTTCTTTTTTATAGATGGCTATTCCAAAATAGAAAGCTTTAGAAGAAGTAGAAATTTTAGCAAGAGTTTTTAAAAAATTGATATCTTCTAATTTATCTTCTAATTTTAAGTTCGCGTCGATGACGATAATTAAGTCTTCACTAAGTGTCGATAGGGAAGTTAGTTCTAATTTCTCTTCTTTTTTTAAAGCGTGAATTTTAAGTAAATTTAAATAACCTAATTCACTAGTGATGTAGAAGTGGAAGGCTATGTCTTCAATGTTAACTTCCATCCCGAGTATCGGCTTAATATTTTGACTTGTAGCAAGATGATAAAAAGAAGGGAAAGCGTGCATGTTAGAAATATCGCTTATTCCCGCGGCGAAAAAATCTTTCTTTTTCAATGCTTTAATAAGTTTAGGAATACTAAAAGCACTTTGGAAAAAAGAGTAAGAAGTCTTGATATGTAAAGGAACAAATTTAGTGGGCATCTTCTTCTATAAATAAATCATCTAAATCTTGGATGAAAGCATCTAGTTCATCTAAGGAATTGATCTTCGCTCCGCTGGCTTGGGCGTGTCCGCCTCCCCCCCATTTAGTGGCAATTTGGTTGATCGCAACTTTTTTAGAACGAATGGATATTCTAAAGCAAGGTTCTTTATTATCTTCGGTGATCGAACACCAGGCATTGATGCCTTCGATATTAGCGAAAATGTTTACATTTTCTTTACCTCTTTCGGTCGTGATATTAAGTTCTTTTTGGACGTCTAAAGGTAAGACGTAATAGGCAACACCGTGCTTTGAAACTGTAAAGTGATTTAAGATGTAAGCGGTCACTTTTAAATCGTCGATCTTCTTTAGATACATAGCATTATAAATATCTGAAATGTTGATGTTTGACTTAAGTAGTTCCATCGCAATAGCGAAAGTATGTTTAGAAGTGGAAGAATATTGGAAACGTCCGCTATCGCCGACGATAGCACTATAAAAATAAGAAGCGGCTTCTTTGCTTAGATGATAATTTTCTTTTTGGGAAACATTTAAGATAAAATCAACTAAGATTTCGGCAGTGGAAGCTGCGCTCGTGTCGACGATAGAAATCTTGGCGATGTTTTCGATATCTGGGTGATGGTCGATCTTGATTTTTTTCGGACATTTTTTAAATCTTGGATCAGCGATACGATTAGCGTTAGAAACATCCAAGATGATCGCTAAAGGTTTTCTTTCCTTAAAATAAGATTCATTTAAAGTTTCGGTTTCAGGATAAATTCTTGGCGTAAAGGTGACATGGTTATCGCCGACGACATGAATCGACTTGTGGGGGAAATTATCTTTTAGCCAAGTGTAGAGACCAAATTGTGAACCTAAAGCATCAAAATCTGGCATGATATGACGAAAGATGACTATGTCATCATGCTTTTTAATTTGATTTAAAATTTGTCGGTACTGTTTCTTATAATTTAAACCGTATTCTTTAATTTCTAAAGGTAAATTGTTTTTCATAAATCTTCTCCTAAATAAATCTTATAAGCATCGCGAGCGATCATAATTTCTTCGTCCGTTGGAATGACGGCGACTTTAATCTTACTTTCCGGCTTAGAAATAATAATTTCTTTTCCGCGCGCATTTTTATTTTTTTCTTCATCAATTTCGATACCTAATGGTTCTTTTAATGCCTCGCAAATAACTGAACGGATGTAAGGGTCATTTTCCCCGATACCAGCGGAGAAGATAATCATATCGACGTGACCTAATCTCACGTAATATTGCCCGATGAAATCTAATGTTCTTCTTGCGAATAAATCCATGGTAAGTTTAGCTCTTTCATCGCCTTCATCCATCGCTTTTAAGATGTCGCGTGAATCGCTAGAAACGCCGCTTACTCCTTTTAAACCACTTTCTTTATTTAATAATTTAAATACTTCATCATTTGATAATCCACTTACTTTTTGAATGTAATAGTAGACGCTTGGATCGATGTCGCCACTTCTCGTTCCCATCATGATGCCACCTAGAGGAGTTAAACCCATCGAAGTAGCGATAGATTTATTATCTTTAATAGCGGTGATGGAAGAACCGCTTCCTAAATGACAAGTAATTAAATTTAGATGCTTTTGATCGAGCATCTTCTCTGCTTGGCTAGCGAGATAACGATGGCTCGTTCCATGCGCGCCATAACGTCTCAAATCATATTTTTCATAAAATTCATAGGGAACAGGGAATAAGTAATCGACTGGCTTCATGCTCATGTGGAAAGAAGTGTCGAAGGTGACGGTCATCTTGACGTTAGGCAAAACTTCTTTAAAAGCTTTGATGCCGACGATACTTGCCGGATTATGAAGTGGTCCTAATGGAATGAGTTTTGCGATAATATCGACGACTTCATCCGTGACGAGGACACTATGTTCGAAATATTTTCCACCTTGGACGATACGGTGGCCAACAGCGATAATTTCATCGATATGTTCGACTACTTTCATCTCTAGTAATTCTTTTAAAAGAATATTAATTGCTACTTGGTGATCTTTGATAGGGGTGACGTAAGATTTTTTCTCCTCACCTTTCTTAAGCGTAAAAATTGCGTCTTCAAAGCCGATTCTTTCGACGATGCCAGAACAGATGACTTCTTCTTTCGGCATCTCGTAAAGTTTATATTTTAAACTTGATGAACCAGCGTTAACTGCCATAACTTTTGCCATATGATGTTTCTCCTTAAAAACGATTATTTAAACATAACGACTACATTATAAGGAAAAATAAGTAAAAAAGATATGCTTAAAGCATAATTAACGAATATTTATGTAAATGTATAAATTTAAGCGTGTGCGCAAAATAATGATGACGTTTGAACGATAAAATGATAAAATGCAACAAGGATGTGAAAGACATCCTAAAAGGATAATATATTTATGGCATACGGATTACTTTACGACTTCCTCATGGGACAAACTATCGATGCATATCATTATTTTGGCGCGCATTTCGAAGAAAGACAATTTCAAGAAGTCCACGTCGTTCCAACTAAGAACGGTAAACCGCGTACGACGAAGAAAGATACGATCGTCAAAGGTGTCATCTTTAGACTTTACGCTCCGATGGCAAGCGATGTTTCCGTCATCGGCGAATGGAACAATTGGGACCCGCGTGTCCACAAGATGGAAAAAATTGATTCTTCTGGTGTCTTTGAAATTTTTATTCCTAATCTAGAAAATTATCAATCTTACAAATTTCATTTCAAAAATGCACATGGTGAATACGTCGATAAAGCTGACCCTTTTGCTTTTCTAAGCGAATTACGTCCTGGCACGTGTTCTCGTCTCTTCGATTACCGAAATTTTATCTGGCACGATGAAAATTGGCTTAGATCACGCTCGAGAAATTTTGATGCACCTTTATCAATTTATGAGATGCATCTCGGTTCTTGGGAAGGAAAAAAAGAAGGTCGATACATGTCTTATGAAGAGATTGCTGACGATCTAATTCCTTACTTGAGAGATTTAGGCTACACCCACATCGAACTCATGCCCGTCATCCAATATCCATTCGAAGGATCTTGGGGTTATCAAGGAACGGGCTTTTATAGTGCGGATTCGCGTTATGGTAATCCGATGCAATTAATGTCATTTATCGATAGATTGCACCAAGCAAATATCGGGGTCATCTTAGATTTTGCTCCAGTGCATTTTGCCACTGATTCTTGGGCTTTAAGCGAATATGATGGTACTTGTCTTTTTGAATATAGCGACGATCGCCGTTATTCGCAGTGGGGTTCTTGCCAATTCGATTTAGGTAAAGATCCTATCCGTTCATTTTTGATGTCTGCAATGAATTACTTTTTGGAAGTATTTCATTTCGATGGAATTAGAATCGATGCAGTTTCGAACATGGTTTATCATCAAGGTAACAAAGGTTTAGGAAGAAATGAAGAAGCGATCGAATTTTTGAAACGAATGAACGGAAGAATTCATGATAGACACGATAACGTCATGATGATTGCGGAAGATAGCACTGATTTCCCAAATGTGACCAAATCGACTTGGTCAGGTGGCTTAGGCTTCGATTACAAGTGGGATTTAGGTTGGATGAATGACACCTTAAAATATTATTCAAAAGACCCAATTTATCGTAAGTACGAACATAATACTTTGACTTTTTCCATGGCTTATTTTTATAGCGATAATTTCATGTTACCGCTTTCTCACGACGAAGTCGTCCATGGAAAAGGAACGATCATCAATAAGATTTATGGTAATTACGATGATAAGTTCGCTCAACTAAGAAATTTATACACTTATCAATTTGGTCATCCTGGCAAGAAACTTAATTTCATGGGTAACGAACTTGCTTCGTTCGATGAATGGAACGAAAATAAATCTTTACCGTGGAATTTAAGAACTTTTCCAAAGCACGATTCAATCGTGAGATTAGTGAGAGATTTAAACTTAATCTATCGTTATGAATCTGCGATGCATTTCGAAGAATATAATCCTTTCCATTTCCAATGGCTCATGGTCGATAATCA
Source organism: uncultured bacterium (assembly GCA_949285455.1). Classification (GTDB taxonomy): domain Bacteria; phylum Bacillota_I; class Bacilli_A; order RFN20; family CAG-826; genus CALVUG01. The sequence continues at coordinate 33,280 of CASDXP010000001.1, read as the reverse complement.
TGATCAAAGCGTCTTTGCTTTCCAAAGACAAGTCGGAGATTCTTTACTCGTCTTCGTCTACAATATGACGCCTATGTTCTATGAAAATTATGATATTCCTTTGATGCAGCCAGGGGTCTATGAGGAAATATTCAATTCCGATAAGGATGTCTACGGTGGTTACAACCAATATAATGGTTTACCATTAACTTCGAGCGAATTTGGTCCGGAAGGCAAACCGCATAAGATGACGATTAAATTAGCCTCATTTGGTGCTTGTATATTTAAGAAAATTAATTGAAAGGAAACAAAATATGTTCAGCAACAAACTTGAATTTAAACAAGAATTCGAACGTCGATTATCTGAAAAATACGGTAAAGGCGTAAGCGATTCGCACATCACCGAACGTTACAATATCTTAGGTGAGATGGTAAGAGATTACGCTGGTTACAATTGGAGGTCGACAAGAGAAGCAATTTTAACCAATAAACCGAAACAATTAATCTATTTTTCGATGGAATTTTTAATCGGACGACTTCTCGTCAATAATTTGATGAATCTCGGCATCTATTCTGTCGTCAAAGAAGGTCTAAGAGATCTAGGCATCGATATTCACGAACTAGAAGAACAAGAATCGGATGCCGGTCTCGGTAATGGGGGTTTAGGAAGACTTGCCGCCTGCTTCATGGATTCGATCGCTACTTTAGGTTATCCAGGCCACGGCAATTGTATTCGTTACGAATATGGATTCTTCAAACAAAAACTCATCGATGGTAAGCAAGTCGAATTGCCCGATGTTTGGCTCACGAACGGAAACGTTTGGGAAGTAAGAAAACCAAAACACGCTGTCGAAGTGAAATTTTATGGGAATGCCGAAACGTATTTAAAACCGAATGGTGAATATGCTTCACGTACTGTTAACGCAATTTGCGTTAAAGCAGTGCCATATGATGTTTCTATCGTCGGTTATCGTAATGGGGTCGCTAATACGCTTCGTCTTTGGAGCGCAGAACCTAGCGAAAATAATTTACCTACCAATCAATCATTCTCTGAATATTTACGTACTTTAAAAGAATTATGTCACGGTCTATATCCTGATGATTCGACCGAAGAAGGTCGTATCTTAAGATTACGTCAACAATATTTCCTCGTTTCCGCTGGTTTACAAAGTGCGATGAGAGGACATATGGGAAGATATAAAACATTGAAAGATTTCGCCGATTCTTACGTCTTCCAACTTAACGACACACATCCTATTTTAGCTATTCCAGAAATGATGCGTCTACTCATGGATGAATATGGCTTTGGTTGGGATGATGCTTGGAAACAAGTGACGAGATGTATCGCTTTTACTTCGCACACTATCATGCCGGAAGCTTTGGAGAAGTGGCCAATTCATTACGTGCAAAAACTTTTCCCACGTATTTTTATGATCATCGAAGAAATTAATCGTCGCTTCATTCTTGAAATGAATGAAAAACAAGTTTCAGAAGATAAGAAGCGTAATATGATGATCATCAAAGATGGTTTAATTTACATGGCTAACATCGCAAATTACGCCTGCTTCAGCGTGAATGGTGTCGCGCCTTTACATACAGAAATTTTAAAGAAGAACACCTTTAAAGAATTCTACGAACTATATCCGAAGAAATTTAATAATAAGACGAATGGTGTCACTCACCGTCGTTGGTTACTTTACGCTAATCCGCAACTTGCTAAACTCATCACTTCTAAAATTGGTGATGAATGGATTAAAGATATGGATCAAATTAGTGAATTTGCGAAGTTCGCGGACGATAAAGATGTGCAAAATCACATCATGAAAATTAAGCGTGCGAACAAAGAAAAATTCATTAAATATATCGAATCTTATTACAAACAATTTAATTTAAAAGTTAATCCAGATTCAATATTTGATGTGCAAATTAAGCGTTTACACGCTTATAAACGTCAATTAATGAACATCTTCCACATCATGTATCTCTATCAAAGACTAAAAGATGATCCTAATTTTAAGATTCATCCGCGTACTTTCATCTTCGGGGCTAAGGCGGCACCAAGTTATGAATATGCTAAGAAGATTATCGAACTTATCTTAGCGGTCGCTAAAGTCGTCGATGAAGATCCTTATGTTTCTAAATTCATCAAAGTTATTTTCTTAGAAAATTATAGTGTTACTTTAGCAGAATTAACTATTCCTGCTGCGGATGTTAGCGAACAAATCTCTTTAGCGGGTAAAGAAGCAAGTGGTACTTCGAATATGAAATTTATGATGAATGGTGCGGTGACTTTAGGAACGCTCGATGGGGCGAATATCGATATCGCGGAAAGAGCGGGCAAGGGTAATAGCGTCATCTTCGGATTGAAAGAAGAAGAAGTGGAAGATATCAAATTCCGTGGAGCTTATAATCCTTGGGATGTCTACAATTCCGATTCGCGCGTCAAAAATATTATCGATTCACTTTTCACCGGCCCTTGGGCGGAAGATGATCCAAATAAATTTAGACAAATTTTCGATGAAATTATGAATCGTAACGACGAATTTATGAATTTGCTCGATTTTGCAAGTTACGTCAAAGCGCAGGAAGAGATTGAAAAAATTTACGAAGATAAAGAAAGATGGGCGAAGATGTGCATCTACAATATCGCTGGTTCTGGTTTCTTCTCTAGCGATCGTACAATCGAACAATACAATAAAGATATTTGGAAGATGAAAAAGATTACAGCTTCCAAGACATTTAAGGAATTCGATGATTAATTTAGTAGAACTTTTTGCAAAGCAAAAAGAATTAGACTTAGCAATCGCTAAAAAACGTGGAGTAGGCTTAGAAGAAACTCTCAATGAGCGTGCTTTAGCGTTCTTAGTGGAACTTGGTGAGCTCGCGAATGAGACGAGATGTTTTAAATATTGGTCATCAAAAGGCCCATCTCCCAAAGAAAGAATCTTAGATGAATATGCGGATGGTTTACATTTCCTTTTGAGCATTGGTAATATCATTCACACTTCCTTTTATCGTTACGATGAATTAGAAACCTTAAATAGAAGTGCGACGGAAATGTTTCTCACTACTTATCATTCTTTTACCACTTTTGTTGCAAATGGTTACGATAAGTTATATATTAGAGCCTTCCAAGATTTCTTAATTCTTGGAAAGATCTTGAATCTAAGCGAAGAAGAAATTACTTCCGCTTACTTACATAAGCTTGCTATCAATTACGAAAGGCAAGAAAATAATTATTAAAATAATTAAGAAAGGAGTTAATCATGAATAAAGAACAAAGACTTACTTTTTTAAAGAACATTTCCGAAGTCGAAGGAATATCTGGAAATGAACAAGAAGTGGCAAAACTTGTCAAAAAAGAATTAGAAGGGGCAGCTGATCATTTCGAATACGATAATCTTGGTTCCATCATCGCTTATCAAAAAGGCGAAGAAGGTGAACCGACCGTCTTAATTTGTGGCCACATGGATGAAGTGGGCTTCTTAGTATCTCGTATCGAAGAGAGTGGATTACTTAGACTCGCTCCTATCGGCGGCTGGTGGAATCATGTCGTTTTAGCGGAAATTATGACCGTTAAGACAAGAGATGGTAAAAAATATACCGGTGTCATCGGCGCACAACCACCTCACGGTATGAGCGCTGAACAAAGAAATAAAGTGCTTCAAACTTCAGACTTATACTTAGATATGGGTGTCAAAGGTAAAAAAGATATTGAAAAATTAGGTATCAAAGTTGGTGATACCGTCACGCCATATACCGAATTTAGAGTTTTAAACGATGGTGATACTTTACTTGGCAAAGCCTGGGATGATCGAAGCGGCCTTGCTATCGCAATGGAAACGATGCTCGCTTTAAAAGATACGCCACACAAGGCGAATTTAGTCGTCGCTGGTACAGTGCAAGAAGAAGTAGGCTTAAGAGGAGCGAAGACCGCTTCTTATCACGTCCATCCCGATATCGCTTTTGCGACGGATGTGACATTAAGTTACGATTTACCTAATTCGCCTAACAATCCAACGAAGCTCGGTAGCGGCGTAGCGTTATCGATCATGGATCGAAGCGTCATCGCTCACCGCGGCTTATTCGACTTTGTCGAAGAAATCGCAAAGAAGCATAATATCAAATATACTTACGATTTGATGGAAGCAGGCGGTACGGATGCTGGTAATATTCATTTAAATTACGATGGTATTATTACGATGACTATTTCCTTACCTTGTAGATATTTCCATTCGCATGTTTCTTTAATAAGCTATGAAGACTACATGAACGCGGTCAATTTGATGGTAGAAGTAGTGAAAGCTATCGATAAAGATACGTTAAAGAAACTAAGAGAACGTTAATTTTGATTAAACAATTTTGATGAAAAAAATGGGCTAGTCACTAGTCCATTTTTAATAGTTCTTCGATCTCTAATTCGCTATATATCTTAATGTCCAGTTCCTTCTTTAATAGTTCAGTGAATATGCCTTCGCCAGCCATTAAAGTTTTTGAGAAAGTCCCATCATAAATTTGATGGACTCCACACGATGGACTTTTCTCTTTTAATAAAGCGTAATCGACATCGTTTTCCATCGCCATTTTTAAAGCACGATAAGCCCCTAAAAGAAAGAAACGGGTGACGTCTTTTTGGTCTTTTCTTATAACTTTATCTTCTTTTCTTTCATTCGCTAGACGAGGAGTGGATAATCCTCCCATCACTTCTGGGCAAATAGGAACGAGAATAAATTTATTTTTAAGTGCTGCGATGATGCGGGAATCTAGCCCTTTAGATAATCCATCATAGCGACAAGCTTCATTTAATAAACAAGCTGAAATCAATAACTTTTTCATATTAAAAATTATCGCTAATAAAGTTATAAGAAGTAAATAATTTTTTATTTTATTGATAGCAATATTATCTATTCTAGTATTAAATTAGTAATTAACTAGTTAAAACTTTAATATTTCATCATTTTCTTTTTATTTCTTTATAGTAAGACACACTCAATTAAATTAAAATTATTACGTATGGTAAAAAAATTAGTCTATATCATCGATGATAAAACGTATGAAGTAGAGGTTACTTTTAAAAGAATAAAAAGACTTTATCTAACTTTTAAAGATAATAAATTTATTTTTCGTGTCCCTTATTTCACTAGCGAAAAATCGCTTAGAAAAATGCTTGATAAATATGCAAGAAAACTTTTGAAAAGGACGAATTTTATCCCGGCTTATGGAGATGATTACGTCTACATTTTTGGCGAAAAAGAAATTTTAAAAAAAGGCTACAACCAGGAAATAATTAAAGAGGAGTTGAAAGAAAGTTTATACAAATATTGCCTAAAAAGACTAAGAGAAATAGAAGTGGAAATGAATATATCTTCTCCTTACAAATTAAAAATAAAAGATGTCAAATCGAAATTCGGCTCTAATTCGAAAGCGACACATACGATAGTCATCGCTTTAAATATGGTACATTTTGCTCATCCTATCATCGATAGTGTCATCTATCATGAACTCGCTCATCACTTCCATTTTGATCATTCGAAAGCATTTTATCGAACTTTATTAACGTATTGTCCAAATTATTATAAGTATCGTAAAATGTGTATACGCAGGATTTATCGATGAAACAACTTGTAATTACATCTAGACAAAATGAACATATCAAATATCTTAGAAAGATAAAAGAAGGTAAAGGCGAAGATTACCTTACTTTAGTAAGCGGGTTAAATTCGATAAGGATGGCTTATGAAGCAGGTTACGTTAAAGAAATAATCGCTACTTACGCTATAGAAGAATTTAAGGACGTAAAAATTACTTTGGTAAGTGAAGATATTTTAAAATTACTTTCCAATCACGTTTCTCCAAGTGGCGTCATCGCCTTAGTGGAACTTAAACCAAAAGAAATTGATGAACATAATGAAAATATCGTCTTACTCGATAACGTGCAAGATCCAGGAAACGTCGGAACAATTTATCGTTCCGCTTTAGCGTTTAATTTTAAACATGTCTATTCGTACGGGGAAAGCGCAAGTTGGACAAACAATAAAACTTTACAAGCTTCCGAAGGAGCGTTATTTCATCTTAACTACAAAAAAGTTAATTTGGAAGCCATTAAAAAATTGATTAAAAAAGGTTATCAATTAGTAGCTACAACCTTAGATGAAGACTCAATATTTTTAGAAGAATCGTTAGATAAAGTTAAAAAACCTTACATTATCGTCTTCTCTAATGAAGGACATGGTGTAAGTAAAGAATTATCATCATTAGCGAGCCTTAAAATTAAAATTCCGATGTCAAATATTGATTCGTTAAATGTCGCTAGTAGTGCCGCTATAATCTTATATCGCTTTTCTATGTTGAAGTGATTATAATAAAGGTAGATAAAGTTTACTTTATCAAAAAGAGAAAGAGTTGCCTCATACGATTTCGTACCAAAATGAGTTTTGAAGTAATTCTTTCTAGAAAAGGAGAAACTTCATGAAATTCATTTTTAATTATTTATTTTCTCATGCTGATAGGGTGGTTTTTTCTTATGGGGCGTGAGAAAGATGCTGAACTCGGAATAGGAACGCAAGGAAGCGATCGAATCTCTCTACATAATTTTACAACCGAGTTTAAAAATAATTTGTCTAATCTTACAAAAGACAAATCTCAGCAGATGAACATTCAAAAGCAAAATAAACATGTACGCGGTACCAAAGAATTTGTTGAAAGCAAAAGCGAAATTACAATTGACCTTGTATCACTAGCTAGTCTTGTAAACAAATATAGAGGTAGCGGGACAAAATATGGTAATTCCAAGGAAGTAATCAACTTCAAAATCGTCATAGGAATATATCGCAATAGTTCTAAAAATAAGAGTTATAAAACAACTTTTGGAACTGTTCATTATTCTAAAACAGGATATCATGTTGTTCCGGCTTTTCCAAAAATTATGAGGAGGAATAAAAAATGATCGACGATAAAATTCAAGAACAAAATGGTATTTCTTCACTAATGGAGTTTGTAAGTGATAAGAGTGGTCTATTCATTTTGGTTTTTGGCAAAAAACGTTTCGAAGTCAAATTTCAAGCCATGTGGGAAGGTGATAATGGATTAGATTTAAATGATCCTAATTATGAAGAATTTGATGAAATTGGTTTCATTTTAATTGGAAAAAATGAGGGGATAGCAGTCAATCGCTATCATTTGCCCGATGAAATTTATTATGAAGAAAAATTAATTTTTAAGAAGGTAGATGAATCACTAGTTAGAGTGAACAAATAAAAGGTGTGGTAGATACCACACCAGAAATCGCTTCAAACGATTTCGTACCATTAACATTATACAATAAATTCGTGAATTATATATACTACACGGGGGTATTCTTTCTCATATGACTAAAACTAAAAAAGAAAAATTATTGCTTTCTATCGTTGATATATTAAACTACGCTACATATGAAGGAAAATATGAACTATCAAACGTGAGTTGCAAAACGGACAATATTGAGATTGATTATTTGTATTTGCTTTCTGAAATTAATTGTTCAATTAATATGGAAAACGAAGCAGTTTGCTTTTTTTGAATATGATTATAAATTTGATAACAAAAATGGAATATGGAACGCAATTTTCTATAACGATAAAAAACTCTTGAGAAAATATGATGAAAAATTTAAAAAAATTAAAATATTTATTGCGCCAGACTATTCATTGTGCGGAGATAATCCTTTTTGGATTAACTTGATGAATATTGGAAAAGCTAGAACTGTTTCGCTATATTTGATTAATGTTTTAAACAAAATAGTCATACCAAATATTAGCTTCGTCGATGAAATGACAAAAGAGGCATGTTTTACTGGAATAGATAGAAATAGCGTTATTGCTCTGAATGTAAAAGGATTTTTAAAAAAGAAAAAACAAAAAGAACTTTTTAAGGAACATATAAATGAAATTATAAAAAGAGTTAATCCATCAATTGTCATTATCTATAATGTTTCGACAAAATCTAATTTTTTTGAGGAGCAAATTAACATTTTAGAAAATAGTGGTGCGAAAGTTATCATACCTAAAAATAAACTGCTAAATCGAAACAGCATGCTTAATTCCAAATTAAAAGAAAACACTAAGGTGAAGCCTTTACCCCTTTTAAAATAACTTATTATCTTTACAAAAAGATGTTAATCTTTCATAATTTAATTGCGTCGACGAGAAGTAGTAACTAGATTCCTTCTTTTTTAGGGATAGATGGCTGAGTGAAAACATCTAATTAGAAGCCTAGTGAATTCAACTCTGAGCAAGAATGTTATAAAAAGCATTCCGTCTCCCGCGTTAAGGGAAAAGAGGCATATTAATTGAATATGTGAATTAAGGTGGTACCGCGGAATAATCATTTCGCCCTTTGGCATCATCTTTTATTTTTTTAAGGAGAAGTGAAGAAATTTATGGAACTAGCGGAAATTGAAGCACTCGTCAGTAAAATTAAACAAGATATCGAATGCTGTACGTGTCTAAAAGATTTAGTGGACGTCAAAAATGAACAGTTAGGAAAAAAATCTACTTTCTTTAGCGTCGCCTTAGAAGGATTAAATCAAATGATTAGGACAGCTCCTATCGAAGAAAAGAAGAAACTAGGGTCGTTAATTAATCAATTAAAAAATGACGTTTTAAACTGTTATAACCAAAAAGAAATCATCTTGAAAGAAAAACTAGAATTAGAAAAGTTGAAGGAAGAAGAGATCGATATATCTTTGCCAGGAAATGATCATAGCGCCGGCAACAAAAATCCACTTTTCGTCATCAGGGATGAAATTATTAGTTTCTTTACTTCATTAGGATATGACGTTTACGCTGGTCCAGAAGTGGAAAATGATCATTATAATTTCGAGCTTTTAAACACTCCTAAAGATCACCCAGCAAGAGATATGCAAGATTCTTTTTACATTGATGAAAGAACCTTGCTTCGTACGCATACTTCCCCTGTACAAGCTCGCACGATGTTAAAAAATCCTAACACTCCGATTAAAATGATCGCACCTGGTAAAACTTATCGTCGTGACGATGATGATTTGACCCATTCTCACCAGTTCATGCAAATAGAATGTTTAGTAGTGGATGAAGGTATAAATCTTGCTCATCTTAAATCGACTTTAGAAAAATTTATGCATCATATCTTCGGCGTGAAAAGGACGATTAAATTTGTTCCTTCATATTTCCCATTTACTGAACCGTCCTTCGAAGTAAATGTGAGCTGTGCGAATTGTCACGGCAAAGGATGTAATATGTGCAAAGGCACAGGCTATATCGAAGTATTAGGAGCGGGAATGGTACATCCTAACGTGTTGAGAATGTGCGGCTACGATGATAGGCGTTTTAGTGGCTTCGCCTTCGGCGTCGGGGTGGAAAGACTCGCTATGTTACGTTACGGCATCGATGATATTAGAAGGTTTTATCAAAACGATGTCCGTTTCTTAAAACAATTTAAAGAAGAATTCCGTAAATAAGAGGTGAATAGATATGCAAGTAAGTGATAAATTATTAAGACATCTCGTCGATTTAGATGGCATTAGTCCACAAGAAATTAAAGATAAGTTATGTGAGCATGGTATCGAAGTAACAGGTTTTGCTCCTCTCGCGGAAGGCGATAAATTAATCATCGCCCAAATTGAAGAAGTTAAAAACGTCGACGGAAGCGATCATCTTCACCTTTTAAAAGTTGATGAAGGCAAAGAAATTGGTTTGGTCGATGTCATCTGTGGCGCGCCAAATGTGAGAGTCGGTTTAAAAGTCGTCGTAGCTAGACCCGGTTGCAATTTAAAAGACGGAAAAATTAACGAAGCTAAAATCTTCGGTCATACTTCTTTAGGAATGTGCTGTTCTTATCAAGAATTAGGAATTCATCGTAAATATTTAACTGAAGAAGAAAGCAAAGGTATCATCGAATTGCCCGAAGATGCACCTGTTGGTGAAAGTGAAGTTTTAAAATATTTACATCTCGATGACATCATTTATGATGTCGAACTTCTTCCATCTCGTTCTTATTGTTTATCGATGATCAACTTCGCTAAAGAATTAGCGGCGATTTTCAATCGTCAATTAAAAGAATTTAAATATGATATCAAAGAAAACATCAAAAATGACTTCGAAGTGGGAAGTTTAACTCCCTCTTGTCCACAATTTGCGTTACGTCTTATCGAAGATGTCGAAGTGAAGCCTTCCCCAAGTTGGTTACGTTTCTTACTCGTCGCTTTTGGCTATCGTAGCATCAACAACATCGTCGATATCGGTAACTTCGTCATGATTTTAACTGGTCAGCCCTTACATATGTACGACCTAGATAAATTAGCGAAACATTCTCTCATCGTAAGAGATGATTTAAAGAAAGACTTCGTCGCTTTAGATGAAAATCATTACGCGATTGAAAATGGTGATATTTGTATTACGTGCGATGGTGAAATTATGTGCCTTGGTGGCGTCATGGGCGCTTTAGCGTGCGCGGTGGATGAAAATTCAAAAAATATCGCTATCGAATCCGCATCTTTTTATCACGCAAGAATTAGACATACTTCAAGAAGATTAAATCTCGTAAGTGAATCTTCGATGCGCTTCGTCAAAGGGACCAACAATCATCAATCACGCGATGTCTTAGACTTAAGTGCAAAACTTTGTTTAGATTTAGCTAATGCGAAAGGAATATCAAATATTGCTTCATATTCTTCTTTAGAAGAAAAGAAGACGACGATCGAAGTAAATTTAAGTTACATCAATGATAGACTTGCGACTTCTTTAAGATTAGAAGAAGTTTTAGAAATATTTAAACGTCTCGAATTCGATGTGTCCACTTGCGGAGAAAAGATGCTCGTCACCGTTCCATTTTATCGCATCGATTTAAAAGAACCGTGCGATCTAAGCGAAGAAGTTATCCGCTTCGTCGGTTTCGAAAGAGTTAACGAAGAAAATTTAAGAAGTGAAGAACATCCAGGCGGTGTTTCTTTGGAAGAAAATAAAGTTGATTACATTCGTTCTCTTCTATTAGCTCGTGGTCTAAATGAATGTATCACCTATTCTTTAGTGAAAGAAAACGATGTGATGAAATTTAATTATTTAAGCGAAGGAAAAGAAGCGGTGAAATTACTTCATCCTCTCACGGATAAACATGCTTATTTTAGAATGAATTTACTTCCTTCCTTACTCGACGTCGCCTCTTATAATTACACGCATCAAAATAGAGATTTTGCTCTTTTTGAAGTGAGCGATGTCTACTTTGATAAAGTAGAAGATAAGTCGACGAGACTTTCTATCGTCTTAGTGGGCCAAGAACATCTTCACTCGGCTTTAGAAGTGAGAAATTATTCTTACTATTCTTTAAAAGGATATCTCGAAGCAATCTTTACAGCTTTAAATATCGATCAGAGTCGTTACGTCATCAAAAGACTTGAAACGACAAAAAAAGAATTCCATCCTGGTAGAAGCGCTGGAATTTATCTAGGTAAAAATCTTATTGGGGTGATGGGTGAAATTTATCCTAATTTGAAAAAAGAATATGATTTTGGAAAAGAAAACGTCGCTTTATTAGAATTAGATTTATCTAGTTTATTAGAAGTAAAAGTTTCTCCATTAGCGTTCAAAGAAATCAATCGTTTCCCGACGGTAAAACGCGATTTAGCCTTAGTGGTAAAAGATGAAGTCAGTTACGCAAGTATTCGTAAAGTCATCAAGAATAGTGGTCACCAATTGGTGGTGGATGTGACGCCTTTTGATCTATATAAAGGTGAGCATCTAGAAAAGGGCTATCATTCTTTAGCCATCACTATCACGTATGGTGATTTGAAGAAGACACTCGTGGATGAAGAAGTTAATCGAGCGGAAAATGATATCAAATATGCATTGCATAAGGAATTAGGTATCGAATTGAGGAGTTAAGATGCAAATCAATCTAAAAACTTTGAAAGTTGGTGAACCATTAAGAATTAAAACATCATTGAAAGATGAATTAAAATCTTTCTTGCCGACTTTTAAAATTAAAGATGTCTTAAGTTTTGACGTCGACATTAGATTATCTAATTTAGGTGAAGAAATTTACGATTTAGAAATATCCACTAAAGGTAGATTTATTCTCGTCTGCGCTTATTCTTTAAAGCCTTTTGAAAAAGAAGTAGTGAGCCATGATCATTTCTATCTCACTTACGAAGAAAGTGAAGATTTGGAAACTTTACAAATCGATTCGCCACATCTCAATATCGATGGTGGCTTCTTACTTCCCTTAATCGATGCGGAAATTGGTCTCGCCCCTAAAAGTCCAGATGTCGAAATCGATAAAATTGAAGGTTTGAAGGATGAAAAAACTTATCGATTGGAAAAAGAAGAACAACTAGATCCACGCCTCAGTGCTTTAGATGAATTCGTTTGGGAGGAAGAAGATGATGAAAAATGAACGCATTTGTATCGTCGGTGCCGGTTACGTCGGCCTATCTTTAGGTATTGTCTTAGGATTAAAACATGATGTGACGTGCTTCGATATCGATGAAGCGAAAGTGCAGATGATCAATGAAAGAATCTCACCTATCGATGAACCTTACGTGCAAAGTGCTTTTAAAGATGATAGTCTTTCTTTAATCGCTACGATCGATAAAGATGAAGCTTATCAAAATCAAGATTTTTATATTATTTGTCTTCCAATTCATGCGAAAAGTTTCGATGAACATTTCGATATTTCTTCTTTAAGAAAAGTCATCAAAGACATTTTAAATGTAAACGAAAACGCTCATATCGTCATCAAATCGACTCTACCGATCGGAGTGAGTGAGAAGATGCAAGAAGAATTTAGCCATAAATTCATTTTATTCTCTCCAGAATTTTTAAGAGAACAACATGCCATCTACGATACTTTATATCCTAGCCGTATCGTCGTCGGGGGCAATAAACAAGACGAAGAAGTGGCAAAAATGATGAAAAATTACGCAAGTTTGATACAATCTTGCGTCTTAAAAAATGATGTACCTATCGTCTTTTGTTCTGCAAAAGAAGCGGAAGCTATCAAATTATTTTCTAATGCTTTCTTAGCGACGCGCGTCGCTTTGTTCAACGAAATCGATTCCTATTGTTTAAAAGATGGAAATATGTCCGCGAAAAGTATTATCGCCGGGATGGGCATGGATGAAAGAATCGGTGATTTTTATAACAATCCTTCTTTTGGCTACGGGGGATTTTGCTTACCTAAAGATATCGCCGAACTAACATTGGACGAAAATTATGATGGTTACATCTTCAAAGCCACCAAATTAGCGAATGAAAAAAGAGTAGAAGACATCGCAAATGCAATCGCGGATAAATTAGAAGGAGAAGATGATGTCGTCGGTGTCTATCGTCTTACGATGAAGGCGAACACGAATGATTTTAGAACTTCCATCATCTTTTCTTTGATAAAAGCTTTGAAAGCAAGAAACATCCATCTCATCATCTACGAGCCATCTTTCGGACGAGAAAAATATGATGATATTTTAGTTTACGATCGACTAGAGAAATTTAAAGAAGAGGCAAAAATTATCGTCGCTAATCGGTTAGATGATAATTTAGAAGATGTTTCAGCGAAAGTTTTTAGCCGTGATTTAAAAAGAATCGATTAATTTTTAAAAAAATCTCCCACATTTTTATCAAATCGATGAAATTAAGAAAGATAGATGCTTTGCATCTATTTTTTTAAATGAGTCAAGATAAAAAATTATAAAAAATCCGCAATTTCCTATTTACATATCCCTATCTTATGCACTATAATTTAGTTACATTGGTAGAAAGTGGTAGAAAGTGGTATGTTCTTTGGTTCCTATTTCCATTCATTAGACGATAAAGGGCGTGTCGTCATTCCCGCGAAGATGAGAGAAGAAGCAGGGCTTCGTATCTACATCATGCGTGGCCATGATGGGGCGTTAGAAATTTATCGTAAGGAATGTTTTGAAACTAAATTAGAAGAAATTGCCAAATTGCCCTATAACCAAAAAAGTTCTCGTGACTTTGTTAGGCTCTCTTTATCAAGCGTCGTCGAATTAGATGTCGATCGTCAAGGAAGAGTGCAAATACCCCAACAAGTGATAAACGATTATCACATCAGCAAAGATGTGGCGATTATCGGGGTCTACGATCATATCGAAATATGGTCGCGTGACAAATGGCTAAGCTACGTGAAAGATGGTGAGGAATCTTACGATGATAACGCAGAACGACTCCCAACAAACAACGTGCGCTGAAGAGAACGATTACCAGCATGTCCCAGTTCTTTTAAACGAAGTCATCACGGGACTTAACATCAATCCTGACGGTATCTACGTCGATTTGACCTTAGGTCGGGCAGGACACGCTCAAGCGATTTTAGCTAAACTAAATAAGGGACTTCTCGTCGGCATCGATCGCGACTTAGAAGCGATAAGAGCCGCCAAAGAAATCTTAGCGAAGCAAAAACGCCTCTACATCATAAGGAACGCCAATTTCAAAGATGTAGACCTCATTCTCGATGAATTAAATATTCGCAAAGTTGATGGTGCATTATTAGATTTAGGTGTCTCTTCCCCACAATTTGATGATCCAAGCCGTGGATTCTCATATCGTTACGATACGAGACTCGACATGCGTATGGATCAAAAACAGCATCTTACCGCTTACGATATTATCAATACTTATAGCGAAGCAAAACTTGCTCAAATATTCAAAGAATATGGCGATGAAAAATTCGCTAAAAGTATCGCTAAAAATATCGTTAAAGCAAGGAAAATAAAGCCGATTGAAACGACGTTCGCTTTAGTGGATATTATCAAAGATAGTAAACCTAGTCGCGAATTAAGAAAAATCGGTCACCCCGCCAAACAAGTCTTCCAAGCATTAAGAATTGAAGTTAACGATGAATATAATGCTTTAAAAGAAGTGCTAGAAAAGATAACGGAAAGACTTAATATCAATGGTCGACTTGCTATCATCACATTCCATTCTGGTGAAGATCGTATCGTCAAAACTTACTTTAAGAAATTAGCGGTCATCGAAGGTGATAGGAATTCTCCTCCGATGGATCCTAAAAAACTAGAGCAACCTAAATTCCGTCTAGTCAATAAGAAAGCTATCGAACCATCAGAAGAAGAAATTGATATTAATCACCGCGCGAGCAGTGCAAAACTTCGTATCATCGAACGTATTGGTTAAATATATTTAACCTAGGAAAGGAGAAAAACTATGAAAGACAAATTAGTGAAATTTAATCATAAAGCTGGCTATTACCGTATGCGTAAAATTGGTGTGGCTTTCGCTTTCGTCTCGGCTTTTTCTCTTTCCGTCGTCCTTCCTGTTTCCGTCTCCTTAGTGAACGCCGCTAAGGCTGATAACGAACAAAAAGAAGTGACAGATGATAAGACTCAAAACGAACTCAGCATGCATGTAGATTCTTATTATTGTTAAGCTACAAAATAATAACTTTTCCCTCTAATTAACATATTCTAAACCTTAACCTAATAAGAATTTGACTAGAAGGCTGTGCATTCTCTCCCACAGCCTTTTTTAATATTTTAGTAAATAATTAGTAGTTTTTTTCATATATTTTCATAAGTTTATAAAATTGTGTTGTCTAAGGGCTAGCAAAAGTCTATAATTTTTATATAGAAAATTATGGATAGACCAATTGCTGCCTTAGAAATTACGTCCAAAGCCGCGAAGCTAATCGTCGGTTACGTCATCGATGACGAAGTGTGCGTCGTCTATTCTTCGACGCTGCCTTTAGAAGGGGCTATCATCGATGGGGAGATAAGAGATTTTGAAAAAGTAAGCGACGTCCTTAAGACTTTAGCGAACATTAAAGATGAATCGAAAAAATTGAAAATCAATATTTCGGAAGTCGTTCTCGGTCTACCGCCTATTGGTCTAGAAGTCTATCAAAATGATAAAGTGACGAACGTCGTAAGCGATGATGGACGCATTTCTCGCATCGATATCACTAACGTCATCTCGCTCGTAAAAAAAGAGCAAGTGAAGACGGTCGACCAAATAGTGGATATTATTCCTGATGTTTTCATCCTCGATCACGACCAAGTATTTTATACTCCACCCATTGGTAAAGTTTCTAATTCACTCGCGCTAAATGCAAAAGTGCATACTTTACCTAAAAATATTATCGATGGTTATTTAAAAGTTTGCGAAAATGCTTCCTTACGTGTGAAGCGTATCATGGTCACACCTTACGCCTTAGGAGAACTTTTAAAAACGTATAAAGATATCCCAGATCATTACTTACTTATCGATATGGGGGCAAATCTTACGACTATCTCTCTCATGGGAAATAAATCCCGTCTATTCGCTTCGACTTACATCGCTAAAGGTGGGGATGATTTAACCCGTTTCCTCGCTGATAAATTCCATCTCGATTTTAAAGTTGCGAACGATTTAAAAGAACTTTATGGTGATGATCATAGTCCTATTTCTCCTAATATTTCTATCTTAGAAAATAATTTGACTAGGGATATTTATCTAAAAGATTTTAAAGAAGCGGTCGAAAGTTGGCTCGCTACTTACACGAATGATATCAAACTTGCTTTGAACGTCTTACTTAAAGAATATGACGAACGTTATTATTTACTTCCATTACTCTTAAGTGGCGGGTGTAGCCTACTTAACGGTATCGAAGTATATTTCTCTAAAGCTTTTAAAGATAACGTCGTCAAAGCTATCATCCCAACTTCCTTTGGGGCAAGAGACCCATCTTACTTCAACTGTTTAGGTCTTATCAAAGCTGCTTCAATTTATCGTGGGACGTTAGAAGATGAAAGAATTCGAGTTTCGCCTTTGAATCGTAAGGGAAGCGAAAATAAATCATATAGTGAAATGGAAGATGAACTTTAGGAGGAATTACTTAGATGGATGCTTATAATTTAGATAATTTCGAACCCGCTGCTCGCATCATCGTCATCGGTGTTGGTGGAGCCGGTAATAATGCGGTCAATCGCATGATTGATGATAATATTTCTAACGTCGAATTTTTCGTCGCTAATACGGATAAGCAAGCTCTATCGACTTCGCGTGCGAAAAATCGTTTAATTCTCGGCCAAGAAATCACCAACGGTTTAGGAGCTGGGGGTGATCCTAACGTCGGTAAGATGGCAGCGGAAGCTAGCGCGGATGATATTAAAAAAATCGTCGAAGGGGCAAATATGGTTTTCATCGCCGCTGGGATGGGTGGTGGAACTGGTACTGGTGCCGCACCTGTCATCGCAAAGATTGCTAAAGATGCTGGCGCGCTCGTCATCGCTATCGTCACTCGTCCATTCACTTTCGAAGGAAAAGAAAGAATTGCTAATTCAGTCGAAGGTTTAAATAATTTAAAAGCGGTCGTCGATGCTATCATCGTCGTAAGCAATGATAAATTGCTTATGGTGAACGGTAATGCTTACATTAGCGACGCTTTCTCCGAATCTGATCGTGTCTTAGCCCAATCTGTCAAAACTGTCACCGATTTAATTTTGATGCCTGCTATCATCAACTTGGACTTCGCTGACGTCAAAAGAACTTTGAAAGATAGTGGAGTAGCACTCATCGGCTTCGGTGTTGGGGAAGGACCAAATCGTGCACAAGATGCAGCGCAAAGTGCGATCAATTCACCGTTACTTGAAACTTCTATTAGCGGGGCAAGAAGAGCGATCATTGCTGTCACTTGCGGAGCGAAAGTTTCTCTTTACGAAGCCCAAGAGACGGTCAATCGTTTAGTCGAAGCCGCCGGTAGCGGCATCAACGTCTTATTTGGTGTGAGCATCAATTCGGAACTTGAAGATCAAATTCTTGTCAGCGTCATCGCTAGCGATTTCATCGAAGATATCGATTTCACTGACGTACCAAAATATCAAGCGCCGCTTAAACCTTACGTCAATGTGACGAATAACACTAATGATAATAACGTCACTCTAGGGCTTGACGATAATGCTAAAGTCGAAGAGAAAGTTCAAGAGGAGGAAGAAGATATTCTTCCACGCTATTTTAAAGATTTACCTCGTTCTTAATTTTATTTATAATCTTAATGGCGCAAAAAAGAAGACACGCCTCTTAAATTTACCTTCTTAGCGAGTTAGGGATGGTGAAAGCCTAACGTAGATTATTTAAGAGGTATCACTTCCGAGCTGAAAGCTGAAATATGAGTAAGCAATCCGGGTAGTTCCGTTATAAACTAGACAAGAGCTATAAAGAATGTTCTTTATAGAACTAAGGTGGTACCGCGCAAGTCATGAAGCGTCCTTAGGTGGGACGTTTCATTTTATTTTTAAAGGAGAGTAGTTATGGAATTGAAGAAGACATTGAAGATGCCACGCACGGACTTCGAGATGCGAGGCAACTTAGCGAAAAAAGAGCCAATCTATCTTAAAGAATGGGAAGATGATCATCTTTTTTCTAAGATGAATGCGAACAAAAATAAAGATTTATCGTTCGTTTTGCATGATGGCCCACCTTACGCTAATGGGGCAATTCATTGCGGAACGACGGTCAACCGTATTTTAAAAGATATTATCGTAAGATATAAAAATATGTCTGGTTTCTACACACCTTTTAAACCAGGATGGGATACGCACGGTTTACCAATCGAAGTTAAAGTGACGAAATCTGGCGTCGATCGTAAACATATGCCTGCAAGCGAATTTCGTAAGCATTGCCACGATTACGCCTTAAGCCAAGTAGAAATTCAAAAAGCTCAGTTTAAAAGATTAGGGGTAGTAGGAGATTTCGATCATCCTTATTTGACGCTATTAAAGCATTATGAAGCTACGCAAATTAGATTATTTGCTAAGATGGCATTAAAAGGTTACATCTATAAAGGATTTAAACCAGTCTATTGGTCACCATCGAGCGAATCCGCTTTAGCGGAAGCAGAAATCGAATATTATGATGTCGAATCTTATAGCATCTATGTGGCTTTCGAAGTGAAAGACGGTAAAAATATTTTAAAACCAGGTGATAAACTTATCATTTGGACGACGACGCCTTGGACTATTCCTGCTAATTTAGCCATTTCTGTTCACCCGCGTTTCGTCTATGGTCTATATGAGACAAATGTCGGGCGCATCGTCATCTTAAAAGAATTTGAAGAAAGATTAAAAGAAGAACTTCATCTTGGTAAGATGAAATTAGTAAAAGAATACAAAGGTAGCGAATTAGAAAGCATCACTTGCGTCCATCCACTTTACGATGAAAAAGAATCGCTAGTCATCGTCGGTGAACATGTCACAAACGAAACTGGCACTGGTTTAGTTCATACCGCTCCAGGACATGGTTTAGAAGATTACGTCGTCTCTATAAAATATCATTTACCTATCTATTGTCCAGTCGATTCTTTAGGTAAATTTGATGATTCAGTTGGTCCTAGACTTGCGGGCATGTTCTACGAAGACGCAAATCCGATCGTATTGAAGATGTTAGAAGAAAAAGGCCTACTTTTAGCGTCGAATAAATTTAGCCATGCCTATCCTCACGATTGGAGGACGAAAAAACCGCTCATTTTTAGAGCGACGCCACAATGGTTCTTTAAAATTGAACCTCTAAAAGAAAAATTATTAGAAGCTATCAAAGATGTGAAATGGAAACCAGCATGGGGCGAACTTCGTATGAGCAATATGATTAAAGACCGTTCCGATTGGTGCATATCTCGACAGAGACTTTGGGGTGTACCTATCCCAATTATCTACAACGAAGATGATACGCCTATCATCGATGAAGATGTCTTCGAACATATCGCTAAATTATTCGATGAATATGGTTCGGATGTTTGGTTCGATAAGAGCGCGAAAGAATTGTTACCAGAAGGCTATAAAAATGTCCATTCTCCAAACGCTAATTTCTACAAAGAAAAAGATATTATGGATGTTTGGTTCGATAGCGGTTCTTCTTTCGCTTACACTTTAAAAGAACAAGGGGAAAAATTTCCAGCTGATCTATATTTAGAAGGAAGTGACCAATATCGTGGTTGGTTCAATTCTTCTTTAATCATCAGCGTCGCTACGCAAAAAGAAGCACCTTACAAACAAGTTATCTCCCATGGGTGGGTGATGGATGAAAATTTAAGAAAGATGTCAAAATCTTTAGGTAACGGCATCGATCCTAATCAAATTGCTAACATCTATGGTGCAGATGTCTTAAGACTATATACTTCGACGATTAGTTACGACCAAGATATGCGCATCTCCGATAATATTATCAAACAAAGTAGCGAAGTTTATCGTAAGTTAAGAAATACATTTAGATTCTTACTCGGCAATTTAAATGAGTCGTTAGATGGTCTAGCTTACGATCCTCATAAAGTGCAGGAAGAAAGTGATTATTTCATCGATAAACTTGTTCTAAACAAGTTCCATCGTGTGCAAAACGATTTTGTCGAAGCGATGAAACGTTTCGATTTCGCTAGTGGGATGGCCAAGATTTTAAATTTCTTAAGTTTCGATATGTCTTCCTTCTACCTAGATATTACAAAAGATATTTTATATTGTGAACCTTTAGATTCTAAGCGCCGTCTCATGGTACAAAAAGTAATTTATGAAGTATTAGAAACTTCCATGCGTCTACTTAACCCCATCTTACCTTTTACGATGTATGAAGTGAATAAATATCTCCCCGGAAGAAAAGTTGATAATCCGACTTATCTAACTTATCCAACCGCTATCGAAACGAGCGTTAAATTAGATGAACTTTATTCTTCTTTCTTAGCGCTTCGCGATGACGTCTTAAAAGTGTTAGAAAATAAACGTCAAGAAGGGGTCATCGGTTCTTCACAAGAAGCGAACTTAACAATTCATGTCTTAAACGAGACGTTAAATGAAGCTTTAAAACAATTAGATGAAAAAGAACTAGCGAGACTTTTCATCGTCTCTAACGTCACCTTAGTGGAAGTTTCAAACGGCCTAGAAAAAGGCGAAGTGAGCTATGTTAAAGTCGAAAAGCATGCTGGTCATAAGTGTCTTAGATGCTGGAATTATGAAGAGGCTTCACACATGCATAAAGTTGGCGAAGACGAAGTTTGTGATCGTTGTTACGAAGTCATTAAAAATTTAGAGGAACAAAGCGATGAAAAATAAATTTAAAAAGTACGGTATTTGGTTCTTTCTATCATTCATCTGGCTTTTCGTCTTACTTTTTCTAGTGGACTTAATAACTAAATTATTATGTCAAGCTTACATAAGCGAAGGCACTCAAATCTATCTTATTCCTAATTTCCTTTACGTCACTTTAACCTATAACACGGGTATGGCCTGGGGTATGTTTAGTGGCGAGACGGGTAGAATTATTTTGACAGTTGTTTCTTGGCTTGCTTCCGCTATTATCATCGCTGTCTACGTTTGGAAATTTAAAAAACTTAATAAATTTTGGAAAGCGATGCTCGCTATGCTTTTAGCGGGAACGTTTGGCAATCTCATCGATCGTACATTTTATCCAAAAGGTGTCATCGATTGGATCGGCTTCCAATTTGGTTCTTATTTCTTCCCAGTCTTCAATTTAGCGGATTCTTATCTTGTCGTCGCTATCATCATCATCGTCATCTATCTCATCGTCGAATGGATTAAAGAATATTTAGAAGAAAAGAAGAAGGCTCCGAAGGAAATGAAAGCCGCAAGCGAAAATAAAGGACATAAAAAAGCTATTTTATCGCAAGAAGAAATTTCCAAATTAGAGAAAAAATTGGAAGAAGAAAAAGTTTCGAAAGAATTAGAAATTAACGATGAAGAAAATAAAGAAGAATCTAACGGTCAGTGAACAATATGCTAAAGAACGTCTCGACGTCTATTTAAGTAAAGTTTTAGACGTGAAAAGAAAAGAGGCACAAGTAGCGATAGAAAAAGGGGAAGTTCTCGTTTTTAATAAACCGACAAAAAGTGGTTACAAAGTAAGAGTTAATGATGAAATAGCAGTCGATTTAACTTTGCTAGATGAAGTGAACAACAAACTTCTCGCCGAAGATATTCCTTTAGATATCATCTACGAAGATGAAGATTTAATTTTGATTAATAAACCTAAAGGTTTAGTAGTCCATCCAGGCGCAGGGAATTATGCTCATACCTTAGTGAACGCACTTTTACATTATGCGAAAGATCTATCTTCTTTAAATGGCGAATTTAGACCCGGTATCGTCCATCGTATCGACAAAGATACGTGGGGTTTATTACTCGTCGCTAAAAACGATGAAGCGCACACTTATTTAGCGAAGCAATTAGAAAATCACGCTATGCATCGAAGTTATCTAGCTTTAGTGAAAGGAACATTTCCAAATAATAAAGGTGAAATAGATGCCCCGATAGGTAGAGACCCGGCGAATAGACTTAGAATGAAAGTGAAAGCGGATGGTAAAAACGCTATTAGTTATTATGAAGTAGTCGAAAGATTTTCGCATTACACTTTATTAAACTTAGATTTAAAGACAGGGAGAACGCACCAATTAAGAGCACATCTTGCTTTCATCGATCATCCGATTGTCGGCGATGATTTATATGGAGGAAAATCTTCATTGTACGGAAACGGCCAACTATTAGTGGCTTATAAGATAGTGTTTAAAAGACCAAAAGATGAAAAGTTGATGGAATTTAAAATTCCACTTCCAAAAGAATTTTCAGAAGTTTTAAATAAATTAAAGTCCGAGGACGCAGGTCGAATAATATAAAGTATCTTTAACTTCGTTAAACATTTCGGTCACATCACCAATTTGATAGCTAACTTCGCTATTCCAAGCGCCGTAAGGGGCGCTTTTTAATGGTGAACCGTGCATGTAGACGCTAGTGAGACCATCGCTGATAAAAGAAGTTGTACCGTTTAAATAATTTAGATAAACTTCCGTTTCCCTTCTATTTTGATAATTGTATAATCTTTCGATCGTTTGATCGTGCGGATGACCAGCGCAGATACCATACGTTCCAGCATAACTTTCATCACTCGCGGGTCTACCTGCTGAGATGATAGCGATTTGAGGATTCAATTTATTGAGTAGAGGATAAGTGGTCGCAAGATAAGAACCGTGATGAGCGACTTTTAACATGCTGACTTGATGGAAGTTTGGATTATTTTCATTCATTTCTAGTAAAGAAGCTTCGCCATCGATTCCAGAATCACCGTAACTTGCCTCTCCTTGTAAGTCACCATTAAATAAGAAAGAGAAATTATTGAAATTTAATATGCCGACGATAGAAGTGACATTTTCATCGCTATATAAAGAAGAAGAGGTGAGAACTGGATTATATAGACCAGTATCGATCCAATCGATGAAAGCATTCGGAGCAAGATAAAATCTTGAAGATAAATTATCAACTCCATGCGTCACATCGTAAATTGAACGATATTTCGCACCTTTAGCAAAATAATTTAATCGGACGTTATCGATGTAAGCACTTGCTTCATCGTAACCATAATCGAAGATGTAATTAATTTTATCAAAACTATTTGTAAGCGCTGGCCAGCCACCGTAATGATCAGCGTGAGGATGAGTTAAAATTAAGACATCTAATTCTCTATCTGGAACGTAAGTTTCATAAATTTCACTTAAATATTGACCATAATTTGTTCCATCATCGTAATATTCGCTAGCAAAATTTCCGACGTCCATGACGATCGAAATATCATCTAACATAATTAAGAAGGCATCGCCATATTCGATGGGTTGCTCGATACTTATTATTTCAATCGTTTCTACTTCTTCGTGACTCAAAGGATTTTTTGCTTCACCTTGTGGATAACTAACATCGATGGAAGTAAGAAGTGGAGCACTTGCATCATCACTTACTAGCGTAGCGTTAGTCTTCTTACTTTCATTCACTAAATCTAAATAAGCTTGATTAATTTCTTTTTCTTCGACATTAAAGATTATATCTTTACTTTTTTCTTTATAAGATAAAGTAATGGTGGAACTTCCTTCATTTAATACTTTAATTTCACCAGTGGAAGAAATATTCATCACATCTTCATTCGAACTAGAAAAAGAAAGGTCATCAGCGTCATAAGAACCATCGAGATGATAATCAAGTTGATATTTGAGACCTTTCGTTAACGTTTTAGCGGGGGAATCGATAAAAATATTGACATCGTCTGGTAAATCTTGTGGTTCAGTAGCGCAGCCGAAAAGAAGAGGAATAACGCTAAGAAAAGAAAGATATTTATATTTCATAAATATTTGACCTCTAAAATGGCGTTAAGCGTCTTAAAATGCAGCTTAGCGACGTCTTTTAAATCATCTAAACTAAATTTATTGATAAATTCTTTTCCAGCCTGTATGACTTCAAATGAAGCACCGAAAGGGAAATGCATTTGATATTTATCATCGAGTTTTTGCATGTATCTTAAAAAGGCATATCTAGCGATGCAAGACGCAATAGCGATGCTAGGATAATGACTTTCACCATGCACTTTAAAAGTAATATCTTTTAAAATTTCTTTTTCGTCTTTCACGTAACGATAAAATAACTCTTCGCTACAAAATTTATCGACGTAAATATTCTTGTTTAGATGATATTTTTTACTTAAATTAAGTAGCGCTCGATGATGCAATAAAGCTTTTAATTTATTCAAGTTATAACCTTTTTCGTACATCTCATTATATTTTTTATTATCTAAAACTAACAAGGAATAATGGACATCTTTTAAAATAGATGGAACGATTTTAAGAATTTTACGGTCATCTAAAGTTTTAGAATCATTAAAACCTAATTCCATATAATGAGGAATGTCTTCTTTCGTAAGGTGGACAGCGCAGACGATGAGAGGTCCGAAAAAATCACCTGCTCCGACTTCGTCGGAACCGATTTGAGAATCTAAAGAATACACTAATTTGTTGGAAGCATCTTTTTCATCAGTTTCTTCCTTTAGATTAGGATCGAACATTCGAGCAATTTTATAAGCATCTTTACCGTAGAAATTTACGCTATGTAAAGATTTCTTTTCGATATAGACATCGATTTTAAAGTTTTTATCTTGATAGGAGGTAATGACGTAATCAGGAAGATTTTCTTTCACTTGAAAAGGACGGTAAAGTTCATCAAGTTTCGTTATTTCTGCAGCATTTAATTTAAGTGAATACATAGGATAATAAATATAATACACTAAATTTAATAATTAAAATATTAATTGTGATAAAATAAAGAAGATATGAACGCTAATCTCAAAGTGAAAATACATAACTTAGTAACTAGTCCTGGCGTCTATTTGATGTACGATAAATTTCATCATATTATCTACGTCGGCAAAGCTAAAAATTTAAAGAATCGAGTAAGCCAATATTTCTTACGTCCCCAAGTAGGGAAAGTGATGAAGATGGTAAGTGAAATAGAAGACCTTGAAACGATCGTAACGCGTAGCGAAAAAGAAGCTTTAATACTCGAATTAAACCTTATTCAAACGCATTATCCTAAATTCAATATTTTATTAAAAGATGATAAACATTATCCTTATATTGCTATCAAAAAAAGTAAGGATCCATACCTAAGAATTGCAAGGAAAAAAGATGATCGGAATAGCGTCTATTTTGGCCCGTTTCCAAATTCGACAAGTTGCTATGAAATGATCGATATATTAAATACTATCTTTCCACTAAGAAAGTGCCAAAAATTACCTAAAAAGCCTTGTTTATATTATCATATGTGTGAATGTCTTGCACCTTGCATCAACGATATTAATAGCGAAATTTACGATGATTTAGTAGCGAAAATTAAACGTTTTTTAAATGGCGATAATAAAGAAGAAAAGCAAGCTTTAATAGCGAAGATGAATAAACTTTCTACGAACTTAGATTTCGAAGGTGCGAATCGTATTAAAAAGATGATTTTAGCTATCGACCACACGAATGATATTCAGCGTGTTGAAATGAATGATCGAGTCGACCGTGACGTCATCGCATTTTCATCGAAAGAAGGCTATGTTACCATCGCTATTTTAACTTATAAAAAAGGTATTTTATTAGGTAAAAATACATTTACTTCCGCTCTTATTTTTGATGTCTATGATGATGTCTCTTCTTTAATTGAACAATATTATCAAAATAACGAATTACCTAGTGAAATTATCATCGGCGATGACATACTTAAAACGAAGTTAGAAGCAAGTTATGAAGAAACTAAAATTATTCATCCACAGAGTGGAAAACTTTTAGATATTTTACTCATGGCTCAAAAAAACGCCGTCGAAGGTTTAATTTTACATTTTCAGACAGCAAGATTAGAGGATGATAATTTATCGCTCATAGAAAAATTAGGAGAATTATTACATATTCCTTCACCTAATCGCATCGAATTATTCGATAACTCACATTTACAAGGTGATGAGCCAGTCGGAGCGATGGTTTGTTTTATCAACGGCTTACCGCAGAAGAAGATGTATCGTAAATACAATTTAGAAAATTTTAAAAGACAAGATGATCTTCTTTCTATGAAAGAGATAGTCTATCGTCGTTATCGTAGATTAAAAGAAGAAAATAAACCCTACCCCGATTTAATCTTAGTGGATGGTGGAGTTAATCAAATTAAAGCAGCGAAAGAAGTTCTACGAGAATTAGAAGTGAATATCCCAGTCTTTGGCTTATATAAAGATAATCACCATAATACGAAAGGTTTAGTGGACGTTAATGAGAAGATTTATCCTTTGGATAATGAACAAAAATTATTCTTTTTATTAGTAAGAATGCAAGATGAAGTACATCGCTTCGCTATCAGCTTTCATCATCAAAGAAGAGCTAAATCTTTATTTGCTAGCCCGTTAGATGATATCGAAGGGTTAGGAGAAAAAAGAAAGATGAAACTTCTTAGCGTCTATGGAAGCGTCGAAAAGATTAAAGAGTCATCATTAGAAGAGATTGCCCAACTCGTTCCTAAAGATGTAGCGAAGCGCGTGAAAGATAAACTCGATGAAATGTTGTAATTTTTCATAGTTTCTTTATAATATTGCTTGTGCCCTCATAGCTCAGTTGGATAGAGCAACGGCCTTCTAAGCCGTAGGTCAAGCGTTCGAGTCGCTTTGAGGGCGCCATTTAGAAAAGAAAAATTAGGCTTGAATCATTCAAGTCTTTTTTCTTTATTTCGGACTAAAAATTGAATTAAATATAATTAGAAAATAAACACTATAAATAATAATGTTAAAAAATAAAGAAAATCTAAAAAAATCGCTATTTTTTGAAATTATTCCCTCATAAAATGTGAGAAAACGCCAATTATTCCCTCATAAAATGTGATGAAACTTCAAATATTCGCTCATAAAATGTGAAAACAAACTTTATTCTTTTCCTTATTTTTGTGTTTTCCTTATTCGTAATTATTTAAAAAATGTGGATTAGGATTACTTCTTTTCTTCATTTTTTTGATGTAAAAATTGTTATAATTAACTCGTTATGGATAAAGTTGAAACATTATTTAATCAAGAAAAATATGAAGAAGTGATCAAACTTAGCAATGATTCTAAAGATATAGATAAACTTTATTTTCGTGCACTTGCGTTTTATAAATTACATAATTTCATCGATTTTCAAAATCTCACCCATCTTCACCTCTACGATTTCTTAGTGAAGGGCGATGAATATTTTTTAAATATTTACATCAAATCTTTCTTAGTTAATAAGGATTACGTTAAGGCTTTAGAAGCTATCGAAGAAATAAGAGAATTACCTTACATTTCTATTTCGTTATTAGACACTTTAATGAATTTGAAGAAGATGATTTATTCAAAGATGAAAGATAAAGATAAAAATCCAATGGAAGTAATAGAAGAAGGTTTGAATGCAAGCAAAGATAAATTACGTTATAAAGCTATCTCCGCCTTAGCGAAAAATCGACTCACTCCTTCATATAAAAGTAAGTTAGAAGAAATTTTATTAGGAAAAGAGTGGGATGATAGTTTAAAAAAACTTATCGTCCTTGCGATATTTGAAGATGAGAATAATCAAGGTTTTATTAAAATAAATTATCAAGATAAGATTTTAGAAATTAACTTAACTTCTAAACTCAATCCTAATCTTTCTCATTCTTATCTTGAAGAAGTTTTAAAAATCAATCGAAAAGAGATGAAAGATATCGGTGTTTCTAACATTAACGAAGAACTGATTAAAAGATATTTTTACTTACATTTTTTAGATGAAGATTTATTGGAAGAAAATGAACTTTATAATTTAATTAATTATATTTCCCGATCTTTATTCAATTTAAAAAATAATGAGATGAACGAAGAACAATTGAAAATAGTTGCGAAATTAAAAGAAGAATTACTCTCTTAAAATATAAAAATTCAACAAAATGCTAGTTTTACTTCGCTTCCTTTTTTGTTTGTCTTATAGTGATAGACGTCAAAGGAGGCATAAAATATGTCAAAAAGAACAGTCAATGAAATTAAAGAATCACGTTTCGAAGTCGAAGTAGAAGTCGATAAGGAAACGTGGAAGAAAGCCCAAGAAAAGGCTTTAGAAAAATTAGCGAAAGACGTGAACGTCAAAGGCTTTAGAAAAGGTAAAGTGCCTGCGGAAGTAGCGAAGAAACATATCGATCAAGGTCAACTCTTCAATGAAGCCATCAATTCTTTACTTCCGAGCGTCTTTAAAGAAGTCTTAGATGAAGAAAAGCTTCGTCCCTTCACTCGTCCAAGCGTCGATGTGACCAAACTTAGCGATGACGATTTAACTTTGAAATTTAATATCATTACCGCACCAAAAGTAAAACTTGGCCAATATAAAGATCATCACTTAGGTAAAGAAGAAGTGAAAGTGACGCCTGAAGAAGTTGAAAACGCGATGAAAGCTAGATTAGAACAAAACGCTGAACTCGTTTTAAAAGATGGAGCGTCTGAAATGGGCGATACAGTCGTCATCGATTTCGAAGGTTTTATCGATGGTAAACCTTTCGATGGCGGTAAAGCGGAAAATTATAGTCTAGAACTTGGTTCACATTCTTTCATCCCCGGTTTTGAAGAACAACTCGTCGGAAAGAAAGCTAATGATGAACTTGACGTTAACGTCACTTTCCCTGAACAATACATCGATTCATTAAAAGGTAAAGCTGCAACTTTCAAAGTCAAAGTGCACGAAGTAAGAGCGAAGAAGATTCCTGAACTTAATGACGAATCCGTCAAAGAATTAGATATCAAGGGTGTCGAAGATCTTGCTGGCTTAAGAAAATATGAAGAAGAACATCTTCGTAGCCATAAAGAACAAGATGTCCGTCGTGCTTATTGGGAAAAACTCATCGATGCTATCATCAAGGATAGCGAAATGAATATCGAAGACGAAGTCTTAGATGAAGAAGTGCATGCGATGAAAGATAATTTAGCCCGTCAAGCGGCTCAAAGTGGCATGAATCTTGAACAATATCTTTCCATCACTGGTCAAAGCGAAGAAGAATTAGATAAGACTTTAAGAAAAGAAGCGGATAAAAATATTCGCACTGTCTTAATTATGGAAAAAGTTGCTGAACTAGAAGAATTACAAGTTACGCCGGAAGAAATCGATTTTGAAATCGCTAAGATTGCAGATGCTTACAAGATGGAATTCAATAAAGTAAAAGAATTACTCACGAAAGATATGGAACGCTTCACGCAAAATATTCGTACGCGCCGTATCGAAGATTTCTTATTCGCCCATAATGATTAATCTTATTTATTAAATTAATAAAAGGAGGTGCAAATATGGCAAGTGAACAAAACCTCACTAACATTTTAGACGACTTAAACCCAACGCACATGGATCTGATGCTCCTCGTGACGAGAGGTTTAGTTATCTTACCAGACGGAAACGTTCAAACAGTCGAAGCTGGCAGAGACTTTTCGATGAATGCGGTCTTGAAAGCTAAAGAGATTGAAAATTCGCTCATCGTGAGCGTCTCACAAAAAAGTTTCGATGTCGATATGCCAAGTCAAGATGACATTTACGATGTCGGAACGTTATGCCGTATCGTCTCTCTTACCCAAGTGAAAGATAAAGGTTACGTCAGAGTTAGACTTGAACCGTTACGTCGTTTTAAAATTGAAAAAGTTTACCTTCCAAACGAGACGTCAAATTTCTACGCTTGTAGTGGGGAAACGATTCTTCCTATCAATGAAGATAGCCCTAATACCCAAGTAGCGTTCAAACATCTCGCTGATGAACTTATCAAACTAGCGGGTCAAGGTGGACCAAAATTCCCACGTAATTTCCCTTTCAATTTCTCACGTACCCAAAAAGCTTCAGTAGTGACAGATATGATCGCGAATTACTTAGAAAACGTGACGAACGCTGAACGTCAACAAATTCTTGCGACCGCGGACGTCGAAGAAAGAATTAAGTTACTGCTCGCTTTCTTTGAAAGAGAAAAACAAATTTCTGAAATCGATCGTAATCTTGCCCAATCGATTCAAAAATCGACTGAAAAAACGCAGAAAGAATATTTCTTAAGAGAAAAACTTAAAGCTATCAAAAAAGAATTAGGGGAAGATGTCGATGGGGAAAATTCGGAAGAAGGCATCAAAGATAAATTAGAAAAAAATCCTTATCCAGCGCATGTCAAAGCCAAAGTGAAAGCGGAATTAAAACGCTATGAACTTATGCCACAAGGGACGCTTGAAGCATCATTAATTAAATCTTATATCGATACGTTAATGGATGTACCGTGGTATCAAAAGACCGAAGATAATGACGATTTAGATAACGTGAGAAAAATACTTGATGAAGACCATTATGGTCTTAAGAAAGTCAAAGAAAGAATTATCGAATATTTAGCGGTCAAAAAGATGACGGGTAATTTAAAAGCTCCTATCTTATGTTTCTATGGTCCGCCAGGATGCGGAAAAACTTCTCTTGGTAAAAGTATCGCAAGAGCCTTAGGAAGAAAATTTTTCAAAGCGAGTTTGGGTGGCATTAGCGATGAAGCGGAAATTCGTGGACATAGAAGAACTTACGTCGGTAGCATGCCTGGAAGAATTATCGCCGGCATGAGAAGATGCGGAACGATAAATCCAGTCTTCCTTCTCGACGAAGTCGATAAATTGTCCAATTCTTATAAAGGTGATCCTTCAAGTGCGCTTTTAGAAGTGTTAGATCCTGAACAAAATTTTGCCTTCAACGACAATTATTTAGAAGAACCTTACGACCTTTCTAACGTCTTATTTATCGCGACGGCAAACTATCTAGAAAATGTCCCTGGACCACTTCGTGATCGTCTCGAACTTATCGAAGTACCCTCTTATACAACTTTAGAAAAATGTGAAATTGCGAAGAGCCATCTCGTCAAAAAGCAAATCGCAGCGAACGGTTTAAAAGAAGACCAAGTAACATTTAAAGAAGAAGCAATTCTTTACATCATCGAAAGATATACAAGAGAAGCAGGCGTGCGTGAACTCGAAAGACAAATCGCAGCTTTACTTCGTAAAATTGATGTCGAATTGCTCACTAATAAAGATGTAAAGCATGTCGAAGTCGATGTCGAAGCCGTCAAAAAATATTTAGGTGTCGAAATATTTGATTCCTTAGAAAAAGAAAAAGAAGCCCAAGTAGGTGTCGTCACCGGCTTAGCCTACACCCAATTTGGAGGTGATATCTTACCGATCGAGGTCAATTACTTCCCTGGTAAAGGTGGATTAATTCTCACTGGTAAACTTGGTGACGTGATGAAAGAAAGTGCTTCGATCGCCTTAGATTACGTCAAGGCTAACGCAAAACGTTACGGTATCGATAGTAAGCTATTTGCTGAAAACGATATCCACATCCATTTCCCTGAAGGCGCCATTCCAAAAGATGGCCCAAGTGCTGGGGTGGCGATATCGACCGCAATTTATTCTTGTCTAACTGGAAAAGCCGTCGATAATAACGTCGCTATGACAGGGGAAGTAACTTTACGTGGGAACGCTCTTCCCATCGGTGGCTTAAGAGAAAAATCTCTCGCGGCTTTAAGAAGTGGTATTAAGACGATCATCGTCCCTATGGAAAATAAGAAGATGGTCGCTGAACTTCCTAAGGAAGTTACTGATAATTTAAATATCATCTACATGAAAAATGTTGATGATGCCTTGCAGGTGGCAATTAAACAATGATCAATTTTGCGAACGCAACATTCATAAAAAGCGTCGCAAGCGATATGGACTTTCCATCGCCTCGACTTTGGGAAGTCCTTTTTCTCGGTCGCTCGAACGTGGGAAAGTCTTCCATCATCAATGCTCTATGTAATAAAAAGTCTTTAGCGTTCGTCTCGAAAAATCCTGGTCACACGACTTTATTAAATTATTATTTAATCGATGAAAAATTTTATTTAGTGGATGCGCCAGGTTATGGCTTTTCAAGTCGCGATAAAAATCATTATAAATTGTTCGCTCATTTGATGGATAATTACTTTAAGAAAACTGATAAATTAAAATTCGCTATCGTGCTCTTAGATATTCGAAGAAGAATTAACGAAGATGATAAATTGATGGTCGATTACTTAATAGCGAATCACATTCCATATCGCTTAGTGTTCACTAAGTTAGATCAGGCTAATCAGCAAGAGAAAGCTAAAGCTAAGAAGATGCTCATGGATATTTATAATATCGATAAATTAGATATTATCTTTACATCTTCCAAAGATCGAGTCGGTTTAGAAATATTAAAAGAAACGATTGAAAAAGCATTGAAGTAAATTATTTATAATTTAGTAAAGGTAATGGAACGCTATTACAAGTAGCGTTTTTTTAAATTTCATATATACTGA
The DNA here is from genome assembly GCA_949285455.1 of uncultured bacterium. GTDB lineage: Bacteria > Bacillota_I > Bacilli_A > RFN20 > CAG-826 > CALVUG01. The sequence continues at coordinate 660 of CASDXP010000001.1, read as the reverse complement.
AATCAAGGAAGAAGTTTATGCTAAAAGAGAAGACAAAAAATATTATTTTAGGTTTCTACATTGCTATCTTTTCTTCGCTAGGATTATTCTTACTAATCTTTACTATTTTCCTTTCGGTGATATTAGTGATGTTATTGGTGTCACAAACTTATCGTTTTACCAATTATTTCGTTGCTTGCGATTTAACTTCAATAGCGGAAGATAATCGAACTTATCATCTCATTATTTCTCCTATCGATGAAGCAACTTTTTTAGAAGCGAATGGAGTGAACGTTGTCGAAGATCAATCGATTGCTAGAACGCATGATTATCGGAACATTTCTTTGTCGTCCGTAGATGAAAATGAATTAGATTATCAAGAATACACATTCACTAATTTTGAAATTGATAAAGTTATATCGCATACAGAACTTTCCTATTATTGTAGTTTAAATAATAATTCTGAGGCTATGATTACCCCAGGAGAATACCCTTATAATGAAGATGAAAGTCAAATTGCTTCTATTATTTTAGATGTAAATAATTCCAATTACCGTGTAATTAGATTTAAAAGTTATTAGCTTGTTAGGTGACAAACTCATTGCAACGAAAAAAAATTATTAGTCCTTTTCTATCATTTTAAGAAATGTGTTGCATTTACCTTGTCATTTCTTTGACAAA